>NZ_VUOB01000202.1 GCF_008386585.1 Solihabitans fulvus
CCAGCACAGCCCATCCGGTCCCGCGCCGGTGACCGGCAGCCCGGCGCCGTTCTGGCCGAGCGCGGTGAGCAGCCCGAGCACGAGGTCCGTGCCGGCGGCCACGATCAGCGCGGCGGTCAGCGGCGCGCGCCGGCCGACCACGGTGGCGCCCAACAGTTCCAGCCGACCGGACTCCTCCTCCGCCCTGGTGTGCCGGACCACGACGATGTAGCCGAGCACCGCGACCAGCGCCGCGCCGAGCGCGCTCAGCTTCAGCATGGCCAGGGCGCCCAACGAGGTCGGGTCGTAGATCCTGCCGTAGAGGGCGACCAGCGCGGGCGTGCTGTTGAAGGTGCCGGCGGGCTCGCCGCGCGAGGAGGGCGTGGGATACAGCCCGACCGTCGCGGACGCGGGGCTCGACGCCGTCAGGGCGAAGAGCACGCTCCACACCGGCAGCATGATCC
>NZ_VUOB01000203.1 GCF_008386585.1 Solihabitans fulvus
GAGGGGCGCCAACGCGCCGCGCTGCGCCGGCTGGTCGACTTCTCCCTGCACACCCCGACCGCCGCCGACCGGCTCCTCCACCCGCACCGGCCGCACCTGCCGCCGGATCCGCCCGTGCCCGACTGCCTGCCGTATCCCATGTCCACCTACCCGGCGGCGCTGGCCTGGTTCGACACCGAGCACGCGTGCCTGTTGGCCGCCCAGCGCATGGCCGTCACCCACGAATGGCACCAGGCCGTGTGGCGCCTGGCGTGGACGCTGAACACCTTCCACCACCGGCGGGGGCACAGCCCCGGCCGGCCCGCCGTCTGGCGGGCCGGGCTGGCCGCCCCCGAGCATCTCCCCCACCCCCCCACCCAC
>NZ_VUOB01000204.1 GCF_008386585.1 Solihabitans fulvus
AGGTTGGACTTGAGCGACCCGAGCCACAGCGGCGTGCCCGGCGCGCGGTCCTGGCCGTAGGTGGCGAGCAGCGCCTGCGCCTCGACGGGGTCGCCCAGTTTGGTGCCGGCGCCGTGCGCCTCGACGACGTCGACGGCCGAGGTGGGCAGGCCGGCGTTGGCCAGTGCCTGCCGGATGACTCGTTGCTGGGACAGGCCGTTGGGCGCGGTCAGG
>NZ_VUOB01000205.1 GCF_008386585.1 Solihabitans fulvus
GGCGCGGCAGATCTCCAAGCGCTACGGGAAGACCGTGGCGCTCAACGAGGTCGGCATCCGGATCGCCGACGGCGAGTCGCACGCCCTGGTCGGCCGCAACGGCGCCGGGAAGTCGACCCTGGTGTCGATCCTGACCGGCCTGCAACCTCCGGACTCCGGCGAGGTCAGCTTCGGCGGCGAGGCGGCCCCCGCGCTGGCGG
>NZ_VUOB01000206.1 GCF_008386585.1 Solihabitans fulvus
CGAGCTCCAAGGCATCGTTGAATTCGCGGTTGTAGATGAAGAACAGGACGTCGTTTTCGTACTTGGCGGGCTGGAAGAACCATTGCTCCCTGGTGCTGTCAGCGCTGTTGCCGCCGTATACAACACGGTCCCGAGCGTTGCAGTTGCAAGTCGACGTACTCATCTTCAAGTACTGGTTGTACTTAGTGTTGTGGATCTTGAAGTACACTCTGTTGTTCTCCCACAAGGTAATGAACTTCCAACTGA
>NZ_VUOB01000022.1 GCF_008386585.1 Solihabitans fulvus
CGCGGCGGGCGGGTCCTGCCCCTCTTCCGTCGTCCAGCCCGGCGAGGACGAGGGCGAGGTGCTGCCGCCGGCCGACGCCGAGGTCGGTATCGACCTGGGGTTGACGCATTTCGCGGACCTGTCCGACGGCACGAAGATCACGGCGCCGAGGTTCCTGCGCCGCGCGGCCCGCACACTCACGCGGCTGCAACGAGACCTGTCCCGCAAGCAGCGGGGCAGCAGCCGCAGGAAGAAGGCCCTCGTGAAGGTCGCCAGGGCGCATGTCCGGGTGGCTGACACCCGGCGAGACTGGCAGCACAAGCTGTCCACGGCGATCATCCGCGACAACCAAGCGGTGTATGTCGAGGACCTGTGCGTGACTGGTCTGGGTCGGACCCGGTTGGCCAAGTCCGTGCACGACGCCGGCTGGGCCGGTTTCACCGCGATGCTGGAGTACAAAGCGGCCAGATACGGGCGGACCTTCGCCAGGGTGGACCGGTTCTTCCCCTCCACCCGCAGGTGCTCGGACTGCGGCCAGATCACCGAGAAAATGCCACTCAGCGTCCGGTCGTGGACCTGCCCATGTGGGTCGGTCCACGACCGGGACGTCAACGCCGCCAGGAACATCAAGGCCGCCGGACAGGCGGACTTCAACGACCGTGGAGCGCGGGTAAGACCAGGACTCGTCCCGGCACGGCGCGGCGAAACGGTAACCCACCCGGACGCCGCGCATTCCACGCGCGGCATGGAGGGAATCACCGTCCGTTAGGACGGAGAGGATGTCAATTGCGGAAGAACCGCTCCCGCTGCCCGAGGCGCACCAGCCTCAGCCACTCGACGAACGCCTTCGGGTCCCGCTTGACGCCGAGGAAGTACAGCCCGAAGCGGAACACCTCGAGCAGCCCGAGCTTGCGCATCCCCGGCTGGGACAGCAGGTAGCCCCGGTTGCGGTAGGTGTAGTACCGCTTGACCACGTTCTCCGGGTCCTGCGCGTGGAACCGGCCGCCGAGCATCGGCTTGAACTCGTCGGAGCCGTCCGGGTGCAGGTAGGTGGCGCGCAGGCTGGTGCCGAACGGCAGGCCGCTGCGCACCACCCTGCGGTGGATCTCCACCTCGTCGCCCCGGAAGAACAGCCGGTAGTCCGGCACGCCGACCACGTCGAGGGTGGACGCCCGGAACAGCGCGCCGTTGAAGAACGACGCGATGCCTGGCAGGAAGTCGACGCCCAGCTCGGCCGTCTGCCGCTTCCAGGTGAGGCCCCGGCGCATCGGGAACGCGAGCTTGCGCGGCTCGTCGATGTTGGCCACCACCGGGGACACCACGGCCAGCCCGCGCCGCTGCGCGACCTCGAGCAGCGTGGTCAGCACCGTGTCGTCGGCCGGCCTGCCGTCGTCGTCGGCCAGCCACACCCACTCGGCCCCCATCGCCAGCGCGTGCAGCATGCCGAGCGCGAAGCCGCCCGCGCCGCCGAGGTTGCGCTGCGACGGCAGGTAGGTCGACGGCACGGGGCACTGCGCGACGATGTCGTCGGCGGGCTGGTCAGGTCCGTTGTCCACCACGATGAGGTGGTCGGGCGTCCTGGTCTGCGCGCCGATCGACTTCAGCGACTCGGCCAGCAACTCCCGTCGGTGCCGGGTGACCACGACCGCGACCACGGCGCCCTCGGGTAGCTGCTGCTCGATCATGCGTGATCGCCACCGTTCGTGCTGAGCGCGGGGGACTGCCCGATCCTACGCAGTGTCTCCTGGCTGAAGTTCTCGAACGGGTCCCTGCCCTTGTACGCGGTCACAACTTCGCGCAGGTTGCCCTGGGCCTTGATGTGACCCTCGTCCATCCAGATGGCGGTGTCGCAGAACTCCGCGAGGAACTCGTCCGAGTGGTTGGCGAACACCAGCAGGCCGGACCGCCGCACCAGGTCGCTCAGCCGGTCCCGCGCCTTCTCCATGAAGGCCGCGTCGACCGCGCCGATGCCCTCGTCCAGGATCAGGATCTCCGGGTCGATCGACGTGACGATGCCGAGCGCGAGCCGGACCCGCATACCCGTGGAGTAGGTGCGCAGCGGCATCTGGAGGTAGTCGCCGAGCTCGGTGAACTCGGCGATGTCGTCGACCCGCTTCTCCATCTGCTTGCGGGTCATGCCGAGGAACAGGCCCCGGATCATGATGTTCTCGATGCCCGAGATCTCCGGGTCCATGCCGACGCCGAGGTCGAACACGGGCGCGACCTTGCCGTCGATGCGCGCGGAGCCCCTGGTCGGCTCGTAGATGCCGGCCAGCAGCCGCAGCAGGGTGGACTTGCCGGCGCCGTTGTGGCCGACCAGTCCGACCCGGTCACCCTCCTTGAGAGACAGGGTGATGTCGTTCAGTGCCTCGATGATCGGCACCTTGCCCTCGGTGCCGATCTTCCCGCCGACCTTGCCGAGCACCAGCTTCTTCAGCGAGCGAGTCTTCGCGTCGAAGATGGGGAAGTCGACCGAGGCGTTCCAGACGTCAATGCTGACCATACGTTCGCCTCACTCAGACCCAGTAGGACACGCGGGCACGGTAGTTGCGCAGCGCGCCGAGCGCCAACGCCCACCCGACCACGGTAATGCCGCCGACGACCGACCAGCTCACCATGCTGACCTGCTGGCCGACCATCGGCGCGCGCATGATCTGCACGAAGTGGTACAGCGGGTTGAACTGGAACAGCACCTTCGCCCAGTCGCGGTTGGGGTGCGTTCCCGCGAACAGCGTGTCCGCCGACCAGACGATCGGGGTCATGTAGAACAGCAGCTGGGTGAGGCTGTTGATGACCTGCGGGATGTCGCGGAACCGGGTGCTGATGATGCCGAACAGCAGGGTGACCCAGCCGCCGTTGATCGCGATCAGCACGAACGCGGGGATCGCCATCAGCGCGCCCCAGCCGAGTCCGGGGTGGCAGAAGCCGGCCCCCTCGGTGCCGCACAGCTTGCCGGACAGCGTGTACGCGGGCTTGCTCAGATCGCCGTAGAAGACGATCAGCAGGATCACGTAGACCACGAGGTTGTGCGCGAGCATCAGTGTCTGCCGCCACACCGTGCGCAGCGCGTACACCGTCAACGGGGCGGGCAGATGCTTGATCAGCCCCTCGTTGGCGATGAACGTCTCCATCCCCTCGGTGAGGCAGCCGTTGATGAAGCCCCACACGATGAAGCCGACCGCCACGTAGGGAAGGAACGTGGCGAAGTCGTTGTTGAAGATCACTGCGTACAGCAGGCCGAGGCCGAGCGCGGTGACGCCCATCGAGATGGTGATCCACAGTGGACCGATCACCGACCGGCGGTACCGCTGCTTGATGTCCTGCCAGCCCAGGTGGCCCCAGAGTTCGCGGTCGGCAAAGCCCTGCCGGATGTCGGCGAAGGCACGGCCCCAGCTTCGGGTGGACGGCGCGTCAGGCACCATGGGTCGCTCAATCGTGCTGGATGGTTGCACGAGAACTGAGGGTACCGGGGCGTTGATGGCGCACCTGCTTCTGGGCGGTCACGTTGCGATCAACTTGACAATGACCTGTTCGTGGTCGGCGGTGTACCCCTCGTAGCTGAACTTCAGGCCCGTGGCCTCGACGTGTTCCAGCCACGCCTTGTGCTCGTGCTCCTGCCAGCCCGGGTAGTTGAAGTACTCGTCGAAGACCACGATGCTGCCCGGCCGCAACCGGGGTCCGACCAGGTCGAGCACGGTCTTGGTGGACGAGTACAGGTCGCAGTCCACGTGCAGGAAGTGCACCGGGCCGTCGTGCTCTTCGAGGAAGGCCGGCAGGGTGTCGTCGAACCAGCCGACGACCAGGTCGGCGCCGGGGACCTCGGGCAGGCTGTCCACTCCGAACGCGCCCTCGGTGAACCCGCTGCGCCAGTTCTCCGGGAGCCCCTCGAAGGAGTCGAAGCCGAACACCCCGCCGCCTTCGCGGGCCGCCGCGATGATCTTCAGCGTGGTGCCCGTGTAGACCCCGAACTCCAGCGTGAGCCCGCCCTCGGGGGCCAGCGTGAGCGCGTGCTCCAGGGTCGCGTGCGGGTCGGCGAACTGCGGCACCGTCGGCATCACCTCCCTGGCGAACTGCTCGCTCTGCCGCGCGGCCTCCGTCTCCGCGGCGAACATGAGGTCCCGGCGCTGCCGGTGCTCGAACCGGGACGTCGCCTCAAGCAGCCGGTCCGAGTGCCTGCGCAGCTCCTCGGGCACCCGGTCGAGCCCACTGTGAAGTTCGGCACGCAGCTCGGCGATCTCGCTGCGCAGGCGCTGCACCTCGCCGCTCTGCGCCCGGTAGTACCTGCCGACAACCTCGTCGACGGCCCGCATCGCCTTGTCGCGGACCGCTCGACGGACATTGTCTGCTCGCAGGGATCGGCGCACGTTGTCGAACACTTTGAGCTCCTCTTCACGACGCACGGTTGAGGCATCGTATTGGTTGCTGCAAGTGACGACTGCCACAAGGTGGGTGCCACTCGATAGTGCGGGCCTCCGCGATGGGGTCAGAGGTACTGACCCGTCCCCTTCGAGTGTGGGGCGTCGTGCGGGTCCAGCGCGCTGGACCCGGGCGGCAGGGCGCGTCCGCGCATCTGCTCCAGCTGCACCCGCGCGGCCATCTGCTGGGCGAACAGCGTGGTCTGGATGCCGTGGAACAGGCCCTCCAGCCAGCCGACGAGCTGGGCCTGCGCGATGCGCAGCTCCGCGTCCGACGGCGTGTCCTCGGTGAACGGCAGCGACAGCCGTTCGAGCTCGTCGCGCAGCTCGGCCGCCAGCCCGTCCTCCAGCTCGCGGATGGACCGCTTGTGGATCTCCCGCAGGCGGGTGCGGCTGGCGTCGTCGAGCGGCGCCGCGCGCACCTCCTCAAGCAGCTGCTTGATCATCGTGCCGATCCGCATCACCTTGGCCGGCTGCTCGACCAGCCCGGTGACGTCCTGACCACCGGGCTCGCCCTCCTCGGCGGACGGGACACGGGTGGCGCCGAGCGGCACGCCGTCCGGGCCGACCACCAGCACGCGTCGCCCCTCGTCGATCCCGCTGGCGGCGCTCTCGTTGGACTCAGTCATGCGTCCCATCCTGGCACCTGGCAGCTCCGGGAGCAGACGGCCACCGGGCCACCGCGCCGCCAGGACGGCACACCTGGGAGCGGGCCGCCGTCCGTCCACTGCGCGCCCCGGGGTCCACGCGATTTGCTGTCCTCCGTACGGTGTGCGCATGGCGTTCGACGTCGCTCGGGTACGGGGGCTCTTCCCCGCGTTGGGCGACGGCTGGGTGCATCTGGACGCTCCGGCCGGTATGCAGGTGCCCGAACAGGTGGCCACCGCCGTGTCGACGGCGCTGCGGGCCCCCGTGTCCGGTCCGGGTGGAATATTCCCCGCGTCCCAGCGCGCCGAGGCGATCGTGGACGCGGCGCGCCGATCGGTCGCCGACCTCGTCGGCGCGGACCCGGCAGGCGTGGTGCTCGGCCCGAGCGCGGCCGCGCTGCTGCAACGGCTCGCCGACGCGCTGGCCGACGACTGGTTCCTCGGCGACGAGGTGGTCGTGTCGCGGTTGGACCACCCGGCGAACATCGCCCCGTGGCAACGCGCCGCCCAACGCACCGGCAGCGTGGTGCGCTGGGCCGAGGTGGACATCGAGACGTGCGAGCTGCCCGCCTGGCAGTACGACGGGCTGGTCTCCGACCGGTGCAAGGTGGTCGCCATCACGGCCGCCTCCGGCGCGGTCGGCACGCGGCCCGACCTGAGCAAGATCGCCGAGGCGGCCCGCAAGTCCGGGGCGCTCGTCGTGGTGGACGCCTCCTCGGCCGCGCCGTTCGTGCCGCTGGACATCTCGGCGATGGACGCGGACGTGGTCGTCGTGTCGGCCAACGCGTGGGGCGGTCCGCCGGTTGGCGCGCTGGTGTTCCGCGATCCGGCGATGCTGGACCGGCTGCCGTCCTCGGCGCTGGAGCCCGGCGCGCGCGGCCCGGAACGGCTCGAACTCGGCCCGCACGCCTATCCGCTGCTGGCCGGGCTGGTCGCCTCGGTGGAGTACCTCGCCGGGCTGGACGACACCGCGACCGGCTCGCGCCGCGAGCGCGTGCTCACCTCACTTGGCTCAGTGAAGTCCTACCAGGCCGGACTTCTCGCTAACCTCATCAACGAGCTGCGTTCGCTCCGTCACGTAATGGTGATCGGGGACGCGATGCGCCGGGTGCCCGCGCTGGCCTTCACGATCGCCGGGGTCAAGTCGACCGACGGCGTCGAGCACCTGTCGGCCCGAGGGGTCTGCGCGTTCGCCGACTCCGGTCACTACGGGGTGTTCTCGGCCCTTGGTGTCGGTGAGGTCGGCGGTGCCGTCCGGGTCGGCCTGGCGCACTACACGAACGCGGTCGAGATCGACCAGCTCGTGCGGGCGGTGGCCGAGCTCGGTTAGCGCCCCGGTCGCGCCGCCGTGCGAAGGCCATTCGGAGGTGCGTTGGACGAGTCGCTGACCAGGGAGTTGGCCGACTTGGGCGCGCTGCTCCGGCTGGCCCCGCTGCACACCGACTACCTGCCGAACACCGCGCAGGAGCTGCGGCCGTCCGCGCTGGCCGAGGTGGCCGACGAGGTGCTGCTGGGTTCCCGCTCGGTGCTGGTCGAGTGCGGTTGCGGGTCCTCGTCGGTGGTGCTGGCGCGCCTGTTGGCCAGGCGCGGGTTCGGGCACCTGCTGTCGGTCGAACACGACGAGCGCACCGCGGCCTTCGTCGGCAGCCAGCTGCGCAGGGAGGGCCTCGGCCACGTCGCCAGGGTCGTGCACGCGCCGCTGGCCCCGCACCCCGCCGCCATCGGCGACCTGCGCTGGTACTCGCCGCAGCTGGTGCACGACGAGGTGACCGCGTTCGTCGAGCGCCGCGGCCTGGTCGACCTGCTCCTGGTCGACGGCCCGACCTCAACCGAACCGGCGACGGAGCTGGCCAGGTACCCGGCGCTGCCGGTGCTCGGCGGCGCGCTCGCGCCGGGCGCCGTGGTGCTGGTCGACGACGCCGACCAACGCGGCCAGCGCGCCGTGCTGGCCAGATGGCGCGAGGAGTACGCCCTCACCTTCCGCGTCTCGGCCCGCACCAGACTCGCCGTGGCCCGAGGGGTCTCATGACACGCGCAGCACCAGCTTGCCGAACACGTCGCCGTCGGCGAGGTCGCGGTGGGCGCTGCCGATGTCCCTGATGTCGCGCACGTCGTGCACGATCGGCCGGACCGCGCCCACCTCCACCAGCGGCCACAGCCGCGCGCGGACGTCCGCGATGATCTCCGCCTTGCCGCCGGGGCCATCGACCGGCCGGGGCCGCAGCGAGGTCGCGGAAACGCTCGCCCGCTTGGCCATCAGCTTCGCCAGGTCCAGCTCGCCCTTCCGGCCGCCCTGCATGCCGATCACCGTCAGCCGGCCGCCGGTGGCCAGCGCGTCGACGTTGCGGTCGAGATAGGACCCGCCCATGTTGTCCAGCACCACGTCGGCGCCGTGGCCGTCGGTGGCCTGCCGCAGCTCCGCGACGAAGTCCTGGTCGCGGTAGTTCACCGCAAGGTCGGCGCCGAGCTCCCGGCACCGCGCGAGCCGCTCGGCTGACCCGGCGGTCACCGCGACGGTCGCCCCCAACGCCTTGCCGAGCTGGATCGCGTGCGTGCCGATGCCGCCGGCCCCGCCGTGCACCAGGAAGACGTCGCCAGCGCCAAGCCCCGCGAGCATCACCACGTTCGACCACACCGTGCAGGCCACCTCAGGCAGCGCGGCGGCGCTCACCAGGTCGACGCCGGCCGGCACCGGCAGCAGTTGCGCGGCCGGCACGGCCACCCGCTCGGCGTAGCCGCCGCCGGCCAGCAGCGCGCACACCTCGTCGCCGACCCGCCAGCCGGTGACGCCGGGGCCGAGCGCCGCGATCGTGCCGCTGCACTCGAGGCCGATGACGTCGCTCGCGCCCGGCGGCGGCGGGTACAGACCCTGCCGCTGCAACAGGTCCGCCCGGTTCACGGCGGTGGCCGCGATGTCGAGCAGCACTTCGCCCTGTCCGGCAACGGGATCGGGACGCTCGGCCCACTGGAGCACCTCGGGACCGCCCGGCTCACTGACGATGATCGCGTGCATGCCCCGACCGTAATGGGGTGGCGAGCCGGCCGCCCCATCACCCAGCATCTGGACATGGACGAGCTACCCGACCCCTGGCCGCTGCGGCGGCTGGTGCTGCGCACTCCCCGGCTCGAACTGCGTCCCGACGACGACGCGGGCCTGCTCGAGCTGGTCGAAGAGGCGCGGCTCGGCGTGCACGCGCCCGACGAGATGCCCTTCGGCGTCGCCTGGACCGACGCGCCGAGTGAGCAGCTCGGCGTCAACACCATGCGGTTCCACTGGGGCCAGCGCGCCGCGGTGTCGCCGCAGCGGTGGGACGTCAACTTCCTGGTCAGGTTGGACGGTCGGGTGATCGGCAACCAGGGCCTGCACGGCCGCGAGTTCGCGGCCACCAGGGCGGTCGGCACCGGTTCGTGGATCGGCCTGCGGCACCAGGGCAGTGGCATCGGCACGGAGATGCGCGCGGCCGTGCTGATGTTCGCCTTCGACCAGCTCGGCGCGACCACGGCGCGCTCGTCGGCGTTGGTGGACAACCCGCGCTCGCTCGGCGTGAGCCGCAGGCTCGGCTATGTCGAGGACGGCTCGGAGCAGCTGGTCGTGCGCGGCACCGCGACGACCCACCGCAGGCTGCTGCTGACCCGCGACGCCTTCAAGCGGCCCGACTGGCAGCTGACGGTCTCCGGTGTCGACGGTTGCCGCGAGCTGCTCGGGGCCGAGAACGCGCCCTGAGACGCGCCCGTGCCCTAGACCGCATACCTAGCCGAGGTCGGTGGCCCCGAACGTGTCGCAGCGCGCGGGGTCGCCGGTCTGGATGCCGGTGGTGAACCACTTCTGCCGCTGCGCGGAGCTGCCGTGGGTGAACTGGCTCTGGTTCACCTGCCCGTTGCCGAGGTTCTTCTGGATGTAGTCGTCGCCGATCCGGCTCGCCGCGTCCAGCGCGTTGTTGATGTCCTGCTGGGTGATCTTGTCGATCAGCTTCTTGCCCGACTTGTCCACGGTGGTGCTGGCGTGGTTGGCCCACACGCCCGCGTAGCAGTCGGCCTGGAGTTCCAGCCGCACGGAGCCCGAGTTCGCGCCGGTCGCGGTGCCGACCTTCTTGTTGGTGCCGAGCAGGTTCTGCACGTGGTGGCCGTACTCGTGGGCCAGCACGTAGGACTCGACGAACGGGCTGTCGGTCGCGCCGAACTTGGTCTGTAGCTCCTGGAAGAAGCTCAGGTCGATGTAGACCTTGCTGTCGCCGGGGCAGTAGAAGGGCCCCATCCCGGAGGTGCCGGTGCCGCAGGCGGTCGGCGTGCGCCCGCTGAACAGCTTGGTCGGGGCCTGCTTGTAGGTCTTGCCCGAGCGGGCGAACTGGTCGGTCCAGTAGTTCTGCACGGAGTTCACGATCGCGGTGACCCGGCAGTCCTGGCTCGCGTTGGCCTGCGAGCCCTTCTTGCACTCCGCGCTGATCGCGGAGTTGTCCGAGCCGCCGGAGTTGCCCGAGCTGACGCCCTGCCCGCCGCCACCGCCGAGGTGGCCGAGCACGAGGTACAGCACCAGCCCGATGATGCCGAGGCCGCCGCCGCCGAGCGCGAGACCCCCGCCGAGCCCGAAACCGCCTCCGCCGCCACCACCGCCCGATCCCCGCGCGTCCTCGATCTGCGAGGTGTCCAGGTCGGCGTCGTCGTTGAACTGCACCGCGTCCTCCTTGAGCCCTGCTCCAGACACGGCCACGATAGGGCAGGCGGCGACAGGCAGTCGGGGATAGGGCAGTCGGGGTGCGGACATGCCTGGATGCGGAGCCCGACGTCGGGGCACCGCACCCAGGGTCTCACGATGTCTGTGACGGACGCTGCCGAGCGGGTTGGCGTGGAACTCCGCCAGTGGGGTCAGGAGACCGCACCGACGCGGAGTTCAACAGCGTCGACGTGCGCTGAGATCAGCGCCAGCGGCGCCTGCGCACCCGATGACCCGGCTAGCGCTGCTCACTGTCGCGATCGGGTCGGTTCCGACCCATCCGGTCGCGGGGGTGCAGCTGACAGCCGGCCGTCACTCTCAGGACTTACCCGCACGGCACCACCTTCCCCTTCCGGGCGGGCTACCGGGCTTCGAACTGCCATGCTCCCGAAAGCCAGCCGCTCCTTCGAGCATGCGCTTGATCAGCCCGTTTCTCAACCTTTAAACAGGTCCCTGAACTGGTGAAACGTGGACTAACGGTGCGGAGTGGACGGTGTGCGGACAGCGACCGGGTCCCCGGCCGGTGTCACCTGGACGGGTCGCCGGACGGCGAGCCGCTGGCCGACGACCACGGAGGCGAGCACGAGTGCCGCGCCGACCAGCTGCACCGGGGTGAGCGACTGGCCGAGCACCGCCCAGCCGAGCAGCGTCGCGACCAGCGGGCTGACCAGGCCGAGCAGCGAGCTGGCCGCGGCGGGCAGGTTGCGGACCCCGGCGAAATACAGCACGTAGGCCAGCGCGCCGCCGAACACCGACAGCCAGGCGTAGCCGGCGACCGAGGACCAGCCGATGTGCGGCGGCGCGCCCTCGATGCCGAGCGCGAGCACCAGCAGCACGATCGAGCCGCCGAGCAGCTGCCAGGCCGTCGCGGTGAGCCCGTGCACCGGCCGCCCGGCCGCGTCGGTCGGCAGGCCCCAGCGGCGGGTCAGCACCATGCCGAACGCGATGAGCACCGCGGTGCCGAGGCCGGCGAGCACGCCGAGCGGGTTCAGCGCGGCCGTCCCTTGCAGGACGAGCAGCGCGACGCCGAGCACGCCGGCGAGCGCGGTGCCGATCTGCGCCCTGCTCGGGCGTTCGCCGAGCAGCGCGGCGGCGAGGCCGACGACGAGCAGGGCCTGCGTCGCGCCGAGGGTGGCGGCGACGCCGCCGGGCAGCAGGTGCGCCGCGACGAACAGCAGCGCGAAGAAGCCGCCAATGTTGAGGCTGCCGAGCAGCAGGGAGCGCCACCACCACGAGCCGGTGGGTCGGCCGGGGCGCAGCGCGAGCACGAGGAGCCCGGCGGGCAGCGCGCGCAGCAGCCCGTTCCACATCGGGTGGTCGACGGGTAACAGCTCGGTGGTGACCAGGTAGGTGGTGCCCCACATGGCCGGGGCGGCCGCGGTGCGCAGCAACAGTCCGGTGTGGCCCATCGGGAACTCCTCGATCTCAAGTAGCTTGACGTTAAGATATCTACGTCAGGTGTATCTCGAAGTCAAGCTAAATGTGGGGCACAATGCGCGGTGTGCGAGACGCGGTGGACATGATCATCGAGCAGTGGCGGACCCAACGGCCCGGCATCGGACCGGAGCCCATCGGCGTGGTCGGCCGGGTCAGCAGGCTGGAGTCGCTGCTCGGCAAGGGCATCGCGGACAACTTCGCCAAGCACGGGCTCGGCCCGTGGGAGTTCGACGTGCTGGCCACCCTGCGCAGGGCGGGCGAGCCGTTCGTGCGGACGGTCGGCAGCCTCCAGGGCAGCATGATGATCAGCTCGGGAACCATGACGCACCGGCTGGACCGGCTGGAGCAGCGCGCCCTGGTCGGCAGGGCGCCGGACCCGAACGACCGCAGGGGCGTCCTGGTCCGCCTCACCCCCGAGGGGCTCGCGCTGGTCGACGAGGTCGTGGTGACCCACCTGGCCACCGAGCGGACGCTGCTCGCCGGCCTCACCCAGGCCGAGCAGGACCAGCTGGCCGCGCTGCTGCGGACCCTCCTCCTGCACCTCGGCGACACCGCCCCCGAATAACGTAGGCCGCGCCGCCTGCCGTGTGCGCCCGAAATGGTCGAAGGGCGCGCTTCTCGGGGCGGCAGTGTGCTCGCTGAAGACGTCCGGCGCGGGCGAAACGGGTTGAACGTGGGTAAACGGATATCGAGCGTCGTCGTCGGGCATAACCTGGAGCGGTGAGCGACACAGGGCGGGTCGAGCCACGCTGGCTCGACGACGGCGAGATGCGATCGTGGCGGGCGTACGTGGTCGGCGCCGCGATGCTGGGGGAGCGGCTGCACCGGGAACTCCAGGAGGGCCACGGGGTTTCGCTCGCCGACTACGAGATCCTGGTTCGGCTGTCCGAGCAGCCCGAGTGTCGGATGCGGATGAGTCAGCTGGCCGACGACGTGGCGTCGTCCAAGAGCCGGGTGTCCCACCAAGTGGCGAGGATGGAGAAGGCCGGCCTGCTGGAGCGCCGCGACTGCGCCAGCGACGGCCGAGGCGTGTTCGCCCAGCTCACGGAGCAGGGCGTGCAACAGCTCAAGGAAGCGGCGCCGACCCACGTCGAGGGCGTCCGCGAACACCTGATCGACCTGCTCTCCCGCGAGGAACAGGAGCTGCTCGCCAAGGTCTTCGACCGCGTCATCACGCACCTGCACAGCACCGACCGCTAGCCCGCTAGGCTCACCGGCACAGGGAAGCGTGGCAGAGCGGCCGAATGCACCCGCCTTGAAAGCGGGAGACGGGAAACTGTCCGGGGGTTCAAATCCCTCCGCTTCCGCAGCTCAGAGGGGGTGTGACCGTCCTTCGCGGACCGGTCACATCCCCTCCGTGTAGCAACGGGTGTAGCAACGGGCTCAGTCCAGCTCATCCGGCAAAGCCTTCGCCTGGTCCGAGTCCAGTCCCCTATGCACGTCATATCGAGGCGTTCTGACCTGCACGAGCTTGGCCACGTTGCGCCGAACGATCTCCTCCCTACAAGCGTGTTGCAGGGCGTTCTGGAGCACGGCGTGAACCTGCTGGATGGTCCGATCGGACAACACCTGCCGGCAGCACTTCCCGACAGAGCAGCGCCGCCGAGTGCCTGCTGTCGGCGATGAAACACACGCCGCCGCGTCAGCGATGTAGCCGCCGTAACTCCCATATAAGTGTGTCGAGATGGGAACAGTATGGCATCGCCAGAGTCCGGGACCGAGTCTGCGAGAAAGTCGTGGTTTCGCAGGCACAAGACGCTGACAGTGCTCGGCGCTGTGATCGTTCTCTTCCTAATGCTTGGCGTGGTAGGCGCGATCGTTCAAGGGCCTCCACCAACGACCGTCGTTCAAGGCTCTAGATCACCGGCTCCGAATCCATCGACCAGCTCAGCGCCGCCCTCGAAGCCACCTTCAGCTAGTTCTACGGCACCTGCGCCTCCGCCCACTACCGCTCCTGTCGCTCCATCCTTGTCGCCAGAAGCACTTACAGCGGCCAGCAATTCCACATACGCAATTGAGGGCCACGAGCTTGGAGTTCAACCCACGATGTCAGGGACCGTGCCCGTCTGCCCGTACGAGGTCGCAGGCTGGATCAAGTCGCTAACCTCGGACGGGACATCGGTCAGTGTGTCGGCTCGAGGGCCGGTCAACATCACGGCAACCACTAATGCAACCGACGGGACTGAACATACGCGGCGAATCACGATCGATAGCGGCCATTCGGACACCATCATCGAATTTCCCGAGAGCCCTGCGGATCACGTACGTATGGTAATGCTGACAGCCAGCGATGGCGGCAAAGGGGCCGGGGGAAGCTGCGTTGCCGCGCCTGCCAGTGGCTCCATGACTGGCAACCAGTATTGTCAAGGGAAACGGTGGCCTCAAACCATACCTTCCGATGTCATCGGATTGCATTACGGTGACGCCATCGCGTCTTATCGCGAACTCGGTTGCTTCAACCTTGGCCAGGCTTCCTCCGAGGTCGATGGCCACGATGTCGGCAACGACCCTGCCAACACCCCGAGTCCATGGGCAGTTGATTCAGTTACACCCACAGTTGGATCACAGGTCATGGCTAACGCGCAGGTCAACCTCAGGGTTCGACCTGAGCATTAGTGCGGCAGCGAAAACTCCACGAGCAGCGGCGCATAGGGCCTACCTGGTACTCACTCACCAGAAGCGGGGCATGTCCGCCAGCGCGGACGACCTTCGTGCCATTGCGGCCGAGCTCGGCTAGGCGCGCGAGCGATGTAGCAATGGGTGTAGCAACGCCGCCGGACGGGCCTGAAAAAATCCCTGCGCTTCAGCTCGGCAAGGCATGTTCTAGTGCGTGTCCGGTGTCGCTTGGCGTGGATACGTCTGCTGGTTGATCATGCTGACGTGGTGACGACGCGTCACCGGGGTGCCCAGAACGGGACTTGGCGTTAGCCGCAGGAACCTGATCAGACCAGCGCCTTCAGGCAGGGCCGTCAGCTCCACCGACGGCTGCCCCCTTCACTGAGAGCGACGGTCCGGACATACTGGGTTCCAGTCTCGCGTCACGGACCGTGCCCTCCGTGCCGCGACGGCGGATCACCGCAGCACACCCGCCGTCCAGATCACCGACGATCCGGAGGACTCCGTGGCAGACGTACTGAAGTATGGCGACAAGGTTCATCTTCAGAATGGTTGGGACAACTGGAACGGCGGTTTCCTGGACACCAACAGCGGCGACCCCAACGCCGGCGGCAGCAAGTACGGGGTCTCCACCGCGCCCACGTCCGCGCGAGCCACCGGCACCGGGACCTGGGAGATCACCTCGGCGTCCGGGAAGGCCATCGGCGCCGAGGTGATCACCGGTGACGTCGTCTACCTGCGCAATCTCTACGGTGGCGACGGCGGGTACCTCGACACCAACAGCAGCGGCAACCCCGGCAGCAAGTTCGGGGTGTCGACCTCCCCGGGCAAGGACCGAGCGCCTGGCAGCGGGCGGTGGCGGGTGTTCGCCGAAACGTCGTCCCCCATCGACTCCAAGGTCCGCGAGGCTGACCGGGTTCACCTGCTCAACGGTTGGGACAACTGGAGCGGCGGCTTCCTGGACACCAACGGCGGCGACGCCAACGCCGCCGGCAGCAAGTACGGGGTGTCCACCAGCGACTACACCGACCGGGCCGCCGGCAGCGGCACCTGGAGGTTCGCCAAAGCCAAGGCGTAGCCAGCAGGATCGCCAACGCCGCCCCTGAGTTCAGTGTCAGGCGCCCCACCCACAGCGCCCGACACTGAACTCAGGCGTTTCCGGCTTGCTGTGGACAACCGGCGCGCCCATTGGTTGGCGCACCGGTTTTCGCTGAAGCTATTCGGTTTCGTCGCGCATATGCGTAAAGTCTCACCTCGTCTAGTCGAGGCCGCGTGGCGCTGTGAAACGGGGGGCCAGTAAAGGCGCGATGACGGCCCTTTCATTCAGGGGGAAGCACTTGTCGCAATCCACGGTGGGCCGAATGGCCGCCAAGTTGGGCGCGTCCGCAGCAGCGCTGGCGCTCATTGTCGGCGGCGGTTTGTCCGCGAGCCCGGCCTTCGCGGACGAATCCGCCGCGACCATCACGACGACGCCGTCGGCGCCCGCGTCGGCCACGTCGACATCCGCGCCGAAGTCCACTTCGGCGAGCCCGGTCACCACCACGCCGCCATCGACTGCCCCGACGTCGGATGCGCCGACCTCGGCAGCCGCGAGCAGTGACTCGACCGCTCCCGCGCCCGCATCGCAGGCTCCTGTCGTGCCGCCGACCTCGACCGAACCCGCGCCGGCCACCGCGAGCAGCGACGCGCCCGCGCCGAAGCCGCGGGACACCAAGGAACTGCCGGACGTGTCGGTGTCTGTCAGCTTCGACAAGGTGGCATACAACTCCGGCGACACGATCCACGTGAAATTCACCGTCACCAACGTCGGCAAGATCACCGCCGAACACGTGTCGCTGGAGGTATGGGACCTCACCAAGTCGGCAATCAACTTGGACCTCAACTCACCGGGCTATCGTCAGCTGAACCTGTACGAGGGCGGTGCGGGCGTGGGCGGCGCGACGATCGAGCCGGGCGCCACCAGGACTTTCGACGTTCCGGGCGAAGCGAAGGATCCGAGCCTCGGGATCGTCACCCTGGATGGCTACGTCTCGCCGATGGTGCAGGTCGCCCCCAACAACTGGAACGCGGTTGACGCGACTCTCGATGACAACTATTTCCACCTCAGCGTGCCTGTGACCAGGACGAGCGGCGTCTTCGCCGGCGTGATCACGACCGACAAGGGCGTCGGCCTCGCCGGGGTGCAGATCAACCTCTCCGGTGGCGTGCCGTACTCCTGGCTGAAGGCGACGACCGACTCGATGGGCCGGTTCGACTTCGGCAGCGTCCCCACCGGGCACTATCTGATCTCCTACACCACGCCCGATGGCTGGGTCCTGCCGTACCCGGCCATGACCAGCGATGCCATCAACACGCTCACCATCGACGAGTCCGGCCGGTACGGCAACGTGAAGCTGACGGCCGAGCGGCCCCTGTCCGACTTCCTGCACGTCTCCATCGCGTTGGACAAGGACACCTACCAGGTGGGCGAAACCGCGCATCTGCTGGTGACCCTGACCAACAGCGGGCCAACCGCGCTGACCGGCATCAAGGCCATGGATGAGAGTGACGGTATTTCGCTGTCCCCGACCGGGCCGGCCTGGGCGGAGCTGGCGTGGGGCGGCCCCGGCGTCACGATCCCGGCCGGCGGGACGAAGACGGTCGAGGCCACGGCGGTCGTGCCGGCTGAGGCGCTGAAGTCCGCGTCGAAGGAGGTCGGCGTCGGCTACACCTTCGGCTACGACTTCGGCTACCAGTTCGATGGCGACCCGTACGTGAAGGCCAGTGCGAAGGTCACCGAGGCGACGACCGTCCCGACGACCACGACCACCGACACGACCACGACCGCGCCGGTACCCGCGCCGGCCGCCGAGGTCGTCGTCGCCGCGACCGACACCACCACGGCGGACCCGCAGGCGGCCACGACCGACCAGCTCGCCTCAACCGGCGCGAACGTCGGCGGGCTGTCCATCGCGGCGCTCGGCCTGCTCACGGTCGGTCTCGGTGCGATCGTCTTCTCGCGTCGCCGTAGGGCGACGACCTAGTCCGACCAGCTAGTCCGACCAGCGCGGGGCGGCACACCGATAGGCGTGCCGCCCCCGCGCGGCGGCCGGAAGCGGGTCTGGCGCGGTGTGCGGGTCTGGCGGGGTGTGCGGACTCCGGTCAGGGGCAGCGGGAGGCGAGGACGCAGAACTCGTTTCCCTCCGGGTCGGCCAGGACGACCCAGCTTGCGTCGCCCTGGCCGACGTCGGCGTGTCGAGCACCCAGGTCGAGCAGGCGGCGGACCTCGGCGTCCTGCTCCCGGTCGGTTGGGTTGACGTCGATGTGGAGCCTGTTCTTGCCGGTCTTGCCCTCGGGCACGCGCGCGAAGGTCAACGTCGGTGGCACCGGGCCAGGGCGGTTCCTGCCTTCTGGCACCAGCGGGGAGCCGATCGTGACCACCCCGTCGTCGTCGCCCTGCATCTCGTAGCCGAGGACCGAGCACCAGAACGCGGCGAGACCGTGCGGATCGGCGCAGTCGATCGCGAGCTCGGTGAACTTGCTGGCCATGTCAGGACCTCCCGGTCAGGTGGCGGGGCCGCCGTGGAGCACGGTAGAACCCCGCCACCTCGCCGTTTCGAACATACGTTCGATCAGTCCACAGCTGTGGAACAACCTGTGGACAACTCGGGCTGTGCACAACTCAGGCGATGCCGGCCGCCTGCACGGCCTCCAGCACCACCGCGTGGCCGGTCTCCTCGCCCACCGGGACGGCGGGCTCCAGCGGGCCGAAGCCGGTGCCCCACTCCTGGTCGGCGAGCGCGAACGCGGCCACCGCGAGCGGGGCGACCGGGCGGCCCGGCGGCAGCACGTCCGGGTCGAGGTCCAGCTCCAGCCTGCCGCCGATCGGGGCGGGCTTGAGCCGCAGCACGGCGTCCGGGGTCTCCTCGGCGTGCGCCCAACGGCACGACCACTCGGCGAACACCACCGGGCGCTCCACCGCGGCCGACGGGCGGATCGCGCGGACGTTGGCCGCGACGGCGCCAGAGCGGCGCGCGTCGGCCGCGGCGAGCAGGGTGTCCTCGAAGTCCATCGACGACACCCCGACGTCGTGCCCGGCGACCAACGCGACCTGCACCAGCGCAAGCGGCAGCTGGGGGAGCGCGTCCTCGAAGCACACCATCGCCCCGCCGTACCTGGTGTTCACCTCGGTCGGCAGGAACCCGTCCTCGGTGGCGATGCCGTCCAGCGTGAACGTGCCTCGGTAGCCGACCGACCCCCGCAGCTGCTCGCCGACCCGCCGCGCCAGGTTCCGCATCTCGTCACGGATCGCGGCGGGCGGGTCGTAGTACGAGGCGCAGCCCGCGTACAGGAACCTGGCCGACCCGGCCCGCCTCGGCACGACCATCTCGATCGGCCGCAGCACCGCCGTCCCGTCCGGGAACACCACGCCGTGCACGCTCACCGGAATGCCCTCGAGGAACGGCATCACCCGCACCTGGTCGCACTTGGGCGCCAGCACCGCGAACGCGCCGGCCGCCTCCTCCCGGTCGCGCACCCTGCGGACGAAGTTCGCGCCACCGTTGATGCTCGGGCCGTCGCCGGACCACACCACGCCGGCGCCCCGGTCCAGCAGTGTGGACGCCTGCCAGAGCGCGTCCTCGTCCATGCCGACCACGACGGCGGGCGCGTGCGGCACGGACAGCTCCGCCCACAGCGCGTCGATGGTGGTCTTGTTCTCCAACGCCACCCACTCGGGGCGTCGGTAGTTGAGCACCGGCCGCCCGGCGAACTCCGGCACGGCCACGTACGGCGTGCTGATCACCAGGCCGTCGCCCGTCGGGTCGTAGTCGTCCAGGACGGCGCGCAGCTCCGGGGACGGGGCGGTGAGCACCTCCTCGAGCCTGCGGTGCTCCACCGACACCAGGCTGCCGGCGATGCCGAGCGACACCCAGCGCGCCACCTCGGGGTCATACAGCGGCGCATGATCCTCGGTACTCAGCACCAGGGGCTGTTTGACCCCGAGCGAATGCAGCTCCTGCACGCGTTTGGGCAACCGCGTCCCACCCGCGAGCACGACCCGCTGGTCGCCGAAAACTGTGCTGAGGCGCTCGTTGAGCGCGGAGTAGACATGCTCCATCGTCATGACTCGCTTTATGACCGAGGAATGGCCGGCGACCGCCGGGTGACGCGAAGCGTAGAGCCACCCTCCGCGCATCGCGAAGCACGGTCCCGCAACGGACCGTTGAATGGTTGACCGCGCAGGTCAGCCGGTGTGCGCGCGGCCGGTCTCCGTGGCCGGACGGCGGCCTCGGGTCGGGCCGCCCACCAGCGTCGATCTGTCGACATGGCCACACGGGGATCCATTGAACGGCCGCCATGCCTAGGCTTTGCGTTGCTAACTAACCTCAGCTGGGAGGTCGGGTGACGGCACTAGAGGCAATAGCGGTCGCGGTCGCCGGCGTGTTCGCCGGTGCGATCAACACCGTGGTCGGCTCAGGCACGTTGGTCACGTTTCCCGTGCTGCTCGCGGTCGGCTACCCACCGGTGGTCGCCAACGTGTCCAACAGCCTCGGCCTGGTGCCCGGCTCGCTCAGCGGCGCCTACGGTTACCGGCAGGAGCTGCGCGGCCAGGGTGAACGGCTGCGCAGGCTGCTGCCGGCCTCGCTGTCCGGCGGCGTCATCGGCGCGATCCTGCTGCTTGTGCTGCCGGCCAACGCCTTCTCCGCGATCGTGCCGGTGCTCATCGTGGTCGCGCTGGTGCTCGTGGTCCTCCAGCCGTGGCTGAACCGCAAGCTCGCCGAGCGGCAGGCCGAGCGGCACGAGCACGGCGGCGTGCTGTTGCTGGTCGGGGTGTTCCTCGCCGGCATCTACGGCGGCTACTTCGGCGCGGCGCAGGGCGTGCTGGTGATGGGGCTGATGGGCGTCCTGATGGACGAGAAGCTCCAGCGCATGAACGCGATGAAGAACGTGCTGACCGCCATGGTCAATCTGGTCGCCGGCATCCTGTTCATCTTCATCGGGCACGTGGCCTGGCCCGCGGTGCTGCTGCTTGCGGTCGGCTCGACGATCGGCGGCCAGATCGGCGCGAAGATCGGGCGGCGGCTGCCGCCGGTCGCCCTGCGCGCAGTCATCGTGGTGGTGGGGCTCGCCGCGATCGCGAAGCTGCTGCTGTCCTGACGACTGTCCTGACGACGGGTCCTTCCCCTTTCGGGCAAGGACCCGTCGCCGAGGGCCTCAGTGCTGGAACGACCTGGCGGCGGCCAGGAACGCGTCGTTCTCGGCCGGCTCGCCGATGGTCACGCGCGCGCCGTCGCCGACGAACGCCCGCACCACGACCTTGTGCGACAGGCAGTGCTCGTTGAACTCGGCGGTCCGCTCGCCCAGCGGCAGCCAGACGAAGTTGCCCTGCGTCTCGGGAATCTCGTAGCCGGCGGCCAGCAGCTCCCCGCGCACCCTGGCGCGCTCGGCCACGATCTCCGCGCACCGCGCCATCAGCTCGTCCTCGGCCTCCAGCGAGGCGATCGCCGCGGCCTGTGCCACCGCGTTCACGCTGAACGGCACGTAGACCTTGCGCAGCACCTCGGCGACGGCGTCGGGGGCGACGCAGTAGCCGACCCGCAACCCGGCGAGGCCGTACGCCTTGGAGAAGGTGCGCAGCACGGCGACGTTGTCCCGGCCCTTCGCCCACTGCGCCTTGGCCACCTCGACGCCGTCGGGCACCTCGGGGTCGTCCACGAACTCCCGGTACGCCTCGTCGAGCACCACGAGCACGTGCTCGGGCACGGCGTCGATGAAGCGCTCGATCTCCTCGCGCCGCAGTGCTGTCCCGGTGGGGTTGTTGGGGGTGCAGACGAACACCAGCCGCGTCGCCGGGGTGATCGCGGCGGCCATCGCGTCGAGGTCGAGCGCGTGCGACTCGGTCAGCGGCACCCGAACCTGGCCCGCGCCGACGACCTGCACGATCAGCGGGTACGCCTCGAAGGACCGCCACGGGAACAGGACCTCGTCCGCCTCGCCGCAGGTGGCCTGCACCAGCTGCTGGCACAGCGTCACCGAGCCGCAGCCGACCGCGAGCTGCGCCGGTTCGACGCCGAGCTTGGCTGCGAGCCTCGACACCAGATCCGTCGCGGCGGAGTCGGGGTAGCGGTTCACGTTGGTCGCTGCCGTCGCGATGGCCGCGACCACGCTGGGCAGGGGGCCGGCGGAAACCTCGTTGCTGGCCAGCTTGATCGCCCCTGGGATGGTGCGGCCGGGCACGTAGCCAGGGAGCTGGGCGAGGTCGGCGCGGGTTCGGACGGTCATCCGGTGGCTCCTCGTTGATCCGGGCGGCCGGCGACGTCGCCGGCTCGACCTGCACGTTAGCTGTCACCCACCGTTTGGCGGGATTGCTCCGTCTGGTTGGTCACGTTGACTGATGTTCACCCCAGCGTGGAAGGCTGGCGTGCATGACCCAGACCCGGACAGAGAGCCTCCCGCTCACCGACGGCCGCGAAGTGCGGCTCACCGTCGCCGAGCCGGAGAACGTGGTCCGTGGCGGCCTTGTCGTGCTGCATGAGGCCCACGGCGTCACCGACACCGTGCGCGGCCTCGTTGCCAGCCTCGCGGACGAGGGTTGGTTGGCGGTGGCTCCGCACCTGTACCAGGACGCGGACGAACTGGACGAGTCGCGCGGGGACGACGTGGCCGCGCGGGTCGGCATGCTCTCGGGCGAGACGGTGCTCGCGGACACCGACGTCGCGTTCCTGTGGCTGGCCGAGCGCGGCATCAGCGCGGACCGGACCGGCGTGATCGGCTTCGACCTCGGCGGCGCGGTCGCCATGGTGATCGCCGCGAGCCGCTCGATCGGCGCCGCGGTCAGCGTGGCCGGCGGCGGCATCCTCACCCCGCTGTCCGACGGCCTGCCCGCCCTCGTCGAGGTCGCCGAGCAGCTGTCCTGTCCGTGGCTCGGCCTGTACGGCGACGAGGACGAGGCCATCCCGGTCGCCGACGTGGAGAAGCTGCGGGACGCGGCAGCGGCCGCCGAGATCGCCACCGACGTGGTGCGGTTCGCCGGGGCCAACCACCGCTTCGACGCGGCCCCCGACGCGGCCGCCGAGGCCTGGCACCGCGCGCTGAACTGGTTCGACTCGCACCTGCGCTGACCGTCCACAGTGGACTGTGCTTGATCTCGGTTCGGCTTCCTCGCCGAATCGCCGCCGGGGCGCGGCGGCCCTGGGTAGCCTTTTGGTGGCTCACCTCAGGGGGTATCGAGTATGGCGACGAACGACGTGTCCGGTGGCTTAGCCGGCTCAGCGCCCGCCGCTGGCGCTGCGCCGATGTTCGGTGCGGCTCCGGCGTTCGCCCAGGCCGCGCACGGACAGCTCGCGACGGCGGCTGGCGCGATCGCGGGCGCGCACCAGGCCGCCGTGGCGGGCACCCTGCACCTGACCGAGGACGCGGCGCACAGCCTGATCGACGCGATCGGCCAGGCCCGCGACCAGGTGGACGAGCTGTGCGGCCAGGCGAACTACGACCTGAACCGGCCGCTGAGCTTCGGCAGGAGCTGGGTCGGCGACCTGGTCGGCGCGCGCCTGCACCAACTCGCGTCCGGCGGCGACCGGTCGGCCGCGCTGGTGCTGGAGGAGTTCCGGCACGTGCTCGACGAGGTCGAGTCGACCGTGCGGGCCGCGTCCGGGCTGGTGTTCTCCACCGAGGACGACCAGCGGCGGCGCATGCAGCAACTCCAGCAGAAACAGGAACTTCAGCAGCAACAGGCCACCGACAAGCAGAAGGGGCGACTCCTGTGATGCTGCCGCCGCGCCTTCGCGTGCGCCACGACCCCGCCTCGCTCGACGCGCACGTCGACTGGATGGTCTGGACGCACCAGGAGCTGTACGACATGGTGCACCAGGGCGTCGACCTCGCCGGCGCGGCCGCCGTCGCCGACGGGTGGGCCCGGCTGAGCCAGGGCCTGCACCAGGTCGCCGACCAGCTGACTGCGGCCTTGCTGGCGTCCGAGAGCGGGTGGCACGGCGACTCCGCCGACCAGGCCCGCCAGGGCATGCGGTCGGTCACCGGATGGGCGACCGACACCGGGAACCACGCCAAACAGGTCGCCGGCGCGGTCACCGACGAGATCAGCCACGTCGAGACCGCCAGGAACCGCATGCCGGCGCCGCCGCCCGCCGCGCCGCACATGGTTCCGCTGGACGGCGTCCACCGGACCATCCCAGGGATCAACATCCCGGCGGGCGGTGCCGGCCCCGCGAGCGACGTCGCCTACAACGGGATGCTCGGTACGGACAGCGCGTTCCGCAGGCTCGACAACGCGGACGAGCAGCACCGCCAGGCCGCGACCGTGATGACCGAGTTCCAGCAGGGCTCGCTCTCCGTCGAGCACACCGTCCCGCAGTTCAGCGTCCCGCAGAGCCCGGTGCTCAACCAGGTCGCGCCGCCGCCGCCCATGCCGCCACCCGCGTCCGCGCCGCCGGCCCTGCAACCCTTCATGGCGGCCGTTCCGCCGGTCGCGCCCCGGCCGGGGGCTGGCACGTCGACGGCGACGCCGCGCGGCGGCGCGATGGCCGGCAGGCCGGAGCCGCTGGCGGAGTCGCCGAGGACCGCGCGCGGCCCGCAGTCGATGTCCGGCGTGTCCGCCACCGAGCCCGCCGCGCGCGCGGCCGTGGCGCAGGGCCGCGCGACCGGCTCCGGCTCGACGGGCAGCGGGGCCGGGATGGCCCCTGGCGGGTCCGCGCGGGGCGGCGAGGACCTGGAGCGCCGGTCGGCGCCGTACCTGGAGGAGGACGAGGACCTCTTCGGGCTCGACCAGAAGTACGCGCCGCCGGTGATCGGGGCATGACCGACCCGGCAGGCGGCTGGATCCCGCTCGCCGAGGAGGAGTTCTTCCTGCTGTGGTGGGCCAACCAGCCCCGGGAGCTGCCGGTGCCGCTCGGCGTGCGGCACTTCGGCGCGGTGCCGGCCGACCGCGCGGAACTCGTCGAGGCGTGCTCGGACACCCTCTCCGCGCGCGGGCTCGGCACCGTGCGCGACCCGGAGCCGAGGCTCGCGGCGCTGCTGCGGGTGCTCGCCGCGCCGACGATGTCCGTGCAGCTGCTGCTGGAGTACCCGACCGGAGCCGGGCAGGCGCTCGCCGTCGTGGACGGGGAGCGCGGGGTGCTGGCCACCCGCCTCGGCGCGGACGTCCACCTCGCGCCGATCCGCGGCACCGCGCTCGCCCCGGCAGCGGCCGGCCTGCTGCCCGCCAGCCCCGCGGCGCCCGGCCGGGCCGCGAACGTCCGCGTCGCCGACTACCAGGCGGCCTGCCTGGCGGGGCGCGAGGACGGCGCTGAGGCGTTCCTGGCCGTGCTGCGCTCGGCGGGCGTGCGCGAGCCGGAGGCGCGCACCGTGCACCGCGCGGTGGCCGGGCGGTACGGCGGCGGCCACCTCGGCGCCACCGGCCGGGACCGGCGGCGGGCCGCGACCACGGTGACCTGGCTGGACACCGACGAGGGCCGCTACCTGGCGCGCGGCCGCGACGGCTGGCTGGTGGTGACCCCGGCCGACCAGGCGAGGGTGGCCGAGGCGGTCGCGGAACTCGTGCAGGAGGCGCACCGGGGCTGACGGCCGGCCGGGCCCGCCGACGCCGACGGGTTGGCGCCAACGGGTCGAGGGCGGGGCTGACGGGTCGGGGTCGGACATCGTTATCCCCGAGGGCCTCGCCGGCAGTGGTCCTCGCGCCCGCGATCGACTAGGAACAGGGCTATGACCACCGAGACCCCAGCCGGCAACACCGCCGGTGAGCCCGAACTGCTGTGGCGGCCGAACCCCGATCAGGTCGGCGACAGCCAGATCGCGGCGTTCCAGGAGTGGCTGCGCACCGAGCGCGGCCTCGACCTCCCGGACTACCAGGACCTGTGGAGCTGGTCGACCACCGACCTGACCGGGTTCTGGGGCGCGGTGGCCGAGTTCTTCGACGTGGCCTTCCACGACCAGCCGTCGCAGGTGCTCGCCGAGGAGCGCATGCCGGGCGCGCGATGGTTCCCCGACGCCACGCTGAACTACGCCGAGCACGCGCTGCGGCCGGGGCAGGGCAAGGCCGACGACGACCTGGCCGTGGTGTTCCACCGTGAGGACGGGCTGGCGCAGAACCTGGACTTCGGCACGCTGCGCCGCCAGGTGGCCGCCGCGCGGGCCGGGCTGGTCGAGCTCGGCGTCAAGCGCGGCGACCGCGTCGTCGCGCTGGCCCCGAACTGCCCGCAGGCGCTCGTCGCGTTCCTCGCGGCGGCGAGCCTCGGGGCGACCTGGTCGTCCTGCTCGCCGGACTTCGGCGCGCGCGCCGTCGCCGACCGGTTCACCCAGATCGAGCCGACCGTGCTGGTCGCCGTCGACGGCTATCACTACAACGGCAGGGCGTTCGACGTCCGGCCGACCATCGAGCAGCTGCGCGACTCGATCGGATCGCTGCGGGCGACCGTGCTGATCGACTACCTCGGCGGCGGCGCGACGCTGCCCGGCCAGCCGCACCCCGTCGTCGACTGGGCCGAGCTGCTCGACCGGCACGCCGGGGCGGAGCTCGCCTACGAGCCGGTGCCGTTCGACCATCCCCTGTGGGTGCTCTACTCCTCGGGAACCACCGGGCTGCCCAAGGGCATCGTGCAGGGGCACGGCGGCATCGTGCTGGAACATCTCAAGGCGCTGGCGCTACAGAGCGGCCTCGGCCCAGGCGAGCGGTTCTTCTGGTTCACCACCACCGGCTGGATGATGTGGAACTTCCTGGTCTCCGGGCTGCTGGTCGGCTCGACGATCGTGCTGTTCGACGGCAATCCCGCCTATCCGGACCTGACCGCGCTGTGGCGGCTCGCCGAGCAGCACCGCGTCACCTACTTCGGCACGTCGGCGCCGTTCATCCAGTCCTGCCTCAAGGAGGAGCTGAGGCCGGCGGAGCGGTTCGACCTGTCCGCGCTGCACACCGTCGGCTCGACCGGCGCGCCGCTGACCCCGGAGGGCTTCCGCTGGGTGGCCTCGGCGATCAGCCCCGAGGTGCAGATCGCCAGCGTGTCCGGCGGCACCGACCTGTGCACGGCGTTCGTGGGCGCGGCGCCGACCGTGCCGGTGTGGCTCGGAGAGCTGTCCTGCCGGTCGTTGGGCGCCGCGGTGACGGCGTTCGACGAGCAGGGCAACGAGGTGGTCGACGAGGTTGGCGAGCTGGTGATGACCAGGCCGATGCCGTCGATGCCGGTGTCGTTCTGGGACGACCCCGACGGCAGCAGGCTGCGCGAGGCGTACTTCGAGACCTACCCCGGCGTGTGGCGGCACGGGGACTGGATCCGCATCACACCAAGGGGTTCCGCGGTGATCTACGGCCGCAGCGACTCCACGCTCAACCGGGGCGGGGTGCGGATGGGGACGAGCGAGTTCTACCGGGTCGTCGAGTCGTTCCCAGGGGTAGCGGACTCACTGGTGATCGACACCTCGGGCGCCGGCCAGGCCGACGGTGAGCTGCTGTGCTTCCTGGTGCTCGACGACGGCGTCGAGCTGGCCTCGGTCGAGCCGTCGTTGCGCAAGGCGCTGCGGTCCGAGCTGTCGCCGAGGCATGTGCCGAACCGCTTCGTCGCGGTGCTGGAGGTGCCGAGGACCCTCAACGGCAAGAAGTGTGAGGTCCCGGTGAAGAAGATCCTGGCGGGCACGCCGGCCGAGCGGGCCGTGAGCCGGGACGCGCTGCGCAACCCCGACGCCCTCCAGCCGTTCCTGGACCTCGCCGCGCAGGGCAGCACGGCGTAGCAGGTGTGGTGATTGTCACCACACGGCACGGTGTTCCGGTCCCGCGCCGAACCGCGCGGCGCGGGTCGGTGGCCCAACTGTGCGCAAACGCACATCGAACAACCGGTGTCGGGCGGCCCGCCCGAGCGGCCGAGCGAGGCGAATCCCGGATTACCGCAGGTGATCCGGCGCAACCCTCCCTTCGACGGGTTGTTCCGGTCGGCCGCAACTGCCAACGTGCGGTCCACGCCGGCCGTGCGGCACGCGACGAGAGAGGTCGTTGCCGTACTCCGGGCCCGGTGCGCGATCGGCGCGGGTCGCACACCGGGCGCGTGGCGGGCGGTGCGGCTCCCGTTGTGGGAGACGGGACGTTTCCAGCCCCGCGCACCCCGGTGACCAGGCACGAGTGTGGCCACGGCTGGCGAGCCGGGGCGGGGTGGGGAGCCCCGTCCCGGCGCAACGAGGGGGCGTTTTGCTCCACGGGCTCGGGCATGTGTAATCTATGCGCCGTGGCCGAGGGCCCCGGGAGGCTTCGCCTAGTCTGGTCTATGGCGCCGCACTGCTAATGCGGTTTGGGTTCACCCCCATCCCGGGTTCAAATCCCGGAGCCTCCGCAACACCTGGGTTAGACTTGGGTGACAACTGAACACGCGCTCGTAGCTCAACGGATAGAGCACTTGACTACGGATCAAGAGGTTGCAGGTTCGAATCCTGCCGAGCGCACAAGTACGGCGAAAGCCCAGGTAGGGGCCTTGGATCACTCAGGTGAGACAGGGCCCCTGCTGCTTTTCCGGGCCGTGCGTCTCACAATTCCTCGTGAACGTCCGCACCTGCGTCCCTGCCGAGTAGTTCTCTGTCGAGTAGCTCGCTGTGATGCCGGGCACATCCGAGGTCGCCAGGTGGGTCGGGCGGGTGCCTCGGCGCGTTGTGCGGCCTGCTCGCTCCGCCATCTCGTCGCCGTCACGTGGTCGGGGTTGTGGAGGTGACCCGCTGGTGCGCCTTGGCGGTGAGATGGCATCCAGTGGTGACCATGAGGCTGGTGTTCCTGCCCGTGCTGAAATTGATCTTCGCGTCATCCGGTTTGTGGAACACGACATCATGTTCGCTCGGCCTGTTCGCCACGACTTCAGGTGCTGCGGTGAAGCCGTAGCCGGAGGCGATCTCGCCCACGATGGCCACGGCGCGATCCCACTGGGCGTCGGGCAGGTTTCCCGGCGATGACCAGAGGGCGAGGCCGCGCACCTCGCCGTCGGCGTTCAGGTCGGGGTAGTCGGACCCGCACAGCGAGGCCCCCGCCTTGTCGCGTTGCTCCCACGTGCGACCGAGCTCCGTGGTGAGTCGTTCGCGGACCTTGGCGCCCATCTCTTCGTATGCGGTCGCTGCGTGCTCGATGTCGGGCCGCTGCATGAGTTCGGCGACCTTGGTGTTCACGCTGGCCTCCTGACGCGTGGTGTCCTTGGCTGGGGCGCTCTGGGGGCTACCGCAGGAGGCGAGGAGCGCCATGGGGAGAACGGCCAGCAGGACCGTCAGCAGGGCGCGCGTCCGTGGCGGAGTCATTCGTCAAAGCTAGGGGTTGGGTGTTCCCGTCTGATGGAGGCTCGACAGCGGCCAGTGCGTCCTTGGAGTCGCCGAGACGTCGCCGCTGTCGGTGACCTGGAATTCGTGGCGGGGGGCCAATTCTTCGGCCTCGCCGAGCGAGGTGTGCAGTGCCGTGACGGCATCGGCGGTTTCCATCGCGGACCGCCGCACGGCGTCGACGCGGGCGAACCTCTTGTCAGGAAGCACCTGACGCGCTAGCTTCTCCTTATGTGTCAGGGCAAGCCTGACATCGGGTTGAGGCTGGAGAAGCCATGTCAGGCAAGCTCTTCGCGGACAGGACGCTGCACTGCTCCTTCTGTGCCAAGCCGGAGTCCGAGGTGGACAAGATGATCGCCGGGCCGGGGGTGTACATCTGCGACGGGTGCGTGCGCCTCTGCGAGTCCATCCTGGCGCAGCGGCAGGAATCCAAGGAGAAGCCCGAGATTCCCGTTTCGGAGAGCATGACGGACGAGCAGATCCTCGAGCTGCTGCCGCGCATCGCCTCGGTGAGCGCCCAGGTCGACGGCAGCCTCCAGAACTGGGTCGACCGGCTCCGGGAACGCGGGGTGTCCTGGGCGCGGATCGGCGAGGCGCTGGGCGTCGCGCGGCAGTCCGCCTGGGAGAAGTTCTCCGGCCAGGAGTGAGCCTGCCTGGAGCGGGCTGTCCGGGAATGGGTCGGTCGGGAGTGGGTCGGCCGTGGGCGGGGGCTGGCGCGGTGGGGTGATCGTGTCGCCGTGACGGCCTGGGGCCCGAGGCGGCAAACCGTCTTCCGTTTCCCGGACGGCCAATGGTTGTTTACGTGTATTCGACTCTTGTCGTCGTTGGATTTCGGCGCTCGGCGGCTGGCCTTGTTGATGTGTCTATAACGGTTGCCTAACGGTGTTGTGTCGAGAATGTCTGTGATTGAATCCGCCATGACTCGCGCACGCCGCTGATCAGCGGAAATGGCGATCTTCGCCGCCTCTTTGGCGCTTGGTGCATCGCCGGGTGACGTGGGTGGGGCGTCGGTTCGGGGTGGCCGGTGTCCGCATGGGACGCAGGCGTTCGTCCACAGAGGACGAATATCGCGCGTTTCCGCAGGTGAAATGGCTGATACCGCGTGTCGATCCCACTCTCGAACGGGGTAACTCGATCGGGTAGTGTTCCGGCGATTCCTCACGGTCTCGGACACTGAAACGGACATTTTGTCACTCGTTTGGGTTAAAGAGACGCCAAACGTTTGTCGCCGCGCGGGCGCGTGCTCGGTGCGGAGAAGACCAGCTCACCTGTCGGGGCCACGCTCAAGCTAGAAGGAGACTCATGGCATCCCGGTTCACCCCGGCGCGCGTCGGCGCGGCGATCCTCGGGGCCTCTGTTGCTCTGCTGGCTGCGGCACTGCCGGCCGCCGCTGATGGCACCCACGCGAAGCTCGACGGCAACTACGACGAATCCGGCTACCAGGTTCAGCTGCTGAAGGCCGGCAGCGAGAAGAACCCGACGGCGAGCCTGATCGGGATCAAGATCGACGGCACCGACAAGGGCACCCAGACCTACTGCGTCGAGCTGCCGCAGTCGACCCAGCTCGGCTACGGCATGGACGAGGTGCCGTGGGAGAAGTACCCGTCGGACGACAGCGGCTTCAAGAAGAACAGCGGCAAGATCAACTGGATCCTGCACAACTCCTACCCGAGCGTGAAGCCTGACGCGTTGGGCAAGACCGTTGGGGTCGACCTCAGCGCGAAGGAAGCCATCACCGCGACCCAGGCCGCGATCTGGCACTTCAGCGACAACGTCGACCTCGACACCGCCAACCCGCTCGTGGGCAACGAGGACTCGGCGAAGGACGTCGTCAAGCTGTACGACTTCCTGGTCTCCAAGGCCGTCGACCTCGACCAGCCCACGCCGTCGCTGGCCGTGGACCCGAAGGAGAAGGCCGGCAAGGCCGGCGACCTCATCGGTCCGTTCACCGTCACGAGCACGGCGGACAAGGTCACCTTCAGCGCCATGCTGCCCGCCGGTGTCACCCTCACCGACAAGGACGGCAAGGAGCTGGACAAGCCGGCGGACAAGAAGTTCGCGGCGAAGGTCGACGCCCCGAAGACCGCTGACTTCTTCGTCAAGGTCCCGGCCGACGCGAAGCCGGGCGAGGCGGACATCTCGATCCACGCCGACGCGCAGCTGGACAAGGGCAGGCTGTTCATCCGCAGCAGCGTCGACAAGAAGACCCAGTCGCTGATCGTCGCCTCTCCGGTGACGGTGCCGCTGGACATCACCGCCCACGCCAAGTGGGACGTCGCCGCGTCGACCACCACGCCGACCACGAGCGCCCCGACGACCACGGACACGACTCCGGTCGTGGCCGCTGCCTCGAACGAGGCGCCGCTGGCCAACACCGGTGCGTCGATCTTCTGGCCGATCGCCATCGGCGTCGTGCTGCTCGTCGCCGGTGGTGGCGCGCTGTTCATGGTGCGCCGCAAGAAGAACACCGCCTGATCAGCGTCACCGCCTGATCGGCTGAGCTGACCGCGCCCCCTGGGAGAAGGTTCCCCAGGGGGCGCGGCGCGTTCAGCGCCGGGACAGACCGGCCACCGAGATGTCGCCGTCCGCGACCGACACGTCCCGATCGCTGGACGCCCCGGTGATCAGCACCCTGACCGGGTCGCGGAACCCGCTGATCAGCTCGATCCGCTGGACCGGCTTCGCGGTCGGCAGCACCGCCTCGGCCGACCAGGTGCGGCCGAGCCGGACCAGGAACGTCCGCACGTTCGGCTGGCCGTCCACGCTCGCGTAGACCCGCCAGGTCAGCGGGTCGACCGGCTCCATCTCCTTGGTGCGCAGCCCGCGCGCCACTTCCCTGGTCTGCCAACCGAAGCCGGTCCAGGTGGACAGGTAGTTGTGCACCGGACCGCTGTCGTCGCCGGTGAACCACAGCAGGAACGGCTGCCCGGTGATCGGCGCGCCGACGAGCTGGATGTAGTCGGGCGACTTGACCCCGCCGGGCAACGTCAGTGGCGTGTCCGCGACCTTCAGTTGGTCCTCCTGGATCGCGTCGTCGATCTGGGTGCCGACGTCGCGCCCCGCCGCCGAGGAGAAGCGCAGGGTGCGCGGGTCGAACGACGCGTAGTACAGGTTACGGTGGTACCGGTCGTGTTTGTGCCCCTCGGCGCCACCTCCTGCCAGCGTGTAGACGATCCGCACCCGCTCGCCGAAGCCGAACAGGCCCGGCTCGTAGCGCAGCTGGCCGATGTAGATCTCGTTCATGTTGTCCGCGCGGCCGGTCGAGCCGATCACGAACGGGCGTCCGGTCAGCTCCTTGGAGGTCTGCCAGGTCTGCCCGTTGTCCCGCGACACCACGTACTGCATGGGTCGGGTGTCGGTCGGGACGGTCGGGTCGAGGTCGCCGAGGGTCTCCCGGAAGAACACGAAGATCGAGCCGTCCGCCGTCTTGAACGGCATCGGGTAGGTGGCCGCGTCGGTGGAGATGACCCGCTCGGTCCACGTGCCGGCCGCCGAGTGCGGCTCCGGCGACCTCGCCAGCACGAGCTGGACGTTGTGCATGCCGCGGAACACCAGCAGGTGCCCGTCGGCGGCCTGCACCATCGTCGGGTAGTTGTGCGAGTCGCCGCCGCCGTCGCCGACCTTCACCGGGGCGTCCCAGACGCCGGTGTCGTGGTCGTAGGACTGGACGTAGTTGTCCTCGGCCTGGCCGCCCCAGGAGATGAAGGTGCGGTGCGCGACCGGGTCGTACAGCCCGCCGCCGACGGGCCGCCGGTCGCTGCGGGCGGCGACCGAGGGATCCGGGGTCTGGACCGTGAACGTCGGCGCCGGCCAGGTGTCCTGGTGCGCCGGTTCGGCGGCTGCGGCCGGGATCGTCGGCACGACGGCGAGAACGAGCAGCGCGGGCAGCAGCCAGCGCGGTAACCGTGGCATGTGGCGTCCTCCTGGTTGGGGCCGCGGGCAGCGGCCGACCAGGCGGCGGCGCGCCATCTTCGCACGGCGGCGGCGGTCCGCGCTCCCACCCGACCGGGTGGGCTAACCGGTCGGTCCCTTCGGACGCAGGTACCGTGGCTGATGGGAGCACTACCCGTCACTGTGCGTGTCGCGGTTGTCCGATGGGGCGCTCGGCGGCGGGTTCAACAGTGGGAACGAAGATGCGGGTCCGGTACCCTGCGTCAAAGTCGCGAAGGAGCACCGTGAACTTCGACGAGCTCAAGAAGAAGGCTCAGGATCTGGCCGAGCAGCACGGCGACAAGCTGGAGGCGGCCGCCGACAAGGCGGGCGAGTTCGCCAAGAAGTCGTTCGGCCACGAGGAGCAGATCGACAAGGCCGTGCAGAAGGCCAAGGACTTCATCCCAGGTGGAGAGTGAACGTTTCCGACACCACTGAGCGGGTCCTCTCCGACGGGGGGACCCGCTCGGCGTCTACGCCGTCCCGACGCCCCAGGGTGCTGACCTGGCAGGGCGTCGACGCGCCGCGCCTGGAGTCCGTGCGGCTGCTGCTGTCGGACAACCGGCTGCGCGCCTCCGGCCGCCTGGTCGCGGCGGCGCACGAGGACGCCGAGGCCCACAGCGCGTCCTTCGAGCTGTCCGTCAACGAGTCACGCGGCGTGAGCAGGCTGCTGTTGCGCAGCACCACCGCCGAGTTCGAGCGGCAGATCTCGTTGAGCCGCAGCGAGGACGGCATCTGGTTGGTCGACTCCGGCAAGGGCGCCGAGCGCACCGACTTCGACGGCGCGCTCGACCTCGACGTGCAGAACACCGTGCTGTTCAACGCCCTCCCGGTGCACCGCCTCGGCCTGCACCACACGGCGGGCGAGCACGACCTGCCGGTCGTCTACGTGACGCTGCCGGACCTGTCGGTGCGGCTGCTGCGGCAGACCTACCGGACGGTGTCCGTCGGTGACCAGGAGTCGGTGGTCAACTACACGCGGGGCTCGGTCACCGAGGACATCACGGTGGACGCGGACGGCCTGGTGCTCGACTACCCGGGGCTGTCGCGGCGCGTGTAGGGCAGGACAGCGCGAAACCCGGGCGGCGGGTACCCCGGGCTCGCGTCCTCGGCCGCCGTCCGGCTGAACTGCCCGCCGGACGCCGATCGCCTGATCAGGCCGCCGTCACACCCGCACGGCGATCGCCACTCCCTGCCCGACTCCGACGCACGCCGCCGCGACGCCGAGGCCGCCGCCCCTGGCGCGCAGGTGCCGGCACAGGTCCACCACGACCCTCGGCATGGACGCACCGAGCGGGTGCCCGTACGCGATCGCGCCGCCGTGCACGTTGACCCGCTCCGGGTCGATCTCGGGCAGGTTGTGCAGCACCGACAGCACCATCGCGGCGAACGCCTCGTTGATCTCCCACAGGTCCACGTCCTCGACCCTGGCCCGCAGCCTGGTCAGCAGCTTGCGGACGGCCGTGACCGGGGCGAGGGTGAAGCGGTGCGGCTCCTCCGCCGTCACCGCGCTGCCGAGGACCTCGCCGAGCGGGTCGACGCCGAGCTCGGCCGCGATCTCGTCGGTGCCAAGCAGCACCGCAACCGCGCCGTCGTTGAGCGGGGACGCGTTTCCCGCCGTCACCGGGCCCGTGTCGGAGAACGCCGAACCCAGCTTCGCCAGCTTCTCCGCGCTCGTGTCCGCCCGCACCGACTCGTCCCTGCGCACGCCGCTTCCGTCCGGCAGCGCGACCGGGAACGCGAAGCCGTCGTGCACCCCGGCATCCCAGGCCGCGGCGGCCCTGCGGTGCGAGCGCAGCGCGAACGCGTCCATCCGCTCCCGGTCGATGCCGAGCGAGACCGCGACCTCCTCGGCGGCCCGCCCGAGCGGTATCGTCCACTGGCTCGGCATCCTCGGGTTGACCAGCCGCCAACCCAGCGCCGTCGACACCGTCTCCAGCCGGTCCGGCATCGCCCGCTCCGGGCGGGCCGTCACGAACGGCGCGCGGCTCATGCCCTCGACGCCGCCCGCGATCAGCAGGTCGGCGTCGCCGGCGGCCAGCGCCCGCGCGCCCTGCACGATCGCCTCGCCGCCGGACGCGCACAGCCGGTTCACGGTCACCCCCGGCACGGTCGGCGGCAGCCCGGCCAGCAGCGCGGCCATCCTGGCGACGTTGCGGTTCTCCTCGCCGGCCCCGTTGGTGTTGCCGTAGAGCACGTCGTCGACGCGGGCCGGGTCGAGCCGGCCGGTGCCGTCGGGTCCGTGCCGGCGCAGCAACTCGGCGATCGGCAGGGTGGCCAGGTCGTCGACGCGGACGCCGGAGAGGCCACCGCGGTAGCGGCCGAACGGCGTGCGGGCTGCGTCGAGCAGCAGGGGACGGTGCATGCCCTCATCTTGCCGTGCGATTCCGCCGCCGAGCAGCTCCGTTGGTCGACGAACTACTGACCGAGTTGTTTCGGTGAACGGCGGCGGGTCACTGCCCGAGCAGGAAGGTCGCGAACCCCGAGACGTACCGCGTCGACGCGTCCGTGCCGAACGCCCTGACCTCCATGGTGTGCGGGCCGGCGGCCAGGGTGGTCGCGTTGAACGCGATCCGCCAGTTCCCGGCGACTCCAGGGCCGTCCCTGGTGGTGGACACCGCGGCGATCCGCTGGTCGTCGAGCCAGACCTCGAACCCGGCCAGCCCGGCCAGCTCGCCGGAGTACCGCTGGCCCGCCGCGCCGTCCAGCGTCGCGCTGAGCACCAGCCTGCCCTTCGGCAGCGTCTTGCCCGGATCGAGCCGCTGCCCGGACGCGTCGAGCAGTTCCGCGCCCGGCATGGCCAGCTGGGCGACGGGCGGCCGGACCGACGGGTTCGGGTTGGTGCGCGGCGCGGTCGACGGCGCGGCCGGGTCCGGGGTCAGCTCGATGTCCGCCTGCACCACCCGGAACCCCTGGGCGGGCGTGCCGTCCGCGTTGACGACGGCCACCGCGAGCCGTTGCGCCGGACTCGTCAGCACCAGCGCGTCCGGCGGCAGGTCCGCGACCACCGGGTAGTGCACGCCCTGCGACCACGGGCTGCCGGGGATCGCGGGCCGCAGCGGTGTCCGCACCCCGTGCACCACGGCAGCGAGGTTCGGCGCGGGCAGCGGGGTGTTGTCGACGGTCGACGCGGGCAGCAGCGACAGCCGCAGCTGCCCGCCGAGCGCGCCGGCCAGCTTCTTGGCGTCGGTCTCGGGCAGCTCGCTCAGCGAGGTGGTGATCTGCGGCGGCGGGAGCAGCGCGGGGGTGTCGGCGTGCACCCCGGCGAAGGCCACCAGGTCGATGCCGACGTGCAGCTGCCCGCCTGCCGGCCCGCCGAGGCCGATCAGCAGGGTCGCCTCCGGCCACTGCGGCACGACGTCGCCGCCGCCGACGAGCACGCCGTCCCGCAGGACGCGCACGCCGTCCTTGCGCAGCACGACCTCGAGGCGGTGGCTGATGCCGATCTGGGTCGCCGGCAGCGGTGACATGGTGTCGGTGCTCGGCGCGATCCTCGGCGTGCCCGGCGGCACCAGGACCTGCGCGGTGGTGGTCGGCGGCACGGCGTCGGCGTTGCTGGCGATCCGCACCCGGATCGTGCCTGGCGGCAGCGTCGGGTCGTCCTGGGCGAGCCCCGGCTTGCCGGCCTGCGGCGGTGGCCCAGGCGAGCCGTCGACGAGGTCGGCCGCGCCGGGCACCAGGTCGAGCAGCAGTTCCCCGTTCTGGCCGGGCGCGTCGGTGGTGATCACGTACCTGCCGAGCTCGCCGTCGGCGGCCTGGCCGGGGTCGGCCAGCCGGAACGGGGTCCGCGCGCGCAGCGCGACCGCGTCGGAGCCGCAGGCACCGCTGACGACCAGCCGCTTGCTGTTCGCGCCGTCGCCAGGGGACGCCCTGACGCATTCGGAGCCCGCGGCGAGCCGCCACTTCGCCGGGTCGGGGACCGTGCCGCCGTCGAAGTGGTCGACGAAGCTGTCCTTGGCGTCCTCGGCGAGGTCGGGCCGGGGCGTTGCGGCGCTGGTCGCCGGGTCGGACCGCTGCCCGAACGCGTCGACGGCGCGGACCTCGACCTGGTACTTCGTGCCGTTGTCCAGCCCGTCCAGCTGCACGGCCGGCACGGCGATGAGCTGCTGGTGGTCCAGCGCGCCGTCGTGGCCCCAGCGCACCTGGTAGCCGGGCGCGGCGGGCTTGTCCACGGCCCAGCTCGCCTGGAGGCGGCGGGGTCCCGCGTCGACGCGCAGTTCCTTCGGCGGCTGCGGCTTGCCGCCGGCCTCGGGGAGCACGACGCCGTCGGCGGCGTACGGCTTGAACGCGGTCGGCTGGGCGGGCGACGGGGGCCCGGACGACGCGGGGCCGCCGCCGCCGGTCGTGCGCAGCACGGCGATCGCGCCGCCCAATAACACCAGGCCAGCGGCTGCCACCGCGATCTGCCGACGATTCACGCCGTAAAGCTAGGCGGCGTTGTGAGGGCGGTCACTGATCGTTGCCGAGCCGATATCAGGGAAGTCGGAAGGTGAGGGCGGTCCTGGTGGGAGCGGCGTTCCCGTCCTCCGGCCGGATCCGCAACTCCAGCCCGTGCTCACCGGCGGCGAGGCCCTTGGTGTCCAGCGCGAACTGGTACACGCCGCCGACTGCGGGCCCGTCGGCCGTGGTCGGCAGCGTGAGCATCCGGTGTCCGTCCAGGTCGACCTCGACGCCGGCCGCACCGGCCACCGCGTCGGTCCTGGACTGCGCGCCGAGCGCGTCGGCGGTCACCGTGACGTGCAGCTTGCCGCCGTCGGTCGGCGCGGCCACCGGCGTCCCGTGTTCGTCGGTGAAGGACGCGATCGGTCGCGCCACAACGGGTTCGTGGTCCCGCTGACGCCAGGACTGCACGGTGAGCGGCGCCGGCCGGGTCGGCTGCGGCCTGCCGACCACGATGGCCTGCACCCCGTAGGGCGCCGCCTGGTCCGGTGCGTGCACGAGGATCGCCGCCTGCTGGCCGGGATCGGCGCCGGACAGGACGAAGTCGGTGTAGAACTCCGGCGCGGTCGGGACATCGGCCGAATTCGCCGGTAGCAGCGGCTTGAGGTCCTGGGTCCGCCCGGCGAACTCGGCGACCAGCGGCCCCGATGGGGTCGACGCCGAGGACACCACGACCCGGACGGACTGCGCGCCGGCGACCCGGTCGCGCGCCAGCGGGTAGGTCCTCGTGTTCGGGGCGCCGCCGCCCCTGCTGTCCGAGCCAACGGCGCCGGTGCCGAGGTCGATGACCTCCCGGACGACGGGGTTCGTCGGTACGCCGCCGACGCCGAACGAGTCGAGCAGCGTGTGCCAGGGATTGCGGAAGCCGAGCCGCACCACGGCCTCGGCCCAGGGCACGGCGACGGGGGCCACCGCGACGAGGGCGCCGTCCCGGTAGGCCGCCACCGAGTCGCGCAGGACCCGCAGCTCCCACTGGTGCCGGACGCCGGGCGTGGCGGACACCGGCTCGACGGCCTGCGGGTGGATCGACGTCAGCGGCACGCCCGGCCCGACGACGAACCCGACGCCGGTCGCCGTGATCCGCAGCCGGACCGTGCCGGGCAGCGTCGCCGGGTCGACCACGTAACCGCCCGGCGCCGGGGTCGGCTCGAACTCCGGCGGCGAGGTCGCGTCGATGTCCTGGAACGGGTCGGGGGCCAGCGTGATGTCGACCTGGCTCGCGTTCGTCTTGTTGCCAGCAGGCTTGTCGCTCGTCGCGGCGTTGCCGGCCAGGTCGGCGACGGGGCTCGGGCCGTCCGTGATCAGCACGGCCCTGCCGAGCGCGCCGTCCTGGTCGGGTCGGTTGAGGATCAGCGGCGTGGTCGACTGCATGTCCAGCTTGGCGCACTGCGCGAACACCCTGGTGCGGCCGGCCGAGGAGTCCAGCCACAGGCACGAGTCGTAGCCGTGGCCGAGCAGCCGCCAGCGGTGCGCGTCCAGGGCGGCGGGGCCGTCGAAGTGGTCCTGCGGGCTGATCAGCCTGATCGCCCAGTCCTCGCCGAGGACTTCCCTCGGCGCGGCGGTCGTCCGCTGCGCCGTCGACCGCCTGCCGAGCGCGTCGACGGTGCGGACCTCGATGTCCTGCCGCACGGCGGGATCGAGGCCGGTCAGCTCGACGGAGGCGGTCGCGACGAACAGCGGGTTGCCGAGGTGGCCGTCCTGGCCCCAACGGACCTCATAGCCGCCGGCGTCGGGCACCGGGTCCCAGCCCAACCGGAGGCTGGTCAGGTCGAGCGCCCGCACGGGCCGGAGGTTCGGCGCGGCCGGGGTCGACTGGGCGTCCCGGTAGTCGATCCTGGGGTCGACGTACTTGTCCAGCCGCACCGGTTGCGCGACCTGTTTCGGCTTGGGAAGCTCGGTTTCGTTGCGCAGCAACACGATTGCGCCGCCGAGCAGCGCGAGCCCCGCGACGAGGGCGATCAGCCTGCTGCGCTCCATTTCGTCACGGTAGCGCCGATTCGCTGGCGATCAGGTGGTTTCGGCGAGCGCGACGGCGCCGTCCAGCGCGGTGATCCGGCCGCCGCGCGAGCCGAGGGCGCGCAGCGCGGCCATGGCGTCCGGCGCGGTCAGGTCGATGCGCAGTGGGGTGCGCGCGGCCGCGCGCTGCTCGGTGAGCGCGAGGCGGCCGGCGTGCCCGGCCTCCAGGGTCTTGCCGAGGGAGCCGGTCGAGGCGAGCGAGCCCCGCGCCGCGCCGAGCCTGCCGAGCGCGTCGTCGACGGCGTCCAGCAGCGCCGACCGGTTTCCCTCGCACATCGCCCTGACGAGTTCGACCCGCGAGCCCGCGACGCGGGTGCCGTCGCCGAAGGACCCTGCGGCGAGGGCGAGCGCGAGCGGCCCGCCGTCCGCGCCGACCGCCGCGAGCACCGCGGCCAGCACGTGCGGCAGGTGCGAGATCCTGGCGACCGCGGCGTCGTGCTCGGCGGCCGTCGCCGGCACGACGTGCGCGCCGCAGTCCAGCGCGAGCGCGGTGACCTCGCGCAGCACCGAGGGGTCGCCGCCGTCCTCGGCGGCCACCACCCAGGCCGCGTCGGCGAACAGCCCGGCCGACCCGGCCGCCCAGCCGGACGCCGAGGTGCCGGCCATCGGGTGCCCGCCGACGTAGCGGGCCGACGGCGCGAACCGCCGCACCGCCTCGGCGACGGGCTCCTTGACGCTCACCACGTCGGTCAGCCGGCAGCCGGGGGCGTGCTCGGTGACCAGCCGCAGCACGTCCCCGACCGAGGGCAGCGGCACGGCGAGCACCACCAGCGCGTCCCGCTCGGCGGCCCGGCGCAGCGCGGCGGCCGCGTCCGTGCCGACGTCGAAGCCGTCCGCCGCCGCGGCCGAGGCGTCGGCGGCCGACGCGGTCGTGCCCCACACGGAGTGGCCCGCGCCGGCCGCGGCGCGCAGCACCGAACCGCCGATCAACCCGAGTCCCACGACACACACGTTTCCCACGAGCCCCATCCTGCCCGTTCACACCGCGAGGTGGGACCCCCTGCTCACCGGAGCGCGTCGAGCGCGAACGCGGCGTAGACGACCACGCCGTGTTCCATGGCCGCCTCGTCGAACAGCACCTTCGCCGAGTGGTTGGGGGCCGCGTCGGGCAGCTCGATGCCACGCGGGCACGCGCCGAGGAACGCCAGCGCCCCTGGCACCTCCGCGGTCACGTAGGAGAAGTCCTCCGAGCCCATCAGCGGGTCGGCCATCGGCTCGGCGAAGCGTTGGCCAAGCACCGCCGAACTCAGCTCGACGACGTGCGGGCCGACCTTCGCGTCGTTGACCGTCACCGGGTAGCCGAGCTTGATCTCCACGCTCGCGGTGCAGCCGTGCGCGGCGGCGACGTGCTCGCAGACCTGCCTGATCTCCTTGTGCACCAACGTTCTCGTCGCCTCGGACAGGGCGCGGATGGTGCCCTCGAGGAACGCCTTCTCCGGGATGATGTTGCTGGTGGTGCCCGCCGCGATGTGCCCGATGGTCACCACGGCGGGGTCGTGCACGCTGACCCTGCGGGCCACCATCGTCTGGAGCGCGCCGACCATCGCGGCGGCGGCCGGCACCGGGTCGATCGCGTCGTGCGGGATGCCGCCGTGCCCGCCGTGGCCGCGCACGATCACCCGCAGCACGTCCGAGGACGCCATCACCGGGCCGGGCCGGCACTGGATGACCCCGGAGCGCAGCGTCGAGGTGATATGCAGCGCCAGCGCCCGCTCGGCCCTCGGGCCAGCCGCGTCGAGCACGCCCTCGTCGATCATGTGCTTCGCGCCGTGGTAGCCCTCCTCGCCCGGCTGGAACATGAAGACCACCTGCCCGGCCAGCGCGTCGCGCCTGGTGGCCAGCAGCCTCGCGGCCGAGGCGAGCATCGCGACGTGCGTGTCGTGGCCGCAGGCGTGCATCGTGCCGGGCACCTCGGAGGTGTAGGCCAGCCCGGTGTCCTCGGTGAGCGGCAGCGCGTCCATGTCGCCGCGCAGCAGCACGGTCGGGCCCTTCCTGGCGCCCTCGAGCACGGCGACCACGGAGCTGGTGGACGTGCCGGTGCTGATCCGCAGCGGCAGGCCGTCCAGCGCGTGCAGGATCGCCGCCTGGGTGGCCGGCAGGGTGAGGCCCTGCTCGGGGTGCTTGTGGATCTGCCTGCGCAACGCGACCGTGCGTGGCTGCAACGCTCTGGCGGCCTCAACCAGCCCGGCGAACAGTGGCTCCGTCTCGGGTCGAGGGGCGGGACGGGGACCTGGCTTTGGCACCGTTGCGTTCATCAATCGATAGTGGCACCGGATCTGCCCGGGCGCCCGGATCGTGTGCCACGGGTCGTCCTGTGACGCGAAACCGGGGGTTGGTGCTACCAGTGTGATGCCCCGCCCCCTACGGTGTGTGCATGGCGGAGCACGAGCCGGTCGGGGGCTTCGCCGTCGCCGTCGTCCGGGAGGACGGCAGGTGGCGGTGCAGCACGATGGACAGCTCGGCCCTGGCCGAGCTCGACGCGGCGATAACCGAACTGCGACAGCTGCGGTCGACCGGCGCGGTCTTCGGCATGCTGGCGGTCGACGACGAGTTCTTCATCGTCCTGCGGCCGGTGCCGGGTGGGGTGTCCCTGCTGCTGTCCGACGCGGCCGCGGCGCTCGACTACGACATCGCGGCCGACGTGCTCGACCTGTTGCGGGTGGACCCGCCGGACGAGGAGGACGAGGAGCTGTGGCCGGAGGGCGACCTCGGCCTGCTCACGGACCTCGGCCTGCCCCAGCACGAGCTCCAGGTGATCGTCGACGAGGTCGACCTGTATCCCGACGAGCAGCTCCAGATGATCGCGCAGCGCTGCGGGTTCGGCGACGAGTTCAGCAAGCTGCTCGACCGCATCCAGGCGTGAGGTCGGACGAGACGCTGGTCAGGGCCGCCATCGCGGAGGCCCGGCTGGCCGAGGCGTCCGGTGACGTGCCGATCGGCGCGGTGGTCTTCGACTCCGACGGCGTCGAGCTGGCCCGCGCGCACAACGCCAGGGAGGCGCTCGGCGACCCGACCGCGCACGCCGAGGTGCTGGCGCTGCGGGCCGCGGCGGCCAGGCACCGCGACGGCTGGCGGCTGACCGGCTGCACGCTGGTGGTGACCGTCGAGCCGTGCACGATGTGCGCCGGCGCGCTGGTGCTGGCGCGGGTGGCCAGGGTGGTGTTCGGCGCGTGGGAGCCGAGGACGGGGGCCGTCGGCTCGCTCTGGGACGTGGTGCGGGACCGGCGGCTGAACCATCGTCCCGAGGTGGTCGGCGGCGTCCTGGCGGCCGACTGCGCCGCGCTGTTGGACGGGTTCTTCGCCGATCACCGGGACGGGGCCGAGGACGTGCAGGACAGGTTCACCACCGACACGTAACCCGCACGGGGGATCGTCGCCAGCGGACCGTCGTTCCCGCTGCCACGATGACGCTGCTCCGACGTGCGGCTTCTCGTGGTGGCAGGGGGTGGGTAGTGCTCGGTTCCGGAGGAACGTCGCTGTCCGGACCAGAGATCGAGGACGCGGCGCTGTCCGCGCGGACAGCCCTCGGCGACGTCGCGGCGTTCGAGCTGCTGTTGCGGCGGTACCAGGACCGGGTGTTCGGGATGTCGCTGCGGATGCTCGGCGACCACGGCGAGGCCGAGGACGCGTCCCAGGAGGTCTTCGTCACGGCTTGGCGGCGGATGTCCGAGCTGAGCGATCCCGGCGCGGTCCGGACCTGGCTGTTCCGCATCGCGCACCGGCACTGCCTCGGCGTGCTCCGCAAACGCAGGGACCACCGGACCTACCCGACCGACGACCTGTCCGGGGTGGACGGCAAGTCCATGGTGGACGGGTGGACCGACCCGCAGCGCGCGACCGAGGCCGGCGCGGGCGTGCGGGCGCTGCGGGTGGCGCTGCGGCAGCTCCCGCCGGCGCAACGCGCGGTGTGGCTGCTCGCCGAGGTGGACGGCCTGTCCTACGCGGAGATCGCCGAGCTGGTCGGCACCGGCGAGCAGGCCGTGCGCGGCAGGCTGTCCAGGGCGCGGACCCGGCTGGCCGAAAGCATGCGGGTGTGGCGTTAGGCCGTGTCCCGCGCTATCGGAGAACACCGCGTCGACCCTCGAAACCCGGCGCGTTCGGGCCGTGCGACCCGGCCATCCGGGCTGACCGTGGGGTGGGTGCCCGAGCACGGTCCCCGATCCGGTAATGTTCTCGGCGGTAGCGTGTCCGAGCGGCCGAAGGAGCGCGCCTCGAAAGCGCGTGAGGGCAACCCCCTCCGTGGGTTCAAATCCCACCGCTACCGCCAGCCGTCGAGCCGGCCACCCTCAGGGTGGCCGGCTCGACGCTTGTCCGGGTGAGTGTCGTTCGGCCGTCTTCGCTCGTTCACCCGATGTGGGGAAGATCCAACCTGACCAGGCTCGACCACGACGTGGTGCACATCAACGCCGAGTTCGCCGACCAGGCAAGCGACCACGACCCGCGCGCGCCGACCGGGGTGAAGTAGCCTCGCGCACCGTTGGTTCGTCTGGTCGAGGAGGCCGGGATGGCTCGGGAACAGGCCGGTCAGGTGCTGGCGGCGAACCTGCGCGCGCTGCGCGAGAAGGGTGGCCTCTCGCTGTCCGAGCTCGCCAGGCGCTCGGGCATCGCCAAGGGCACGCTGTCGCTGTTGGAGTCCGGCACCGGCAATCCGACCATCGAGACGGTGTTCAGCTTGTCGAACGCTCTGGATGTTCCGGTGTCCACCCTGCTGACCGCGCGGGCGACCCCGGACGTGGTGCTGGTCCGGTCCGACGGCCTTGAGGTGCTCAGCAGCAACGCGGTGGATCTGCGCATGCTGCGGCGGATGGACGTCACCGAGACGGTGTTCGAGCTCTACGACCAGCGGGTCAGGCCAGGCGAGGTGCAGCGGTCGGAGGGGCACCCCGGCCTCGAGCACGTCGTGGTGACATCCGGCGTGCTCAGGGTGGGTCCGCCCGAGTCGCCATACGAGCTCGGGCCCGGCGACTACGTGTGTTTCCCCGCGCAGTCGCCGCACATCTACGAGACCGTGGATGGCCCGGTCGTCTCGGTGCTGCTGCTCCAGTACCCGGCGGACGCCGGCCCTCCGGCACACGGCGGATCCTGCGCTCACCCGGTCGGTCGACCCTGAGGGCTTGACCCGCGCGACGGCCCGCCATACTCTCGCAATCGTTCAATACATAGAACGATGGTGGTCAGCGTGGCGTACTCGGATGTGGTGGTTGTCGGGGCAGGCGTGGTGGGTGCCGCCTGCGCCGAGGCGCTGAGCGCCGCCGGCAGCACGGTCACCGTGCTCGACCGGGGCGCGCCGGCGTCTGGCACCACCGCGGCCGGCGAGGGCAACATCCTGGTCTCCGACAAGGGACCCGGCGCAGAGCTGGAGCTCGCGCGGGCCTCCCGGTCGCGCTGGCCCGAGCTGCTCGCCGAGCTGCGCGAGGAGCTGGGCCCCGCGCTCGCCGACGTCGAGTGGGAACCCAAGGGTGGCGTGGTGGTCGCGACCTCGGCCGAGTCCGCCGCGCCGCTCGCCGAGTTCGCCGCCGCGCAGCGCGCGGTCGGGGTGGACGCGCGGCAGGTCACCCCGGCCGAGGCCGCCGAGCTCGAACCGCACCTCACCCCGCGCGTCGTCACCGCAGTGCACTACCCGGAGGACGCCCAGCTCCAGCCGGTGCTGGCGGCCACGACGCTGCTCGCCGCCGTGCGCCACCGGGGCGGCCAGGTGCGTGCTGGTGTCGCGGCGCTCGGCGTTGAGCGGGGCGCGAACGGCGCGGTCAGCGGGGTGCGCACCAGCGAGGGTGTGCTGCCGTGCGGCGCGGTGGTCAACGCCTGCGGGCCGTGGGCCGGCGCGTTCGCGGAGGCGGCAGGCGCGCCGATCGCGGTGCTGCCCCGGCGCGGCATGGTGCTGGTGACCGGTCCGCTGCCGAAGACGGTGTGGCACAAGGTCTACGACGCCGACTACGTGGGCGCGGTGACCAGCGGGGAGGCCGGCGTCCAGACGTCGACCGTGATCGAGTCGACCGGCGCGGGCACGGTGCTGATCGGGTCGAGCCGGCAGCTGGTCGGCCTCGACGAGACGATGCGCGTTGAGGTGCTGCGCGAGCTGGCCCGCAAGGCCGTCGCGCTGTTCCCGGTGCTCGCCGGCGTGCCGGTGCTACGCGCCTACGGCGGTTTCCGCCCCTACGCGCCGGACCACCTGCCGGTGATCGGTGCCGACCCGAGGCTGCCCGGCCTGTGGCACGCGACCGGGCACGAGGGCGCCGGCATCGGGCTGGCAGCGGCCACCGGCCGGCTGATCGCCGAGCTGGTCACCGGCCGGCCCACCCACGTGGACGCCGAGCCGTTCCGCGTCGACCGTCCGGGGGTGCTGCTGTGAGGGGCCGTGTCGGTGCGGAGCGGTGCCCGTGGGCGGGGGCCGGGTCGCCGTGTGGCGGGCTGTCGTGCGGTGCCGGCGTGTGTCGCCGCGGTGTCGATCGTCTGGGGGTGCTGCTGTGAGAGTTCGCGTTGACGGGCAGGAGAAATCGGCACTGCCGGGTCAGACCGTGGCCGGCGTGCTGCTCGCCGGCGGCCGCGTTTCCTGGCGTACCACCAGGAACGGCGATCGGCCGCGCGGGGTGTTCTGCGGCATCGGCGTCTGCTTCGACTGTCTCGTCGTGGTCAACGGCGTGCCGGACGTCCGCGCCTGCCAACGGGTCGTGGCCGACGGCGACGAGATCCGCACCCAGCTCGGGGCCGAGCTGCCGGGGAGCGCCTCGTGAACCGCGTCGTCGTGGTCGGCGCCGGCCCGGCCGGCATGGCAGCCGCGAGGGCCGCCGCGGCGACTGGTGTCGAGGTGGTGCTGGTGGACAGCGCGCAGGGCCTCGGCGGTCAGTACCACAGGCGCGCGCCGGAGTCGTTGGGCGGCAACGAGATCCCGCCGATTCCCGGCGTGCGGCACCTGGCCGCGACGACCGTGTGGGCACTGGAGCCCGTGCCGGGCGGCCACCGCCTGCACCTGCGCACCGGGCCGGCCGACGCGCCGGGCCGCCAGGCCACCGTCCTCGACACCGCCGCGCTGGTGCTGGCCACCGGCGCCTACGACCGCGCCCTGCCGTTCCCCGGCTGGGACCTGCCAGGCGTGTTCACCGCGGGCGCGGCCCAGGCGCTGGCCAAGGGGCAGAAGGTCGCGGTCGGCAGTCGGGTGCTGCTGGCCGGCACCGGGCCGTTCCTGCTGCCCGTCGCCGAATCGCTGATCGGCGTCGGCGCGCGGGTGCTCGGCGTCCTTGAGGCCAACATCCCCGTCGGCGGCTGGCTGCGCGACCCCTTGGCGCTGCTCGCCGGCCGCGCCAAGGCCGCCGAGCTGGCCCGCTACGTCACCATGCTGGCCAGGCACCGGGTGCCCTTCCGACCGCGCACCACCGTGATCGCCGCGCATGGCACGGACCGGGTCACCGAGGTCACCACCGCGCGCCTGACCGCCGACTGGCGGGTGCGGCCCGGCAGCGAGCGGCGGGTGCCGGTGGACGCGGTGTGCGTCGGCTTCGGCTTCACCCCGCAACTGGAGCTCGCGGTGGCCGCCGGTTGCCGGCTGGCCGGCGAGTTCGTCGAGGTGAACGAGGCCCAGGCGACCTCGGTGGCAGGGGTGTTCGCGGCCGGCGAGATCACCGGCATCGGCGGCGCCGACCTGTCCGAGGCCGAGGGTGTGCTCGCCGGGCTCGCCGCCGCGAGACTCCTTGGCGGGCAAGGGGAAACCCCGCGCCGCGCGATCGCTGCGGTCCGCGCGGGCCGGCGGTTCGCCGCCGCGCTCGACCGTGCTCATCCCGTCCGCGCCGGCTGGCAGAGCTGGCTGGCCGAGGACACCCTGATCTGCCGCTGCGAGGAGGTCGACTACGGCGCGCTGTGCCGCGCGGTGCGGGACCGCGACGCCATCGGCGTCCGCTCGCTCAAGCTGGTCAGCCGCGTCGGCCTCGGCGCGTGCCAGGGCCGGACCTGCGGCCGCAACGCGGCCGACCTCGTCGGCGGCCTCGACCCGGCCGGCCTCGCCCGGCGCCCGATCGCCGCCCCGGTGCGGCTCGGCGAACTCGCCACAACCCCGGTTCACCCCAACGAAAGGGACACGTCATGACCCAGGACAAGCTCGACGGTCTTATCGTCGCCGCCGCGCTGCCCTACGCCGAGGACGCCTCCGCGCCCGCCGGGCTGCGAGTCGACCTGGACCGCTTCGCCGAGCACTGCCGGTGGCTGGTCGACAACGGCTGCCGTGGCGTCGGCCCGAACGGCTCGCTCGGCGAGTACTCCTCGCTCAGCGACGACGAGCGCAGGTCCGTGGCCCGCACCGCCATCGAGGCGGTCGGCGACAAGGGCGTCGTGGTGGTCGGCGTGCATGGCGTCGGCGCGCACCAGGCGCGGGCCTGGACCGAGGCCGCCGCCGAGGACGGCGCGGACGGCGTGCTCTGCCTGCCGCCCACCATGTACCGGGGCAACCTCGCCGACATCGTGCACCACTTCGAGCAGGTGGCCAGCGTCGGCCTGCCGGTGATGGTCTACAACAACCCGATCGACACCAAGATCGACCTGAAGCCGGACATGCTCGCGGAGATCGCCGCGCTGGACAACGTCGTCGCGATCAAGGAGTTCTCCGGGGACGTGCGGCGGGTGCTGGAGATCCGCGAGCTGATCCCGGACGTCGCCGTGGTCGCCGGCGCCGACGACGTGGCGCTGGAGTCGATGCTGGTCGGCGCCACCGGCTGGTTCGCTGGCTTCCCCAACGTGTTCCCCGCCGAGTCCGCGCGCCTGTTCGAGCTGGCGCAGCAGGGCAGGCTGGCCGAGGCGCGCCCGCTCTACGAGGCGCTGGTGCCGGCGTTCCGCTGGGACTCGCGGCCGGAGTTCGTGCAGGCCATCAAGTACGGCATGGACATGGTCGGCCGCTTCGGCGGTCGGTGCCGCCCGCCGCGCGGCCCGCTGACCGAGCCGATGCGCGCCTCCCTGCACGCGGACATGGGCCTGGCCATCGACTACCTGCGCGCGAACCCGGTGGCCGCCTGACATGCGGGCCACCAGGTACTACAGCGCGGTCGACTCGCACACGGAGGGCATGCCGACCAGGGTGATCACCGGTGGCGTCGGGGTGATCCCCGGCGCGACGATGGCCGAGCGCCGCACCTACTTCGTCGAGAACCTGGACCACATCCGCGAGTTCCTGGTGAACGAGCCGCGCGGGCACTCCGCGATGAGCGGTGCCATCCTCCAGCCGCCGACCCGCCCCGACGCCGACTGGGGCGTGCTCTACATCGAGGTCTCCGGCTGCCTGCCGATGTGCGGGCACGGGACGATCGGCGTGGCGACCGTGCTGGTGGAGACCGGCATGGTCGAGGTGACCGAGCCGGTCACCAGGGTGCGGCTGGACACCCCGGCCGGGCTGGTCATCGCCGAGGTCGCGGTGCGCGACGGCCGCGCCGAGTCGGTGACGATCGAGAACGTGCCGTCCTTCTCGGCCGAGCTGGACGCCGTGGTCAAGGTGCCCGGCCTCGGCGAGGTGCGCTACGACCTGGCCTACGGCGGCAACTTCTACGCGATCCTGCCGCTCGCCGAACTCGGCATCCCCTTTGACAAGGCGGAGAAGGACCGGATGATGACCGCCGGTCTGTCCATTATGGACGCGATCAACGAGCAGCGCAGGCCGCTGCACCCGACCGACCCGAACATCAACGAGTGCAAGCACGTGCAGCTCGTCGCGCCGGGCACGGACGGCAGCCACGCGCGCAACGCGATGGCCATCCACCCCGGCTGGTTCGACCGTTCACCGTGCGGCACCGGCACGTCCGCGCGGATGGCGCAGCTGCACGCGCGCGGCGAACTCGGCATCGGCGAGGACTTCGTGAACGAGTCGCTGCTCGGCACGAGGTTCACCGGCCGGCTGGTGGACCGCACCACCGTCGGCGGCCTCGACGCGGTGGTGCCGACGGTGACCGGGCGGGCCTGGATCACCGGCATGGCGCAGTACCTGCTCGACCCGACCGACCCGTTCCCGAAGGGATTCATCCTGTGACCCGCGTGGTTTCGACGTCGCCGCAGCGGCCTGCCGACGTGCTGCTCGACGTCCCGGCGGCCGGCGCGGCCGAGGTCGCCTCGGCCGTGGCGCTGGCCCGCACCGCCCAGCGGGACTGGGCATCGGCCGGCCCCGCCGTCCGGGCTGGGGCGCTCAACGCGATGGCCGACGCGATGGCCGGCAATGCGGCCGAACTCGCCGAACTGGCGGTCCGCGAGGTCGGCAAGCCGGCTGGCGAGGCCGCCGGCGAGGTGGCCAGGGCCGTCGCGATCCTGCGCTACTACGCGCAGCAGGCCTACGACCCCGTCGGCGAGACCTACCCCGCGGCGAGCGGGCTCGCGTTCACCGTGCACCGCCCGCGCGGGGTGGCCGGGCTGATCACCCCGTGGAACTTCCCGCTGGCCATCCCGGTGTGGAAGGCCGCGCCCGCGCTCGCCTACGGCAACGCGGTGATCATCAAGCCAGCGCCGGACGCCACCGCCTGCGCGCTGCGGCTGGCCGAGCTGTTCTCGCCGCACCTGCCCGACGGCCTGTGCACGGTGCTGCCCGGCGCGGCCGAGGCGGGCGAGGCCCTGGTCGACGCGGTCGACCTGGTGTCGTTCACCGGTTCCGGCGCGGTCGGCCGCCAGGTCGCGGTCGCCGCGGCCCGGCGGGGCATCCCGGCCCAGTGCGAGATGGGCGGACTGTCCGCCTCGATCGTGCTGCCCGACGCGGACGTCGATGTCGCGGCCACCGGAGTCGCCTATGCCGCAATGGGTTTCGCCGGCCAGAAGTGCACGGCGACCAAGCGGATCGTGGTGGTCGGCGACCCGGCTCCGTTCGCCGAGGCGCTGCGTGCGCGGATCGACGCGCTCGGCTACGGCGACCCAGCGGAACCTAGTGTCGCGGTCGGCCCGGTGATCAACGCGGCGGCCAAGCAGCGGGTGCTGGACGCGGCCGCCGAGGCCGAGCGGGCCGGCGGCAAGCTGCTGACGGGCGGCCCGGACGGGGACGCCGACGGCTGGTTCGTCCGCCCGGTGCTCGTCGCCGGGCTCGACGCGACGGCCCGGCTCAACCGGGAGGAGGTGTTCGGCCCGATCTGCGCGATCACCGGCGTGCCCGACGCGGCTGCCGCGCTCGCGCTGGCCAACGCCACCGGCTACGGCCTGGTCACCTCCTTGTACAGCAACGATCTCGACCGCGTGCTGTCCTATGTGGACGGCTGCCAGTCCGGCATGGTGAAGGTCAACGCGCCCACCACCGGCGTGGACTTCCACCTCCCCTTCGGCGGTGAGAAGGAGTCCGGCTACGGCGGCCGGGAGCAGGGCAAGGCGGCGGTGCGGTTCTACACCTCGCCGCGCACGGTCCAAGTCGGTGCGTGACCGCGCGGCCCCGGGATTTGCCCGGTGGCGCACGTGATGGTGTATTGCGGAAGCGGCCGGCGACCCCGGCCCTGGCACAGGGATGTGGAGGGAACGCGATGAGCAGCGACCGTCCGGCACGGCGCGATCCGAGCAGGCTCAGCGACGCGACGGGGTTCCGCGACTTCGTCCGGCACGACTGGGGTCCGCCGGCGCGCGCGGTGACCCTCACCGACGGCGCCGCGGCGGCCGCCGCCGCGCACCGGGACCGGCTCTCCGCCGAGTTCCCCGGCCAGCGCATCGCGGTCGCCGCAGGCAGGGCCCCGGTCAGGGCCAACGACACCGACTACGCGTTCCGCCCGGACAGCGACTTCTCCTGGCTGACCGGCTGCGCCGCCGAGGGCGCCGTGCTGGTCATGCAGCCGGTGGGCGGCGGCCACGACGCCGTGCTGTACCTGCGCGAGCCCGCGGGCCCCGCCGAGGCGGACTTCTTCGCCAACGCCCGCGACGGCGAGCTGTGGAACGGCCCGATGGCCGGCCTGCCGGAGTGGACCGAGGCGCTCGGGCTGACCTGCCGCTCGCTGGTCGAGCTGCCGGCGGCGCTGCGCGGCCAGTACCCGACCGCGTTGGCGACCACGGGCGTCGAGCCGCTGCTCGACGCGCTGCTCGGCGGCGACGACCGCGAGCTCCGGCGCACCCTCGCCGAGCTGCGCAGGATCAAGGACGACTGGGAGGTCGGCCAGCTGCGGGCCGCGGTCGACGCGACCGTGCTCGGCTTCGCCGAGGTGGCCCGCGAGCTGCCGACGGCGATCAGGGGCGGCGGCGAGCGGTGGCTCCAGGGCACCTTCGACCGGCGTGCCCGCACCAGCGGCAACGCGCCGGGCTACGCCTCCATCGTGGCCGCGGGCCACCACGCGCCGGTGCTGCACTGGGTGCGCTGCGACGGATCCGTGCCGGAGGACGGCGTCGTGCTGCTCGACGCCGGTGTCGAGCTGAACACGCTGTACACGGCGGACGTGACGCGCACCTTCCCCGCGTCGGGGACGTTCAGCACGCCGCAGCGGCAGGTGTACGACCTGGTGCTTGCCGCGCACCTCGCCGCGATGGACGAGGTGAAGCCGGGGGCGGAGTACAAGGCGTTCCACCACACCGCGATGCGGGTGCTCGCGGAGGGCCTGCACGACTGGGGCCTGCTGCCGACGTCCGTCGACAAGGCGCTCGACCCGGACGGCCAGCACCACCGCAGGTACATCTGCTGCGGGATCGGCCACTTCCTCGGGCTTGACGTGCACGACTGCGCGCGGTCCAGCGCCGAGAAGTACCACGAGGGCAAGCTGGAGGTCGGCATGGCGCTGACCGTCGAGCCCGGCCTGTACTTCCACCCCAACGACCTCACCGTGCCGCCCGAGCTGCGAGGCATCGGCGTGCGGATCGAGGACGACCTGGTGGTGACCGAGTCCGGCGCGGAGGTCATCTCCGACGCCCTGCCGATCACCGCCGAAGGCCTCGAGGAGTGGGTCACCGCCCAACTCCGAGGCTGATCGCGGCCGCGCCCCCGTTCCGTTCGAACAGCGGAGCGGGGGCGCGGTTGTTCTCGGGAGTTTCCAGCGTCCGGCGGCGTCGACCGCCGGAAACGACGAAGGCCCGGAAGCCATGGCTTCCGGGCCTTCGTCGTCTCGCGAGCGGAGGATGGGGGATTTGAACCCCCGAGGGTTTTATCCCAACACGATTTCCAGTCGTGCGCACTAGGCCACTATGCGAATCCTCCGTGGGGAAGCCTACCCGAGCGGTGGTTGACCAGCCAAAACGGCTGGTAGCGGCGGGTGCGCGCGCGTCGGCCACCGGCAGGATCCGGCGAAGGCCGCCACGTCCACACCTCGCGTGACCAGGACGAATGTCACGGCGGAACCCAGCGCAATCGGCATTTCGCGGCGGCGCGCTCCCGGGCGAGACTCTGCCCATGAACAACAAGGTCAGCCTGCTGCGCCGGTTTCCGGTCGTGGCCGTGGTGGTGTTCGCCGTCACGGCCACGACGTCCGTCGCGCAGTTCTTCGTCACCGGCATGCTGACCTCGCTGCAACGCGACGCCGACCGGATCTCGGCGGGGCAGTGGTGGCGACCGGTCACGTCCATGTTCGTGCAGGACGGCGGCGTCGCCGGCACCGTCTTCAACCTGGCGACGCTGCTGCTGATCGGGGCGATCGCCGAGCAGCTGGTCAGCCGGCCGCGCTGGCTCGTCGGCTACTTCGGCGGCGGGCTGGTCGGCGAGTCCGCCGGCGCCCTCGGCTGGCAGCCGGTCGGCGGCGGCAACTCGGTCGCGGTGAACGGCCTCGCCGGTGTGGTGATCGTCTGCCTGCTCACCCGTCGGGGCGCCCCCGACCAGCTGACCCAGACCGCCGCGCTGCTCGTCTCGCTCTACGCGGTCGTCGAGGTGCTGTCCACCTTCCACAACGCGCTGGCCGTCCCGATCGGCTGCGCGGTGTGCGTCGCGGGCTTCAACGTGCTGCGGGCGAGGAACACCACACTCGCGATCCGCATCGCGACCGTCCTCGCGCCGCTGTGCGCGGTGTTCCTGTTGGCCCGCACCGACATCCACGGGGCCGCGCTGACCGGCGGGCTCGTCATTGGGGCCATCAGCCTCGCGGTCGCGCGCCGGAGGTGACGAGCGTCGCCCGGCCACCCCGTTCCCTCGGATGGCCGAGCGACGTCGTGGCCGGTCGGCTCAGAGGCCGCCGACCTTCACCGGGAACTTGTGGATGGTGGCGACCGTGGTGTCGGGGTTCTCCAGGTCGATCAGGTCGACCGGGTTCTGCAACCGGTACAGATCGCCCTTCGGCGGGAACTGGGTGAGCTGGCCGATGAGCTTGGCAGGGTCCTTGGTGGTCAGGATCAGCGGCTCCGCCCGTTCCGGCTGTTCGATGACCATGGTGAAGCTCAGCACCATGAGCTGCTCGTACTTCGGTGGGAAGTGCTGCGTCAGCCTGAGCACGCTCTTCGGGTCGGCGTCGACGTCGTTCTGCTCGAGGGTGATGGAGCCGCCGCCGGCACGTTGGGGCAGTTCCGCGCTCATCTTGAAGCCGACCACCCGCAGCCGCACGCTGTTGTACGGGTCGTCCGGGTTGACGTCGACTCGCACCTTGATGCCGCCCCGGAAGTCCACCGTGACCAGCGCGGTCCTGATCTGGAGTGGGACGTTCATCGCGAGCATGGACATCGGGATCTCCGCGCCGATCGGCGGCAGGCCGTGCGATCCCGGCGGCCTGGGCGGCGCGGCCTGGGCGGCCGGCGCCCCGCACACGGCCAGCGCGGCGAGGGCGGTCAGCACCATGACCAGCAGGCGCTTCGGGGTCTGTCGTCTCACGTTGGCGAACACGCTGCACTGCCTCCTTGTTGGGATGACGGAAGTTCGGCCGCTTCAGCGTTGATCGCCCCGGCCGGCTCGGAAAGCAGGTTCGCCGCACCGTGGGGTGACCTCACACAGTCAGATCAACGTGACAGCAGGTAGTGATCGAGGGGTGTCCCCCGGTCGGGCGTGAGCCCCCGCCGAGGCTTCGCTACACTTGAGCCGGACCCCACGCGGTGTCCATCTCGTGAATCTCCCCAGGGCCGGAAGGCAGCAAGGATAAGCGGGCTCTGACAGGTGCGTGGGGTCCCCTTTTTATGTCTGGGGCCCCCGGTACTGTCTACGGCGTGGCGCTCGCCCTTTATCGCAAGTACCGTCCGGCCACCTTCGCCGAGGTGGTGGGTCAGGAGCACGTCACCGACCCGCTGCGGATCGCCCTCGCGGCCAAGCGCGTCAACCACGCCTACCTGTTCTCCGGCCCCCGGGGCTGCGGCAAGACCTCCAGCGCCCGGATCCTGGCCCGCTCGCTGAACTGCGTGCAGGGGCCGACGCCGGACCCGTGCGGCGTGTGCAACTCGTGCGTGGCGCTGGCCCCCAACGGCACCGGCAACGTCGACGTGATCGAGCTGGACGCGGCCAGCCACGGTGGCGTCGACGACACCCGTGAGCTGCGGGACAAGGCGTTCTACGCGCCGGCCGAGTCGCGCTACCGGATCTTCATCATCGACGAGGCGCACATGGTCACCACGCAGGGCTTCAACGCCCTGCTGAAGATCGTGGAGGAGCCGCCGGAGCACCTGATCTTCGTCTTCGCCACCACCGAGCCGGACAAGGTGCTGCCGACGATCCGCTCGCGTACGCACCACTACCCGTTCCGGCTGATCCCGCCCGGCGCGATGCGGGCGCTGCTCGAACGCAACTGCGCCGCCGAGGGCGTCACCGTGGCCGCGCCGGTGTTTCCGCTGGTCATCAAGGCGGGCGGCGGTTCGGCGCGAGACACCCAGTCGGTGCTCGACCAGCTGCTGGCCGGCGCGGGACCGGAAGGCGTCACCTACGACCGCGCGGTGGCGCTGCTCGGGGTCACCGACGTCGCGTTGATCGACCAGATGGTCGAGGGGCTGATCGCCGACGACGGCCCAGCCGTGTTCGGCACGGTCAACAGCCTGGTCGAGGCGGGCCACGACCCGCGAAGGTTCGCCGCCGACCTCCTCGACCGGCTGCGCGACCTGGTCCTGCTGAAGGCGGTCCCGGATGCCGCAACGAAGGGGCTCGTCGCCGCGCCGGAGGACGAGCTGGCCACGATGATCAGCCAGGCCGACCGCATGCGGGCGGGCACGCTGACCCGCTACGCCGAGACCGTGCACGCCGGCCTCACCGAGATGCGCGGGGCGACGGCCGCGCGGCTGCTGTTGGAGCTGGTCTGCTCGCGGATGCTGCTGCCGTCGGTCGCCGACGGCGAGTCCGCGATGCTGCAACGGCTGGAGGCGCTGGAGACGCGCGCCACGCTCGCGCCCGGCGCACTCGCCGCGGCACCGGCCGCCGGTCAGGCGCCGGCGCGCGGGGGAGCGGCGGAGGACGCCGGCAGGGCCCCGGCGTTCCAGCGGCCCTCGCAGCGGCCCGCCGAACCGGCCGCGGCCGCCGAGCCAGCAAGGCGACCCGAGCCCGCCCAGCCCGCGCGGCAGGAACGCCCCGCCGAGCCCGAAGCCGCGCCGGCCGCCCAGGCGCCCGCGCCGCAGGCCGCGCCGGTCCAGCAGCCGGTTCAGGCCGCGCCGGCCGCTTCCGTTCAGTCGGCGCCGGCAGCACCCGCGCCGACCGAGCCCGCGCAGGCAGCACCGGCACAGGAAGCGCCTGCTCAGGCGGTGCCGCAAGCGGTTGCGCCGGAGGTCGTGCAGGTCCCCGACGCGGACGTGCCCGTGTCCGGGGCGCTGGACGCGGTGGCCGTCCGCCGGGTGTGGCCGCAGCTGCTCGCCGCCGTGCGGGCCGCCAGCCGCAGCACCGAGGCGATGTTGAGCAACGCCACCGTGCAGGAGGTCGCCGGCAACACCGTGGTGGTCTCGCACACCTCGGCCCCGCTGGCCCGCAGGCTGGCCGAGCCGCGCAACTCCGACGCCATCGCGCAGGCGCTGACCTCGGTGCTCGGCGGCCAGTGGCAGGTCCGCTGCGTGCACGGCGAGCCCGGCGCGGTGGCCGCTGCGCCCGCCGCGGCCAAGCCGGCCAGGCCGGCGCCGACCAGGCCGAGCCAGGGCGCGCCGCGCGAGGACGGCGAGCAGCCGCCGCAGCGCAGGATGGTGCCCTCGCGCGACACCACGCCGCTGCCGCCCGAGCCGCCGGAGCTCGACGAGCCGCCGCCGCCGGAGCCGGAGGACGAGGAGGAGCTGCTTGCCGAGGCGGCCCGTCCGCAGGAGCCGGGTACCGATGGCAAGCGTCTTGACCCTGAGGAGATCGCGCTCCAGCTGCTGGCCGATGAGTTGGGTGCCAAGCCGTTGAAGTCCTGAGGCCACGGTGTGCCTGGGCCGGTGCGGAGCTGCTTGCTGAGGCGGCTCGCCCGCAGGAGCCGGGTACCGATGGCAAGCGTCTTGATCCCGAGGAGATCGCGCTCCAGCTGCTGGCCGATGAGTTGGGTGCCAAGCCGTTGAAGTCCTGAGGCCACGGTGTGCCTGGGCCGGCGAGGAGCTGCTTGCTGAGGCGGCTCGCCCGCAGGAGCCGGGCACCGACGGTAAGCGTCTTGATCCCGAGGAGATCGCGCTTCAACTGCTCGCTGACGAGTTGGGTGCCAAGCCGCTGAAGTCCTGAGCCCATGGTGTGCCTGGGCCGGTGCGGAGTTGCTTGCTGAGGCGGCCCGTCCGCAGGAGCCGGGCACCGACGGTAAGCGCCTTGATCCTGAGGAGATCGCGCTGCAACTGCTGGCTGACGAGTTGGGTGCCAAGCCGTTGAAGTCCTGAGCCCGCGATGAGTCCGCGCCTGCGTCGTGCCGGCGCGGACACACCGCGGGTGGATCAGCGGGTCAGGACCCTGGCCACGAAGGCCGCCGCCTTGGGGTAGGCGTCCAGGCGGTTGGTCCGCTTGGCCAGGCCGTGGCCCTCGTCGCCGTACACCAGCAGCTCGCACTCGACGCCGTGCTCGTGCAGCGCCTCGGCCACCTGCTCGGCCTCGCTGAGCGGCACCCGCGAGTCGTTCGCGCCGTGGATCACGAACAGCGGCGCGCGGATCTGGTCGACCCGGTTCAGCGGCGAGGCGCTGTGCAGGAACTCGCGGTCGCGCTCCAGCGAGCCGTACTCGCGCTCGCGGATCGCGCGCCGGTACGGCGAGGTGTTCTCCAGGAAGCTGACCAGCGAGGAGATCCCCACGATGTCCACCCCGGCCGCCCAGCGCTCCGGCTGGAACGCGAGCCCGGCGAGCACGAGGTAGCCGCCGTAGGACCCGCCCCACAGCGCGGCCCTGCTCGGGTCGAGGCCGAGCGAGGGCAGCCAGTCGTGCAGCGCGGCGAGGTCGGCGACCGCGTCCAGCCTGCGGCGCACGTCGTCGGCCGAGTACCAGCGCTTGCCGTAGCCCGTCGAGCCGCGCACGTTGGGCACCAGCACGGCGTGCCCGGCCGCCACCAACCCCTGCACGATCGCGTTGAACATCAGCGTGGACTGGCTTTCCGGGCCGCCGTGCAACACCAGCACGGCCGAGCCAGCGACACCGTCCACTGTGGACGTTGGCCGGTAGACGAGGCAGGGCACCAGTTCGCCATCCGGGGTCGGCACCCGGTGGTGGCTCGGGGTGACCAGCGCGTCGGCGAACGCGGCGGACGAGTCGGTCAGCGCGCGCGTCGCGCCCGTGTCGGCCTCGACCAGCAGCACGTCGCCGGGGGTGGTCGGCCCGCTGAACGTCAGCACCGCGAACCGGGAGTCCGGCGACCACACCGGTTCCGGCAGCGGATAGCGCACCCAGCCGTCCTCCGGCAGCGGCACCGACCGCAGCCGCGCGCCCGTCGTCGCGTCGTGCAGCGCGAGCCGCGCGGCCCCGTCGTCGTTGGCCAGCACCAACAGCAGCCTGCCGTCCGGCGACGGGTAGCCGATCAGGTCGAACTCGTCGTCGGTGACCAGCCAGGACCACTCGCCCTCGTGGTGCCTGGCGATGCCGGTCAGGTCCCGTCCCCGGTTGCTGGTGACCACCAGCGAGCCGTCGGGCAGCCAGTTCGGGTGCGTGTTCTTGGCGTGCTGGTTCTCGTCGGTCAGCTCGCGGACGTCCCCGTCCGCGACCACCAGCACCTGGTCGGAGTGCGGCGGCACGGCCGGCATCCGGATCGCGAGCCGTTCGCCGTCCTGGGACAGCGTGCCGTCCATCACCATGCCGCCGCGCGCGAAGAGCACCCGCTCGACACCAGTGGACACCTCGCGGACCACGACGTCGAAGTCGACGCGGTTGCGGCGGTTCGTCAGGTACACCACGCGGTCCGGCAGCACCTGGATCGGGCTGTGGATGAAGTTCGGGTCGTGCACCAGCGGTTCGAGATCGGCCAGCGTCGCGGGGCGCTCGGGCAGCGGGTCGAGCCGCAGCAGCGAGAGCTGCGTTCGCTCGTTGCCGCCGTCGTCGTGCGCCACCAGCACGGCCCGCTCGCCGGGCAGGTAGTGGCCGGAGCACTTGCCGGGCAGGTCAGTCAGCCTGGTCACCGTGCCGTCCTGGCCGAGCTCGACGAGCTGGACCGAGCCCGTCTCGTCCCAGCCGGCCAGCACCCGCCCCGCGTCGTCCACGTCGAAGGCGCGCCAGGTGCGCCGTTCCATCAGTTGTTCGATATCCGTCCCCATGCTGATCATTATCCCAGGTAGGACGCGATCGCCGAGGCGATCGCGTCCGCGTAGCGCTGGCGCCCCTCGGCGCTGCTGAGGGTGCTGGCCTCGGCGGAGTCGCGCATGTTTCCGCACTCCACCAACACCTTCGGCTGCTCGGACAGGTTCAGCCCGGCGAGGTCCGCGCGCCCGTCGAGGCCGTTCGAGCCGATGTAGTTCGCGGTGGGGAACCCGGCGGCCACCATGGCGTCGCGCAGGGTGTTCGCCAGCCTCGTCGTCGGCGCGCCCTGCGCCGCGTTGACCGGCGGATTCGGGTAGGCGACGTGGAAGCCGTGCGCGCCCGAGGTGAGCGAGCCGTCCGCGTGGATGGACACCACGGCCGCCGCGTTGGCCCGGTTGCCGATCCCGGCCCGCTCGTCGACGCACGGTCCGACGCTGGTGTCGTCCTGTCGGGTCAGCACCACCTGGTAGCCCTTGGCCGTCAGCGCGGTGCGGACCCGGAGGCTGACGTCCCAGGTGAAGGCGTGCTCCGAGTAGCCGGCGTTGGTCGCGGTCCCGGTGGTGTCGCACTCCTTGGTCTGCCCGCGCCCGGCCGGCACCTGCCGGTTGATCGCGGTGGGGTTCGCGGCGTTGCCGCCGTTGTGGCCAGGATCGAGCACGACCACCTGCCCCGGCTTGGCGGCCAGCTGCTTCGGTGCCGACGTGCCGGGGGCGGCCGGGCTGCTCGGCGCTGGGTTGCTCGGCGCCGGGCTGCCGGCGGCGGGGCTGCTCGGGGCCGGGCTGGTCGCCGACGACGGGGCCGAGGACGAGGTCGCGCCCGCGCTGGCCGGCTGCGGCTGGCCTGCCGCCGTCGGTCGGCTGCAACCGGACAGGAGCAGGCAGGCGGTGGCGAGGGTGGCCACCGCGACCAGAGGGGATCGCTGCACGTCGCCTACGGTGCCAGAGTCGGCACGGTTACCCTGGCAGTACGCCAGAGTTGGTGGCAGGACCGACGAGAGGAACCGTGGTGCAACCCGGTCAGATGCAGCAAATCCTCCAGCAGGCGCAGCAGATGCAGCAGCAGCTCGTCGCCGCGCAGCAGGAACTCGCCGACGCGGAGGTGACCGGAACCGCCGGCGGCGGCCTGGTGACCGCCACCGTCACCGGCAGCGGCGAGCTCAAGGGCCTGGAGATCGACCCCAAGGCGGTCGACCCCGAGGACACCGAGACTCTTGCCGACCTGGTGGTGGCGGCCGTTCGCGACGCCAACCGGGCCGCGCAGGAACTCGCCGCCGAGAAGATGGGACCGCTCAGCAGCGGCATGAGCGGGCTCGGCGACCTGGGCAGCCTCGGTCTGCCCGGCTTCTAGTAACGGACGGACGGGGTGTACGAGGGCCCGGTACAGGACCTGATCGACGAGCTGGGGCGGCTGCCTGGGGTCGGGCCGAAGAGCGCCCAGCGCATCGCGTTCCACCTGCTCGCGGCGGAGCCCGCCGACATCGCCCGGTTGCAGGACGCGCTGCAACGGGTGAAGGAGGGCGTCGTCTTCTGTGAGGTGTGCGGCAACGTCTCCGAGGAGACGCAGTGCCGGATCTGCCGCGACGCGCGGCGCGACTCGACCGTGGTGTGCGTGGTCGAGGAGCCCAAGGACGTGGTCGCCGTCGAGCGGACCAGGGAGTTCAAGGGCCGCTACCACGTGCTCGGCGGGGCGCTCGACCCGTTGTCCGGGGTCGGTCCCGACCAGCTGCGGATCCGGCAACTGCTGGCCAGGCTCGGCGCGGCCGACGGCGGGGCGGAGATCTCCGAGATCATCATCGCCACCGACCCGAACACCGAGGGCGAGGCCACCGCGACGTACCTGGTGCGGATGCTGCGCGACTTCCCAGGGCTGACCGTGACCCGGCTGGCCTCCGGCCTGCCGATGGGCGGCGACCTGGAGTTCGCCGACGAGCTCACCCTCGGCCGGGCGCTGTCCGGCCGCCGCGCGATGTGACCGAGGCCGGTCAGGGCGGCGTCCCGCGAGCCGGCGGGCGCCGTCCTGCCGTCTCAGTTCTTTCCGCTGTGTCTGTGGCGGCGGCGGTTTTGGCCGCGCCTGCCCGGCTTGGCGGGGTGCGGGTGTTGGCGGTGGACGGGCCGTCCGGGGCGGGCAAGTCGACCGTGGCCCGCGCGGTCGGGGCGGCCCTGCGCGAGCGGGGTGTCGCGGTCGAATCGGTGCCCACCGACGACTTCGCCACCTGGGACGACCCGGTGTCATGGTGGCCGAGGCTGGTGGACGGCGTGCTCGATCCGCTGCGGCGCGGCTCGCCCGGCCGGTACCGGCGGACGACCTGGGACGGTAGCGTGCCCCGGCTCGGCGAGTGGCGCGAGGTGCCCGTGCCGGACGTGCTGGTGGTCGAGGGCGTGTCCTCGGCGCGGCGTTCGGCGCGGCCGTCACTGAGCCTCGCGGTGTGGGTGGAGCTGGCCGAGGAAATGCGGCTCGAGCGCGCGGTGGCCAGGGACGGCGAGTCCAGCCGGGAGCAGTTGCGTCGGTGGCAGGCGTTCGAGCGGGGTTGGTTCGCGGTGGACGGCACGCGCGCGGCGGCGGGACTGCGGGTGGCAAGCCCCTAGTTGGATCAGAACAGCCGCCGTCAGCCCGAGACCCCAAGCCCGGCAAGGCATTCCGCCGCCGCGGCCAACCGTGCCCGACCCGGGGCGTCGTCACCCGCCGCCACCCTGGCCGCCCCGGCCAGCCGCAGCGCCAGCGCCCTGGTCACCCGCTGCCCGGTGGCTTCCGCCAGCCGCACGCCCTCGTCCCCGCAGCGCGCCGCCTCCGCCAGGTTCCCCGCGTCCAGCTGCGCCTGCCCGAGCGTCACCAGCGCCCCGGCCTCCGCCAGCCGCAGTCCCGACCCGCGCACCTCGGCCAGCGCCCGCTCCGCCGTCCGCACCGCCTCGGCCACCCGGCCCTGCGCCCGCCACACCGCGGCGAGGCCGCGCAGCGACACGCACACGCCCCACGGATAGCTCGTCCGCTCCGCGATCCGCAGCGCGGTCTCGTGGTGGCCCGCCGCATCGGCCGGCCGCCCCGCCGCGCACAGCGCCGCGCCGAGCTCGTTGCGCGCGTCGCACTCCGCCTTGGGGTCGTCCACGGCGAGCGTCAGCCGCAGCGCCTCGTCCGCCTCCGCGATCGCCTCCTCGTACCGCCCGAACGCCGCGTGCACGATCGCCAGCCCCTCGTGCACGGTGTGCTCGAACGTGCGCGCGCCGGCCAACCGGTACAGCGCGAGCGCCCTTCGGTGGTGCTGCTCGGCCCTGGTCAGCTCGCCGAGCTCGGCGTAGGCCTCGCCGAGCGCCCGCTCGCAGTTGGCCTGGCTCAGCGCGGAACCCAGCCGCGTGCCGGCCGCGAGCGAGTCGGTGAAACACCGCACCGCCCTGCCGAGCTGGCCGAGCTGGAGGTACACCCCGCCGAGGTTGAACAGCGCGATCGCGGCCCGCTCCGGCGCGTCGATCCGCCTGGTGATCTCCAGCGACAGCTCCAGCCGTTCCACCGCCTGCTCCAGCTCGCCGAGGTCGATGTGCACGCTGCCGATGTTGGACAGCGACGCCGCCACCGCCTCCTCGTCGCCCGCCTCGCGCTGCAACGGCACGGCCCGCTGGTAGTGCGCGATCGCCGACCGCCGCCTGCCGAGCACCCAGTACAGGGTGCCAAGCGCGCTCCACATCGCCCCCTCGCCCTGCCCGCTGCCGGCCTGCCGCGCCGCGTGCAGCCCAGCCTCGGCCGCGGCCAGCCACTCCACCTGGAGCCCCTGCGCGTAGAAGTAGCCGCGCAGCGCGTCGGCCAGGTGCCAGGCGTAGCGCCGTGGCCCGCGCTCGGCCGCGTGCAGGACGGCGGCGACCAGGTTCGCGCGCTCGGCGTCCAGCCAGGCCACCGCCGCGACGCCGGTGGCCTGCGTCATCGGCGTGACCTCGGCCCGCTCCGGCCCTCTGGGCAGCCGCAGCAGCGAGCTGCTCATCGCCCCGACCGCGTTGTCCACGCTGCGCAGGTACCATTCCAGCAGGCGGGTGAGGGCCAGCTCCTGGCCAGCGCCCGGCTCCTCGGCGGCGGACCGTTCCGCCGCGTACTCGCGCAGCAGGTCGTGCAGCTGGTAGCGGCCGTCGGCGTGGTGGTCCACCAGGTTCGCGGCGGCGAGCCGGTCGAGCAGCCGCGCGGCCTCGGCGGTCGGCAGCGCGCCGAGGGCCGCGGCGGCCTCGGCGGTCACCTCGGGGCCGGGCACCAGGCTGAGCAGCCGGAACAGCCGCGCGGGCGCGGCGGGCAGGGCCGCGTAGGAGAGGTCGAACGCGGCCCGCACCGCGGCGAGCGCGTCGCCGTCCACGGTGAGCGCGGCCAGCCGGTTGCCGACCCGCAGCTCCCGCACGTACCTGGCCACGGACGTGCCGGGCCTGCTGGCGAGGTTCGCCGCCGCGATCCGCAACGCCAGCGGCAGGTGCGCGCACAGCCCGGCCAGCTCGTCGGTCGCCGAGGGCTCCGCGCCGACCTGGGCGTCGCCGAGCATGCCGGCGAGCAGCTCCCGCGACTCCTCGCCGGTCAGCATGGCGAGGCGGACCTGCCCGGCGCCGAGGTCCCGCAGCGTGTCCCTGCTAGTCACCAGCACCGCGCAGCCGGAGCGGCCGGGCAGCAGCGGGCGGAGTTGTTCTGCGGTCGCGGCGTTGTCCAGCACCACGAGCACGCGGCGGCCGCGCAGGGTCGAGCGGTACAGCTCCTCCTGCCCGCGCTGGTCGAGCGGCACGGCCTCCGGCGCGATGCCCAGCGCGCGCAGGAACCGGGACAGCGCGTCGACCGCGCTCAGCGGCGGTCCCGGCGCGTAGCCGCGGAGGTTCACGTAGAGCTGGCCGTCGGGATAGCTGGCGCGCAGGCGGTGCGCGGCGTGCACGGCGAGCGCGGTCTTGCCGACGCCGGGCGGCCCGGTGACGGCCACCACGGGTGTGTCGCCAGCGCGCAGCAGCCCGCCGAGCCCCGCGACCGTCTCGGCCCTGCCGACGAAGTCCGCGATGTCGGCGGGCAGCTGCGAGGGCACCACCCAGTCGTCCCGGTCGCGCGCGGCGGCCAGTTTCCCGTCGCCCGCGCGGATTCGCTGGTACAGCTCGCGCAGCCGCTCGCCGGGGTCGATGCCGAGCTCGCCCAGCAGCTCGTCGACCCGGTGGTAGGCCGTCAGCGCGTCGGCTGGCCTGCCGCAGCGGTACAGCGCGAGCATCAGGTGCGCCCAGAACCGTTCCCGCAGCGGGTGTTCGCCGGTCAGCTCGCGCAGTTCCGGCACGAGTTCGGCGTGCCGGCCGAGCGCGAGGTCGGCCTCGACGCGGCGTTCAAGGGCGTGCAGCCTGCGCTCGGTCAGCCTCGGCACCTCGTCGCGGTGCAGCGACTCCGACGGCACGTCGGCCAGCGCGGGTCCGCGCCACTGCGCCAGCGCCCCGGCGAACGAGGTGGCGGCTGCGGTTAGCGCGCCTGCGGCCAGCTCGCGTTCGCCGGAGGCGAGCAGTCGGTCGAAGCGCAGCAGGTCCAGCGACCTCGGAGAGACTTCAATCACGTAACCGTCCGGAACCGTGCGGATCGCCTTCGTAGTCCCGAGGGTCCGGCGCAGTCGCATGACATAGGTCTGGAGGGTCGCCCTGGTCCGCGCGGGCGGCTCGTCGCCCCACAGCCGCTCGGCGAGCTCGTCGACGGACACCACGACGCCGGCGCGCAACAGCAGGGCCGCGAGCAACGCACGCTGCCGTCCCGCGCGCACCACGACCGGGTGGCCGCCGACCAGAACGGCGAGTTCGCCGAGCACCCGGAACTCCACTTCCGAGTCCATCGGCTCCCCTCTCACGGTCAGGCCCGAGTTGCGCTGCGTGACCCCAGTGTCCGCCTCCGTGGCGGTGGGTTGGCACTCGGTGTGGAAGTCGTCACGCACGGTCCGCAGGCCATGCCCGAAAAGTACTGAGAAGGCACTTCGCGTGGCCGGATCGTGACCTTCGCTACCTTAGGAACGCGTACGTGAACCGGTTAGTGTCGGCGACCACACCGTGAGAAGTCGAACGTCCGAGGGGTGCCAGATGCTCCAAAACCGAACGGCCCAGCGCCGCCGCCTGGCCTTGGTCGGCCTGGCAGGCGTAGTGGCTCTCTCCCTTTCCGCCTGCGCGCAGTCCCAGCGCAGCGCGGACACCTCAAACGGGTCCGGCAAGGTCGGCGGCACGCTGACCTTCGGGGCGGCGGGTGCGCCCAAGCTGTTTGACCCGTTCTACGCGACCGACGGCGAGACCTTCCGGGTCGCGCGCCAGATGTTCCAGGGCCTGGTCGGCTTCAAGCCGGGCACCGCGCAGGCGCAGCCCGACCTCGCCGAGAAGTGGGACTCCAGCCCCGACGGCAAGACCTGGACGTTCGCGCTGAAGACGGGCGTCAAGTTCCACGACGGCACCGACTTCAACGCCGACGCGGTCTGCGCCAACTTCAACCGCTGGTACGGCCAGAAGGGCGCAGCCCAGAGCGACGCGGTCTCCCAGTACTGGGTCGACAACTTCGGCGGCTTCTCCGACGGCGCCAAGCCCTCGCTCTACAAGTCCTGCACGGCCAAGGACGCCAAGACGGCCGTCATCGAGCTGACCGCGGTCACCTCGAAGTTCCCCGACGTGCTCGGTCTGCCGTCGTTCGTCATGCAGAGCCCGACCGCGATGAAGAAGTACGACGCGGACAACGTGACGGCGCAGGGCGACAGCTTCACGTACCCGTCCTACGCCCTTGAGCACCCGACCGGCACCGGGCCGTTCAAGTTCGGCAAGTACGACAAGGCCAACAACACCGTCGAGCTGGTCAAGAACGACGACTACGCGGGTGACAAGGTCAAGCTGGACAAGCTGGTCTTCAAGATCATCCCGAACGAGACCGCGCGGAAGCAGGCGTTGCAGGCCGGCGACATCGACGGCTACGACTTCCCGAACGCGGCCGACTGGGACCAGCTCAAGAAGGCCGGCTTCAACGTGGCCATCCGGCCCGCGTTCAACATCCTGTACCTGGGCATCAACCAGAAGAACGTGCCGCAGCTGCGCGACCTCAAGGTGCGCCAGGCCATCGCGTACGGGATCAACCGCGAGCAGCTGGTGAAGTCGCAGCTGCCCGAGGGCGCCAAGGTCGCCGACGAGTTCATCCCCGACACGGTCACCGGCTACACCCCGGACGTGCAGAAGTACAACTACGACCCGGAGAAGGCCAAGAGCCTGCTCAAGGAGGCCGGCGCCACCGACCTCACGCTCAACTTCTGGTGGCCAAGCGAGGTGACCAGGCCGTACATGCCGAGCCCGAAGGACATCTTCGGCGCGTTGTCGGCCGACCTCGCCAAGATCGGCATCAAGACCAACGCGGTCACCAAGCCGTGGAACGGCGGCTACATCGACGGCATCGACCAGGCGCAGGCCGACCTGTTCCTGTTCGGCTGGACCGGTGACTTCAACACGCCGGACAACTTCCTCGCGCAGTTCTTCGGCGCGCCGGACAACCGGCTCACCACCGGCGCCTCCCCGTGGGGCCAGTCGCTCGCCGACAGCATCAAGGCGGCCGACGCCGAGCCGAACAAGGACAAGCGCACCCAGCTGTACCAGGACATCAACAAGAAGGTCATGGGCGAGTACCTGCCGGCCGTGCCGGTCTCGCACTCGCCGCCCGCCCTGGTGCTCAAGTCCGACATCAAGGGTCTCGTGCCCAGCCCGTTGACCGATGAGCGATTCGGCTCGGTCAGCAAGGGCTGACCGACAACCAACGGGGTAACGACGTGCTCCGCTACACCGTTCGACGACTGCTCCAGATGGTCGTCGTGCTGTTGGTGCTGTCGCTGCTGGTGTTCGCGTGGTTGCGCGCTCTCCCGGGAGGCCCGGTCTCGGCCCTCCTGGGAGAGCGCGCGACGCCCGAGTCGCGGCACGACCTCATCGTTCAGCTCGGCCTCGACCAGCCGATCTTCGTTCAGTACCTGAAGTTCCTCGGCCGTGCGCTGACCGGGAACTTCGGCACCTCCAACGGAGTGCAGCCCGGCACCACGGCGATGGACCTGTTCCTGACCCGGTTCCCGGCGACCATCGAGCTCAGCGTCTTCGCGATCATCATCGCGGTGGTCTTCGGCATTCCGCTCGGCTACATGGCGGCGAAGCGCCGGGGCGGCTGGTTCGACAACGCCACCGTGATCGGCTCGCTGGTCGGCATCGCCGTGCCGGTCTTCTTCCTGGCCTTCCTGCTGAAGTACATCTTCGCGGTGAAGCTCGGGGTGCTTCCCTCGGACAGCCGGCAGAGCGTCACCGACGCCACGCGGGTCACCGGGTTCTTCGTGCTGGACGGCATCATCACCCAGGAGTGGGACGCCGCCTGGGACGCCTTCCGACACCTGATCCTGCCGGCGATCGCGCTTGGCACCATCCCGTTCGCGGTGGTCTTCCGGATCACCAGGGCCGCCGTGCTCGACGTGCTCGACGAGGACTACGTGCGCACCGCCGAGTCCAAGGGCCTGACCGCGCAGCTGATCCGGCGCAGACACGTGCTGCGCAACGCGATGCTGCCGGTGGTCACCACGATCGGCCTCCAGACCGGCGCGTTGCTTGCCGGCGCGGTGCTCACCGAGAACGTGTTCGCCTTCCCCGGCGTCGGGCAGGCGCTCGCGCTCGGCTTCGAGCGGCGCGACTATCCCGTCCTGCAACTGCTGATCATGATGGCGGCGATGGTGTACGTCGTGGTCAACCTGCTCGTCGACCTGTCCTACGCGCTGATCGACCCGCGCATCCGGACCCGCTGAGGAGGGGGCGAACATGGCACTCGGAGCCACCAAGAAGGACCGCATCGACGCCCTGGCCAAGTCCTCCGTGGACGACTCGGGCGTCAGCCTGGCGGCCAGCGCCTGGCGGAGACTGCGGCGAAACCCGGTCTTCCTCGTCGGGCTCGGCATCACGCTGCTGTTCGTGCTCGTCGCGGCGATCTCGCCGCTCATCGCGCCGCACGACCCGTCCGCGCGCGACCTCATCGACCAGGTCGTCAAGGCGCGCAACGAGATCCCGCCCGCCCAGCCGGGCCACCCGCTCGGCGGCGACCTCCAGGGCAGGGACTTCTTCTCCCGGCTGCTGGTCGGTTCGCAGCAGACGCTGATGGTCGGCGTGCTGGCGACCCTGTTCGGCCTGACCGGCGGCCTGGTGCTCGGCACGCTGGCCGGCGCGATCGGCGGCTGGGTCGATTCGCTGGTGATGCGGATCGTGGACGTCATGCTGTCCATCCCCAGCTTGCTGCTGGCGTTCTCCATCGGCGCGTTGTTCGCGCACCCCAACCAGTTCACCGTGATCATCGCGGTGGCGACCGTGCAGATCCCGATCTTCGCGCGGCTGCTGCGCGGGTCGATGCTCGCCCAGCGCGGCAGCGACCACGTGTTGGCGGCGCGCTCGCTCGGCGTGAAGCCGGGCCAGATCGTGTTCCGGCACATGGTGCCCAACTCGCTCGGCCCGGTGATCGTGCAGTCCACGCTGGTGCTGGCGACCTCGATCATCGACGCGGCCGCGTTGTCCTTCCTCGGGCTCGGCAACCCGAACGACGCGATTCCCGAGTGGGGTCAGATGCTCGGCACCTCGCAGGAGGTGCTGGACAGCCACCCGGCGCTGTCGTTCTGGCCTGCCGCCTGCATCATCATCGTCGCGCTCGGCTTCACGCTGATGGGCGAGTCGCTGCGGGACGCCCTCGACCCGAAGAACAGGCGGTGATCCGCGATGGCATTGCTCGAAGTTCGTGACCTCACCGTCGTTTTCCAGCGCAGGGGCGAACAACCGTTCACCGCCGTCGACGGGGTGAGCTTCGACGTCGAACCGGGCCAGACGGTCGGGTTGGTCGGCGAGTCCGGCTGCGGCAAGTCGGTGACCTCGCTGGCGATCATGGGCCTGCTGCCCAAGCGCGGCGCGACCGTGACGGGCTCGGTGAAGTTCGAGGACACCGACCTGCTCCGGTTGTCCGGCAACCAGATGCGCGACCGGCGCGGCCGCGACCTCGGCATGGTGTTCCAGGATCCGCTGTCCTCGCTGAACCCGGTGATCACCATCGGCGTGCAGGTGGCCGAGGTGCTGGAACGCCACCAGGGCATGTCCCGCAAGAAGGCGCTGACCGAGGCGGCCGGGCTGCTGGACAAGGTCGGCATCCCCGACCCGAACCGGCGCATCTCGGAGTACCCGCATCAGCTGTCGGGCGGCATGCGGCAGCGCGCGCTGATCGCGATGGCGCTGGCGTGCAAGCCGAGGCTGCTGATCGCCGACGAGCCGACCACCGCGCTCGACGTCACCATCCAGGCCCAGATCCTGAGCCTGCTCAAGGGACTCGTGCAGGACACCGGCACCGCGCTGATCATGATCACGCACGATCTCGGCGTGGTCGCCGGGCTGTGCGACGAGGTGAACGTGCTCTACGGCGGCAGGGTGGTCGAGCGCGCCGAGCGGCACGAGCTGTTCGCCGAGCCGAGACACCCCTACACGCACGGGCTGCTCGCCTCGATTCCCCGGCTGGACGCGCCGCGCGGGGAGCGGCTGATGCCGATCACCGGCTCGGTGTCGGACAACATCCCGTGGGACAGCGCCTGCGCGTTCGCGCCGCGCTGCCCGAACGCGTTGGACGTGTGCCGCGAGGTGACGCCGGAGCAGGAGTGGCGGGGCAGCAGGCTGCTGCGCTGCCACAACCCGGTGCAGCCCGCTGCCGCCGAGACCGAGGAGGCTTCGGTATGACGTCGGCGACCGAGCAGGCCGCCGATCCGTCCACTGTGGACGAATCGCTGGTCTCCGTGCACGACCTCAAGGTGCACTTCCCGATCAAACGGGGCGTGATCCTGGACCGCACCGTCGGCTACGTCTACGCGGTCGACGGCGTCGACCTGTCGATCAGGCGCGGCGAGACCTACGGCCTGGTCGGCGAGTCGGGCTGCGGCAAGACCACGTTCGGCAGGGCGCTGCTGCGGCTGGTCGAGCCGACCTCGGGCCGCGCGGTGTTCGACGGCACCGACCTGTCCACGCTCAGGGGCGAGTCGCTGCGGCTGATGCGGCGCAGGATGCAGATGGTCTTCCAGGACCCGATGTCCTCGCTCGACCCGCGCCAGTCGGTGGAGTCGATCCTGGTCGAGGGGATGCGGGCGCACGGCCTTGACGAGGGCACGGAGTCGACCGGCAAGCGGCTGCGCGAGCTGCTGTCGGCCGTCGGCCTCGCCTCGACCTCGCTGCGCAAGTACCCGCACGAGTTCTCCGGCGGCCAGCGCCAGCGCATCGGCATCGCCAGGGCGCTCGCGGTGAAGCCGGACCTCATCGTGGCCGACGAGCCGGTGTCCGCGCTGGACGTGTCGGTGCAGGCGCAGGTGGTGAACCTGTTGGAGGACCTGCAACAGGAGTTCGGCCTGACCTACCTGGTCATCGCGCACGACCTGGCGGTGGTGCGGCACATCTCCGACCGGATCGGCGTGATGTACCTGGGCGGCATGGTCGAGGAGGCCGACTCGGACGACCTCTACGCCGAGCCGCTGCACCCGTACACGCGGGCGCTGTTGTCGGCGATCCCGGTGCCGGACCCGGAGATCGAGGACCGCCGCGAGCGGATCCTGCTCGCCGGCGACCTGCCCTCGCCGGCGAACCCGCCGACCGGCTGCCGGTTCCACACCAGGTGCCCGTGGCGGCAGGCCGAGCGCTGCGACACGGAACGCCCGGTGCTGCGGGAGATCCTGCCGGGGCACAAGGCGGCCTGCCACTACGCGGAGGAGATCCGCGAAGGCCGGATCCTGCCGCACGAGGTGCGGGCCGAGGTGATCGCGACCGACCTGTCCTCGGACATCGAGATCAGCACGCCGGCGTCGGTCACCGAGATCGTCTAGTTCCCCGCCGTTCGTGCGTGGAAACCGGCCTGGTCGCCGGGTTTCCACGCACGAACGGGTCAGGGAGCCCAGGCCGGGTTGCGGCCGAGGCGGGCGAGCAGTCGATCCATTGGCGCCGCGTCCGCGACGGCCGGCAGGGCGCGCTCGAACGCGCGCTTCTCCTGGCCGGGCCTCAGTTCCGTCGGCACCCGGTCGGCGATCGGCCACGCCGCGACGGCCAGGTCCTCGTCGATGCCGTGCGGGATACCGACCGTCCGCGCGACGTCCCAGGCGTGCACGACGTAGTCGATGAAGTGGAACCCGATCGCGTACTTGGCCGGGAACGGCTGGCCGAACTCGGGCAGCTCGAACATCCGGTCGAGGTCGTCGACCTCGGCGAAGGCCGCGAGCACCTCGTCGGCGGCCCGGTCGTAGGCCGCGACCGGATCGTCGCCCAGTTCGGCGCCCCGCCACGCCGACAGGTCCGCGCCGTTGCCGCGCGCGGCCGCGGCGAAGCCCCGGTGCTGGTCGATCAGGTGCACGAGCAGCTCGCGCAGGTTCCAGGCCGCACACGGGGTCGGCAGCTCCAGCTGGTCGACGGTCACGGTGGCGACGACCGCCCGCGAGGCTTCCACGGCGCGACGGTCCAGCTCTCGGTAGTCCACGGCACTCCTCAAGTTGTACGAACGATCGTACTATTACTTTTGCGGAGCGTGGCCGTCAACAGGGATACGGTGGATCGGTGATCGAGGCGAGCACGGACGGGCGGATCCAGCGGGGCGACGCGACCCGGCGAGCGATCCTGCGCCGCGCCGTCGACATCGCCTCCGTCGAGGGCCTCGACGGCCTGTCCATCGGCCGGCTCGCCACCGACCTCCAGGTCAGCAAGAGCGGGGTGTTCGCGCACTTCGGCGCCAAGCAGGAGCTGCAACTCGCCACGATCAGGGCCGCGCGCGCGATCGTCGACGACCACGTGGTGCGGCCCGCGCTCGAGGTTGCGCCCGGCCTCGACCGACTCCGCACGCTGCTGGACCGCTGGCTGCGCTACTCGCAGGACCGGGTGTTCCCCGGCGGCTGCTTCTTCTTCGCCGCGCAGGCGGAGTTCGACGCGCGGCCCGGCCCGGTGCGCGACGCCATCACCGAGTCCGGCAGCCAGTGGACCCGCCTGGTCGAGTCGTGCGTGCGCGAAGCGGCCCAGCTTGGCGAACTCGCCGCCGACACCGATCCCGCGCAGCTCTGCTTCGAGCTGACGGCCTTCCTCGACGCGGCGAACCTGTTCTCGCTGCTGCACGACGACCCGCTCGCCTACGAGCGGGCCCGCGTCGCGATCCGAGCCCGACTCCGGTTTCCTACCCCGGGATGACGCCGTCGTCCGCCCGGTCGCCTTTCGTCGCGCCCGTCTGATACTTCGGGCTGGAATTCGCCCGATCGGGGGTATCGGCCCTCGTGTGCTGGCACGATGACAGCAGCACTCATCGACCCCGGGGACTTGCGTGGACATCAACGGTTGGCTAGAGACGATCCCGCCGCTGGCGGTCTACCTGCTGGTGGCTGGCGTCATCGGCATCGAGAGCCTCGGCATCCCGCTGCCCGGCGAGATCGTGCTCATCGGCGCGGCCCTGTTGGCGGCCAAGCACACCGGGGTCAGCCCGCTGTTGGTCGGCGCGTGCGCGAGCGCGGGCGCCATCGTCGGCGACTCCATCGGCTACGCCATCGGGCACCGCTTCGGCGAGCCGCTGTTCGACAAGCTCGGCAGGAAGTTCCCCAAGCACTTCGGCCCCAACCACGTCGACACCGCCAAGCGGGCGTTCGACAGGTGGGGCATGTGGGCGGTGTTCGTCGGCCGCTTCATCGCGCTGCTGCGGATCTTCGCCGGGCCGCTGGCCGGCGCGCTGAAGATGCCGTACTGGAAGTTCCTCATCGCCAACGCGCTCGGCGGCATCGCCTGGGCGGGCGGCACTACCGCGGTCGTCTACTACCTCGGCATGGTCGCGGAGAAGTGGCTCGGCAAGTTCTCCTGGATCGGCCTGGTCGCGGCCGTCGTCGTCGGCATCACCTCGGCGCTGATCATGAAGCGCCGCGCCGGAAAGCACCAGCCGGCCGAGACCGCCGACGTCAGCGGCTGAGCACGCCGCCGCCATCAGCGGCTGAGCACCTGCGGAGGCCCGTGGTTCACCGCGAACCACGGGCCTCCGCACGTCTTCGTGCCTAGCGGGAGCCTCGGTTGGTCGCGGAGACCACGGCCCGCAGCGACGCGGTGACGGTCGAGCTGTCGATGCCGACACCCCACAGCACCCGGTCGCCGACGGTGCACTCCAGGTACGCGGCGGCCCGCGCGTCGTCGCCGGCCGACAGCGCGTGCTCGGTGTAGTCCAGCACCCGCACGTCGTAGCCGACGCTCGCCAGCGCGTCCACGAACGCGGCGATCGGTCCGTTGCCGGAGCCGGTGATCTCGTGCTCCTCGCCGTCGACGCGCACGGTCGCGGTGATCTCCTCGTGCCCGCTGCCGTCGCCGGACACCTTGTGCCGCACCAGCTTCAGCGGGCTGACCGGCTCGAGGTACTCGGTCGAGAAGGCGTCCCAGAGGTCCTTCGGCCCGATCTCGCCGCCGTGCGCGTCTGCCAGGTCCTGGATCGCCCTGGAGAACTCCACCTGGAGCCGCCTGGGCAGGTTCAGGTGGTGCTCGGTCTTCATCAGGTACGCGACGCCGCCCTTGCCCGACTGCGAGTTCACCCGGATCACGGCCTCGTAGTTGCGGCCGACGTCCTTCGGGTCGATGGGCAGGTACGGGACCTCCCACGGGTAGTCGTCCACGTGCTGGCCCGCGGCCTTCGCCGCGTCCTCCAGCGCCTCGAAGCCCTTCTTGATGGCGTCCTGGTGGCTGCCGGAGAACGCGGTGAACACCAGGTCGCCGCCGTAGGGGTGCCGCTCGGGCACGGGCAGCTGGTTGCAGTACTCGACCGTGCGGCGGATCTCGTCGATGTCGGAGAAGTCGATCTGCGGGTCGATGCCCTGGCTGACCATGTTCATGCCCAGCGTGACGAGGCAGACGTTGCCGGTGCGCTCGCCGTTGCCGAACAGGCAGCCCTCGATCCGGTCCGCGCCAGCCTGGTAGCCGAGCTCGGCCGCGGCGACGCCGGTGCCCCGGTCGTTGTGCGGGTGCAGGCTCAGGATCACCGAGTCGCGCCGCGCCAGGTTCCGGCTCATCCACTCGATGGAGTCGGCGTAGATGTTGGGGGTGGCCATCTCCACGGTCGCCGGCAGGTTGATGATCGCCGGCCGTTCCGGCGTCGGCTGCCAGATCTCGGTGACCGCGTTGCACACCTCGACGGCGTAGGACAGCTCGGTGCCGGTGTAGGACTCGGGGGAGTACTCGAAGCGGAAGTCGGTCTCGGGGTGCCGCGCGGCCAGCTCGACGGTCAGCCGCGCCGCGTCGGTGGCGATCTTCTTGATGCCGTCCCGATCCTGCTTGAACACGACCCTGCGCTGGAGGATGGACGTCGAGTTGTAGATGTGCACGATCGCCCGCGCCGCGCCGCGCAGCGACTCGAAGGTCCGCTCGATCAGCTCCGCACGGCACTGGCTGAGCACCTGGATCGTGACGTCCTCGGGGATCGCGCCGTCCTCGATGATCTCCCTGACGAAGTCGAAGTCGGTCTGGCTCGCCGCGGGGAAACCGACCTCGATCTCCTTGTAACCCATGCGCACCAACAGGTCGAACATCTTGCGCTTGCGGGCCGGCGACATCGGGTCGATCAGCGCCTGGTTGCCGTCGCGCAGGTCGACCGCGCACCACAGCGGGGCCTTGGTGATGCGCTGCTCCGGCCAGGTGCGGTCGGGCAGCGACACCGGCTCGACCACCTCGCCGTAGGGTCGGTACCGGTGTACCGGCATCGAACTGCCGCGCTGGGTGTTCCAGGCAGGCTGGTCGGCGGGGGCCGGGCGGGCAGGCGGGCGGATGCGGCTGGTGCCGGAGGTGTAGGCGTCCTTGCTGGTGGTCATGCTCTGGTCAGCTCCTGGTGCGGCCGGAACGAGACGACCGGCGGCATCGCTGAACCCCGCGACGGGGAGCCGGTCTGGTCAGACCCCGTCACGGCGGCGAAGCAGGAGGACACGCGCCACGTCGCCCAGGGTAACCAGACGCCGGCCGAACAGGCCACTCCGCAGTCTCAGATGGTGGACGGGTGTTCCCAGTTGGGCCACTCGGCGGGTTTGGTCCGCTCGGGGCGCGGGCACTGCCTGAGCATGACAACTCGCAGATGGCACGGCACAAGCGGCCTTGGCACCGCCGCGCGGATTGTCAGCGCGGTCGGTGCCATCTTCGCCGTCATCGAAGTGGTGTACATCCTGCTCATCGTGTTGGGCGCCGACCAGGCCAACGGCTTCTTCAAGTTCGTCCAGACGCTGGCGGAGCCGCTGGCGCTGTTCTTCCCCGGCCTGTTCAACCCGTCGAGCTACGACCTCGGCGTCATCCTCAACTACGGCCTGGCCGCGGTGTTCTGGCTGGTCGTGACGGGCGCCATCGCGCGCATTCTGGCGCGGTGACCTGGCCGGCGACGAGCGGTGAGCCGGCAGGCTACGAACTTGTTACTGGCGCGTAGCCAAACCGGGCGACGCGTGCCAGACTCCGACCATGGCTGAGCACGAGGCACGCACAGCGGGCGGCGGCGCGGCGGTTCGCGGGCGGATCGTCGGCGTCGTCGCCGGGGTGTTGAGCTGGGTCGGCCTGGTCTTCGCGGTGATCCTGGTGGCCCACGTGGTGTTGACCATGGGCGGCGCGAACCCCGACAACGGCATCACCCGGTTCGTGTCGAGCTGGGCGGACACCCTGGCGCTCGGCTTCCGCGACCTGTTCACGCCATCGGACGCGAAGCTGCGGGTGCTCGTCGACTACGGCGTGGCCGCGCTGTTCTGGCTGGCCGTCAGGTCGATCGTGGTGCGGTTGGTCCGCCGGCTCGGGTGAGCACGACCCGCGCGACCGCCCGCGAGGTGAGCGCGCCAGCGGCGACCACCGTGGGGATGGCGACCAGCAGCGCGTAGCCGAGCGTCGCCGCCCTGGCCCGGCCGCAGGCCTCCGGATAGGACTCGGCCACAGTGTCGAACCAGCTCAGCACCGGGGAACACGTCACGGCCAGCTGGTCGCCGGGACGCCCGATACTGCTGCCGGGGCTGAGGCTGAGCAGTAACACGATGCCGGCAAGGCCGACCGCCGTGACCACCACCCCGATCAGCCCGACGAGATCGTCGGTGACGCGACTTTGCCGGGTTTTCTCGGCCATGCAGGCCAGTGTGGCCCTGATGCGGATCGGGCGATACGGATTTTCGGGTGGTGGTCAGGTCACCGCGCCGCGCGCCGCGAACCTGGGGTCCCGGTGCTCGCCGGCCGCGAGGGCGTCGCGGACGTGTCTCGCCGCGTCCCACACGTCCACGAACCGCAGATATGCCGGCGCGAAGCCGAACCTGGCGATGTCGGGCTCCCGGAAGTCGCCGATCACGCCCCGCTCGATCAGCGCCTGCACCAGCGGGTAGGCGTCCGCGTGCCGGTAGGAGACCTGACTGCCCCGCGATCGTGGGTCGCGCGGCGAGGCGAGGACGAGGTCGGGACACCACTGGTCGAGCAGCTCGATGAACAGCGAGGTCAACCGCTGCCCCTTGGCGCGCAGCGACTTCGCGCTGACGCCGTCCATAGTGGACAGTGCCTCGTCGAGGCCGATCAGCGAGAGCATCGGCGGGGTGCCGACCGCGAGCTGGCCGATCCCTGGCGCGGGCGCGTAGTCCAGCCCCATCGCGAACGGCTCGGCGTGGCCGTGCCAGCCGGGCAGCGGCGTGGCCAGCCCGTCCTGGTGGCGCCTTGCCACGAAGCAGAACGCGGGCGCGCCGGGGCCGCCGTTGAGGTACTTGTAGCCGCAGCCGACGGCGAGGTCCGCGCCCCAGCCGTGCAGGTCGACGTCCAGCGCGCCGGCCGAGTGGCACAGGTCCCACATGGCGAGCGCGCCGACGCGGTGCGCCTGCGCGGTGACCTCCCGTGCCGGCCACAGCGCGCCGGTGCGGAAGTCCACGTGGGTCAGGCTCAGCACCGCGACCGTCTCGTCCAGCGCGTCTGGCAGGTCGTCGGGGCCGTCCACCAGGCGCAGCTCGCCGCCGAGCAGCTCGGCCACGCTGCCGGCGATGTAGACGTCGGTGGGGAACGAGCCGCGTTCGAGCACCAGGGTGCGGCGGCCGGGCCGCAGCCGGCAGGCCGCGACCAGCAGCTTGAACAGGTTGACGCTGGTCGAGTCGGCCACCGCGACCTCGTCGGCGTCCGCGCCGATCAGCGGCGCGAGCCTGCCGGCCACCCGCGCGGGCGTGGTGAACCAGTCGGCCTCGTTCCAGGAGCGGATGAGCCGCTCGCCCCACTCGTGCTCGATGACCCTGGCCAGCCGGGCAGGCGTGCTGGCCGGCAGCGCGCCGAGGCTGTTGCCGTCGAGGTAGATCACGTCGGCCGGGAGGGCGAACCGCTCGCGCAGCCCGGCCAGCTCGTCGACGGCGTCCAGCTCGGCGGCCCGCTCCCTGCTCGTCATACCGGCATCCTCGCACTGTGGTTGCTCAGACAACCAAAGCGAACTCGGGTCGCCGGGTTATCCGCTCACCTTGATCACGGCTATGTCGTGTCCGGCGTATCGCGCGGGATCGGGGGTGACGACGGGACGTCCGACGATCCATTCGGCCGACGGTCGGGCGGCGTGGATCGCATGGGCGGTGCCGAAGTCGATGCCGCTCTCGCGGACAAGCGTGCCGACGGCCAGGGCGCCGTCGAGTCCAAGACTCTCGGTGTGGATCTGGTCGATCGGTCCGGCGACGTGCTGCCCGCCGCGTGCGCGGCCGGCCTCGGCGGCGGCGATGCACAGTGCTGGCGCGTAGATCAGTCGTGGGCTCACGGTGGCCGGCTGGGACATGATCAGCCGCGACAGCCACACGTTGCCCGCGCCGAGGGCGGCGAGGGCAGGGGCATCCAGAATGACCGCGGGGATGTCGTGATTCACGCAGTCGCCTGCCTCGGGCCGTACTGGAGGTCGTGGATCTGCGCCCACAGCCTGTCGCCTTCGGCCTCGTCGGTGGCGTCGCCCCGGAAGTCGGGGTTGAGGTTCTCCTGGATGTAGGCCAGCGCCTTGGCGCGACGCTCGCTCACTTCGGTGCGGGTGAGCTGGAGGAACGCCCACTCGCGCACGATGGCCTTGACGTTGGTGCCCTGTTCCTCGGCCAGCAGGGCCAAGCGGTCACGTGTCTCGGTGTCGATGCGGATCGTGGTGTCAGCCATGGCGGCAGCATACAAGCTGCATACCGGCGGCGGCGAGGTGAATCACGTCGATTGCCGCGCTGCTGCGGCACTTCGAGCGGTCGTGGCAGGCGCCAGCCCAGGAGCGCTGAGGGTCACTCGAACGCCGGCGTGCCCCACTCGCCGGTGAAGACCAGCTCGCCCAACGGTCGCCGCAGCCTGCCGGCCACCTCGCGCCCGCGCAGGTCCTCCGGCAGGTCCTCGACGTCGCCGACCGTCCCGATCGCGACCACCACCACCGGCCGCACATCGGGCGGCAGGTCGAACGCCGCGTGCACCGCCTCCCGGTCGAAGCCGCCCATCTGGTGCGTGACCAGCCCGAGCGACACCGCCTGGAGCACCAGGTTCTGCACGGCCAGCCCGAGCCCGTACTCCGCGTTGGGGATCGGCCCCCGCTTGTCCACCGTGCGCACCATGCCGAGCAGCAGCGCGCCCGCGCTGCCGGCCCAGCTCTGGTTGCCCGGCCGCAGCGTGGAGAAGATCCGCTGGAACGTGTCGTCGCCGCGCCTGCCGACCAGGTACCGCCCCGGCTGCGTGTTGCCGTGCGACGCCGCCCAGCGCGCCGCCTCGAACAGCGCGCGCAGGTGTTCGAGCGGCACCTCGGCGCCGGGGTCGAGCGCCCTCGGGCTCCAGCGGTCGGCGATCAGCGGGTGCACCGGCACGCTGGTCTCCGCCCGTTTCCCCGCCAGCCAGTCAGGTTCCTCTGGCACTGCTTCCTCTGGCCCTGCTTTGTCTGGCCCTGCTTCGTCGGGCACTGCGCTCCCAGCTCAGATCGCGTACGGCCATGCGGTGATGGAGTATGCGCCGAACCACGCGCTGAGCACCGAGAGGGCCAGCAGCGCGACCACGACCGTCGAGGTCCGCCGTTTGGCCAGGCCCAACGCGGCCGGCACGAGCAGCGTGAACGCGGGCAACAGCAGCCGCGCCTTGGAGTTCATCAGCCCGTTGGAGCCGAGGTCCATGGCCAGCACCCCGATCGCGTACACCAGCAGCGGCCACTCCACCCGCCGCCGGAAACCGATCACCAGCAGCACCAGCGCGCCGAGGATCAGCCACACCGTGCCGAGTTCCAGCACCGAGCGCACCGAGCCGAGGATCTCCAGACCGAACTTCCAGGTGGCCGCGCCGCCGTCGAACCGCGAGTCCCAGCCGCGCTGCTGGACCGCGAACCAGCCGTCCAGCGAGCCGGTGCGCTGCGCGACCCAACCCAGGTAGCCAAGCAGCCCGAGCGGGGCGAGCAGGCCGCCGACCCACGGCCGCCAGCCGTCCCGTCCGCGCACCACCGCGACCAGCGCGGCCAGCCCGACGGCCAGCACCAGCGCCGCCGCCGTCGGCCGCACCAGGCCGGCCGCCGCGCAGCACATCCCGGCGAGCACCCATCGCCGCTCCACGACGCCGACCAGCGCCCAGGCGGCGAACGCGCAGAAGGTCGCCTCGGAGTAGGTCATGGACAGCACGATCGCCATCGGCGACGCGGCGAACAGCGCGACGAGCACCAGCCCGACCCTGGGCGACCCGCCGTTGATCCTGCTGCCGAGCCGGTGCAGCCCGTAGGCGCAGAACACCCCGCTGACCAGGCTCACCGCGAACGCCGCGCCGACCAGTTGCACGCCGGGCAGTGCGGCCACCCAGCGGACCAGGGTCGGGTAGCCGGGGAAGAACGCCAGCGGCGTCTCGGCGGTGCGCCGCCCGAACGCGTCGGCCAGGCTCTGCGGCACGTTGGCGTAGCCGCCCTGCGCGATGCCGAGGAACCACTGCCCATCCCACGAGGTCAGCGCCGGGGTGACGGCCTTGCCGTTCTGCGCGGCCATCCAGTTGAGCACCAGCAGGCCGAACTCGCGGGCGGCCAGGTACAGCACGGCAGGCGCGAGCGCCAGCGTCGCCCGGTGCCGCGTCCACTGGGTCCACTGCTGGGTCCAGCGCGCCGTCCCTAGCCGTTGCGGGGCCTGTGCGCCGCGCGGGGCGGCCTCGTCCCGATCGCCAGCCGCCCCGAGATCCCGCGCCACTTCGGTTGCCGACACCCTCTGTCCTCCACAACCGCCGGCCGTTGATTGCTCACGAGAGTAGTGCCCGTCACGGCGGGACGTGACCAATACTCACCCCGGGTAGGCTGCCCTGGACGTGGGACAACGCGGTCCTAGGACATGCGGTACCTGTCGTGAGGAGGTCTGATCAGTGGCGCTCGTCGTCCAGAAGTACGGCGGTTCATCGGTCGAGAGTGCCGAGCGGATCAAACGGGTGGCCGAGCGTGTCGTGGCGACCCGCAAGGCCGGCAACGACGTCGTTGTCGCGGTCTCCGCGATGGGGGACAGCACCGACGAGCTGCTCGACCTGGCCAGGCAGGTGGCTCCCGTGCCGCCGGCCCGCGAACTGGACATGCTGCTCACCTCGGGTGAGCGGATCTCCATGTCGCTGTTGGCGATGGCGATCCACTCGCTCGGCGCGCAGGCCCGTTCCTACACCGGCTCGCAGGCCGGCGTGATCACCACCTCGGTGCACGGCAAGGCGCGGATCATCGACGTCACCCCGAGCCGCATCCAGGACGCGCTCGACGACGGGGCGATCGCGATCGTCGCCGGCTTCCAGGGCGTGAGCCAGGACAGCAAGGAGATCACCACCCTCGGCCGGGGCGGCACCGACACGACCGCGGTGGCGCTGGCCGCCGCGCTCAAGGCCGACGTCTGCGAGATCTACACCGACGTCGACGGCGTGTACACCGCAGACCCGAGGATCGTGCCGAACGCGAAGCGGCTGGAGAGCATCACCTACGAGGAGATGCTCGAGATGGCGGCCTGCGGCGCGAAGGTGCTGATGCTCCGCTGCGTCGAGTACGCCCGCCGCTACGGCGTCCCCGTGCACGTCCGTTCGTCGTTTACAAACCGACCTGGGACCATCGTGTCCGGGTCAGTGGAGGACCTTCCCGTGGAACAGGCGATGATCACCGGCGTCGCGCACGACCGGTCCGAGGCCAAGGTCACCGTGACCGAGGTGCCCGACCACCCGGGCATCGCGGCCAAGATCTTCCGCGTCGTGGCCGACGCCGAGCTGGACATCGACATGGTGGTGCAGAACATCTCGCAGCTCGCGAGCGGTCGCACCGACATCACCTTCACCCTGCCCAAGGACGACGGCCCGAAGGCGGTCGCCGCGCTGGAGCGGGCCAAGCCGGAGATCGGCTTCGCGAAGGTGCTCTACGACGACCACATCGGCAAGGTCTCGCTGGTCGGCGCCGGCATGCGCTCGCACCCCGGCGTCACGGCGACCTTCTGCGCCGCGCTGGCGTCGGTCGGCGTCAACATCGACATCATCTCCACCTCGGAGATCCGCATCTCGGTGATCTGCCGCGACACCCAGCTCGACGACGCCGTGCGCGCGCTGCACGACGCGTTCGAGCTGGGCGGCGACGAAGAGGCCGTGGTGTACGCGGGGAGCGGTCGATGAGCGCCCCCGGCAACGGCCCCGTGCTCGCGCTGGTCGGCGCGACCGGCGCGGTCGGCGGCGTGATGATCGACATCATCAACGGCCGGGAGTCCGTGCCGTGGGGCGAGATCAGGCTGATCGCCTCGCCGAGGTCCGCGGGCAAGAAGCTCACCGTGCGCGGCGCGGAGCTGACCGTGCTGGCGCTCGCGCCCGAGGTCTTCGACGGCGTGGACGTCGCCATGTTCGACGTGCCGGACGCCGTCTCCGCCGAGTGGGCGCCGATCGCGGCGGCCAGGGGCGCGATCGCGGTGGACAACTCCGGCGCGTTCCGGATGGACCCCGAGGTCCCGCTGGTGGTGCCCGAGGTGAACGCCGACGCGATCGCCGTGCGGCCAAAGGGGATCATCGCCAACCCGAACTGCACCACGCTGTCGATGATGGCCGCGCTCGGCGCGCTGCACCGCGAGTTCGGGCTGCGCGAGCTGGTCGTCGCGTCCTACCAGGCCGCCTCCGGCGCGGGCCAGGAGGGCATCGACCGGCTGCACGCGGAGATCGAAGCGGTGGCTGGCAAGCAGCTCGGTGCGCGCGCTGGCGACGTCAGGGAGGCGCTGGAGGCGGCAGGCCTGTCCGTCGAGGACACCCCGTTCACCGCGCCGCTGGCCATGAACGTGGTGCCGTGGGCCGGTTCGCTGCGCGACGGCGGCTGGTCGAGCGAGGAGCTGAAGGTCCGCAACGAGTCGAGGAAGATCCTCGGCATCCCGGACCTGAAGGTGTCGGCGACCTGCGTGCGGGTGCCGGTGGTCACCACGCACTCGCTGGCCGTGCACGCCGTGTTCGGCAGCGAGGTGACCGTCGAGCGGGCGCACGAGATCTTCGCGGCGCAGCCGTCGATCGTGCTGGTCGACGACCCTGCGAAGGGCAGCTTCCCGACCCCGAGCGACGTCGTCGGCGGCGACCCGACCTACGTCGGCAGGGTCCGCCAGGCGCTGGACTTCCCCACCGCGCTGGACTTCTTCGTGTGCGGGGACAACCTGCGCAAGGGCGCGGCGCTGAACACCTACGAGATCGCGGAGGAACTGGCCGTGCGCGGCTGATCGTCTCCCGGTTCTAGTCTCCCGGTTCGTGCTCGCGGCCCGACGGGCGCCCCCGACATGTTCGGGCGGCGCCCGTCGGCCGTTGCGGCGCGTCAGGAGCTGGGTGGCCTGGACTCCAGCCGGTCGATGTTGAGGCCGACCCGCAGGTTCTCGTCGGTGACGTAGGACTGCCGGCCGACGGTGCTGCCGTCGGGCAGGAACGGCAGCGTCACGCGCACCGGGTCCAGCTGGGTCGGCCCGGTCGCGCTGACGGTGAGCGTGGTGCCCGACAGGCTCGCACTGGCCTGATATTCCTTGCCGCCACTGGTGAAGCGGTTGGTGTAGGCGCCCCTGCTGTCGCGCACCGGATGCTGGTCCTTGGCGAGCCTTGGCATGGTGACGATCACCGTCGTGGCGCCCGCCCGCCGCTCGCCGAGGTCGACGTCCCGCATGATCACGTACAGCTGGGTGCCGTCCGCCGTGGTCGCCTGCACGTCGACCTTCTTGAGGTGCTTGCCGATCGCCTGGGTGATGTGCGGGAAACCGGTCACCCGCACCGTGTTGATCCTGGTGCCTGGCAGGAGTTCCGCCGCCTGCGACTGGGACCGGTCGTGCAGGTTCCGCGAGCAGACCACCTCGGTGGTGACGGCCCCGACCGCCAGCGCGGCGACGAGTCCGACCCCGATCAGCGTGCCCTGCATCCCCATGTCCGGCCCCTTCGACGGCCTCACTGCGGCGATCATCGCCCAGCATGCCCGCCCGGTCACGGGTTTCGCCTCGGCCGTTGGTCTCGACCGGATAAGCCTTTGGTCTGAGCAGATCGTCTCGGGTCTCAGTCCGAGGACCCATGCCGATCGACTAGCGTCGATCACATGGCTGAGGTCGTGCTCGGAGTTGACCTGGGAACCACGGCGACGAAGGTGGTGGCGGTCGACCAGAGCGGCGAGGTCCTCGGCCTTGCCGAGCGCGGCTACCGCATGCGCACCGGGCACGGGGGCGAGGCCGTGCACGTGCCGGCCGAGGTGTGCGAGGCCGCGCTGGACGCGCTGGCCGAGGTGGTGCGCGAGTGTCGCGAGCACGGCCACCAGGTCGTCGGGCTCGCGCTGACCGGCGCGATGCACACGCTGCTCGCGCTCGGGCCGGACGGCACGCCGATCACCGACTCGCTGAGCTGGGCGGACAACCGCGCCACCGAGCAGGCCGCCAGGCTGCGCGGCACCGCGCTCGGCACGGCGCTGCACCGGGCGACCGGCACGCCGGTGCACCCGTTCGCCCCGCTGGTCAAGCTCGCCTGGTTCGCCGAGCGCGAGCCCGACACGGCGGCGCGGGCCGCGCACTGGTGTGGCCTCAAGGACTTCGTGCTGTACCGGCTCACCGGCAGGCTGGCCACCGAGCACTCCAACGCGTCGGGCACCGGGCTGCTTGACCTGCACCGGCTGGCCTGGCACCCGGACGCGCTCGAGGTCGCGCGGATCCGCGCCGAGCAGCTGCCCGAGCTGCTCGAACCGACCGCCGTGCTCGACCTGTCCGCCGAGGTGGCCGAGCGGGTCGGGCTGCCGGCCGGGCTGCCTGTCGTGGCGGGCGGCGGCGACGGCCCGCTGGCCAACCTCGGGGTCGGCGCGGTGACGCCGGGCACGGCGGCGCTGTCGCTCGGCACCAGCGGCGCGCTGCGGGTGACCAGGGACCGGCCCGGCATCGACGACCGGGGCAGGGTGTTCTGCTACGCGATCGCCGACGGCCTGTGGGTGCTCGGCGGCGCGGTCAGCAACGGCGGCGTGGTGGCCCAGTGGGCCGCGGACACCTTCGGCGTCGAGGTCGCCGACCTGCTCGCCGAGGCCGAGGAGGTGCCGACCGGCGCTGGCGGGCTGCTCGCGCTGCCCTACCTGCTCGGCGAGCGCGCGCCGTGGTGGGACCCGGACCCGCGCGCGTCGCTGATCGGGCTGCGGCGGGAGCACGGCCGCGCCGAGATCGCCCGCGCCATGGTCGAGGGGGTTGGCCAGCAGCTCGCGATGGTGCTGGACGCGGTGCTCGACGCCGGCGTCGAGGTGCACACGGTCCGGGTGACCGGTGGCGCGTTCCGCAGCGCGCTGTGGGCGGACGTGCTGGCCGCCGCGCTCGGGCGCGAGCTCGAGCTGGCGGAGGACTCGGAGGGTTCTGGCGTCGGCGCTGCGCTGCTCGGCTGGCGGGCGTTGGGCGTGCTCGACTCGCTGGCCGAGGTCGCCGAGCTGGTGACGCCGACCAGGGTGATCGTCCCCGACCCTGCCGCCGTCACGACGCTGGCGCGCACCCGGCCGCTGGTGGAGCGCGCCTACCACGCGCTGCGCGAACTCTCGGCCGAACTCGGTGGCTGAGCCGACGACCCGCCGCCGCGCCGACGCGCGCCCGACGCGCGCCGGGCGGAGGGTGACGGGATGACCTACCGGTACGCCGTGGACCGCGTGGACCGCACCGACCTGGCCAGCGGGTCGGTGCTGCGGTCCGCTCCCGGCTTCCCCGCCTTCCCGGTGCGGCTGGCCAGCGAGGTGTTCCAGCGGGCCGCCGCGCTGCGAGGGTCGGCCGGCCGCCTCACGGTGTGGGATCCGTGCTGCGGCAGCGGCTACCTGCTCACCGTCCTTGGGCTGCTGCACCGGGACCGGATCGGCGCGGTGCTCGGCTCGGACGCGGCCGAGGCCGCGCTGCCGCTGGCCGGGGCGAACCTCGGGCTGCTGCTGGCGGGTGGGCTGCGGGCGCGGCAGCGGGAGCTGGCCGCGCTGGCCGACGCGCACGGCCGCCCATCGCACCTCGCGGCGGTCGCCGCCGCAGGCCGGCTGGCCGACGAGGTCGAGGCGGCGGGCGAGGACCCCGAGGTGGTCACCGCGACCGCCGACGTGTTCCGGCCGGACCGGCTCGCCGAGGCGCTGGCCGGCCGGTCGCCCGACCTGGTGATCACCGACGTGCCCTATGGGGACCAGACGGAGTGGTCCGGGGCCCCGGCCGGGGTCGAGCCGCTGCCGGCCATGCTGACCTCGGTCGCGTCGGTCCTGCCGGCCGACGCGGTCCTCGCGGTCGCCTGCCGGGCCCGCAGGGTGCCGCTCGGCGGCCTGCCGAGGATCGGCTCGCTCAGGGTCGGGACTCGTGCGGTCGCGCTGCTTCGGGCAGGGGATCTACGGGCAGTGGATTTTTGGCTAGAGCAGCGGCCTCGACCGTAACGAGGTCGGTCGCCAGCGTCCTGCGCCGGCCGATGGCCATGGCGACGAGCGCGATGGCCACCGCGGTCAGCCCGCAGACCACGAACCCGACGGCCGGGGTCGACAGGTCGACGACGTAGCCGACCAACGGGCTGCCGATCGCCGCGCCCAGCGTCAGCGCCGAGCCCTGGAGGCCCATCGCCTCGCCGCGCACGGCGGCCGGCACCAGCCTGCTGATGGCCTCGCCGGTCGAGGCGATCGCCGGGGCGCACATCAGGTTCGATGGCACCAGGGCGATGGCGAGCACCCACCAGGTGTCGCCGGCCAGCCCGATGGGCGCGACCAGCAGCCCGAGCAGTCCCATCAGCACGATCTGGGACGGCGGCCTGCGCATCGCGCCGTAGACGAACCCGCCGACCATCGAGGCCAGGCACATCACGATGATCAGCACGCCGGTCCAGTTCGTCTGGCCGCTGCGCTGCATGACCGCGACCAGGGACACCTCGGTGCCGGCCAGCGCGATCGTCACGCCGCTGGCGACGAGCAGCACGCCGAGCAGCGGCCCGGTCAGCCAGCTCCGTCTCGGCGGTCGCGTGGCCTGCGCGGCCGCCAGCTCGTCCGCGCTACGGGTCGGCGGGTTGACCAGGTACAGCGTCACGCCCGACAGCACCATGGCGCCGCCGACGGCGAGCATGGCCGCCGTGGTGGACACCCTGGTGGCGATCAGCACGGCCAGCGCCGGGCCAGCCATGAAGGACAGCTCGACGGACATCGAGTCCATCGAGTAGGCCGTGCGGCGGTGCTCGGCCGGCACGAGCGCGGCGAGCACCTGCCGGCCGATGGACATGGTGGGGATGGCGAGCAGGCCGCCGAGGAACGCGGTGACCATCAGGGCCGGCAGCGGCAGCCACGGCGCGGTGAACCAGAACGCGGCCTCGGCGATCGTGGTGACGAGCACCATCGTGCGCAGCCCGCGCCGGTCGATCAGCCTGCCGAGCAGCGGCGCGCCGAGCGCGATGCCGAGGGTGACCGCGGCGCCGGTCAGGCCTGCGGCGCCGTAGCCGCGGTGCAGAGTGAGCACCACGTGCAGCGTGAGCGTGACCCCGGTCGCGGTCGGCGGGATCCTGGCCAGCAGCATGAGCACCATCAGCGGGCGGATCCTGGGCAGCGCGAGCACGCGCAGGTACGGGGTCAGGGGCACTGCTGGATGGCACCGCATCCGTGCCCGCCGGTGCAACCGGATTCCGGCGGGCGGGCCGCCGGGGAGCGCGCTACCTCCGCAGCGCCAGGCCGACGCGCAGCGCGCCGACCGCCTCGGCGACGGGCTCCCGGAACGCCCCGGACAGGCCTAGCACGTTGGCGAAGCCGTGGAACATCCCGCGGTGCCTGCGCAGCGCGACCGGCACGCCGGCCTCGGCCAGCCGCGCGGCGAACGCCTCGCCCTCGTCCCGCAGCGGGTCGAACCCCGCCGTGGCCACGTAGGTCGGCGGCAGCCCGGTCAGGTCGTCGGCCAGCAGCACGGACAGCCTCGGGTCGGTGTGCGTGTCGGGGTCCGGCGCGTACTGGTCCAGGAACCAGTCCATGTCCGAGTCGGTCAGGTAGAAGCCCGCGCCGAACAGCTCCCGCGAGGGGCGCCGGACCGAGGCGTCCACGCCCGGGTAGAACAGCAGCAGGAACGCCGGCAGCGGCCCGCCGTTGGAGGCGGCCTGGTGCGCGGTGACCGCGGCGAGGTTGCCGCCGGCGCTGTCGCCGCCGAGCGCGATCCGCGCGGGGTCGACGCCGAGCGCCTCGGCCTCCCGCACCGCGTACTCGAACGCGGCGAAGGCGTCCTCGGTCGCGGCGGGGAACGGGTGTTCCGGGGCGAGCCGGTAGTCGACCGACAGCACCCGGACGCCGGCCTCGACGGCCAGGAACCGGCACAGGGTGTCGTGCGTGTCGAGGTCGCCGATCGCCCAGCCGCCGCCGTGGTAGAAGATCAACAGCGGCGAGCCGGCCGGCAGCTCGTCCGGCTCGTACAGCCTGGCCGGCACGGTGTCGTCGGCGCCGGGGATGCCCAGCTGCCGCGTCCGCACCCGGTCGGCGGGCGGCCCGCCGATGAGCGCGGCGCTCTTGGCCAGGTTGGCGCGCGCCCCGGCCACCGTCGGGGCCCCGAGGCTCTCGCTGACCAGCGCGGACAGCCGCAGCAGCAGCTGCGCGTCCGGGGCGAGGCGCTGGCCGTCCAGCCGGATCGGTGGGCCGGCGACGAGCCTGCGCACCGGGGCCGGGAGCGCGTAGACGGCCCGCAGCATCGTGGCGAGCACCTTCGTCGGCACCGCGTCGCCCAGCTTCGACATGTCGCCTCCAGCGGCCGTGCACCGGTTATGTACCGACAGTAAGGTTACTTATCGGTAGCTCTCGGCGGAAGGGGCGATGTGATCCGGCTCCCGTCGACTGGACCTCCGGTTAACTGGAGGTAATAGCGTTCCCCGCGTGACTCTCTCAGGCGGGCCGGCACCCGGCGGGATGCTGCTGACACCACGGCGTGACGCCGGGGAACCGGTAGCGGTTCGCCGCGACCCAGCGGTAGACCGCCTCCTGGAGCCGGCCCATCCCGGGCAGCCGGTACACCAGCAGCGGCAGCCGGGTACCCAGCGCGGCGGACAGCGCCGAGTTGACCGCCTCGGCGCCGCCGCACCGCCCGCCGTCGGCGTCCAGCCACCACACCGACGCCGCCAGCTGGTCGGGGCGCAGGCCGGTGCGCTCCTCGACGCCGTCCTCCTGGAACGGCACCGTGCCGACCCGGCCGTGCCGGTCCAACCGCGTGAGGAGATTCCTGCTGCGGGTGCAGAAGCCGCACCCGCCGTCGAAGATCAGCGTGCCGTTCACCCCTCCAGCATGCGCCCGCGCGATGCGGAGTTCGACCGAGGGCAGTGGAAGGATCGACCGACATGACGGTCAACGTGGTTGGCATCGGAGGCTCGCTCCGCACGGACTCGCAGTCCGAGCGGGCGCTGCGCATCGTGCTGGCCGGCGCCGCCGAGGCGGGCGCGCGAACCACCGCCTTCAGCGGGCCCGACCTGGTGCTGCCGTTCTACGACCCGGCGGAGTCCGACCGCCCCGAGGCGGCGAAACGGCTGGTCGAGCTGCTGCGCCAGGCCGACGGCGTGGTGCTCGTCTCGCCCGGCTACCACGGCACCGTGTCCGGGCTGGTGAAGAACGCCCTCGACTACGTCGAGGACCTGCGCGGCGACGAGCGGCCCTACCTGGACGGCAGGGCCGTCGGCTGCGTCGCCACCGCCCAGGGCTGGCAGGCGTCCGTGACGACGCTGACCGCCCTTCGCTCGATCGTGCACGCCCTGCGCGGGTGGCCGACCCCGCTCGGCGCGGCGATCAACTCGACCCAGGCCGAGTTCCACGGCGACGACGAGTGCACGGACAAGCAGGTCGCGGACACCCTGCGCACCATCGGGCGGCAGGTCGCCGAGTTCGCCATCGACCGCGCCTCCTGAGCCGAACAGCCCGCTCTCGTTGTGCGCGCGGCCTGCGGTGGTAGGAGGCTCAGGTAGCAGGAGCGTTATCCGAAGCAGAGGCCGTCCCGAAGCAGAGGAGGCACGACGTCATGAGCAAGTCCCCGATCACCAGCCCACTCGGCGACGCCGAGCGGGAGGCGACCGGCGCGGTCCTCCAGAGCACCCTGATCGACCTGATCGACCTGTCGCTGATCGCCAAGCAGGCGCACTGGAACGTCGTCGGCAAGAACTTCCGCAGCGTGCACCTCCAGCTCGACGAGCTGGTGACGACCGCGCGGACCTACGTCGACCAGGTGGCCGAGCGGGCCTCCGCCCTCGGCATCTCGCCGAACGGCAAGGCGGGAACGGTCGCCGCGACGTCCGGCCTGCCCGACTTCCCCGAGGACTGGCTCAGGGAACCGGAGATCGTCGGCTCGATCGTGCAGACCCTCGCCACGCTGATCCAACGGCTGCGCGAGCGCATCCAGGAGACCGACAAGACCGACGTGGTCACCCAGGACCTGCTGATCGAGATCACCAGGCAGCTCGAAGAGGCGCACTGGATGTGGCAGGCCCAACAGGCCTGACGGCCCGTCCCGGCCCGCGGGGGTGAGCGCCGGCGCGCCCACCCCCGCGTCCGCTCACTCCATGCCGAGCGTCCGCCGCGTGAAGGAGACCTCGGCGGCGGTCTGCCGGATGGTCTCCGCGACCACCAGCGAGCCGTGCCCGGCGTCGAACCGGTACACCTCGTAGCTCGCGCCGCGCTCGGCCAGCCGGTCGAGGTAGTTGTCCACCTGTCGGATCGGGCAGCGCGGGTCGTTCTCGCCGGCCAGCACCAGCACCGGGGCGCGCACGTCGTCCACGTAGGTCAGCGGCGAGCACTCCCGGTACAGGTCGGGCAGCTCCTGCGGCGAGCCGCCGAACAGCGCGCGGTCGAACGCCCGCAGCGGCTCCATCTCGTCCTCGTAGGCGGCGAAGTAGTCCGCCACCGGCACCCCGGCGACCCCGGCCGCCCACAGCTCCGGCTGGGTGCCCATCGCGAGCAGCGCCAGGTAGCCGCCCCAGGAGGCGCCGTTGACCACGCACCTGGCCGGGTCGGCGAGGCCGGTGCGCACCGCCCACTCGTGCACGGCGGCGACGTCGGCCAGCTCCGTCAGCCCCGGCTTGCCCTCGATGGCGTCCCGCCACGCCGAGCCGTAGCCCGTCGAGCCCCGGTAGTTGACGTGCACCACGGCGAAGCCGGCGTCCAGCCACACCGACCGGTAGGCGGAGAAGCGGTCCTCGTCCATCGCGTGCGGCCCGCCGTGCAGGCTGAACACCGTCGGCAGCGGTCCGTCGGGCGCGTCGGCGGGCCGCGCGACCAGGGTGTGCACGCCGCCGCCGGGGCCTGGCACGAACACGTCCGTCAGCTCGGTGGACGGCGGAGCCTTGTGCCCCTTGGGTTCCAGCAGGATGCGGCCCGTGCCGTCGGAGTACAGGGCGCGCACCACCGGCGGGTGGGCCGAGGAGGACCAGGAGTACTCGACCGTGTTGTCCGGGCGCACGCCGGCCGAGCCGACCGTGCCGGCCGGAATATCCAAAGAGGACAGTTCGTTGGTGGTGATGTCGAAGCGGTACAGGCTGTTGCGGGCCTCGTGGGTGTGCACCACGAGCAGCGCGGAGCCGTCCGGGTACCAGTCGGCGGCGAGCTCGCCCGGCAGGTCGAGCGCGATCTCCGCCTCGGTGTTCGCCTTGACGTCCCAGATCAGCAGCTCCTCCTTGCCGTTGCGCTCGTGCAGCACCAGCAGCCGCGAGTCGCCGCGCACCGGGCTGAACCCGATGGCGTCGAGGCCCTTGCCCTCCCCGTCCCACAGTTCCGCGACGGTCGAGCCGTCCTCGACCGCGAGCACCCGCAGCGCCGGGTGCCGGTTGTCGCCGTGCTCGGAGTGCGAGATGGCCAGCAGCCGCTCGTCCTTGGACAGCGCGGCGACACCGCCGTCGTGCGCGTCGGCGTACACGACCTCGGCGGGACTCTCGTTGCGGGACAACCAGATCGTCGTGCCGTCGTCGGTCGACGCGCCGATCGCGGCGACGGCCGTGCCGAGCTGGAGGCCGGCCGGATAGCCGGGCGCGGCGCCATCGACGGCAGGCGTCGCCTCGGCGCCGTAGGGATGACCGGCGAACGGCTCGCGCACCCACACGCCGAACTCGTCGCCGTCGGTGTCGTCGAACCACCAGATCTGCTCACCGTCCGGGCTGAGCGTCGCGTGCGAGGTCCCGTTCGGCCGATCGGTGACCTTGCGATGGGTGTCGGTGGACCGGTCCCAGGCGTAGACCTCCCACACCCCGGTGGAGTTGGACAGGTACAGGCAGCGATCCGGTGCGTCCTCGGCCCAGTCCGGCAGGGTGACGCGGGGCGCGGTGAACCTGGCCCGCCACCGCTCGTCGGCCTCGGGGTCGGTGAACAGCGGCTCGGGCACCTCAGCGGCAGGATGCGTCGTCACACCACGATCCTGCCTGATTCGACGACCGGAATGCGATCAGGTCGACCGCGACAGGGCGTCGTACACCTCGGCGTTGAGCTCGCGCAGCAACCGCGCGTGCAGCGTGGGATCGAGCAGCGCCAGATAGGGGCTGGGCTGCGCGCGCTCGGGCGGGTCCGGCGGTCGCGCCGGCGGCCCGCCGACCGGAGTCGGCCGGGCCAGCGCGGCGGCGCCGGGCCGGGCCTGCCCGACCGGTGGCGTCGGCTCCGGGATGACGCGCCGGATCGCGGCCAGGTCCGTGTGTACCTGCTCGATGGTCCGCGCGGCCTTGTCGCCTGCCGCCAGGTGCTGTTGCCGCAGCCACGAGATGGACGTGCGGGCCGCCTCGGCGCGGAGGAGGTCGGGGCTCTCCCGCACCTCCGCGATCAGCGAGGCGACGACGGGTTGCAGGGTTTCCAGCGAGTGCTGGTATTCCGCCAACGCGTCGGCGCCGACGAAGTACAGGTCGGCGGCCAGCCGCGCGTTCCTGGCCAGTGCGTACTGCGCCTCTTCGAAAAGATCGTGGGCGGTGCCGTGCCAGTCCACGAGGCGCACGCCGGCGAAGGCCCGCGCCGTGGACTCGTAGTGATCCCCGAGCGCCCGCAGCCGCCGGCATTCCTCCGCGATGCCGGCCGCGTTTCCGGTCAACGGTTCGAGCGCGTTGTCGCTCCCGTTGTCGCTCCCGTTGTCGCTCCCGTTGTCGCTCCCGTTGTCGCTCTCGCTCATCGGACGTCCCGTTTTTCGGCCCGGCTAGTGCCGCTGGAGTGCGGTCATCGCCTGATGCACGGCGGCATCGGACTCCTCATACACCCTCGCCGAATCGCGCAGCTGACCCGCCGCATCGGAGATGTCCGCCCACATCAGACCCGCGACCGACTTGGCGCCGCACTGCAATTCGTACAGTGCATTTGCCAGACCGTCGTGGCCGACCTGACTGACGTCAAGTCCGTACTTGAAGGCGGGTTGTCGGGGGCCGTCGTCAGCCAGTTCCCGCACGGTTTCCGCTGCCTGGTGCAATTCGGCGGGTAAGACGGAGAAGTTGCCCATGGGTGAATCCTCAACGTAGGCGCGGATCAGGAATTCTAGGTGATCTGGTTTACCGGCCGCCACCCCGATGACGCGCGAGCCGAAAACGGTGCCTCAGTGACGCAGTATCTGACGGAATTGCCCGGAAAATCCGGCGGAGAACCGTCAGTTGGCCTCGATGATCTCGCGAATGACCCGGGGTGGGAGCGACGTCGTCTCGGTCGGATCGGGATCTCGGTCCGCGCTGGGGTCGACCAACACCCCGACGTCCGGGTGGCGCTCCGTCAGCAGGCGCAGCAACTCGAGACCGGGCATGCGGTGGCTGGCGCGGAACGGCGGCGAGCCGGCCCGTCGGTGGTAGTCGTCCAGCCACGCCCGCTGCGTGAAGGCGAGAACCCAGGGCCCAAGGCTGGCCGTGTGGACGACGGTCGGCGCGTCGGCCGCGTCGTGCGGCACATGCACCAGGGCGGACAGGAAGGCGTCGACGGCTCGACGGGCGGGCGCCTCGGGCCTGTGCAGGTCGCGGACGGCTCGGCGGAAGTCCGCAGCCGGGTCGCGCTCGCGCTCCATCACCGCGTGCAGTTCGCCGAGCGGGATCCTCGGGGAAGGCTCGGTCAGGCTGACCTCCACGTCGCGCAGGAGGCCGCTGAGTCCCCGTCGGACCGATTGCGCCGAATATCCATCCCCGAGTCTTTTGTGCAATTCGGCGACGCGATCACCGTAGGCCGCCTGTTGAAAGGCGGGATCGGCGGACATGTTGTAGTGAATCCGCGCGACCTCCCCGATCCGCTCGTCGGGGTACCGCGCGATGACCCTCTCGAGTTGGGTCAGCACCTTCGCCATGATCAGCTCGGTGCTGTCCGCATCGCCTATGTGCCACTGCTTTCGCAGATCCTCCGTCAGGCGCTCACGTAGGTCCGGCCGACGCACACCGACTCCTTTGTGCAGGGATTGCAGACACTCCAGGGTCTTCTTTCCTGGATAGGCGTGAGCCATGCACCCTCCCCTGTTCGCACGGCAGTGGAAGGACTCTAGGGGACGGCTTTACTGCCGGTCAATCGCATGGGCACGAGATTTACCGATGGCGTCCAGTGCCCGGATCGAACAGAGCTGACCAGCGTATTTACCATTTTCTCGCCAACTTCCCGCCAGCTTCCCTCGGCCGGTCCCGACGGTGCGTAACCAGTCGTCCACTGGTCGTCTGATGGTCGGAACTTGGCAGATTTGGTGCGGGTGGCAACTTCGTGGAGAAAAGGCCGTCGCGAGCTGACGATCGGGTCGTCCATTCCTACGCTCGACACCATGAACCTCAGCTATCTGTTCGCCCTGTCATTTCTGCTCGGTCTGCAGACTGGATGCATGCTCTCGTGGCGCTACCACAGGAGACAGCGCGACGGGCACGACGCGCAGCGCGCCGAACACCAACGGCGGATCGACCGACTGGAGCGCGAACTGGAGTGGGCGCTGACGAACCGCACCGTGCCGAGCGTGGAACGGTAGCCCCCAGAAAACACCCAGGGCCGCCCGCACTCGCGCTTTCCGCGAGTACAGGCGGCCCAAAGGAACTGGTCGGGGTGACAGGATTTGAACCTGCGACCTCTTCGTCCCGAACGAAGCACGCTACCAAACTGCGCCACACCCCGTCCCGCGTGGAAACTCCCGCGTGGAACGAGGAGAAGTCTAGCGGACGTCCGCCCCAGCTCCGAATCGGGTGGGTCCTGCGGCGGCGGAACCCTGCTGAGCTGCGTCGATGGGGCGCGGCACCAGGGTGAGCAGGCTTGCCTCCGGCGGGCAGGCGAAGCGGACCGGGGCGTACGGCGAGGTGCCGAGGCCGGCCGAGACGTGCAGCCACATGTGCGCGCCCCAGCGGGACGCGCCCCTGGCTCGCGTGCGGTCCAGGTCGCAGTTGGTCACCAGCGCGCCGTAACCCGGCACCCGGAGCTGGCCGCCGTGCGTGTGGCCGGCGAGCACCAGGTCATAGCCGTCCTCGGCGAACGGGTCGAGCACCCTGGGCTCGGGGGAGTGCGTCACGCCGAGCCGCAGCGTCGCGTTCGGGTCGGGGCGGCCGGCGATGTCGTCGTAGCGGTCCCTGCGCAGATGCGGGTCGTCCAGCCCGGCGGCGAACACCGTCTGGCCGGCCACCTCGAACGTCCTGCGCACGTGCGTGAGGTCCAGCCAGCCCCGCTCGACCATCGCCGCGCGCAGGTCCCGCCACGGCAGGGGAATTCCGTGCACGCGCTTCTTCTTCGCCGAGGGCAGCAGGTACCTGACCGGGTTCTTCGGCTTCGGCGCGTAGTAGTCGTTGCTGCCGAAGACGAACACCCCTGGCCGGTTCAGCAGCGGCCCGAGCGCGCGCAGCACGGACGGCACGGCCTGCTTGTGCGCCAGGTTGTCCCCGGTGTTGACCACCAGGTCGGGGTCCAGCTCGTCCAGCGCGGCGACCCACCGCTGCTTGGACTTCTGGTCGGGCATCATGTGCAGGTCCGAGATGTGCAGCACGCGCACCGGCCTGGCGCCCTCGGCCAACACCGGCAGTGTGGCCTGCCGCAGTGTCCAGCGACGACGTTCGATCCCGGCGGCATAGGCGACCGTGGCCGTGCCGAGCGCGGTGGTGGCAAGCAGTGTCCGGCCTAGCGTGTTCACCCTTCGAGCGTACGGCGGTCCGCCACCCCTCGGTCGGTTGCCCACGGCTCGCGGAGGCCGCCGCCCGATATCGGCGCGCCCCGCCTCATCGCGTTGGGTTACCGTTTGTGACCATGGCGGAGCTGAAGGCGCGGTTGCAGGAAGACCTGACCACTGCGATCAAGAGCCGGGACACCCTGGTCACGGGCACACTGCGGATGGCGCTGACCGCAGTGACCAACGAGGAGGTCTCCGGCAAGGCCGCCCGCGAACTCTCCGACGACGAGATCCAGCGCGTGCTGACCCGCGAGGTGAAGAAGCGCAAGGAGGCCGCCGAGGCGTTCGCCAACGCCGGCCGCGCCGAGTCGGCCGAGCAGGAGCGCGCCGAGTCCAAGGTCCTCGAGGCGTACCTGCCGGCCCAGCTCGGCGACGACGAGCTCGGCGAGCTGGTGGCCTCGGCCGTCGCCGAGGTCGCCGCGCAGCTCGGCGAGCAGCCGGGGCAGCGCCAGATGGGCCAGGTCATGAAGGCCGTCAACGCGAAGGTCGCCGGCCGCGCCGAGGGCGGCAGGGTGGCCGCGGCGGTGAAGAGCCGGCTGGCCGGCTGAACCGGGACATCGCGTCACGTGGCCGAGGCGGGCCGAAACCCGCCTGCCTCGGTCCTCCCATCGGCTGACGAACTGTTGCCCGCCAGCCGAGGCGCTGGCCGCCGGGACGCCGGCCTCGACGGGCACTGCCAGCCGCCGGAGCGCAGGCCCCGACAAGCCGCCAGCCCCGACAGGCGCTGCTAGCCGCCGGGGCCTTGGGACGCGCCGTCGGCCGGTTGCGGCGGCGGGACGTAGCCGGTGCTGACGAACAGCGTGATGGTCGAGCCGGGCAGCGCGTTGCCCCTCGGGCTCTGGCTGACCACGGTGCCCTTGGGTTGCTCGGAGTTGCGGCTCGACGAGCTGACCGAGTAGCCGGCCTTCTCCAGGGTGCCGGTGGCGTCGGTGACGTTTTTGCCGACCACGTCGGGAATCCTGGTCTGCGCGGCGCCCTTGACGTAGCGGTCGTCGGTCGGCGGCAGGCCGAGCGCTGGCTGGCCCTCGAGCACCTTGCTCATCGTGGCGAACCAGGTGCGGGCCGGCACGGTGCCGCCGTAGATGTCGCCGTCGCGGCACAGCCTCGGGCGGCCGCTGACGCAGATCGGCGACGGGTTGGTGCCGTCGGCGAAGGTCTGCACCGCGCCGGCCAGCTGCGGGGTCGCGCCGACGAACGCGGCCGACTTGTAGTCCTGCGTGGTGCCGGTCTTGCCGAGCATCGGCCGGGTCCAGTTGACCTGCTTGGCGGCCACGGCCGAGGTGCCGCTGCCGGTGTCGTCCTTGCTGAGCCCGGTGACCAGGGTGTTCGCCAGCGGTTCCGCGACGACCTGCTCGCACGGGGCCTCGTTGACCGGCACGGGGTTCCCGTTGCGGTCGAGCACCTGTTGCAGCGGCGTCGGCGGGCACCACTTGCCGCCGCTCATCAGCGTCGCGGCGACGTTCGCCATCTCCAGCGTGCTCACCGACGCCGGCCCGAGGGTGAACGTGCCGTTGCCGCCGCCCGACTTGAAGTACTCGGTCTGCGAGACCCGCAGGTCCTGGTTGTCGGCGCGCGAGTCCGGCCTGGTCCCGCCGACGTTGGTCGCCATCGTCTCGCGCAGCCCGAGCCTGCTGGCCATGTCGACGATCGGGTCCATGCCGATGTGTTCCTCGAGGATCACGAAGCCGGTGTTCGGCGAGGTCGCCAGCGCCTGTTGCAGCGTCATCTGGGGGCTGTACCCGCTGCTCGCGTTCTTCACGACGTAGGGCCCGCCGTTGTTCTTGAAGACCTTCGACGTGTAGCTGCCCGGCGTCTGGATGACGTTGTCGATCCCCATGCCCTTCTCCAGGGCGGCGGCCGAGGTGAAGATCTTGAACGTCGACCCGGCGCCGAACTTGTTCTCCACGCCGCCAGGCAGGTCGTAGGTCGTCTGGTTCTGGGTCGCGTCCAGCCCGTAGTCGCGGTTGGCGACCAGCGCGAGCACCTGGTGCCTGTCCTTGCCCGGCGAGACGATAGCCATCGTGTTGGCGATGCCCTCGGTGTCCTTGGCGACCTGCGCCTCGGCGGCCTGCTTGGCCTGCTGCGTGACGCTTCGGTCGAGCGTCGTCCTGATCGTGTACCCGCCGGTGCGCAGCTGCTCCTCGCTGAAACCGTTGCGCTCGAGGTAGCTGAGCACGTAGGAGCAGAAGAAGCCGTTCTCCGGGCCCGCGCCGACGCAGCCGTTTGGCGGGGTGCGCACCGGGTTGGCGAGGCCGAGCGGCGCCTTCTTCGCGGTCTCGGCGGCGTCCCTTGACAGCTTGTCGTTGGCCGTCATCCGGTCGATCACCTGGTTGCGCCGCTCCAGCGCCTTGTCCGGGAAGCGCTCGGGGTCCAGCGCGGACGGGCTGTTGACCATGCCGGCGAGCATCGCGGCCTGCGGCACGGTCAGCTTGTCCGGCGTGGTGTTGAAGTACGCCTGCGACGCGGCGGCGATGCCGTAGATGGTCGAGCCGAAGGGCACCACGTTGAGGTAGCGGGCGAGGATCTCGTCCTTGCTGAGCTTGCGCTCCAGCTGGAGGGCGATCCTGGCCTCGCGCAGCTTGCGCGCGACGGTCTGCTCCTGGGCCTTCTGCTGCTCCACCCGGTCGTTGCGGGCGACCACGTGCACGAGGTAGTTCTTCACATATTGCTGTGTGAGTGTTGACGCGCCCTGCGAGACGGTGCCCTTGAACTGGTTGGTCAGCATCGCCCGGAAGGTGCCCTTCCAGTCCACGCCCTGGTGCTCGTAGAAGCGCCGGTCCTCGACGGAGATCAACGCCGCCTTCATGGTCGGCGAGATCTTGTCCGGCGGAGTCAGCACGCGGTACTGGTCATAGACGTAGGCTATGGGGGCCCCGTCCTTGTCCGTCACCGTCGTGACCAGCGGCGGGTCGGTGCTGACGAGGTCAGAGGAGATGCTGTCGACGGTGTCGCTGGCTCTGTTGGACACCATCCCGAGCGAGCCGATCACCGGGAAGAGCATGCCGGCGACCAACACGCCGGCCAGCATGCACAGGCCGAGCAGCTTCAGCAGGCCGTTCCTGACTCGCACCCGATGCAGGGTACGCGGCACCGACCCGGGTCAGAGTGATCCGCAGCACTAATTACCCAGGACGGGTAACAGTACTCAAGACAGGTAACAGGTGGGCAACCCAGTGTTGGAGGTGGAACCAGAAGGCTCTAGAGTCCGTCAACGTCCAATGACAGCGGCCGTGCGGCAGTGCCTCTACAAAGGCCAGCCTACGGCATCCGCGGCTGGGGTGTTGCGGATTCAAGTTTTGGGCGAGCTAGGAGCTGGGGGATATGGAGCTGGGGGATTGGCGAATCAACGCTTCCTGCCGCGACGAGGAGCCCGATGAGCTCTTCGTGCGGGGAGCTGAGCAGCGCAAGGCCAAGCTGGTGTGCCTGGGGTGCCCCGTGCGCACGGAATGCCTGGCCGAAGCGCTGGACAACCGTATCGAGTTCGGTGTCTGGGGAGGCATGACCGAGCGAGAGCGGCGAGCGTTGCTGCGGCGTCGGCCGGACGTGACGTCCTGGCGCGAGCTGCTCGACGACGCCCGACGCACACACGGGCACATCCACGAGGACGCCAGGGTCAGCTGACCAGGGCCTACTCGCCGGCAAGGCGGTACCCGATCTCGTGCAGGCCGGCCAGGTCGTGCACGTCGGTCGGCAACGCAGGCACGCCGATGACCGGGACGGTCGGGTGCGCGCGGGTGAACCGCGTCAGCAGCCGACGTTCCCGGTCGGCCATCGCGACCCGGTCGGCGTGCAGCCGAAGCACGGCCGCGGCCAGCGGGGCGTCCCCGGCACGATCGAGGCCGTCCGCTGCCGCGACCGCGCGCGCCTCACTCAGCTCGGCGAGCACCGGGTGGGTGCGGTTGGCGACGAGGCCGGCGAGCGGCATCTGCTCGGCCGACAGCCGCTCGGCGAAGTAGCTGGCCTCGCGCAACGCGTCCGGCTCCGGCGCGGCCACCACCAGGAAGCCGGTGCCCGGCGAGCGCAACAGCTGGTAGGTCTTGCGCGCCCGCTCGCGGAAGCCGCCGAACATGCTGTCGAACGCCTGCACGAACGACGAGGCGTCGGTGAGCAGCTGCCCGCCGACGATGGTCGAGATGGCCTTGGTGAACAGCCCGAACCCCGCGCCGACCAGCTTGCGGATGCCGATGCCGCCCGCCCGCGCCGGCGCCGACAGCAGCCGGATCAGCTTGCCGTCCAACACCGTGGACAGCCGCTGCGGCGCGTCGAGGAAGTCCAGCGCCGACCGGCTCGGCGGGGTGTCGACCACGATCAGGTCCCACTGCCCGCTGGCGGCCAGCTGGCCCAGCTTCTCCATCGCCATGTACTCCTGCGTGCCGGAGAACGACGTGGAGATCGTCTGGTAGAAGGGGTTCGCCAGGATCTGCGCGGCCCGCTCCTTGCCGGCGTGCGCGAGCACCATGTCGTCGAAGGTGCGCCGCATGTCCAGCATCATCGCGTGCAGCTCGCCCTTGGGCTCGAACCCGGCGAACCGCACCGGCCGGGGCTGGTTGTCCAGCTCCCGCAGCCCGAGCGACTGCGCCAGCCTGCGGGCCGGGTCGATGGTCAGCACCACCGTGCGCCTGCCGCGCTGCGCGGCGCGCACCGCGAGCGCGGCCGCCACGGTCGTCTTGCCGACGCCGCCGGACCCGCAGCACACCAGCACCTGGGTGTCGGGGTTGTCGATCAGGGCGTCGATGTCGAGCCGGGACGGCCTGGCGGCCGGCTCCGGCTGGGCGGGCTCGGTCACCGGACCCCCTGCGCGACCAGTCGCTCGGCCAGCTCGTAGAGCCCGGCCGGGTCGATCCCGTCGGCCAGCTCGGGCAGTTCCAGCGCAGGCAGGTCGGCCTCGGCGAGGTGCGCCCTCGCCTGCTGTTCGAGCCGCACCCGGATGGCGTGCTCGACGGTCTCCTCCACCAGCCCCTCCAGGTCCTCCTCGGACAGGTCGAGCCCGGCGGCGGTCAGCCCGGCCCGCACCCTGGAGTCGTCCACCCTGCCGTCCGCGGCCGCCGGCACCGACCTGGCTGGCAGCCGGGGCGGCCGCGCCCGGTTGACCACCACGGCGCCCGGCCGCAGGTCGGCCGCGTCCAGCTCGGCGACCGCGTCCAGCGTCTCCCGCACCGGCATCTCCTCGAGCAGCGCGACAAGGTGCACGGCGGCGTCCCCGGAGTGCAGCAGCTTCACCACGCCCTCGCTCTGCCCCTTGATCGGCCCCACCTTGGCGAGATCGGCCATCGCCTTGGTGACGTCGAGGAACTGCACCACCCGGCCGGTCGGCGGGGCGTCCAGCACGACCGCGTCGTAGGCGTGCCGGCCGCCAGGACCGGTGCGCCGCACGCACTCCTTGACCTTGCCCGTCAGCAGCACGTCCCGCAGGCCGGGCGCGAGGGTGGTGGCGAACTCGATCGCGCCCATCTTGCGCAGCGTCCGGCCAGCGAAGCCCAGGTTGTAGAACATCGACAGGTACTCCAGCAGCGCGGCCTCGGCGTCCACGGCCAGCGCGCGGACCTCCCCGCCGCCCGGCGCGGACGCGATGCGCTCCTCGGAGTAGGGCAGCGGCGCGGCGTCGAACAGCTGGGCGATGCCCTGCCGGCCCTCCACCTCGACCAGCAGCACGCGGCGACCGCCGGTGGCGAGCGCGAGCGCCAGCGCCGCGGCGACCGTCGTCTTGCCGGTGCCGCCCTTGCCGGTGACCACGTGTAGGCGGGCTCTGGCCAGTTCCTCGGTCCAACCGACGGCGGGGGTGGTCACCGGATCAGCGTAAGGGGCCGGGGCGCGCCGCGTGCGGAACCGTCAGTTCGCGAGCGTGAGGGTCACCACGGCGATGCCGCACGCGGCGACCAGCGCCCACGCGACCGTCGACGGCAGCACGGTGAGGATCAGCGCGCCGACCAGCACGACCACCAGCAACGCGATCAGCCCGACCCGCACCACGTGCCCGTGCGTGGCGCCCCGCCGGTCCCGCGCCTGCGCCATGGCGACCAGCACCAAGATCAGCCCGGCCGCGCCGAACAGGGCGGTCGCGACGACGCGCCAGGTCTGCATGCGCTCCACGGTAGCCGCGCCGGGACCGCCGGGAGGGCTCCCGGCGAGGCCGGCTCGGACACTCCTGGTAGCCGGTTACGCTCCAGCCCATGACGAAGTGGGAATACGCGACCGTCCCGCTGCTGATCCACGCCACCAAGCAGATCCTCGACCAGTGGGGCGAGGACGGCTGGGAGCTGGTCACGGTGCTGAACAACCCGACCGGCGAGCAGCACGTGGCCTACCTGAAGCGGCCGAAGGCATGACCGGCACGGTGACCGCGCGGCTCGCCGAGCTGGGCATCGAGCTGCCGACGGTGGCCGCCCCGCTCGCGGCCTACGTGCCGGCCGCGCGCAGCGGCTCGCTGGTGTTCACCTCCGGCCAGCTGCCCTTCGTCGATGGTGCGCTCGCCGCGACCGGCAAGGTCGGCGGCGAGGTCGGGCCCGAGGAGGCCAAGGGGCACGCCAGGCTCTGCGCGCTCAACGCGCTGGCCGCGGTGCACGCCCTGGTCGGCATCGACTCGGTGGTCCGCGTGGTCAAGGTCGTCGGCTACGTCGCGTCGGCCGAGGGCTTCACCGGCCAGCCCGCCGTGATCAACGGCGCATCGGAGCTGCTCGGCGAGGTCTTCGGCGAGGCAGGCCAGCACGCCAGGGCGGCCGTCGGGGTCGCCGAGCTGCCGCTCGGCGCGCCGGTCGAGGTCGAACTGGTCGTCGAGGTCGCCTGAGATGGCCAGGGGACCCTCGAGCGAGGCGGCCGCGCACGAGCTGCTGCTCCGGCTGGCCGGTCGGCTGCCGGACGCGCAGCTGTGGCGGTTCCGGGACTGGCTGGCCGGCGGCGCGCTCGTGGTGCTGGCGCGCGCGGTGCCGAGGGCGTTGCTGCACGACCGCATCGCCGTGACCGCCGCGGAACACCGGCTGCTGGCGGACGCGTTCCTGCCGCACGGCGGGGATCTCGGCCAGGTGAGTTCCGTCCCAGGGCTGGACGAACTGGCCGATCCCGACTACACCTTCACACCGGAGTCACCCGATCGGGTGCCGATGGGGGACTCCGCGACCGTGGTGCTCGGTGCCACGCTGCGCGGTCGGCAGGGGGTCGGCGAGGTCCGTTCCTGCTGGCGGCTCGGCGGGTCCGGGGTGCGCGAGGCCAGGCGGATCGTCCTGGTCGGCGCCGCCGAGGAGCCGTCCCGGCTGGCCGGGGAGCTTCAGCGGGTGCTGCGGGCGCTCGGCGAGCACGAACCCTGTGTCGAGGTGGTGCCGCCGGGTATCGACCTGCCGCCCTACCACCGGGCGGCGCTGGCCGCGTCGGAGCTCGTGTGCACCGGTGCGGCCGACACCGAGGGGCACCTGGTCCCCGGCTGACGCTCGTCGCAGGGCTGACGGGCCGGAAGGAGACATGGCGTGGCTGCCGACGCTGTCGACACGATTGGGCTTCCCGTCCGGTTACACGACCTCCTGGTCGGGTTGGCCGGGCGGCTGGACGATGACGCGTTGTCCCAGGCCCGCGAGCTGCTGGCGGTCGCGGAACTGGACCGCGCCGTCGAACTGCTCGTCGGCTGCCTGCTGGCCGGTCGCATCAGGATCGACGAGAACGAGCGGCAGCAGGTCGCCTGGCTGCTCGACGAGGTGCGGTCCGACCGCGCCATGGCCGACCGGCTCGCGGTCGTCGACTCCCCTCCGGTGCCTCGGCACCGCTTCACCTCGGAGTCCGATCCGGCCGCTGGCCTCGCCGCCGCCCTCGGCCAGGCCATCGACGTGCTGCCGGACGTGCGCTCGGTGCGCTGCGTCTGGCGGGTGACCCCGGCGGGCGCCGCGCCAGGCCCGCTGCCGCAGCTGATGGTGCTGGTCGACATCGGGCCGCAGGGCTTCGCCCCGGCCACCGCCTACCGGATCGACAACGTGCTGCGGCGCGCCGGCGTGCGGGCCGTCATCGAGGTGCTGCGGACCGGGATCGAGCTCGGCGAGTACCACGCGGCGGCCATGGCCGCGTCCGTGCCGATCGCCATCACCACCCCTGGCCCGACCCACTCGGGCGGTCAGGCGTGGTTCGACGGCACGGAGCCCGAGCCGTCGCTCGAACTGTCCTCGGCCTACCGGCCGACGCACGAGCCGAGCGTGCCGGAACCGGTCGCGGCCGAGCCGAGGCGCGGCAGGGACTTCGACTCAGTGCAGCCCTTCCCACCCAAGCCGACCAGGCGGGCGGCGGCCCGCGAGCACCGCGCGGCCGAGCCGCAGCAGCCCGAGTTCCAACAGGCCGAGTTTCATCAGCCCGAGTTCCGCGCCGATGAGCAGCCTGCCCCTGTCGAGTACGCCCGGCCGGAGGCGGTGGTCGCCCAGTTTCCCAGGGCCGCGCACGGCGAGGCACACACCACCGAACTGAGCGCCGACGAGCTGGCGTCCCTCCAGGCCGCGCTCGCCGAGTCGGCCCCGCCGAAGCCGGACTCGGCCACCTCGCAGCCGTTGCCGCTGCCGCCGTCGGTGGACGGCAAGATCAACGACCGGGAGCGCGCGCTGCTCCAGCAGCTGCACGAGGAGCTGGCGCAGCGGGAACAGGACGACGCGGCGGAACCCACCCGCTGGCAGGTCGACCGCTCCGGCGACCAGCAGCACACCTTCGGCGGTTCGGGCAGCTGGATGGAGAACCCCGAGCTGGTCAACGGTTCCGCCGCGCCGCACGGCGGCCCGCCCTACCCGAAGGCCTAAGGCGTTGGCCTAGTCGCTCGCCAGGGCACGGAGCGTGCCGAGCAGCTGCCACCTGGCCGGGGCGGGCAGCGGCCGGTACGGGCGGCTGGCGAGTCGGCCGGTGGTCGCCTTGACGCGCCTGCGGACCGGATCTTCCTCGGCGAGCGCCCGCACCCCGGCGGCCGTGAGTCCCTCGCCCGCCCACGCGGCCGCGTGCGCCTCGGCCCGGTGCTGCCGCAGCGCGACCAGCAGGCCGAACAGCCTGCCCGCGTGGCTGTCCTGGCCTGCGTGGTCGCCGGTGTTGTGGTGGCCGGCTGCGCTGGTGTGCTGACCTTCGGTCAGGCGGCTGTTCTGGCCTGTGTGGCGGTCGGTGTCGTGGTGGCTGGCTGCGTTCGTGTGCCCGCCTTCGGCCAGGCGGCTGTCCTGACCCGCATGGCCGTCGGTGTCGTGGTGGCCGGCTGCGCCCGTGTGCCCGCCTTCGGCCAGGCGGCTGCCTTCTGTGCCGTGCCTGCCCTCTCCGCCCTCTCCGCCCTGTCCGCCTTCGCCGCTGTGGCCGGCGAAGGCGGCGAACACCGGGCCGCCCGTCGCCCCGGCGACCACCCGCCGCACGGCGTTCAGCGCGGCCTCGGGATCCGGCCACAGTCCCGCCGCGGCGGCGTGCTGTCCTGCCACGATCGCCTCGAGCGCCGGCACGCAACGCGCGGTCGTGGCCACCGCGTCGCCGATCGGTTCGAGCCAGCCGCCGTCGACCAGCTCGGCGAGCGTCGCGTCCAGGCCGTCCGCGTACCGGTGCACGCCCCGCAGCACGGTCACCGACACCGGCCCGGCCAGCAGCAGCTCGGCGACGTCGATCAGCACCCCGGCGTGCGGGGGCCGCTCGACCTCGCGGAACACCCCGGACCCCGCAGTCGCGCGGTGCACGCCGATCACCAGTCGGTCCACCTCGGCCGCCAGGTCGGCCGCCGTCGCGCAGGCGTCCGCCGCGTCGACGGCGAGCAGCGCGGCCGCAGCCGCCGCCCGGCCACCCTCGTCCGCTCGCAGCCGCACCGCGCGGCCGAAGTGGTGGCGCGCCAACGGCCAGTCACCGGCGTCGTAGGCGCACGTCCCGGCATGCTGCTCGATGAACGGGTCGACCGGGCCTGGCTTCGGGCGCCGCGCCACCCGGACCAGGCAGTCCACGAGCTCGCTGCGGGCCAGCTCGAACCGGCCCTGCCACTGGTGCACGAGCGCCAGCCGAACCCTGGCCGCCAACGGATCCGCGGTCGCGGACCGCTCGGCCAGCGTCAGCGCGACGGTCAGCTCCCGTTCGGCCAGGTCCAGCCTGCCGAGCAGCCGGGCCGCCACGCCGACCTCGGTGCGCCACACAAGTTCCGCCTCGGCGTCCGCCGGCGCAGGCGCGGCCAGCCGCGCGTCCAGCCAGGAGGCCAGCTCCTCGGGCCGGTGCGGCACCTCCCGCAGCGTCTCTGGGTCGAGGTGGTGCTCGAACGGCGTGTCGGCCCAGCTCGTTAAGTTCCCGCTCACGCGACTCCCTCTGCCTTGGCGCGCGCCGCGGCCAGGATCCGTTGCAGGTGCAGGCCGCGCCGGACGTCGCACGGGTGCTCGGTCGTGCCGCTCTGCACCAGCGCGACGAACTCGTCCAGCAGCGTCGTGTAGCAGTCCTGGGTCGTGCTGGCCCAGCCGGCCAGCGTGCGGCGGCCGTGCTCGCCGTACAGCGAGTACTCCGTCACCGTCGGCCGGATCGGCAGCCGCAACGTCAGGGTCGCCGTGCTGGTCGCGCCGCCGCGGTGCGCGAGCATCAGGTGCCACAGGTCGGGCTCGGACCGGTGCGCCGCCAGCACCTCGGTGATCTCGCCGAGCGCCGCGTCGAGCAGGTCGAAGGCGTGCGGGCCGATGTCGTCCAGCGCGCCCTGGTCGTGTCGCCACTGTGAGCCGGCGTACTGGCCACCGAGCAGCGCGCCGGTCAGCCAGGTCGCGTTGCCGCCCGCCCAGCCGCCGAGCCGGTCGACCTCGGCGAGCAGCTCCCTGGTCTCCGGCGCGAACCGGCGGGTCAGCATGACCAGGGAGGCGACCTTCGCCTCGGTGACGGCGTCGACGAGTCGCTCCGCATCGTCCACTGTGGACGCGATGGGCTTCTCCAGGATCAGGTGTTTGCCGGCCTTCGCCGCCTTCGTGGCCAGTTCCGCTTGCACCGCAGGGGGAACGGCGAACGCGACGGCGTCCACTGTGGACAGTAGTTCGTCTGGGTCGGCCACGATGTCGCCGCCGAACCGGTCGGTGATCTCCGCCGCCGCGTCCCGGCGGCGCGCCCACACCGACACCAGCCGGGTGCCAGGGTGATCGGCGATGCCCGGCGCGTGCACCTGCTGTGCCCACGGACCCGCCCCGACAAGACCAACGCGCAGCTGTTCGTTCACGCGTCCATACTGCCCCGGCGGCGGGGCGGGAGGTGCCGATCACTTGCCTGCCGGGGGTGTCCAACTCGTAGGCTCGGGGGATGCCCGAACTGCCGGAGGACCTGATCCTGCCCGAGGACATGGTGCCGACCACGCCACCGGCCACCCCGGTGACGCCCAAGGACGCGGCGACCGTCGTGCTGGTGCGCGACGGCGCGACCGGACTCGAGGCGTTCCTGCTGCGCAGGGTCGCCGCGATGGCCTTCGCCGGCGGGATGACCGTGTTCCCCGGCGGCGGCGTCGACCGGCGCGACTCGGACACCTCGGTGGCCTGGAGCGGCCCGGAGCCCGCCTGGTGGGCGCGCTGCTTCGGCTGCGACCCCGCGCTGGCCAGGGCGCTGGTCTGCGCGGCGATCCGGGAAACTTTCGAGGAGTCCGGCGTGCTGCTGGCCGGCCCTGACGCGACCAGCGTCGTCGGCGACACCGCGCCGTACTCGGACGCCAGGGCCGCGCTGGTCGACCGGGACGTGTCGCTCGCCCAGTTCCTGGCAGGCGCCGGGCTGGTGCTGCGCGCCGACCTGCTGCGACCGTGGGCGAACTGGGTGACCCCGGCCGAGGAACCGCGCCGCTACGACACCAGGTTCTTCGTGGCGAGGGTGCCGGAGGGGCAGCTCGCCGACGGCCTGACCACCGAGGCCGAGGACGTCGCCTGGCAGCGGCCGTCGGACGCCATCGGCGACTGGAAAGCGGGACGGCGGGGCCTGCTGCCGCCGACCTGGATGACGCTGGCTGAGCTGGCCGAGTGCGGCTCGGTCGCCGACGCGATGGCGCAGGACCGCACCGTCCGGAAGATCATCCCGAAGGTGATCCGGCGCGGCGGCGCGCTGCGCGTGGTGCTGCCGGGCGATCCGGAATACGGCACCGCGTCCGCGCACCTCGACGCGCGCCCCGAGGACGAACTGGAGCGGTCATGAGTGGGTCACCACTGGTCGGTGAGCGGGCGGCGCACCCGGCGTACGGGGTGTTGCGGCAGGTCACCCCGACGGCGGCGGTGCTGCTCGCGGACAACCCGTCGCCGATGACCCTGGACGGCACCAACACCTGGGTGCTGCGCGCGCCGGACACCGAGGCGTGCGTGGTGGTCGACCCGGGACCGCTGGACGAAGCGCACCTGGCCAGGGTCGCCGCGTGCGGTCCGGTCGCCGCGGTGCTGCTGACCCACGGGCACCCCGACCACGCAGAGGGCGCCCGGCGGTTCGGCGAACTCGTCGGCGCGCCGGTGCGGGCGCTGGACCCCGCGCTGCGGCTGGGCTCCGAGGGGTTGGCAGGCGGGGACGTGGTCGCCGAGGCGGGCCTGGCGATCAGGGTGCTGGCCACGCCGGGGCACACCGCCGACTCGCTGTGCTTCCTGATCGACCACGACGGGCCGCCGTCGGTGCTGACCGGCGACACCGTGCTCGGGCGCGGCAGCACGGTCGTGGCGCACCCGGACGGCCAGCTCGCCGACTACCTGGAGTCCCTGCGCGTCCTCGCGGACCTGGCGCCCGGCACGGCCGTGCTGCCCGGCCACGGCCCGGAGCTGGCCGACGCGGGCGAGGCGGCCAGGGGCTACCTGGCGCACCGGGAACAGCGGCTCGCCCAGGTGCGCGCCGCCGTGGCCTCGCTCGGCGGCGCGCCGACCCCTCGGCAGGTCGTCGAACTCGTCTACGCCGACGTCGACCGGGTGCTGTGGCCGGCCGCCGAATGGTCGGTTCGCGCGCAGCTGGAGTACCTCCGCGAACAGTCCTGACGCATTGTTCTTGGCGCGCCGATAATGCGTTGACCGAGCCCTTTCCGTGCCGCATAGTTGTCTCAACACCGCACCAGGAGGAAAGCCGTGAACAGCAGGTGGCAGTCGAGCCGGGCACCGCGACCGAGTGTCGCCGCCATGCTCGCCGGTCCGCATTCTGGCTTGCCCAACCTGCGGGAACCGCAGCTCGACGCGGGTAGCTCCCCGTTGTGACACGTCAGTGGTCACCACAGGGAACCGCCCGTCGGGAAACCGACCAGGGCGGCTTTCTTTTTGTCGGGGAATTCGGCGGTTCGGTGTCGTCGAGGGGTCGACGCCGAATTGTCGAAGGCTTTTGTGGTGATCACGATCAACGGATACGAGGGAGACGGCAACCCACCTGGTTTGGGACCAGGACACACCCCGTTCGACTCGGGGGTATCCGACGGTGCTGCGGGCAACCGCCGCACAACCTCGGCATGGCGAGGGCGTTTGTTGCTACATCCTGTCCGGTGCTGGTTGAGGGATGGGGGCCAATGCACCCCATCCCTCTCCCACCGACGGCCGGCCCGCGCCGCCGGCCGCACGTCCGATAGCTCAGTGGTAGAGCGGCCGCCCTGACCGGCGGCGGGCCCGGGTTCGACTCCCGGTGGGACGACTCTCTTGTACGCCACCTCTCTTGTACGCCAACGCATGCCGACCACATCGTGTCCCTCAGCGGGGCCGACCAGATCGTGTCCCTCAGCGGGTCGGCGGGCGCATGGGCACCACCAGGTAGGTCAGCTCGACCCCGTCATCGCCCGGCTCCGCCGTCAACACCGTGGAACGCAGGCCCTCCTGCATGAGCAGCCGCACCTCGCGCCCGGCGAAGGCGCGCAACGCGTCGGCCAGGTACCGGACCTGGAACGTCTTGGTGGCGCGGTCGCCGTTCACAGTGGCCTTCACGGCCTCGTCCGACTCGCCGGCCTGCGGGTCGCTGCCGCGCACCCGCAGCTCGCCGTCGTCCACCTGAACAGTCACCGTGCCGTGCGCGCCGGCGTAGGTCGCCGCCCTGCGCACCGCGCCGGCCAGCGAGTCCGCGTCGACGTCCACCGCGCAGTCGGTGTTGGTGTCCAACAGCTTGCGCACCCGCTCGTCCGGGAACGGGCTGGCCAGCAGGGCGGAGCTGACCGAGTCGTCGCCCCAGCTCAACCCGATCCGGTCCGCGTCGGCGTGCAGGGCGACCAGGCCGGCCCGCGCGGCCTGCTTGGCCACCTCGGCGAGCACCGAGGCCGGCGCGAGCACGTCCAGCGGCTCGCCGCCCGGTGCGGCCTGCCACGGGACGGAGGCGACTGCCATCCGGTACCGGTCGGTGGCGAGCATCATCAGCCGGTCGCCCTCGGCGCGGAGCCGGATGCCGGTGAAGATGGGCAACGCGTCGTCGCGGGAGGCCGCCCCCGCGACCGGCGCGGTGGCCGCGACCAGCGCGTCCGCCCGCACGTGCCCGGCGAGCGCCGGCGGCAGCGACACCCCTGGATGCGAGTCGACATCCAGCAGCGGCAAGGCGAACCGGGCGCCCGGTGTCCGAATGGCCAGCCGCGACCCCTCGACGACCAACCGCACCTCGGGGGCGTCCAGGGCGCGCAGCGTCTCCGCGAACGGCTTGGCCGGCACCAGCACCGCGCCCGAGGAGTGCACGATCGCTTGGCGGGCAAGGCGAACCGAGTGCTCACGGTCGCTGCCGGCGAGCACGACGCCATCGTCGTCGGCCCGCAACACCAACCCGGCCAACACGGGGTCGAGCACGCGGCCCGGCAGCAGCCTGGCGACCTCGGCGGCGGCCGAGGCAAGGGTCGAGGTGGTTGCGGTGACGTCCATGGGTCGCACGCTATTCGCTGACACCGACAGTTCCCGCGCGCCTCTCGCGCAGTGCGCCGCCGTGCCCGACTCCCGCACCCCCGCGCTCCGCACCTGCGCTCCGCACCCGCGCTCGCACCCCGCACCCGCACCCGCGCTCCGCACCCGCGCTCGCACCCCGCGCCCCGCCAGTTTCCGTCCAGCGTTCACCCGTTGGTGGTTTTCCCGCCAGATCCCCGGCCGTAACGTCGGTTTCGCCGGACGAGCTGACGCGGAGGCCGCATGTGCGAGCAGGGCAGGCTGGGTAGACGGGCGTTGTTCCTTGCCGGAGGCGCGATCGCGGCCGTCGGCGCGATCGAGGCGTTCCTGCCGTCGGTCGCCTTCGCGGAGAGCACGGACGGCACGGCCGACCAGACCAGGACCGTCACCGGACGGTTCGAGCCCGGTGCGCCCGACTGGTACTACCTGCCCGTCGAGGTGCCGTCCGGGGTCCGCGAGATCGAGGTCGTCTACAGCTACGACCGGCCCCAGGTTCCGCCTGGCGCCAAGGGAAACGCGCTGGACTTCGGCGTGTTCGGCCCCGAGGGCCACGAACTCGGCAACCACCGGGGCTTCCGTGGCTGGTCCGGCGGTTTCCGGGACAGGTTCACGATCAGCGCGTCCTCGGCGACGCCCGGCTACCTCGCCGGGCCGATCGAGCGCGGCACCTGGCACGTCATCCTCGGGCCGTACACCGTTGCGCCGCAAGGGATGAACTACCGCGTCGACATCACGCTGCGGTTCGGCGAGCCCGGGCCGAAGTTCGTGTCCAACCCCGCGCCGACGCGGGCCAAGGGGCGCGGCCGAGCCTGGTACCGGGGCGATGGCCACCTGCACACCGTCTATTCGGACGGTCACCGCACGCCGACCGAGCTGGCCGCCGCCGCCCGCGCCGCCGGGCTGGACTGGATCATCTCCACCGAGCACAACACGCCGGCCGCCTCGCACCAGTGGGGCGAGCACGCCGGGGACGATTTGCTGATCGTCAACGGCGAGGAGGTCACCACGCGCTCGGGTCACTGGCCGGCGTGGGGGTTGCCCGTCGGCCGGTGGATCGACTGGCGGTACCGGGCGAACGAGCCCGGCGAGTTCCGCAGGTTCGTCGACGAGGTCCACTCGGTCGGCGGCCTGGTCGTCGCGGCGCACCCGAACGCGCCGTGCCTCGGGTGCTCCTGGGAGTTCCGCTACTCCCTGGTCGACGCGATCGAGGTGTGGAACGGCCCGTGGACACTGGACGACGAGCTGTCCGTGCAGGCGTGGGACAAGCTGCTGCGGGACGGCCGGTGGGTGCCGGCGGTCGGTGACAGCGACGCGCACAACCCGGCGCATGTGGTTGGCTTGCCGCACAACGTGGTGCATGCCGAGGACCTGGCCGTCGAGGACATCCTGCACGGCCTCAAGTCGGGGCGGACCTGGTTGGCCGAGTCGGCCGCGGTGCAGCTGGACCTGCGCGCCGAGGGTCGCGGCGGCCGGCTCGCGTCGATCGGACAGCGGCTGCACGGCGGCCCCGGCACCCCGGTCGACGTGGTGATCACGGTTGGTGGCGTGCCCGGCTGCGCGGTGCGGCTGCTCACCCCGGCGGGCGTGGCACACACCGAGCAGGTGCCGGCGTCGGGCTCCGCGACCGTCCGCTGGAGCACGACCGCGAAGGACACCCCCTGGGTGCGCGCCGAGGTCCGGCGGCCGGTGGCCACCGACACCACGCCGGACACCATGGTGGCGCTGACCAACCCGATCTTCCTGGGCCGAGCACACCACGCCAAGGACGCCGCCAACGACTGACCAGGCCTGAGTCTGCCGCAGGGGCAGCCGCTGGGTTCGGCTCTGCCCTCGGCCCCACCGCCGCCGACGGCTGGTCTGGCTTGGCTCGGCCTGATGGCGGCGGCTGGAATTGGCCCCGCCACCGACGACCGACCTGGCCTGGTCTGGCCCGGGGGCGGCCGCTGGGTTCAGCCCTGTCCTCGCCACTGCCCTCGCCGCCGTGGATGGCTGGTCCGGTCTGGCTCGGCCCGACTTGATGTCGGTTGTTGGGTTTGGCTCCCTGTCGCCGACGACTGATCCGGCCTAACCCGGCTTGACCCGACGGCGGTTGTTGGGTTCGGCCCTGCCCGGGCCCCGGGCCCCGGGCCCCGGGCCCCGTCGCCGCCGGCGACTGGCTCGGCCTGGCTCGGCTCGGTCTGATGACGGCTGTTGGGTTTGGCTCGCCGCCGCTGATGACTGACCCGGCCTCACACGGCTGAGCCGACGGCGGCGGCTGGGTTCGGCCTCCGCGGCCGAGTCTTACGGTGGGGTGTCGGCGAGGCCGTGTCTGTGCGCGTACCCCACCGCTTCGGCCCTGTTGCTGGCGCCGATCTTGGCGAAGGCGTTGTTGATGTGCGTCTTCACGGTGCTCTCGCCGATGAACAGCGTGCCGGCGATCTCCTGGTTGCTCAGGCCTTTTGCGATCAGTCGCAGCACCTCGACCTCGCGGGCGGTCAGGCCGTTAGGGGACTCCGGGCGTCTCGGGGTCTCGGGGCGTCGCTGTGGGGGCTCGTCTCGGCGGGTCAGGGCGGCGACCAGTCGTCGGGACACCGTGGCGTCGAACGTGGACTGCCCGGCTGCGGCGGCTCGCAGCGCGGCGGCGATCTCCACGCGGCCCGCGTCCTTGGTCAGGTAGCCGCGCGCGCCCGCGAGCAGCGCGGCGGTGATCGACTCGTCGTCGGCGTAGGTCGTCAGCACGACCACGCCGACCCGAGGATGCGCGGCCTTGATCCGCCTGGTGGCCTCGACGCCGTCCATCACCGGCATCCGCAGGTCCATCAGCACGAGGTCGGGGGCCGCCTGCTCGACCAGCCGCAACGCCTGTTCGCCGTCGCCCGCGTCGCCGAGCACCGTGACGTCGTCGAGGAGTTCCAGCAGCGCGACCAGGCCCTCGCGCATGATCTGCTGGTCGTCCACGACGATCACGCTGATCGTCATGCCGGCACCTCCGCGTGCACCCGCCAACTCGTGCCGTGCCCCGGTCCGGCCGACAGCGTGCCGCCGACCAGCGCGAGGCGTTCCCGCATGCCGGTCAGCCCGTACCCGTCGACAGGGGCGATCGATCCCTCGACCGACCGCTCGGTCGAGGGGGCGGTCGAGGGCGTTGGGAGTGCCGTGGCTGGGGCGTCGGGCGTTGGCGCGTCGGATGTCGGGACGTCGGGCGTTGGGGTGTCGGGTGGTGGCGGGCCGTTGCGCACGTCGAGGCGGACCGCGTCCGCTTCGTAGGCGAGCGCGATGGTGACCGGCGCGCCCGGCGCGTGCTTTGCGGCGTTGGTCAGCGCCTCGCGCGCGGCCCCGAGCAGCGACACCGTGGCGGCCGAGGACACCGGCCTTGGTTCGCCGTCGGTGCGGAAGTCCACCCGCACCTCGTGATCGCGCCCGTGGTGGTCGGCGAGCACGGCAACGGCCTCGGCCAGCGGCGGCACGTCGCTGCGCAGCGCCGCCACCGCGCTGCGCGCCTCGCTCAACCCGTCGACGGCCAGCCTGCGCGACCGGCGCACCCTGGCCAGCGCGCCGGCGACGTCGCCCTTCTCGCTCAGCAACGCCTCGGCGACCTCCAGCTGCACACCGAGCGCGCCGAGCGAGTGCGCGAGCACGTCGTGCATCTCCCTGGCGATCCTGGCCCGCTCGTCGAGCGCGGCTGCGCGGGCCTGCTCGTGCTGGGCCAGCTGGGTCTGCGCCAGCAGCAGCTCGGTCTGCCGTGCCTGCACGACGTGCTGCCGTCGGTTCAGCGCCAACAGCATGGCCAACGGCAGCGCACCGAGGTTGATCAGCGTGGCGAGCAGGGTCCGGTGCCACAGCAGCGAACTTCCCAGGACGAGCACGGCGTCGGCGACGGCCAGCGCGAGGATCGCCGGCACCCGGGGCAGCGGGTTCGCGGCGAAGACCCCCAGCGAGACGCAGACCAGCACCATCCCGCCTGCCGCCTCCGAGCCGGACACGGGCGCGGCCAACAGCGAGGCGGCGGCGGTCGCCAGGACGGCCAGGTCCGGACGGCGGGTCGTCAGCACGACGGAGGCCAGCCACGCGCCGAAGCTGGCGCCCATGGCCAGCCACACCAGCACGACCTGCCCGTCGGGCCGAGCGGTGACCAGGGCGGAAGCCAGCACCACGGTGCCGAGCACGTGCACGACCAGCCGGCCGGACGGCAGACGATCGCCGAAGCGCAGCCCTTCGTTCATCTACCCTCCCCACCCCTTGCTGTCGGGACTTGCCTGCCGGGACCCGTTGTCGCGGAGGTGTCACAAGGTCATGGGGCGACGGTAGGCGACGGGGTGGGTGGGAATGAACCTCCTGGGGGTGGAGATGGGGTGGAAAAACGGGTCCACCCTGGGGATGAGATGTCCCCGGGGTGGACCCGTTGGCGTGAGTTCCGGCCGTCAGCGATCGAGCGGTCAGCGATTGGGTAGGTCAGCGATTGGATGGGTCGGCGATCGGGCGGGTCGGCGATCGGGCGGGGCAGCCCGTCAGCGGCCGACCAGTTCGACGTCGCTCTTGGCCGGCGTGGTTGCGGGGATCCCGGCCTTGATGGTGCGGCGGGACACCCACACCAGGCTGGCGATGATCAGCCCGGCCACGGCCGAGGCGACGAATGCGGCCGACGTGCCGACGTGGTCGACCAGCTGGCCGCTGATCGACTGGCCGATGGCGAGCCCGACGGTGACGGCGGTGATCACCCAACCGAACGCCTCGGTCGCGGTGCCGGCGGGTGCGACCTGCTCGATCGCGGCCGAGTGGGAGGTGGACTGCGGGGTGATCAGCGTGCCGACCACCAGCAGCGCGGCGCCTAGGCCGAGCAGCGTCGACGGCACGGCGAGCAGCAGGATCAGCAGCGAGAAGCCGGCGAGCAGGACGGGAAGGCGCAGGTGCATCTGGCGGGGCCAGGGGCGCATGCCGTAGAGCACACCGAAGATCACCGAGCTGATCGACCACAGGCTGAGCAGCAGGCCTCCCATGCCGGTGTGGCCCGCGTTGGTGGCCGCGGCCGGCACGGCGACCTCGACGAAGCCGATCGTGACGCCGAAGCCGAGCGCGGCTAGCGCGACCGTGCGCATGCCGGGGCTGGCCAGCGCGCCGAGAATGGCGGAGCCGCGCGTCTCGTGCCCGGTCGGCCGCAGCGACCGCACGGTCGGGGTCAGCGCGAACCAGAGGCCGCCGGCGACCATGCAGGCCGCGCCGACGACGACGCCGGTGCCGGCCCACGGCGCGGCGATCAGCACGCCGGACAGGCCGGGGCCGAGGATGAAGAAGACCTCCATGCTGATGGCCTCGTAGGCGTAGCCGGCCATCCTGGTCGAGCCAGGCGGCACGGTCCGCGTCCACAACGCCCGCGAGGCCGAGCCGACCATCGGTTCGGTGGAGCCGACACCGAAGGCCAGCGCGACCAGCACGGGGATGGCGGCGTGCGACTCGGTGGCCAGCACGGACGCGGTCACGAAGGCGGCGAACACCCCGATGGTGACCAGTAGCGGCTTGGTCGGGCCGAGCCGGTCCATCAGTCGTCCCTGCACGACGGAGCCCGCCGCGACACCCACCAGCGCGCTGGCCGAGACCAGGCTGGCGGTGGCGTACGACCCGGTCTGCCGCTGCACGTAGAGCAGCAGCGAGAGCCCGACCATGGCGATGGGCAGGCGGGCGAGCAGCGAGGCGATCACCGGGCCGCGCATCGCGGGGGTGGTCAGGGCGGCGCGGTAGTCGGCGAGACGAGCAGAGTGGGACACGCGTACCAGTATGCCTGCTGTGGTACGCCCGTACCAGTACTGATCCCGGTGGAGTCCGTCACCCCGGCCGTAGCCGGCAAAGGATCACAATTTGGTCACGCCGATGCGATGTATGGGTGAACCCGCGCGAGGAAACACCTGAATTTCGAGTCCTTGCGGGTGACAGGGCTTGAGTTTCGGGGGAGGGCGCATGCGATGGTTGAGTCAGCTGGCCCCCGAGCGGGTAACCAGGCACTGACCAGCCCTGATGGTCGACAAATCGACTGAACAAGCCAGATCGACCGAAACTCGAACCTCCCTCCGGCGGAACAGGTCGGGGCCTTGGAGCCGGAGGTATGGAAGCGCGGTTCGTCGGGGGATGGACCGCGCAGCACGAGGGACCGGTGCGCCGCGTCGGGGGCGGCGCCCGGTCCCTCGTATTTCCAGCGTTGTGTAGCGCTGAGTCCCGTCAGCGCGCCCGGCGGGCCAGCCGCTCGGGGTCGAGAATCAGCACGCTCTTGCCCTCAAGCCGCAGCCAGCCGCGGTGGGCGAAGTCGGCCAGCGCCTTGTTCACGGTCTCCCGCGAGGCGCCGACGTACTGCGCGATCTCCTCCTGCGTCAGGTCATGGGTGACCCGCAGCAGGCCGGCTTCCTGGCTGCCGAACCGCTGGGCGAGCTGGAGCAGCGCCTTGGCGACGCGGCCGGGCACGTCCGTGAAGATCAGGTCGGCCAGGTTCGCGTTCGTCCTGCGCAGCCTCCGGGCGATCACCCGAAGCAGCTGCTCGGCGATCTCGGGCCGAGTGCTGATCCACTGCCGCAGCGCCGGTCGGTCCATGCTCAGCGCGCGCACCTCGGTGACCGTGGTGGCCGTGGACGTCCTCGGGCCAGGGTCGAAGATGGACAGCTCGCCGAACATGTCCGAAGGGCCGAAGATGCCGAGCAGGTTCTCCCTGCCGTCCGGCGACTTCCGGCCGACCTTCACCTTGCCGGCCTGGATGATGTAGAGCCGATCGCCGGGCTCGCCTTCCGCGAAGATCACATGACCACGCGGAAACTCAACGGACTCCAGCGTCTGGGCCAGTGCCTCCGCCGCAGCCGGTTCGACCCCTTGGAAGATGCCCGCGCGGGCTAGAGTCTCGTCCACCTCGTCCCTCCTGTCGAGACGCGGCGGCAATCTGAGGCGCTGGGCTCCCACGTCGTGCGAGCTCCAGCGCCGTGCCGCCGATCACTGTGTGCAGTCTAAGCCGAATGTCCCGGATCGCCTTTCGGCTCGCCGAACACCCGCGAGCCCGAAGTCCGAACCGGACCCCGGGCAGCCTGAAATGCCCACGCAGAGACTTCCTCCGTGGGCGGTGCCAAAGCTGACCCCCTGGCGGGGGCCACCCCGATCGCTCGCGCGCCGGACCGGCGCGCGTCAGGGGCGGGGACGCTTCTGTCGAGGCCGGGCCCGCCCGCCGCGACGACGGAGCCGGAACAGCTCCAACGCCCGGCCGATGCCGTGCCCGTACAGCGCCCTGACCTCGTCGGGGCGCGCCTGCTCCAGGAACTCCTCAACCTCGTCCTCCTGCACCGCCACATGCCGGAGACGAGCTTCGACGCGCTCCATGAAGAGCGCGAAGAACATGATCACGATCGGTACGACGATGACGAGCCAGGCAGTCATGATGTTCCGATCTTTGCGCACGCGCGTTTCGCCCGCACGCGCGGGGGTAGGTGAACACGTTCCGCACGCCCGTAGTCTTGACTTCGTGCCTCCAGCGACGCGTCGCCCCGCTCCTGACCCGGCCGCGCGTCTGCGGGCGTCTCTCACGAAGGAGACCAGGCTAGGACTGGTCCGCCGCGCACGCAGGATGACACGCGCGCTCGCCGAGGGATTTCCCGGCGCGCACTGCGAACTCGACTTCAGCACGCCACTCGAACTCGTCGTCGCGACCGTGCTGTCCGCCCAGTGCACCGACAAGCGGGTCAACGAGGTCACCCCCGCGCTGTTTGCGAAGTACCGGACGGCCAAGGACTACGCGGGCGCTGACCGCACCGAGCTGGAGGAGCTGATCCGGCCGACCGGGTTCTACCGGAACAAGGCCACCTCGCTGCTCGGCCTCGGCGCCGCGCTGGTCGAGCGGTTCGACGGCGAGGTCCCCGGCAGGCTGGAAGACCTGGTGACCCTGCCGGGGATCGGCCGCAAGACCGCCAACGTCGTGCTCGGCGACGCCTTCGGTGTGCCGGGCATCACCGTGGACACGCACTTCGGCCGCCTGGTGCGCCGCTGGGGCTGGACCGCCGAGGAGGACCCGGTCAAGGTCGAGCACGCCATCGGCGAGCTGATCCCGCGCAAGGAGTGGACCCTGCTCTCGCACCGGGTGATCTTCCACGGCCGGCGCGTCTGCCACGCCAGGAAGCCGGCCTGCGGGGCGTGCTTCCTGGCCAAGGAGTGCCCGTCCTTCGGCACCGGCCCGGTCGACCCGCAGGAGGCCGCGAAGCTGGTCAAGGGCGAGGAGACCGACCACCTGCTGGCCTTCGCCGAGCAGGTGCGGGCCGGCGGGGGCGCGACACGGTGAGCGGCCGGGTCCGATGGGCGTTGGTCGTCCTCGTGCTGGCCGTGGCCGCCGCGGTGGCGCTGTGGCCGCGCGGCGGGGACTCGCCCGCCGCGTCGCGGCCCGCCGCGACCACCCCGGCCCCCGACCTCGCCGCGATCAGGAGCACGGCGGCGCTGCGGCCGTGCCCGCAGCCCCAGCCTGCTGCGACCGCCCCGACCGGGGTCGCCGGGCTGCGGACCAGCTGCCTCGGCGACGGCGGCCAGCTCGACGTCGGCGCGGCGCTCGCCGGCCGACCGACGCTGGTCAACCTGTGGGCCACCTGGTGCTTGCCGTGCAAGGACGAGCTGCCGGTGCTGGAGGCCTACGCGAGCCAGCCCGGAGCGATCGCGGTGCTCGGCGTCGCGCAGCAGAGCAGGGCCGACGACGCCCTCGGCCTGCTGACCAGGCTCGGCGTCCGGCTGCCCTCGGTGTTCGACGCCGACGGCAGCGTCGGCAGGGCGCTGCACGCCCCGCCGTCGCTGCCGGCCAGCTTCCTCGTGCACGCCGACGGGACCGTCCAGCGGATCACCGACCCGTTGCTGTTCACCTCCGCCGAGCTGGTGCGGCAGACCGTCAGCAAGTACCTGGGGGCAGGATGAGCGTTCACCAAGGATGGCGACCCGAGACGGTGTCCGCAGGGCCGCTGGTCGACCCGGCGGACACGCCGGACTGGCTGCGCGGGCTGGTCGAGGCCACCGCTGGGCTGGACGCCGCCGCGTTCACCAGGCTCTCGCCGCCGCCGGACGGGAGCAGCAGGGCCGCCGCCGTGCTGATGCTGCTCGGCGAGTCCGACGGCGCGGACGGGCCGGACATCCTGCTGCTGCGCAGGGCCGACACGCTCGGCTCGCACCCAGGGCAGGTGGCCTTCCCCGGCGGGGCGGCCGACCCGGCCGACGACGGCCCGATCGCGACGGCGTTACGCGAGGCCGAAGAGGAGACCGGGGTGCTGCCGACCGGGGTGCGGCCGGTGGCCCTGCTGCCCGAGCTGTACGTGCCGCCGTCGGGCTTCCTGGTCACCCCGGTCCTCGGCCAGTGGGTCGAGCCGTGCCCGGTGCGGCCGGTCGACCAGGCGGAGACCGCCGCGGTGGCCAGGGTGCCGATCAGCTACCTCGCCGACCCGGCCAACCGCTTCAAGGTGCGGCATCCCTCCGGCTTCCTCGGGCCGGCGTTCGGCGTGCCGGGCATGCTGGTGTGGGGGTTCACCGCCGGCCTGCTCACGGGGCTGCTCGCCCTCGGCGGTTGGGAACGGCCGTGGGATGCCACCGATGTGCGCGATCTTGACGTAGCGTTGCGGGCCACGTGAGCCGCCGAACGCGGAGGTAGCAGGGGTGAACTGGGTAGACCTGCTGGTGGTGGCCCTTGCGGTGCTCGCGGCGGTCTCCGGGGCCCGCCAGGGCATGGTCACCGCGCTGCCGGCGTTCGCCGGTGTGCTGCTCGGCGCGGTGCTCGGCATCCGGTTGGCGCCGCTGGTGGTCGAGCAGTTCAGCAACCAGACGACCAAGGTCGCCTTCGCGGTGGCCATCGTCGTGCTGCTCGTCGCGCTCGGCGAGACGCTCGGCGTGTACGTGGGCAGGTCGATCAAGCAGCGCGTCGACGCGACCCGGCTGCGCGGCGTGGACAACGCGCTCGGCGCGGTGGTGCAGGGCGCCGTCGTGTTCGCCGTCGCCTGGCTGATCGCGCTGCCGCTGACCACCGTCGCGGGCCTGCCTGGGCTCGCCTCGGCGATCCGCGGCTCGACCGTGCTCGGCGCGGTCAACGACGTCATGCCGCAGTCGGCGCGCAACCTCTCGGAGGAACTGAAGAACCTGCTGGACGTGTCCGGCTTCCCCGCCGCCGTCGACCCGTTCAGCAAGACGCCGATCCGCAGCGCGGAGCCACCCGACCCGGCGCTGCTCAACAGCCCGGTGGCGCAGCAGTTGCAGGCGAGCGTGCTGAAGATCCGGGGCAGGGCGCCGTCCTGCTCGCGGGCGCTGGAGGGCTCCGGGTTCGTGGTCGCGCCGGAGCGGGTGCTGACCAACGCGCACGTGGTGGCCGGCACCAGCGAGGTCGCGGTCGAGGTCGGGCGCGGACAGCTCGACGCGACGGTCGTCTACTACAACCCGGACGTCGACATCGCGATCCTCGCGGTGCCCGACCTGAGCGCGCCGGTGCTGGCGTTCCGCCAGCAGGACGCGAGCCCCGGCCAGGACGGCATCGTGCTCGGCTATCCGCTGGACGGTCCGTACACGGTGTCCCCCGCGCGGGTCCGCGAGCGGTTCCAGCTGTCCGGGCCGGACATCTACGACTCGAAGAAGGTGCGCCGCGACGTCTACACCGTGCGGGCGACGGTGCGCAGCGGCAACTCCGGCGGCCCGCTGGTCGACCCGACCAGCGACCCGAAGGGCCAGGTGCTCGGGGTGGTGTTCGGCGCGGCGGTCGACGACCCGGAGACGGGTTTCGCGTTGACGGGCAGCCAGGTCAGGGACTACGTCGCGAGGGCGAGCGGCTACGACCACAAGGTGACGACGGGCGTCTGCACCGGCTGATCCGGGACGCGCGTTCTAGTACGGCCGGTGGTCCGGCTCGCCGTGCGCGAGGAACTCGATGAGCGTGCGCGTGGTGGTGTGCGGGGCTTCCTGGTGCGGGAAGTGCCCGACGCCGTCCAGGTAGCGGTGTTCGGAGCGCGGGCCGAGCCAGTTCGCCGAGGCCTGCGCGGTGGACAGCAGCATCACCGGGTCGTCGGCGCCGTGCAGTTGCAGCACCGGGACGTCGAGCCGCCGGTCGACCGCCTCGGCGAAGCGCCTGCCGTCGCCGCGCAGCTGGGACCGCGCCGCCCAGCGGTAGTACTCGAGCGCGCTGTGCGCGACACCTGGCACGAGCATGGCCGCGCGGTTGCGCCGGACCGCCTCGTCGAAGCCGGGCACGACCGTCCACTTAGGACCTGACCAGGTTCGCAGCAGCCGCTCGACGTTCGCCGCGCCGTCCCTGGTGAGCCAGCGTTCCGGGGCAAGCGGAAGCTGGAACCGGAACACGTGCCCCGCGGCGCGGCCCTGGCCGCGCGGGTGCCGGCGGATCGCCCTGCGCAGCGCGAGCGGGTGCGGCGCGGAGATCGCCGACACCGACCGGACGACCCTGGGGTGCATGGCGCCGACCGTCCACGCGAGCAGCCCGCCCCAGGCGTGCCCGACCAGGTCGGCCCGCCGTTCGCCGAGCGCCTTCACCAGCCCGGCCACGTCCCCGGCCAGCGTCCAGCCGTCGTAGCCGCGCGGTGGCTTGTCGGAGTCGCCGTACCCGCGCAGGTCGACGGCGACCGCCCGGTATCCCGCCTGCGCCAGCCCGGTCAGCTGGTGCCGCCAGGACCACCAGAACTCGGGAAAACCGTGCAGCAGCAACACCAACGGGCCGTCGCCGAGCTCGGCGACGTGCAGCCGGATGCCGTTGGCCGAGACGTCGCGGTGCGTCCACGGACCGCTGACGCGCACGGTCGAGGGATCCGGCGGTGGCGTCACCACCTTCTCGGAGTTTCGTTCCCGCCGCCGCACTGCGGTACTGATGCGCCCGCCCGACCTAGTAGGCGGGGTGCTCGTCGGCGCGCTGGTCGCGGTGTCGGAGCGCGGCAGCGGTGTCCTGGAGTGTGCTGATGGTTCGCTGAGGCGCGCGGATCTTCTTCAGCTTGCGCACGCCTAGGAACACGAACAGCACCACCATGGCGAGCATCAGGCCCCACACGATGAGGAACGAGAAGAACTCGTTCAGCCCGAGCGCGTGGATGCCCTGCGCCAGCATGAAGAAGAAGAAGAACAGGCTGAACAGGCCGATCGTCAGCGCGACGATGAAGTACAGGCTGCCCTTGATGCCCTTCTTGATCTCGCCGGTGACTTCCTGCTTGGCGAGTTCCACCTCGGCCCTGATCAGCGTCGACACGTGCGTGGTCGCGTCGCGGACCAGGCCGCCGATGGAGGACTCGCCCGCGACGCGCGCGGCACCGTCCTCGGTCAGCGGAATCGACGGGACTGGTGGCAGCCCGGCACCCCCACGGCTGCCGTTGGCGTTCTGCTGGGCGCTCGTCACCGGGTCATCGTGCCATGTGGCCAGATCCGAGGCTGGCCGACCGGCCACAACCGGTGCGTGTGCCGCGCCACCGCACTCCTACGCCGACTCCTCGACCTCGGTCCTGCGGCGCTGGTGCACCTTGCTGCGGCGCACCAGCAGCGCGGCGGCGAGCAGCGAGGCGATCATCGACGCGAGCAGCACCGCCGTCTTGGCCTGTTCCGCCATGGTGCCGGTCAGCGCGAGGTCGGCGATGAGCAGACTGACGGTGAACCCGACGCCGCCGAGCATCGCCACGGCGAAGATGTCCCGCAGCCCGAGGTCCTTGGGCCGGACGGCGAGCCCGAGCTTGATCGCGAGGGTGGACGCGCCGACGATGCCGACGAGCTTGCCGACGACGAGCCCGACGAGCACGGCGATCGCGACGGGGTTGTCGAAGGTGGCCCCAAGTGCCTTGGCGCTGACCGGGATTCCGGCGGCCAGCAGTGCGAACACCGGCACCGCGAAGCCAGAGGACCACGGCTGCAACCGGTGTTCGAGCCGGACGGCGGGCGCCTCGTGCTCGTACGGGTCGCGCCGGACCCTGGTGAGCAGCCCGAGCGCGACGCCGGCGATGGTGGCGTGCACGCCGGCCTCGTGCACGGCGAGCCAGGTGCCGATCGCGATCGGCACGTACAGCAGCGGCGAGGTGATCCGCTTGTGTTGCAGGTACCAGTACAGCGCCAGCAGCAGCACGGCGATGCCGGCGGCGACAAGGTTGAACTTCGCGGTGAACAGGACCGCGATGACGACGATCGCGCCGAGGTCGTCCACCACGGCGAGGCTGAGCAGGAACACCCGCGCGCCGCTTGGCATGCCGGAGGCGGTCAGCGCGAGCACGCCGAGCGCGAAGGCGATGTCGGTGGCTACCGGGATGGCCCACGCCTTGTCCATGCCGGGCGCGCCCCCGCCGACGACGACGGCGACCAGCGCAGGCACGACCATGCCGCCGAGCGCCGCGATGGCTGGCAGGGTCGCGGCCCTGAGCTTGGACAGCTCGCCGACGACCAGCTCGCGTTTGAGTTCGAGCCCAGCGACGAAGAAGAACAGCGCGAGCAGGCCGTCCTTGGCCCACGTCTCGAGCGAGAGGTCGAGGTGCAGCGAACCGGGGCCGACGCGGAGGTCACGCAGTGCCTGGTAGGAACCGCTGATCGGCGAGTTGGCCCAGATCAGGGCGATCGCGGTGGCGGCGAGCAACACCATGCCGCCGACGGTCTCGGTGCGCAGGTACCTGGCGAACTCGGCGACTGCGACGGCTGGGCGGCGACGGGTCAAGACCAACTCCCGGGGTCGGGTACATGACGATCCTCATGCCGACCAGACTTCCCGGCTCACCTTGACGCGATCTTAATAGCTCGAACGGGGGACGTCCATTCCTTAGCTGTGCGAATGGTCTCAGCGGCGGTCGCGGTCGCCCGTCGGACGGCCTTCCCGCCGCGGCTTCCGGCGGACACCGCCATCCGTGGGAAGTCGCGGCGGGAGACGCCCCCAGACCCCAGCTCCCCCTGGTCCGCTCGCACCGCGAGCCCAGCAGGGGAAAGGGAACCCGCGACAGGTCGGCTGCCGCTTACGGCTCGACGGACGCAATGCCACTGGTTGACGCCGGGGTCCGGAGCATCGGCCGCATCCATCGTCCTCCGCCGAGTGTGGCCGGGGCAGAGCTGTTCGGGTGGTCGAACCGCTCAGCTCAGTCAGTGCGGGGTCGAATACGCCGCTCGAATGGATTTCGGCTCGGTCCGAGTTCGTCTGCCGCGTCGAGATCGCGCACGATCTCGGCCGCGACTTCGGTCAGTCGGCGGTTGTTTCTTCGACAGTATCCGCGTAGCGCGGTGAACGCCACATCCATGTCAATACCGAAACGTTCGGTCAGGATTCCCTTCGCCTGTTCGATCAGCACTCGACTGTCCAGCGCCCGCTGCAACTGCCGGCCGATCGTCGCCTGCCGGTGCACGGCGCGCCGCTGGAGCAGGCTGATGGTGACGACGTCGGAGAGGGCGGTCGCGATCCGGATCGTCTCCCCGTCGGGCTGGCCCTGCCCCGTCCCGAACAGCGTGAGCGCGCCGATGCCCTGGTCACGCCGCCGCAGCGGCAGCACGTCGACGGAGCTGAAGCCGTGCGCCAGCGCGGCGGAGGCGAACCGGGGCCAGCGCCCGAGCGAGGCGGGCAGGTCGCGCACCGTCAGGCGCTCGCCGGTCCGGTGGCACTCCAGGCTCGGGCTCCGTCGCTGCTGCGCGGCCATCAGCCCGCGCACGTCGGAACCGTCGCGGGACACCCCGGCGGTGTGCAGCGCTCCGGCGTGATCGACGAGCAGCAGTCCGGCCGCCGGCACCGCAAGCTGCTCGACGCAGCGGGCCGCCACCAGCCGGATAAAACCAACCTGATCGAAATCGTCGACCAGTGTGTCGGCGAGCTCGACGAATGTCTTGGTCAAGCTGTCGAAAGCGCCGTCGTTCACCGCTCCAACATACGGCCGGCGACAATGCGGTGACACATCGTCCCGCCCAGAAAACCGGGGCGAGCGACAAATGGAGCAGGGAAATGTTCTGTTCGGCGCACTATTCGACGCGACCGGGCAATCGGAATAATCGCGCGGGGGTGGGATTTCGCCGAGCCCTAGGCGAAATCCCACCCCCGCGCGGAAACGCTCAGTCCTCCGAGGCGCTCGTGTTCAGGCCGCTGGAGATGAGGTCCATCACCGAGGAGTCCGCGAGCGTGGTGACGTCGCCGACCTGCCGGTTCTCCGCCACGTCGCGCAGCAGCCGCCGCATGATCTTGCCCGAGCGGGTCTTGGGCAGCTCGGGCACGACCATGATCTGCCTCGGCTTGGCGATCGGGCCGATCTCCTTGGCCACGTGGTCGCGCAGCGCCTTGATCGCCTCGGCGCCCTTGGCCTGGTCCTGCGCGACGCCGCCGCGCAGGATCACGAACGCGACGATGCCCTGGCCGGTGGTCGGGTCGGTCGCGCCGACCACGGCGGCCTCGGCGACGGTCGGGTGCGACACGAGCGCCGACTCCACCTCGGTGGTGGAGATCCGGTGCCCGGACACGTTCATCACGTCGTCGACGCGGCCGAGCAGCCAGATGTCGCCGTCGGCGTCGTACTTGGCGCCGTCGCCGGCGAAGTAGAAGCCCTGCGCGGCGAACCGCGACCAGTACGTCTCGCGGTAGCGCTGCTCGTCGCCCCAGATCCCGCGCAGCATCGCGGGCCACGGCTCGTCCAGCACGAGGTAGCCACCGCCGCCGGCCGGCACCTCGGCGCCGGTGTCGTCGACGACCTTGGCCCCGATGCCGGGCAACGGCCGCTGCGCGGAGCCGGGCTTGGCGGCGATCACGCCGGGCAGCGGCGAGATCATGATCGCGCCGGTCTCGGTCTGCCACCACGTGTCCACGATCGGCGCGCGGTTGCCGCCGATGTTCTCGCGGTACCAGATCCACGCCTCGGGGTTGATCGGCTCGCCGACGCTGCCGAGCACGCGCAGCGTGGACAGGTCGAACTTCGCGGGGATGTCGTTGCCCCACTTCATGAACGTGCGGATCGTCGTCGGCGCGGTGTAGTAGATCGACACGCCGTAGCGCTGCACGATCTCCCAGTGCCTGCCCTCGTGCGGGGTGTTCGGCGTGCCCTCGTAGACGACCTGCGTCACGCGGTTGGCCAGCGGGCCGTAGACGATGTAGCTGTGCCCGGTGACCCAGCCGATGTCGGCGGTGCACCAGTAGACGTCGGTGTCCGGCTTCAGGTCGAAGACGTTGAAGTGGGTGTAGGCCGCCTGGGTCAGGTAGCCGCCCGAGGTGTGCAGGATGCCCTTGGGCTTACCCGTGGTGCCCGAGGTGTAGAGGATGAACAGCGGGTGCTCGGCGTCGAAGGACTCCGGCGCGTGCACGTCCGACTGCGCGTCGACCACGTCGTGCCACCACAGGTCGCGGCCTTCGGTCCACTCGACGTCGATGCCGGTCCGCCGCACCACCAGCACGTTGCCGACCGACGGGGTCCTGCTGACCGCCTCGTCGACCGCGGCCTTGAGCGGCACCGCGCTGCCCCTGCGGAACTGGCCGTCGCTGGTGATGACGAGCTTCGCCTCGGCGTCGTCGATCCTGGTGCGCAGCGCCTCGGCGGAGAAGCCGCCGAAGACCACGCTGTGCGGCAGGCCGAGCCTGGCGCAGGCCAGCATCGAGAAGATGGCCTCGGGGATCATCGGCAGGTAGATCGCGACCCGGTCGCCGGTGCGCAGGCCGAGCGAGACGAGGGCGTTGGCGGCCTTGGACACCTCGCGCTGGAGCTCCGCGTAGGTGATGGCGCGCTGGTCGCCCGGCTCGCCCTCCCAGTGGATGGCGACCTGGTCGCCGTGGCCGGACTCGACGTGCCGGTCGACGCAGTTGTACGCGACGTTCAGCCTGCCGCCGACGAACCACTTCGCGAACGGCGCGTCCGACCAGTCAAGGACCTGCGTCCACTTGGTGTCCCAGTGCAGCCGCTCGGCCTGCTTGGCCCAGAACGCCTCGCGGTCGGCGGTCGCCTCGTCGTAGAGCGCTGAGGTCGCGTTGGCCTCGGCGGCGAACTCCTCGCTTGGCGGAAACGACCTGCTCTCGGTGAGCAGGTTGTCCAGGGCGGCGCCCTGGTCCGACGGCTGGGTCATGGCGCGGAACCTCCTGAATCCTGACTGAACACGTGCTGGTGTGACCGTAGTGCGCGTGGCCCTGCTTCGACAGGTCGCCACTCACAATAGGTTCAGACCAATTCGGTTCGTCAGGGGCGGGTGTCCGCCACCTTCGCGGTCAGCGCGGCCCGCGCGGCGGGCCACTCGGCCGAGGTCATCGAGTAGGTGACGGTGTCCCGAACCGTGCCGTCCGGCCGGACCCGGTGCGCGCGGAGCACGCCCTCGCGCTGCGCGCCGAGCCGCTCGATGGCCCGCTGCGAGCGCTCGTTGCGGATGTCGGTGTGCCAGCCGACCCGGTTCGCGCCGAGCGTGTCGAACGCGTGCCCGAGCAGGAGCAGCTTGGCCTCCGTGTTCAGCCTGGTCCGCTGCCAGCGCGCGCCGATCCAGGTGAAGCCGATGTAGAGGCCGCGGTGGGCGGGGGAGATCTCGTAGAACGAGGTCGTGCCGGCGACCTCGCCGGTGGCCGCGTCGAGCTGCGCCCAGGCCAGTCGGCCAGGCGCGGCGATCATGTCGGCGACCTGGCTGCGCATCCCGGCGAGGTCGGCGGGCTGCCGCACGCTCAGCCAGGTCCAGATGTCCGGGTCCTTGCCGGCCTCGAAGAGCCCGTCGGCGTGCTCAGGGGCCAGCGCCTCGAGCCGGACGTGTCGGCCGGTCAGGGTGGGGCGGTCGTAACAGTCCTCGCTCACGGTCAGTCACGTTAATCGCCAAGTGGCCTGCTTGGAACGTCCACATCGAAGGATTTTGCGATAGCCACTTTGCGCCCGGGTACTGTCCGTCGTCGTGACCGACCCCTTGGCGCAACTGCTCGACCTGCCCGGTGTGACCGATGCCGTCAAGGCCGCCAGGGACGCCGTCGGCGAGGTGCACCGGCACCCGACCAACCGCAGGGGTTGGCCGACCACGGCGGCCGAGGCGTCCGTGCGCGCCGCCAGAGCCTCGGCCGCGCTCGACGGCGGACCGACCGACATCCCAGCCGACGGCGAGGTCACCGATCCGGTGCTGGCCGGCGCGCTGCGGGTCGCCGAGTCGCTCGGCCTGCTCCTGACCACCTGGCAGCGGGCCCCGCTCCAGGCGCTGGCCAGGCTGCACGTGCTGGCCGCGGCCGACCTGGTGCCGGCGGGACAGTCGGACCTGCTCGGCCGGCCGAGGCAGGCCCCCGGCGTCGCGACCCGCCTCGACCTGCTCGCCGGCCTCGTCGCGGGCGGCACGTCGGTGCCCGGCCCGCTGCTCGCCGCCGTGGTGCACGGAGAACTGCTCGCGCTCAACCCGTTCGAGCAGGGCGGCGGCGTGGTCGCCAGGGCCGCGTCCCGGCTGACCTCGATCGCCACCGGACTGGACCCCAAGGGGCTGGCCGTGCCCGAGGTCGCCTACCTGCGCCGCGGCCCGGCCTACCCGGCGGCGGCCGCCGCGTTCGCCGAGGGCACGCCGGAGGGCGTCGGCGGCTGGCTGGTGTTCTGCTGCGAGGCGATCGTCGCGGGCGCGCGCGAGGCGACCAGCATCGCCGACGCGGCCGCGGCCGGCTGACTCGACTACTCCTGGGTGGCGCTGCCGAGGTCGGCGGTGGGCAGGTAGTCCGCCGAGCCCCAGAACTCGGCGAGGAAGCCCTCCGCGATCAACCGCTGGGCCTGGGGAAGGTAGAGCGAGGAGTCGCAGGCGGCGTAGCCGTTGGAGTCGGTGACCGCCGTGCACAGCAGGGTGCGGTCGGTCATGACGAAGGCGACGGTCTGGCCCGCGATCGGCGCACCGTCGCCGGTCAGGGTGGCGTTGAGGTTGTGGACTGCGGAGTGCGCCCCGGTGGTCTCGTCCAGCGCGACGGTGGCCGTCCTCGCGTCCAAGGCGCTGCCCGCCCGGTTGTCGGCCCACACGGTGCCAACGGCGACGGCGTCGTCCTCGGTGCCCTGGGGGCTGGGGATCCGCGCGGCGATTGTGTCGGTGGCGGTGTCGATCACCTGGAGCGCGTCGCCGGTGGCCGCGTAGAGGCGACTGCCGTCGGGCGTGAGCGCCGGGACGCCCCGGTTGGCACCGACCGGGATGGTGGTCGTGACCGTGGTGCTCGCGGTGTCGACGACGGTGATGTCGCGCAGGTAGCCGGCCGCGTAGAGCCGCCTGCCGTCCCTGTTGAAGACGAGGTCGGCACCGGTGGGGCTGGTGGCGCCGAGCGAGATCTGGCCGGTGACGGCGAGCGTCGCGGTGTCGAACGTGGTGATCGACCTGTTGCCCTGGCTCGAGAAGGGGTCGATCATCGCGAGACGCAGCCCGTCCGGCGACAGTGCGACGTGACCGGCGGGGCGCCCAAGGCCGTGGTCGGTCGTCACCGTGCCGGACGCGGTGTCGATGACCATCAGGGAGTTGCCGCCGCTGAGGTAGGCGCGGCTGCTGTCCGGGCTGAACGCGACCCCCGCCAGCTCGATGGCCTTGGTCCAGATCACGTGGCTGAGCGTGAACGTGGCGGTGTCATAGTCGTACACCGACACGGCGGAGCCCGCCCCGTTGCTGGCTTCCAGCCCGTACAGGTGTTTGCCGTCCGGGCTCAGCTCCATGGTCTGGAAGCTCGGCAGATAGGTCCGCTCGGCCGTGCCGGCGAGCGGACCGATGACCTCGCTGGTCATCGGGTCGAGGAGCTGAATCCGGCCGAGCCCGGTCAGGGCGTAGAGGTAGAGGCCGTCGGGGCTGGCGATCAGCCGCCGCACGGTGGTGCCGGCGTCGAGGTGGATGGTGCCGGTGACGGTGCTGGTCGCGGTGTCGAGCACCGAGACCGTCCCTGCGGCGTTGTCGGCCACGTACGCGTACACGCCCGGCGGCGTGATGGTGACGTCGGCGGCCCGGACGTGCGCTGCCGTCGAGGGCGTGGCCGTCGATGGCGCGGCCGACCCGCTCGGGGCGCCGACGGTCAGCGCGAGCGTCGCGGCCACCGCTGCTGCGGCGACCAGCCGTGGCGAGGTCCGTAAGCGAGTCAGGTCCATAGCCTTGTGTCCTCTTCGTGGACGAAGCGTCGTGTCCTCTTCGTGGACGAAACGGTGGTGACTCCGCTGCCGGTACTGCTGAGTCAGCCAGAACGGCCAAACCGCACGGAGCGCCAAGGCGACACTAGTCCTATCTGGTCGCCCCGAGCGTCGTGAGCGCACCGCGCACGTGCCCCTTCGCGCCGGCGAGCGCCTCGGCCGCGCGCGCCGTCGGCACCCCGGACAGCAGGTGCACGAGCGCCACCTTGAGGTCGTCGTCCGCGTCGGCGAGGGCGTCCGCGCACTCCTGGTCCTCGAGGCCGGTCGCCTCGCGCAGGATCCGCAGCGTGCGGCCGCGCAGCTTCGCGTTGGTGGCCCGCATGCTCACCATCAGGTTCGAGTACGTCCGGCCGAGCCGGATCATCACCGCCGTGGAGAACGAGGTGAGCACGAGCTTCTGCGCGGTGCCCGCCTTCATCCTGGTCGAGCCGGCGATCACCTCGGACCCGGTGTCCAGCGCGATCAGCACGTCCACCTCGACCGGCGGCGGCGTGTTCGGGTTGTTGGACACCAGCGCGGTGTGTGCGCCGAGCGCCCCGGCCGCCTTCAGCGCGCCGACCACGAACGGCGTGCGTCCCGACGCGGTCAGGCCGACCACGAGGTCGCCGCGCGCGACGTGCTTCCTGATCTCGGCCGCGCCGCCCTCGGCCTGGTCCTCGGCGTCCTCGACGGCCCGGACGAGCGCCTGCGAACCGCCAGCGTGGTGCGCGACGAACCAGTTGGGCGGGACGTTGAAGGTCGGCACCAGCTCGGCGGCGTCCATGGTGGCCAGCCGTCCCGAGGTGCCGGCGCCCACGTAGTGCACCCGGCCGCCGCTGGACAGCGCCTGCACCGCGAGGTCGGCGGCCTCGGCCAGTTCCGGCAGCACCGCGGCGACCGCGTCGGGCACGGTGTGGTCCTCGGCGTTGATGGATCGCAGCACGTCGAGAGTCGACATGCGGTCGATGTCGACCGTGCGCGGGTTGCGCGCCTCGGTCGGCGACTCGACCCGCACGGACAGGCCTGGTCGGGTGGTCATTTTCCGGTCTCCCGTTGCCGGCGGCGACCGTCCGGTCGCGCGCCGAGCCGGTGGCCGCTCACCGCCTGGTAGGTCGATTCCAGCGCGGCCTGCGCGCTGTCCATGTGCTGCTGGGCGACGCCGATGAACAGGCAGTCGACCACGGTGAGCTGGGCGATCCTGCTGGCCATCGCCCCGGACCGGAAGGTGGTCTCGCGCGCGGCCGTGGTCAGCACGTGGTCGGCGATCTCGGTGATCGGCGAGCGCGGGAAGTTCGTGAGCGCCACCGTCGTCGCGCCGTGTTCCCTGGCCACCCGAAGCGCCTCGACGGTCTCGGCGGTCGAGCCGGTGTGCGAGATGCCGACCGCGACATCGCCGGCGCCGAGCACGGCGGCGGAGGTGAGCGCGATGTGCGCGTCGTTCCAGGCGAAGCACACCCTGCCGATGCGGTGCAGCTTCTGCTGCATGTCGAAGGCGACGAACGCGCTCGCGCCGACGCCGTAGACGTCGACCCTCGGCGCGGCGGCCACCGCGTTCACGACCGCCTGGAGGGTCTCGACGTTGAGCTGTTCCGCGGTCTCCTCGACGGCCCGCGCGTCGGCGAAGGCGACCTTGCCGACGACCTGCCGCAGGTCGTCGGACGGGCCGATGTCGCCGCCGAGGTCGCGGTTGGCGCGGGCCGCGGTGCGGGCGGTGTCGGCCGCCAGCGCGATGCGCAGCTCCGGGTAGCCGCCGACCCCGATCGCCTTGCAGAACCGGGTCACCGTCGTCTCGCTGGTCCCCGCCGCGTCGGCCACCTCGGTGATGCTGCGGTGCGCCACGACGGCGGGGTTGTCCAACACGACCTTGGCCACGCGTTGTTCGGCACGGGCTAGACCCGGCAGCAGTGAACGGATCTTGACCAGTGGACTCGTCTCACTGGCCTCGACGACCTGATTGTCGCTGGACACGTGGGAAACTTACTAACAGTCACCGGTCGGGTCAACGGAGGGTGGGTCCACCTCACCCCGTTTGTGCCGCAGAGTCACCGGACTGGCAAGGATCTATCGCCGCGGCGTGACGTAATGTGACATGTCGCGGCGAAAAACTACCCATTTGTCTGGCAGCTTGCCCAAAGGGCAGGTCTCGGCCTGTCCTAAAGTGCCGATATCGGGCGGCTGCAAAAAATCTTCAGCGACTCACCACCGACCAGCCCTGCGCGGTCAGCGCGCCGGGGTCGCGCTCGGCGTCCAACAGCACGCCACGGCTGTCCTGCACGCGGATCCCGTCCAGGTAGACGCCCCGGCCGAAGTAGATGCCGGCCTTGGTGAACTGCCAACGAAGAAAGCCCGTCGCCGGTAGCTCGGCGCTGACCCGCCACCAGCGTCGGTGGCCGTAGGCGGCGAGCGCGGGCTGCGGGCCCTGCGGCGCGCCGACACCCTCCGCCAGCACCGGCACCGGCTGCCACGCGACGCCGTCGGCGCTGGACTGGAGGGCGAGCTGGTCGCCGTCCTCGGCGTCGACGTCGACGAAGGCGTCGAAGGAGACCCGCATGGTCTTCCCGCGCACCGGAAGCTGCTTCGTGGACAGCGTCACCGCCTGGTCGGCCGCGGCCGTCGCGGTCCACTCCGTGCTGCCCTGCCTCGGCCGCACGGCCATCGACCTGGCCAGGCCGTCCGCCACCGCGCGCCGGGCCGGATTGATCGTGCCCCAGTTGCGGCTGGGGTGCACCCGGTTGGTGAGCAGGATGGCGATCGACCTCGACTCGGGGTCGAGCACCAACGTCGTGCCGGTGTAGCCGGTGTGTCCCGCACTGTTCGCGCTGTTCAACCCCGCCATGTACCAGCGCTGGTCCAGCTCGAAGCCGAGCCCGTGCGAGTCGCCGGGGAACTTCGCGTTGAAGTTCGTCAGCATCTGCCGCACGGTGTCCTCGCGCAGGATGCGGTGTCCCCGGTACGTGCCGCCGTTGAGGATGGTCTGGCCGAGCACGGCCATGTCGTGCGCGGTGGAGAACACCCCGGCGTGCCCGGCGACCCCGCCGAGCGACCACGCGTTCTCGTCGTGCACCTGGCCGCGCACCATTCCGCGCGGCGGGCTCGTCTGGAACTCCGTCGCGGCGATCCGGTCGAGCTTGCTGGCCGGCGGGTTGTACCCGGTGTCCGACATGTCGAGCGGGGCGGTGATGCCCTCGCGCACCAGACCGTCCAAAGTGGACCCGCTGACCTTCGCGACGAGCAGGCCGAGCGTCATCAGGTTGATGTCGGAGTAGGAGTAGGTGGTGCCCGGCGGGTTGGCCGGCGTCGTCTCCATGATCGCCCTGACCCGCGACGGAATGTCCGGATATCCCTGCCACAGCGAGGGAACCGGGTCCGGTAGCAGGCCGGAGGTGTGCGTCAGCAGCTGGACGACGGTGATCGATCCCTTGCCGTTGGCCGCGAACTCGGGCAGGTACCTCGCCACCGGCGCGTTGATGTCCACCCGGCCTGCCTCGACCTGCTGCATCACCGCGATTGACGTGAACAGCTTGGACACCGAGGCCATGTCGAAGATCGTGTCCCGCGCCATCGGCACGCGCTGGTCCGGCGGCAGCTCGGTGCCGGCGCCGTCGGAGTAGCGCACCGCGTAGCCGGCCGGCTGGTCGGCGACCACCGCGCCGTCGTGCACCATCAGCGTCACCGCTCCGGAGAACATCGGGTGGCCTGCGGGGCCCGGCTTGGTCCAGCCCGTCACCGCGTCGAGCGCGCCCGCGATCGGCGCCGGGTCGAGCCCGACATCGGCGGGGTTCGCGTCGCGCAACGTCAGCCACGCCGGCGCGAACCCGTGCCACGGCTGGTCGTACCGGCCCGTGCCGCCGTAGTCGAAGTCGGCGGACGGCTCGGCTAACGCAGTCGCCCCGGTCAGGGTCATGGCGGTGATTATCGCGGCCGCCACCGCTGCCTGAAGTCGCATAACTTCCTCACCGGTAGATCAGATAGGGCGCACGCTGTCGACGAAACGCGGCGAGCTCGGCCTGCCAGGCGCCGACGATCTCGTCGACACCCGCCCCGGCGTCCACCATCCGGCGCAGTCGGTCGGAACCGGTGAGCCGGTCGATCCAGTTGTCCGACCGCCAGCCGAAGACACCCGGGTAGCCCGCGCGGGCGGTCACGATCATGGCGACGGCCGTGCGGATCGCGTCGAAGGAGCCGTCGTCTGTGCGGTACAGCTGGACGCCACCGCAGGTGACGCCCTGGAACTTGCTGAAGGTCGGCGCGAAGTAGGCCTCCCGGAAGCGGACCCCCGGCAGCGCCATGCCGTTGAGCCGTTCCGCCCAGCGCCAGTCGATGCCGGGCGCGCCGATCGTCTCGAACGGCCGCGTGGTGCCCCTGCCCTCGGACAGCGACGTGCCCTCGAACAGGCAGGTGCCGACATAGGCCAGCGCGGTGTCCTGCGTCGGCATGTTCGGGCTCGGCGGCACCCACGGCAGGTCGGTGCGCAGCTCGTCGCGCCGCCAGCCCCGCACGCGCGCGACGTCCACAGTGGACACTCGGCCGCCGTCGCTTGGCAGGAACTCGCCCTGGAACAGGCCGGCCAGCTCGCCGACGGTCATTCCGTGTTGCTGCACAACGGGTTTGCGGCCGACCCCGGACGCGTAGGCTGGGTCGAGCTGCGGGCCGGACGCCCTGCCGCCGATCGGGTTTGGCCGGTCCAGCACGAGGAACCCGGCGCCGGTCGCGGCGCACGCCTGCATCGCCGTGTACATCGTCCAGACATAGGTGTAGAAGCGCGCGCCGACGTCGGCGATGTCGAAGACCACCAGCTCCACACCGGCCTTGCGGAACATCGCGGCCAGCGCGTCCCGGTTCGCGCCGTACGCGTCGTAGACGATGATTCCGGTGCGTGGATCCGGGGCGCTGCCCTCGGAGCCGCCGGCCTGCGCGGTGCCGCGAAACCCGTGCTCCGGCCCGAACACGGCCACCGGCGCGTGGCCCGCGGCGACCATCGCGTCCACGATGTGCGTCTCGTCCCGCAGCACGCCGGTCGGGTTGGAGACGACCCCGACCCGCCGGCCGGCCAACCGCTGCCAGCCCTGTGCGGCCAGCACCTCCGCGCCCGTGCGCACCCCCGACTGCGCGGTGTCCGCGTCCGTGCGCCCGTCCGGCTGCTCGGTTTCCGCCGCCGCCGAGCCTGCGGCGGTCAGCGCTGGGACCGCGAGAGCCCCGGCGGCGAGCAGTCGCCGCCGGGAGAAGCCGCCCACGGCTACCAACTCAGGCCGAGGCCGAAGGGATACCGGACGGTCTTCGCGTCGCCGCCCGCCGGGACGTTCACCGGCAGCTTGCCCTTCGGCGAGATCTCGCCGAACAGCACCCTGGTCAGCGACTCCATCGACACCGCGCTGTAGGAGTAGGTGGCCAGCCAGGTCTGCGCCGCGTCCACGTACCCCGTGTCGTACGGGTTGCGCACGGCCACCGCGACCACCGGTTTGCCGGTGGCCAGCAACCTGGTCAGCAGGGCCTGCTGCTGCGGATCGTCCGGCAGCCCGTTGGTCAGCGCCACCACCAGGTCCGCGCCGCCGGCCGCGGTGACCGCCTGGCCGATCTGGTCGTCGCTCGGCCCGTAGCCGGTCGCCATGGTCTGCACGGCAGGCCCGCGCGCCGCGATCCGCCCGGACAGCGTCGCCGTGGTGGTGACACCCCAACCCGTCACCAGCACGTGGCCCGGCTTGCCGCGCACCGGAAGCAGCACGGCGTCGTTGCGGACCGCGGTGACCGTGCGGTCGGTAATCCGCTGCGCGGCGGCCAGGTTGTCGGCGGTGCCGACCACGGATCCGACGGCCTTCTCGTCGACCAGCGGCTTGACCAGGATGCCGCGCAGGAACTTCATCCGCAGCACCCGGAACACGCTCTGGTCGATGCGCTGCTCGGTGAGTACGCCGCTGCGCACCGCCGCCACCACGCTGTCGATGGCCAGCCCCAGGTTCGGCGGCATCAGCAGCTGGTCGGCGCCGGCCTTGAGCGCGAGCACCGGGATCTCCGCGTCGCTGTGCAGCTGCCGGACGCCCGCCATCTCCAGCGAGTCGGTGATCACCACGCCGTCGTAGCCGAGTTCGTGGCGCAGCAGGCCGGTCAGGATCGTCGGCGACAGGGTGGCGGGCTCCCCGGACGGGTCGATCTTCGGGAACTCGATGTGCGCGGTCATGATCGAGTCGATGCCGGCGCGGATGGCCGCGACGAACGGCGGCTTCTCGATCTGCCGCCACTGGTCGATGGTGTGGTCGACGATCGGCAGGCTGGTGTGGCTGTCCGTGCCGGCGTCGCCGTGGCCGGGGAAGTGCTTCGCCGTGGCCGACACCGTCGCCGTCGGCCAGCTCGACCGCTGGTAGCCGTCGACCTGCGCGGCGACCAGCTGCCCGGCCAGCGCCGGGTCGCCAGCGAAGGACCGCACGCCGATGACCGGGTTCTGCGGGTTGGAGTTCACGTCCGAGTCCGGCGCGAAGTCCTGGTTGATGCCCATCGCGCGCAGCTCGCGCCCGGTGATCGCGGCGGCCTGCTTCGCGTCGGCCGCGCTGCGGCCCGCGCCGAGCGCCATGCTGCCGGGGAACTGGGTCGCCGGCGGCCCGATCCTGGTGACGATGCCCTGTTCCTGGTCGGTGGCGATGGTCAGCGGCAGCCGGACGCCCGAGGACGTCGCGGCCCGCTGGAGCCCGTTGGACAGCGCGGCGACCTGCGCGGGGTCGGCGATGTTGTCGCGGCTGGCGTTGTGGAAGTAGATGACGCCGCCGGGGTGGTAGCGCCGCACCACGTCGGCGGCGGTGGCCACGCCGAAGTCCTTCTGGTTGTCGGCGTTCACCTCGTCGGCCGACTTGCCGTGCAGGTAGGTGACGAAGAGCTGGCCGACCTTGTCCTCGAGCGACATGCCGTGCAGCGCCGCGCCGACACTGGCCAGCATCGCCTCGTCGCCCCGGTCGGCGGGGCCCGCGCTGCTGGTCCGTGCGGCCATGGCGGGCGAAGCACCCCCGAGGATGGTGGCCACGACCCCGGCGAGCAGGATGGTGAGTGGACTGCGGATGGCGGCATTGGTCCGGTGCACAGCGGTCTCCCAGCCCCCCGCGCCTTGGCGGGCTCGTGTGCGTCGAAAGTCATTCACCACAACGTGGTTCAAATCGGCAAGTTACCCACGTCACAGAGGTGGGTCAACCGACCGCGCTGGGTGAAATGTGCCGCAGCTGGCGGGAACACGCATCGTGTGAACGGGTAGCGCCCGGATCCGGTGAACGGCGGGAGCCCGGCTCGGGGGAAATGCCCGGATATGCCGGCGGCGCCCGCCGGCCGTTGGCCTGCGGGCGCCGCCACGAGCGCGGGCTGTCGAGTTACCAAGCGTGCAACTCGTGTCGTACCAACCTGACCTCGGCGTCCGGCGTCCCAGTACGCAGGTCCTAGACGACAAGCCTCCCGCGGCGTGCTGCGCGTGGGTGCCCGAAGTCCGCGCACGGAGTTCTTTCGGGGTGGACGTCGCTTCTCTTCCGCTTCGTCCCTAGCCGACCAGAAGTCCGCACCTCCTTTGTAATCCGTGTCGGCGGTCACAGCAAGGGCTCGTACGGGTGCACCGGTCAAGCCACGTTCAGTAGCGAAAGCCCGCGTCGCCGACCAGCAGATACGGCCGAACGGCCCACGCCAGGTACCGCCGATCGGGCGGTGTCGGTCACCCGGCCGGAGTCGATTCGGCGAGGTTCAGCGGTTGCGGCGGCGGCGCAGGCCGTACCAGGCGACACCCGCGGCGGCGACCGCCCCGAGCCCGACCGCGGCGGCCGCGACGGCGGTGCCCGACGGCGTCGGAATCCTGGCGCGCAGCGACACCGGGTCGGAGAACGTCAGGACGGGCCAGCCGCGCTGCGCGGCGACCTTGCGCAGCGCCCGGTCCGGGTTGACCACCGTCGGATGACCGACGACCTCGAGCAGCGGCAGGTCCGTGATCGAGTCCGAGTAGGCGTGGCAGGCCTCGAGGTCGTAGCCGTGCTCCTCGGCGAACTGCTTGGCGGCGATCGCCTTGTTCTCGCCGTAGCAGTAGAAGCCGATCTCGCCCGAGTACCGGCCGCCGGAGACCACCATCCGCGTGCCGACGCTGTGCGTCGCGCCGACCATGCTGGCGATCGGCGCGACGATCTCCTCGCCGGAGGCCGAGACCACGATGACGTCGTGCCCCTCGGTCTTGTGGTCGGTGATCAACTGGGTGGCTTCCTTGTAGACCAAGGGATCCACGATGTCGTGCAGCGTCTCGTCGACGATCGACCTGACCTGCTCGACGTCCCAGCCCTCGCACAGCGCGGTGATGTGCGACCGCATCCGATCCATCTGGTCGGCGTCCGCGCCGGCGAGCATGAAGACGAACTGCGCGTAGGCGCTCTTGAGCACCGCGCGCCGGTTGATCAGCCCCTCCTGGAAGAAGGGGCGACTGAAGGCCAGCGTGCTGGACTTCGCGATGACCGTCTTGTCCAGGTCGAAGAACGCCGCGACGCGGGCGCCGTTCGTGAGCTGCCCGCCGCTGCTGGAATCGGTCACCACTCCACCTTAGGCGTCCGCTGAATGGTCCGATCGGACCTGCGGGGTTCGCCGATGGGACGTGTCGCCGAAATCTTCCCGTGTCCCTTCGCCCGAAGGGGAGGCGGCGGCGCGCCGCAGGGGGATACAGTATGTGAGTCCGGTTCGGCCGGACAGGTTCAGTCCGACCCCCCGGGGCTGAACCGTTGACGACCCCCGTCCCTCCCCCCTGGCGGGGGTCGTCCCATGTCCGGACCCGGTCGCGGCCCGCTGACCAGCCTCTCCTTCCCGGCCTTCGCCGTCTCTTCGCGTTCGGTCGCCTCTCGCGCGCCCTTCGCCGTCGCCGCAACGCATCCCGGCGCCGCCTCGTCGTCGCCAGGGCACGGAGGCCCCCGCTCATCCTGACCCACGGGTCTGACAATTCCCGGCGTCCTCGGCTCGGCGGGGCTGACTTGTCCACAACACCCCCACCTGTCCACATCTTGATCACGATCAGTTGTGGCGTTACTCACCGCCAAGGACCGTTGGTCTCGATCCGCCCGGCCACCTGTCGGGCCGGGCAACGGACCGAAACGGGGAGACCAATGGACCTGCGGCGACCGATCGCGTTGATCGGGAACGACACACTGCTCGACGACCTGCTCAGGCTGGCTGCGGTCGCGGGCTGCGAGCTGGAACGGGTGCCCGACGTCGAGGCCATGCGGCAGCGCTGGGCGGCCGCGCCGCTGGTGCTGATCGACGACCTGATGGCCGAGGAATGCGCTCGAGCGACCCTGCCAAGACGCGGCCGTGTGCTCGTGGTGAGCCACGGCGAACCACCGCCGAGCGTCTGGGAGAACGCGGTCGCCATCGGGGCCGAACGCGTCATCGAACTGCCCGTGGGGGAGTCGTGGCTGGTCGGCGCGCTCGCCGACGTGCTGGACGGTCCCGCCGAGTCGGCCGGCCGGGTGCTCGCCGTGCTCGGCGGCCGGGGCGGCGCGGGAGCCTCGGTGTTCGCCACCGCCGTCGCCCAGTCCGTGCTGCGCCGCGGCGGGCGGGCGCTGCTCGTCGACTGCGACCCGCTCGGCGGCGGGCTCGACCTCACCCTCGGCGCGGAGCGGCAGTCGGGGCTGCGCTGGCCGGCGCTTCGGCTCACCGGCGGCAGGGTGGCCGCCGCCGCGCTCCGGTCCGCGCTGCCCGGCAGGCCGCGCGGGCGAGGCGGCCTGACCGTGCTGTCCTGCGACCGGGCCGGACCAGGGCCAGAGCCCCAGGCCGTCGCCGCCGTGCTCGACGCGGGCAGGCGCGGCGGCGAGACCGTGGTCTGCGACCTGCCGAGGCAGCTCACCGACGCCGCGCAGGCGGTGCTGGACCGGGCGGATCTCGCGGTCCTGGTGGTGCCGGCCGAGGTTCGGGCCTGTGCCGCGGCGAAACGGGTGGTCGAGCGGGTCGCGGGTCGCGGTGTCGCGCTGCGGCTGCTCGTCAGGGGGCCTGCCCCCGGTGGCCTCACCCCGCCGGAGGTGGCCGAGGCGGTCGGCGCGTCGCTGATCGCGGCGATGCGGCCGGAGCCGGGGCTCGCCGGGGCGTTGGAGCGCGGCAGGTTCCCCGACCGCGGCCGGGGCCCGCTCGCCTCGGCGGCGACCACCGTGCTCGCTGAGCTGTCCACCGAGTCCCGCCGTCGGGAGGCGTCGTGACCGCGCCGTTCGTCGACCAGGTGCGGCAGCGGCTCGCCGGCCAGGGCACGGAGATCACGCCGGCCGCGGTCGCCGAGGTGGTCCGCGCGCAGGCCGGCGGGGTCGTCGGCGACACGGACCTGCTCACCGCGCTGCGGGTGCTGCGACAGGAGTTCGTCGGAGCCGGCCCGCTCGAACCGCTGTTGCGGGACGAGGCGACCACCGACGTGCTGGTGACCGGCCCCGACCAGGTCTGGGTCGACACCGGCGGTGGGCTGCGGCGCAGCACGGTCTCGTTCCCCGACGAGGACGCGGTGCGCAGGCTCGCCCAGCGGCTCGCGGTGTCCGTCGGCAGGCGGCTGGACGACGCGAGACCGTTCGTGGACGGCTGGCTCGGCCACGCGGGCGCGGCGGGCCGGGTGCGGCTGCACGCGGTGCTGCCGCCGATCGCGCAGGGCGGCACCTGCATCTCGCTGCGGGTGCTGCGGCCCGCGGTGCACGACCTCGACACGCTGCGCGCGCTTGGCACGTTCGACGACGAGCTGGCCGCGGTGCTGCGAGACGTGGTCGCGGCGCGGTTGGCGCTGCTGGTCTCGGGCAGCACGGGGTCCGGCAAGACAACGCTGCTGGCCGCGCTGCTCGGCTGCGTGCCGCCGGAGGAGCGCGTGGTCTGCGTCGAGGACACCGGCGAGGTCCAGCCCGACCACCCGCAGCTGGTGCGCCTGGTGGCCAGGCCGCCCAACGTGGAGGGAGCCGGCGAGGTCACCGTGCGCGAGCTGGTGCGCCAGGCGCTGCGCATGCGCCCGGACCGCATCGTGCTCGGCGAGGTGCGCGGGGCGGAGGTGATCGAGCTGTTGGCCGCGCTGAACACCGGTCACGAGGGCGGCGCCGGCACGGTCCACGCCAACTCACCCGAGGAGGTGCCGGCCAGGCTGGAAGCCCTCGCCGCGTCCGGCGGCCTCGGCCGTTCGGCGCTGCACAGCCAACTGGCGGCGGCCGTCCACCTGGTACTGCACATGCGTCGCGACCGCGACGGCAGACGCCACCTGGCCGAGATCGGCGTCCTGGACCGACAGGGCGACCACGTCCGGGTGCGATCCGCCTGGCACCACACCACGGGCTGGCGCGAAGCCCGCCCCGCCCTCACCGCCCTGCTGACCGACCGCGCAACACCATCCCGGAACGCCGTCCGCCCCTGACGCCAGGCCTCCCAAGGCCCTGAACGCCAGGCCGTCCCGTCAGTCCCACCCGACTCATCGAAAGGTCCGCCCTCATGACCAATCTCAGCTCCGCCGCACTGGCGCCACCGCGATACACGCTCAAACGCCTGGGCCTCCGGCCAACCAGCTCCACAGCGCCGGGCATTCCAGCCGCCCTTTCTGTACTTCCCACTCCACCAACCCTTCCGTCCCATCGCGTCCCGCTCATCTCGCTCGTCCTCAGGTTCTGGCGACGACGCGACCAGCCCGGCCGCCGCAGGCCGTCCGCTCGTGCGGCGGTGAATTCGCCATGACCGGGTTCGCGCCATTGGTGTTCGCCCTGGCGATCCTCGCGCTGCCCAGCCGAGCGGCCGCTCGACGCCTGGCGATCCTGCGGCCGAACGCCCGTCGGTGGCGGGCCGGACCGTGGCCGCGCCCCGGCACGGCCGCGGTGCTGCTGACCGCGGCGGTGCTCGGCTTCGCGCTGGCCGGAGTCGGCGGCGCGATCGCCGCGACGATGCTCGCCGGCACGGTGTGGCGGCGTTCGCGAGCGTCCCGAGGTGCTCGCACTCGACTCGCGGCGACGGCCTCGATCACCGCGGCACTTGGCGGGTTCGTCGTGGAGTTGCGGGCCGGTGCGCATCCCGCGTCGGCCGCGGCAGGCGCGGCCGAGGACGCCGGGGCGCTCGCCGCCGCGGCCCTGACCGCCGTCGCCGCCACCGCCACCCTCGGCGGCGACGTCGCGCTCGCCTTGCAGGGTGTCGCGGCCGATCATCCCGCGCTGGCCGGAGCTCTCGACCAGGTGGGCGCGGCGTGGCGGTTGGCCGACCGGCACGGCGTCGCCCTCGCCGAGGTGCTCGACGCGGTGCGCCGCGACCTGGTGCAGCGAGTGCGTTTCACCAGGCAGGTGCACGCCCGTCTCGCGGGCCCGAGGGCCAGCGTCGCGGTGCTCGCCGCGCTGCCCGTGCTCGGCGTGCTGCTCGGCGAACTGTCCGGAGCCCGGCCGCTGCATCTGTTGTGCAGCACGACGATCGGCCAGACGCTCCTGGTCCTCGGCGCGCTGTTGATCTGCGCCGGCCTTGGTTGGAGCGCCAGGCTCACCAACCAGGCGGTGCCGACATGACCACAGACCCGACCGACCTCCGGCCGAGCCCGACCCGACCGGTGCGCACCGAGGCACGGATGCCTCCACCGGGCGACAACGACCCATCCGCCACTGCCCGCAACAGGAGGTGCCCAACGGCGACCCGAGCACCTGTCCGCGGCACCGACCGTCGCGTTCCCTCAGATGCTGGGCCGTGTCCCGGAGGGTGCGTGCCATGAGTCAGTCCGCGCTCGCCGCGCTGTGTCTGGCCGTGGCCGTCGGGTTGGTGCCGGGATCTCCTGTTGCGAGCGGTCGGGTCGCCTCGATCTGCGGGCAGGACGGCACGGCATCCGCCCAGGCGCGCGGCGGTGCGGGGCCGTGGCTTTCGGTGGTGGCGGCGGTTGTCGTCGCGATCGTCGCCGTGGTGCTGCTCGGTGGGGTGACCGGTGCGGTGCTGGGCACGGTGCTCGGTGCTGGCTCGTTCGCCGCGTTCCGCTGGCTCACGGCGCGGCGTCCGCAGGCTCGGTCGCGGGCGGGCCGGCGGCCGGTCGATCCGCTTGCCGTGGCGGCGCGGTGGGACCTGTTGGCCGCGTGCCTCCTGGCCGGACTGCCGGTGCCGACAGCGGTGCACGCGGTGGCCGATGGCGCGCCAGCCCCGATCGGGGGAGTGCTTCGGCACGTGGGGGAATTGCTGATGCTCGGCGCCGATCCGGTGGCGGCGTGGGCGCCCGCCCTTCGGCACGCCGAGACCGCGGCGCTGGCGAGAAGCGCACGTCGCACCGCTCGATCGGGTGCGGCGCTGGCCGGGGCGGCGGTTGACCTCGCCGCCGAGGTGCGTGCGGCGGCCATCGACCACGCGGAGGCCCGCGCTCAGCGGGCGGCGGTACTGATCGTCGGGCCGCTCGGCCTCTGCTTCCTGCCGGCCTTTCTTTGTCTCGGTGTGCTGCCTGTGGTCATCGAGTTGATCGGCGGTCTGCTGACCGCATGAATGTCCACAATGGACTTAATCGACGCCGAGAGGCGCGTGAAAGGAACAGTCATGATGCACGGTTTTCGAGTTCGGCTCGCCGGATTGGTTCGCGCCGACGAGGGAATGGCGACCGTCGAGTACGCGATCGGCATGATCGCCGCTGCGGGTCTGGCTCTGCTATTGGTCATGGTGCTGCGCGGTGACGCGGTCGCCTCGGCGCTGGCCGGGATGGTGCAGCGAGCACTGTCGCTGCCGACGTGATGGTTGGCGTCGATGCGATGGCCACTGCCGACGCGATGGCCAGCGCGGGCGCGATGGGAAGCTTCGATCCGACGGACGGTGTCGATCCGCCGGACGGTGAGAGGGGCGGCGACCGGGGTGCGGTCACGGTCGAGGCTGCGGTGGCGCTGGGTGCGTTGGCCTTCGCGCTGGTGCTCGGCCTGCTCGGGCTCCAGGCGATTCTCGGCGAGTTGCGCTGCACCGACGCCGCGCGGGAGGCCGCGCGGCTCGTCGCCAGGGGCGAGCAGTCCCGGGCTGCGGCGGCCGTCGCGCAGATCGGGCCGAAGGGCGCCGAGCTGACCGTGGCGACGGACGGCGACACGGTGCGGGCGGAAGTTCGGGCGGAGCCGGTCGGTGGGTTGTTGCCGGGAGTCCACCTGCGGGCGGAGGCGTACGCGGTGATCGAGCCTGCCGCAGCGGAGCCCGCCGTGGCGAAGGAGGGAGGTGGCGGATGAGGCGGGCGAAGGGCGTTCCCGGTGGTCGTGGGCCGGTGGTGCGCAAGGAGAACGACGGCGATCGTGGTCCGGTGGTGCGAAAGGAGAGTGGCAGCGGTCGCGGTCCTGTGGTGCGCAGGGAGAACGGCAGTGGTCGCGGGCCGGTGGCGCGCAGGGAGAACGGCGGCGATCGTGGTTCGGCCAGTGTCTGGGCGGTGGGGATACTCGCCGTGTTGATCATGTTCGTCACGGTCGGGGCGGACCTCGGCGCGGTTGCCATCACCCGGCATCGGGCGGCCGGTGCGGCGGATCTGGCCGCGCTCGCCGCGGCGGCGCAGCTTCCCGTCGGCGAGCCGTCGGCATGCGAGCGGGCCCGGTGGGTGGTCGAGCGGATGCGGGCGGAAATGCACAGTTGCACAGTTCAGGGCTGGGATGTGTCCGTGGAGGTCACCGCTCGACCTCCTGGGGTGCTTGCGATGTTCGGTGCGACAAACGCGAAGGCCCGTGCAGGTCCGGCTGAAGTCTGACGGGGGCAAAACGCGACGAACGGTCGTATACCAACGGTGAGCGGGCTCACTAGGGGTTCACCTGCTGTTAATGACCAGGCCGACACCCGGGCGGTGATTAAGCCGCCCAATGGTGCCGCCATCGTTCGCCGTGCCGTAGCGACCAGTTGTCGACTGGGAGTTACCCCACCCGGCCCCCGTGCCGTTAGGTCTAGGTGAGGGCACGACGCAGTGCCTCAAGCGCAAGGAGGCGACACAGATGGACTGGTCGGATAGTTGGCGCGGGGCCTTCCGCATTGAGCTACGGGCGGAGGCTGTCGGCCTCGCGTGGCGCGGATGGCCAGTGCTGCCAGGCACCTATCCGACCAGCGAGGGCTGGGCCGGGCGCAACGGAGTCGAGCAGGACGGCCCCGTTCCCGTGCACCGCGACTGGCAGGAACGCATTGGCACCAAGCCGGAACAGGTGGCCGCCTGGTGGACCGGCCGCTCCTACAGCCTCCTGGTCGCCACCGGCCTGGTCGTCGACGCCATCGAGGTGAGCGCCGATCTCGGTCGCCGGGTCGCCGGTGCGCTGCGGGCAATCGGGATCCCGGTGCCGATCGCCGCGACTCCGGACGGTCGCTGGATGTTCCTGATCGCGTCGGGACGGCGGCTGCGTCCCGAGCTGGCCGAGCGCGAGGACATCCGGCACTACGGCATCGGCGACTGGATCCCGCTGCCGCCGACGCCAGCGACGCACGGTGTCGTGCACTGGCGGGTCAAGCCGCAGATCTGCGACTTCGACCTGCCGGACGCGAGCATCGTGCAGGACGCGATCGCCGAGGCGATCCTCCAACCGGTGGACGCCGTCGAGCTGGTTGGCGCGGCTGCGGGCCTCGACTTCGCTTACTGAGCACCAGAAACGGCGGTCTCCGGTCGCGCCGTCACGCATTTCCGATCACCCGGTCACACCGTTCACACAGTCACGCAGTCACACGGTTGGGCGGCCGGCTTGTATCGCCTGACCCTCGAGCTGGTCGTGCTGGACGCCGTATCCGCCGACAACCCCGAGCACGGCGTCCAGCACGGCCAACCCACCCGCCTTGTCCAGCGGTTCGTTGCCATTCCCGCACTTTGGTGACTGAACACAGGACGGGCACCCAGCCGGGCACGCGCAAGAGGCGATCGCCTCCCTTGTCGCGGCCAACCACGGGACCAACGCGGCGAAGCCGCGATCGGCGAAACCGGCTCCCCCGGGATGACCGTCGTGCACGAACACCGTCGCCTCCCCGGTGTCCGCGTGCAGAGCGGTCGACACTCCGCCGATGTCCCACCGGTCACAGGTCGCGAACAGTGGTAGCAGGCCGATCGCCGCGTGTTCGGCGGCGTGTAGTGCGCCGGGGACGCGCGCCGGATCCAGACCGGCGCCCCCCGGCGCACTGCCGCGCAACAGCTCCTCGCTCACCGTGTACCACACCGCCCTGGTGCGCAGCGTCTGCGCGGGCAGGTCGAGCGGCACCTGGTCGAGCACCGCGCCGGACGGCAGCCGCCGCAGGTAGCCGACGACCTGCGAGGTCACCTCGACCTCGCCGAGGCACACGGTCACGCCGCCCTCGTGCCGCTCCTCCCGCACGGTCCGCACCACCGAGATGTCCACGACGTCCCGTGGCGAGGTGGTCCAGTCCGGGTTCTCCGCGTGCACCATGGCGAGGCCGTCGTCCAGGTCGAGCGCGTCGACGACGTAGGACTCGCCCTGGTGCAGGTACACCGCCCCGGAGTGCACCTGCCAGCCAGCCGAGCCGTGGTCCACCGTGCCGAGCATCCGGCCGGAGTCCGCCTCGACCACGACGACCTGGTCGCCGCCGGAACCCCGGATGTCCACGTCGCCGTGCGGGCGCTGGTGCGAGGTCCAGTACCAGCCGGTCTGCCGCCGCCGCAGCACCCGGTCGGCGACCAACTGGTCGACCACCGCGCGGGCGGCGTCGCCGCCGAAGGTTTCCAGGCAGTCCGGGGTGAGCGGCAGTTCGGCCGCCGCGCAGGCGAGTTGCGGCGCCAACACGTAGGGGTTGGCCGGGTCGAGCACGGTCGCCTCGACCGGCCGGTCCAGCACGGCGGCCGGGTTGTGCACGAGATAGGTGTCCAGCGGATCGTCCCTGGCCACGAACACGACCAGGGCGCTGTCGCCGGCCCGTCCCGCCCGCCCGGCCTGTTGCCAGAACGACGCCAGCGTGCCGGGATAGCCCGCCACCACCACCGCGTCGAGGCCGGCGATGTCCACGCCGAGTTCGAGGGCGTTGGTGGTGGCCACGCCGAGCAGCTCGCCGCTGGCGAGCGATCGCTCAAGGGCGCGCCGCTCCTCCGGCAGGAATCCCGCCCGGTACGCGGCCACCCGGTTCGCCAGCAAACCGTCCACTTCGGACAGAATGCGGCGCGCGCCGAGCGCGGTCAGTTCCGCGCCCCGCCGCGAGCGCACGAACGCGAGCGTCCTGGCGCCCTCGATCACCAGGTCGGCCAGGATCCGCGCGGTCTCCGAGCCCGCCGACCGCCGGACCGGCGCGCCGTGTTCGCCGGACAGCTCGGCCCGCAGCGGGGGTTCCCACAGCGCGACGGTCCGCGCGCCGCGCGGCGAGGCGTCCTCGGTCACCGCGACGCAGTCGACGCCGACGAGCCGGCTCGCGGACGCGGCCGGGTCGGCCACGGTCGCCGAGGCGAGCACGAACACCGGGTCGGCGCCGTAGCGCTGGGCGATCCGCCGCAGCCTGCGCAGCAGCAGCGCGACGTGCGAGCCGAACACGCCCCGGTAGGTGTGGCACTCGTCGACCACCACGTACGTCAGCCGCCGGAAGAACGTCGACCACCGCGCGTGCGCCGGCAGCACACCCCGGTGCAGCATGTCCGGATTGCTGAACACCCAGCGCCCGTGCGTGCGCACCCAGTCCCGTTCGGCGGTCGGGGTGTCGCCGTCGAACGCCGCCGCCCGCACGCCGGGCAGGTCGAGCGCGCGCACCGATCGCAGCTGGTCGGCGCCGAGTGCCTTGGTGGGGGCCAGATACAACGCGGTGGCCTTGGGGTCGGCGGTCAGCGCGCTGAGCACCGGCAGCTGGTAGGCGAGCGACTTGCCCGAGGCCGTGCCGGTCGCGAGCACCACGTGCCGGCCGGACCTGGCCAGCGACGCGGCCTCCACCTGATGCGTCCACGGCCGGGGCACTCCGGTCGCGCGCAGCGCGGCGACCACGTCCTCGGGCACCCAGTCCGGCCAGCCGCCGAACCTGGCCGTCCGCTCGGGAAGTTCGCTCACGTGCGTCAACGGGGACTCGCCGCTCGGCACCCCGGCCAGCACCCGGGCCAACAGCCGGTTGCCCTCGCCGGTTTCCTGCTGCGCGCCCACGACAGGCAGCTTGACACAGGTGTGCGCAGCGGAGTCGCCGCCACCGATCCGAGAGACCGAACCGCCACACGTGTTCTGTGACACAGAGTGGTGAAGATCATGTCGTTTTGGCCCCGAAGGGCCGAAGTGCGCTGGGCCACCTCGATGATCCGCTGCCGCCGGTAGGTCGATGGCGACCCTGGGTGTCCGGACCCGATCCACTCGAATGTCCTAATCCGCGCCGGCTTGATCGATCCCGAACGACAGATCAAACATAACGGTGTGTACACGTATCGGGACGGGGCTCTGCATCGAAGTCCTTTACCAATAGACTCCCGCCGCATCGCACCCGGCATGGGGTGCTGACGTCGCGTCGGGGCTGACGGATGTTCGCCGGCTCCTGGCGCTGAGACAGGCAAAACTCACCAGGAGGACGGATGTCCCGGCAGTTCCTCGCGGATGGCCTTGAGCTTTCCGGGGGTGATCGCGGCGTTGTCGCCGTTGTCGCCGTGGTCGCCCTCGCTGCCCTCGCCGTCGGGTACGTGCTGCTCAAGGAGGTCCTGGCCGCCGGCCAGGGCACTTCGAAGATGCAGGACATCGCCAAGGCGGTTCAGGAGGGCGCAGCGGCCTACCTCAACCGGCAGTTCCGCACGCTCGGCGTGTTCGTCGTGATCGTGTTCGTGCTGCTGTTCCTGCTGCCAGCCGACGACACCGGCGAGCGGATCGGTCGATCGCTGTTCTTCATCGTCGGCGCGCTGTTCTCGGCGAGCATCGGCTACCTCGGCATGTGGTTGTCGACCCGCGCGAACGTGCGCGTCGCCGCCGCGGCCAACGAGGAGGGTGGCCGCGAGAAGGCCACCAGGATCGCGTTCCGCACCGGCGGTGTCGTCGGCATGATCACCGTCGGCCTCGGGCTGTTCGGCGCGTCGCTGGTCGTGCTCGTCTACGCGGGCCAGGCGCCCAAGGTGCTGGAGGGCTTCGGTTTCGGCGCGGCCCTGCTCGCCATGTTCATGCGCGTCGGCGGCGGCATCTTCACCAAGGCCGCCGACGTCGGCGCGGACCTGGTCGGCAAGGTCGAGCAGGGCATCCCCGAGGATGACCCGCGCAACGCCGCGACGATCGCCGACAACGTGGGCGACAACGTGGGCGACTGCGCCGGCATGGCGGCCGACCTGTTCGAGTCCTACGCCGTCACGCTGGTCGCCTCGCTGATCCTTGGCACCGTCGCGTTCGGCGCGCAGGGCCTGATGTTCCCGCTGATCGTGCCCGCCATCGGCGTGCTCACGGCCGTGATCGGCGTGTACATCACCAACGCCCGCACCGGCGAGAACGGCCTTTCCGCGATCAAGCGGTCGTTCTACATCTCCGCGATCATCTCGGCGGTGCTGTGCACGGTGGCGGCCTTCGCGTTCCTGCCGAGCTCCTTCGCCGGGCTGGACGGGGTGTCCGACAAGATCAAGCAGACCGCCGGCAACCCTGTGCTGATCGCGTCCGTCGCGGTGATCATCGGCATCGCGCTCGCCGGCATCATCCTGTGGCTGACCGGCTACTTCACCGGCACCGAGTACAAGCCGGTCAAGGAGGTCGGCCAGACCTCGCTGACCGGTGCTGCCACGGTGATCCTCGCCGGCATCTCGATCGGCTTCGAGTCGGCGGTGTACACCGCGCTGGTGATCGGCGCGGCCGTGTACGGCGCGTTCCTGCTGTCCGGCTCGGTGATCGTCTCGCTGTTCGCGATCGCCCTTGCCGGTTGTGGCCTGCTGACCACGGTCGGCGTGATCGTCGCCATGGACACCTTCGGGCCGGTCAGCGACAACGCCCAGGGCATCGCGGAGATGTCCGGCGACGTCGAGGGCCCCGCCGCGCAGATCCTCACGGAGCTGGACGCGGTCGGCAACACCACCAAGGCCATCACCAAGGGCATCGCGATCGCCACGGCGGTGCTCGCGGCGACCGCGCTGTTCGGCTCCTACAGCGACGCGATCAGCCAGGCGCTGGCCAAGGCGTCCGACGCGACCGGCGCGGCCGCCTCGACCGCGTTCTCGTTCATCGTGTTCAGCCCGAACGTGTTGGTGGGCATCACGATCGGCGCGGCCGTGGTGTTCATGTTCTCGGGTCTCGCCGTCAACGCGGTGACCCGCGCGGCCGGCGCGATCGTGTTCGAGGTGCGTCGCCAGTTCCGCGACAACCCCGGGATCATGGACGGCTCGGTCAAGCCGGAGTACGGCAGGGTCGTGGACATCTGCACCAAGGACTCGCTGCGTGAGCTGGCGACGCCGGGTCTGCTCGCGGTGCTCGCCCCGATCGCGGTCGGCTTCGGCCTCGGCGTCGGCCCGCTGGCCGGCTACCTGGCGGGCGCGATCGCGACCGGCACGCTGATGGCGATCTTCCTGGCCAACTCCGGTGGCGCCTGGGACAACGCCAAGAAGCTCGTCGAGGACGGCAACCACGGCGGCAAGGGCTCCGACGCCCACGCCGCCACGGTCATCGGCGACACCGTCGGCGACCCGTTCAAGGACACCGCTGGCCCGGCCATCAACCCGCTGATCAAGGTGATGAACCTGGTCTCCGTGCTGATCGCCCCGGCCATCGTGTCCTTCTCGGTCGGCGCGAACCCACAGACCGGCATCCGGCTGACGATCGCGGGCGTCGCCGCCCTGATCATCATCGCCGCCGTGGTGGTGTCCAAGCGCCGAGGCACGGCCATCGCGGAGGCCCCTGCGGAGACCGTGAGCAACGGCGTCGGCTGAGGCGTTTCCCGCAAGAACGACGCGGCCCGTCAAGGCAGTTCGCCTTGGCGGGCCGCGCCGTCTCGCCCGCCGGGCCGACCCGTTCGCCCGATCGGGGAGGCGACCCGGCCTGGCGCATACTCGGCGGGTCTGTCGCGTGGGGGACGGCCGGCACACCCCTCGTCGCGTGATCGAGCTGTCGGGAGTTCTCATGGGCCGTCGCCGTATCGCCATAGCCGTTCTCGCCGCCGGCCTGGCCGTCGGCCTCGCCGGCTGCGGGGCTCGGGCGGTGTCCGGCACCGCGTCCGTCGCCGGTGCGGGATCGAGCGCGGGCACCGTGGCCGGCACGGGCAGCGCGGCCGCCACCTCGCCGTCGGCCCCGCCGGGGGTCAACGCGGCCGCGGTCGCGTGGGCGGACAAGTTCTGCGGCACGGTGCTGTCGCTGACCGACATCGCCAAGGTGCCGTTCACCCCGGACATGACCACCCCGCAGACCGCGAAGGCCAGCCTTACCGACTTCCTGACCAAGGCGTCAGCGCTGTTCGGCACGGCCGTCGACGGCCTGCACAACCTCGGCGCCGCGCCGACGCCGACCGGGGCCGAGCTGGCCACGAAGATGGCCGCCGCGCTCGGCGACGTGAAGAAGTCCTTCGACGACGGCCTCGCGAGCCTCCAGCAGGCCGACCCGAACGACCCGTCGGGCTTCCAGCGGGCGTTCCAGGCGGCCGGCGAGAGCCTCGGCAAGATCGGCTCGATGAAGAACCCGACCGAGGGCATCACCGGCGACCCGACGCTCGAACAGGCCGCGGCCGCGGCGCCCAACTGCCAGAAGGTGCGCGGGCTGGACACCAGTGCCGCCCCGACGAGCTGACTGCCGGCCAGACGAGCTGACTGCCGGCCCGACACGCCGGCCTCCGGCGACGACGCGGCCGGCGTCGTTGACACGATCGGGGTGATCTCGATCCGGACCTTGATTCGCCTCGGCCACTGACACGATCGAACATGTGTTCTACGCTGGTCGCCGTGGGACAGCTGTCCTTCTTCTCGGCCGAGGCACGCCAGCCCGACGTCGGCGACCTGGCCGGGCTGCTCTGCGGCCCCGGCCAGGCGGTGAGCTTTGCCAGGGGAACGGCGGCCAGGGTCTCGGTCGTGCTGGACGAGCCGTGGCGGGCCGGGGCCCTCATGTCGGCGTGCGCCGAGCGGGGCGTGCTGGCCCAGCTGGGCGCCAGCGAGGAGGGGCACGCACTGGTTCGCACCGCGTTCCGCACGGACCTGACCACCCTGGCGGCCCAGTGGCTGCGCGGGGCGGTCAAGTCGGTGCCGGCCGGGTTCGAGCCGCACGGCGCCGAGCTGCGGCTGTGGGCCCTGACGTCGGGTCGCTGGAGCGAGGGCAGCTACCTGCTCGGGCTCGATCCGGACGCCCCGGACACGCACGAGCCGCTGCGGGAGGCCTTGGCGTGCTGCTGTCTGCCGGCTACCGTGCTCGCCCCGAGGGGTGGTGAACCGGCACTGCGAGTGACCGGTCGGCGTCGGCTGGCCCGGCTCGCGGAGCTGGTCGGCAGGCCGCCACGGGGGGTCGTCCAGCAGATGTGGCCGGCTGCCTAGGCCATCCTCCCACCGGGTGACGTGGGACGCCTATGTCACGCTGTTTCGTAACAGGGGTAGCTGGCCGACCCCGCGAACAGTGCACACTGTCGGGTCGGGACACAGGTTGAAAGAGAGCGGGACAGCGTGGCTGGGACGGCACGGACGAAGAAGAGCGGCGGAGGGGACGGCGATTCCGCCAGTCGCCGGCTGGTGATCGTGGAGTCGCCGACCAAGGCGAAAAAGATCGCCTCCTACCTCGGCAGCAACTTCGTCGTGGAGTCATCCCGGGGGCACATCCGGGACCTGCCGCGCGGGGCGGCCGACGTCCCGGCCAAGTACAAGGGCCAGGCGTGGGCGCGGCTCGGCGTCGACGTCGACCACGACTTCGAACCCCTCTACGTGGTCACCCCGGACAAGAAGGCCACCGTCAGCGAGCTCAAGGAGGCGTTGCGAGACGTCGACGAGCTCTACCTCGCGACGGACGGTGACCGCGAGGGCGAGGCGATCGCCTGGCACCTGATGGAGACCCTCAAGCCCAAGGTCCCGGTCCGCAGGATGGTCTTCCACGAGATCACCGAGCCCGCGATCCTCGCCGCCGCCGCCAACCCCCGCGACCTGGACCAGGACCTGGTCGACGCCCAGGAGACCCGCCGCATCCTCGACCGGCTCTACGGCTACGAGGTCAGCCCGGTCCTGTGGAAGAAGGTCATGCCGAAGCTCTCGGCGGGCCGGGTGCAGTCCGTGGCGACCAGGATCGTGGTGGAGCGCGAGCGCGAGCGGATGCGCTTCGTCGCCGCCTCCTACTGGGACATCTCCGCGGTGCTCGACGCCGGCGCGGACGCCACCCCGAGGACCTTCGGGGCGCGGCTGGTGTCGGTGGACAGCGCCCGCCTTGCCACTGGCCGCGACTTCGGTCCGGACGGCCAGCTGAAGCCGGGCTCCGAGGTGCGCAGGCTGGACGAGGCCGAGGCGCGCCGGCTCGCCGAGGCGTTGGCCGGCGCGAAGCTCGCCGTGGCCAGCGCCGAGGAGAAGCCCTACAGCCGCAAGCCGTACGCGCCGTTCATGACCTCGACGCTGCAACAGGAGGCGGGCCGCAAGCTGCGCTTCTCGGCGGACCGCACCATGCGCACCGCGCAGCGGCTGTACGAGAACGGCTACATCACCTACATGCGTACCGACTCCACGACGTTGTCGGAGACGGCGATCTCGGCGGCCAGGTCGCAGGCCACCGAGCTGTACGGCGCGCAGTACGTCTCGGACAAGCCGAGGCAGTACAACCGGAAGGTGAAGAACGCCCAGGAGGCGCACGAGGCGATCCGCCCGGCCGGCGAGGTGTTCCGCACCCCCGGCCAGGTCGCGCCCGAGCTGGACGCCGACGGGTTCAAGCTCTACGAGCTGATCTGGCAGCGCACCATCGCCTCGCAGATGACCGACGCGAGGGGCACCACGCTCAGCGTCCGGATCGCCGGCACCGCGACCAGCGGCGAGGAGTGCGTGTTCGCCGCGTCCGGCCGCACGATCACCTTCGCCGGCTTCCTCAAGGCCTACGTCGAGACGGTCGACTCGGAGGCGGGCGGCGAGGCGGACGACGCGGAGTCGCGGCTGCCGCAGCTGGTCAAGGGCCAGGGGCTCACGGCGAACGAGCTGTCGCCGGACGGCCACTCCACCAGCGCGCCGCCCCGCTACACCGAGGCGAGCCTGATCAAGACGCTGGAGGAGCTGGGCATCGGCCGCCCGTCCACCTACTCGTCGATCATCAGCACCGTCCAGGACCGCGGCTACGTGTGGAAGAAGGGCTCCGCGCTGGTGCCCTCGTGGGTGGCCTTCGCGGTGGTCGGCCTGCTCGAAAACCACTTCGGCCGGTTGGTGGACTACGACTTCACCGCCGCGCTCGAGGACGAGCTGGACGGCATCGCGGCCGGCCGGCAGCAGCGCACGATCTGGCTGTCCGGCTTCTACTTCGGCGGCAGTGTCGGCCCGGAGAGCTCGGTCGGCCGGTCCGGCGGGCTGAAGAAGCTGGTCGGCTCCAGCGTCGAGGAGATCGACGCCCGCGAGGTGAACTCGATCCCGCTGTTCACCGACTCCGAGGGCCGCACGGTTGTGGTGCGGGTCGGGCGCTACGGGCCGTACCTGGAGCGCGAGGTCGAGGGCGAGGACGGCGAGCAGACCGCGCAGCGCGCGAACCTGCCCGACGAGGTGCCGCCGGACGAGCTGACCCCGGAGATCGCGGAGAAGCTGTTCGCGACCCCGCAGGAGGGCCGCACGCTCGGCACCGACCCGGTGACCGGGCACCAGATCGTGGCCAAGGAGGGCCGCTTCGGGCCGTATGTGACGGAGCTGCTGCCCGAGGCCGATGGGGAGAAGGCGGAGAAGGCCAAGAAGGCCGTCAAGCCCCGCACCGGCTCGCTGTTCAAGGGCATGTCGCTGGACACCGTCACGCTCGACGACGCGCTCAAGCTGCTGTCGCTGCCGAGGGTGGTCGGCAACGACCCGACCAGCGGCGACGAGATCACCGCGCAGAACGGCCGCTACGGGCCGTACCTGAAGAAGGGCACGGACTCGCGTTCGCTCGTCTCGGAGGACCAGCTGTTCACGGTCACCCTGGACGAGGCGCTGAAGATCTACGCGGAGCCCAAGAAGCGCGGTCGCGCGGCGACGGCCGCCCCGCCGCTGCGCGAGATGGGCAACGACCCGGTGTCGGGCAAGCCGATGGTGGTCAAAGACGGCCGGTTCGGGCCGTACGTGACCGACGGGGAGACCAACGGCTCGCTGCGCAAGAGCGACAGCGTCGAGACGCTGACCGACGAGCGGGCGGCCGAGCTGTTGGCCGAGAAGCGGGCGAAGGGGCCGGCGCCGAAGAAGAAGCCGGCTCCCCGCAAGAAGGCCCCGGCCAAGGCGAAGGCGAAGAGCTGACGCTGGCTCGATGACCGATGCGGGGCCGCGCAAGAAAGTGCGGGCCCCGCATCGATCACCGCGGCGCCGCGGTCGTTGTTGCGACGTTGCAGTGTTCATCGCGGCGCGGGGGTAGGTGCCGGGTCGGCCTGGGCGCATGATGGGGTCACGACGCTGGTGAAGCGGGGTGGCCCGATGGCAGACGACAGGCTGTTCGGTCCGGACGGCACCCAGGGGCTGCCGCCGCTGGCGGTGTTCCCCGACCCGACGGCCGGCATGCTCACCTCGGTCGACCAAGCCGAGGAGCACTACCTCGGGTCCGCGTTGGCCGGGCCGCTCGGCGCGCCCGTCACGGCCCAGCCTGGCCCGCTCCCGTCGGGGATCCGCCCGCCCCAGCGATCGCCCGCCCGGCGGGCCGCGACCCGTCGGCCGACCGCCCGGTCCGCGCCGGCCGCGCCCCATCCGCCGTACGCGCCCGCCGAGGTCGCGCCGGCCAGGGAATGGGGCTTGTCCCAGCGTTCGGTGTCGCAGTCGCCCGCCGCGTTCGCGCAGTCCCACCAGTCGCCCGCGATGCAGGGGCCGACGGCGCGGGCGCCGAAGGCCGCCGCGCAGGCGACGGAATGGCCGGTGTCGCAGTCGCCGTCGGCCTTCGCGCAGGCCGTAACGCCGGGTCGCCGCCGGTCCTCCGGCCTGCCCGGCTGCCTGATCGCGCTGATCGTGCTCGGGCTCGCGCTGTTCGGCCCGATCCGGCAGCTGATCGAATGGGTGATCCACCAGATCCGCTGAACGTGAGCTGAGTCACTCACGGCCAGGAGTATCGGTCGAAGTGTGCCGATTTGCCGGTTTGTCGACAACGTACGGTGACCGGTTGATCGGCGCGCTGTAACGATTCCGACCGAGCGGCTCCCGGCTCATCGTGGCCGGTCACACTGGGTGCGAGCGGCGCGGGCCGCCGCCGGACCCGACCTCGCGGACCTGGCCGCCACGCTGCGTCAGGACGGTTACCCTGACCATCTGCGGCACGGCGCGCCAGACGGGGGTGGACGACATCGACGGCGGTGACGCGGTATCCGAGGCCGGCAGGGGCGGACCGGTCGTGTCCGACGCGTCGACGGCCCGTCGGATCCGCAGCGTGCTCGCCATCCGGCCCTTCCGCCGGCTCTGGGGCGTCACCTACCTGTGCAGCATCGGGGACTGGCTGTCCCTGCTCGCGCTGACCGGCCTCGCCTCCAAGCTGCTCGCCAGCAGCTACCAGTGGCAGAGCTTCTCGTTCGCGCTGGTGGTGCTCACCCAGCTCCTGCCCGGCATCCTGTTCGCGCCCATCGGCGGGGTGCTCGCGGACCGGTTCGACCGCCGCAAGGTGATGGTCGTCTGCGACCTGCTGCGCTGCACGCTGTTCCTGTCCATCGCCATCGTCGGCACGGCGTGGTGGCTGTTCATCGCGAACTTCCTGGTCGGCAGCTGCGCGCTGCTGTGGATCCCGGCGAAGGACTCGTCGGTGCCCAACCTGCTGCGCAGGCCCGACCAGGTGGAGACCGCCAACCAGCTCGGGCTCGTGATGACCTACGGCATCTCCGTGGTCAGCGGCGCCGGCCTGTTCTCGGTGATCTCGGCCGTCGGACCCGCGCTGCACGTGTCCACCAACAGCGCGCTCGGCATCGCCAACGTCATCGTGGTCGTCAACGGGCTGCTCTACCTCAGCTCGGCGATCCTGATCGCCACCAGGATCCCGGAGCTGTCCGGACGCCCCTCCTCCGGGCACACCAACAAGCCGGACGAGGACCGCCCCGGCTTCTTCGCCATGTTCCGCGACGGGCTCCGCTTCGCCAGCGTCACGCCGCTGGTGCGTGGGCTGATGATCGGCATGATCGGCGCGTTCGCGGCGGCCGGGGCCGTGGTCGGCACCGCCAAGCTCTACGCCAACAGCCTGCTCGGCGGGGACGCCGCGTTCGGCATGCTCTTCGTCGCCGTGTTCGTCGGCCTGGCGACCGGCATGGCCACCGCGCCGAAGCTGGCAAGGCGGCTGACCCACAGCAGGCTGTTTGGCGTCTCGATCGTGGTGGCCGGGCTCAGCCTCGTGCTGGTGGCGCTCGCCCCGCACCTCGGCGTCGCACTGGTCGCCGTCGCCATGGTCGGCGGCTGTGCCGGGGTCGCCTTCCTGACCGGCATGACCATCATCGGCTCGCAGGTCGAGGACGCGGTGCGCGGGCGGGTGCTCGCGCTCCAGCAGTCGTTGATGAAGATCATCCTGTTCGGCGCGACGACGGCCGCGCCGCTGCTGGTCGGCGTGGTGGACATCAGGACCGTCACCGTCTTCGGGCGGCACCTGATGATCGACGGCACCCGGCCGGTGCTGCTCGGCGCCGGGATCCTCGCGGCGATCGTCGGCGTGGTCGCCTACCGGCAGATGGGGGACCGCAGCACCGCGCCCATCCTGTCCGGGCTCGTCGCGGCCATCCGGGGCACCTCGACCAGGATCAGCGGGCTGCTGATCACCGTCGAGGGCGACACGCAGGCCGACACCAGCGCGCAGGCCGGCAGGCTGGTCGACGCGCTGCGGGCCGGCGGCCGCGACGTGCTGCTGGCCAGTGATCCCGCGCTGGACGAGCGGCGGCTGCGCGTGCTGCTGGACGGCGCCGACGTGGCTGGCGCGCGGGCGCGGGCCCTGGTGGCCGCCGCCGTGCGCGCGGACCTGGTCGAGCGGGTGGTCCGGCCCGCCCTGGACGCCGGCACGCTCGTGGTGATGGAGCGGTACGTGGACAGCCCGCTCGCGCACTACTCCGCGACGGGCAGCGTCGCGGCCAGCGAGCTGGAGGGCCTGGTGGACTGGGCGACCGGCCGGCTGCGCCCCGACCTCACCGTGCTGCTGGACCGCGCGCCCGACGCGGCGCTCGCGCCGCCGACCGGGCCGTGCGCCGAGGACCTCCCACCCGGTGGGCCGGGGATCAACAGCGTCGAGCACCATTGGCGTGTGCAGCGCCTGCTCACCGAGATGGCCGCCGCCGACCCGGACAGGTACCTGGTGGTCGACGCGGACGGCTCCGAGGACGATGTCGCCGACCGGGTTTCGGCCGCGGTGCTGCCGGTGTTGGCGACCAGGAACGTGGACCTGCGGCTGGCCGGTGGCGGCCGGGCCACGGTGGAGGCCTCGTGACCTCCGCGACCGTGGCACCAACCGCGTCCGGTGTGTGGTCGGTGGTGGTCGGCCAGCCCGGCGCCGTCGAGGTGCTCAGCGCGGCCGCTGAGGCCGCCGCCGCGGTCGTGGCGGGCGGCGAGGCCTCGCCAGGCGCGATGACGCACGCCTGGCTGTTCACCGGCCCGCCGGGATCGGGGCGCTCGGTGGCCGCCAAGGCGTTCGCCGCGGCGCTCCAGTGCACCGTGACCGACGACCGGCCGGGCTGCGGCGAGTGCGCGGGCTGCCGGACCGCGCTGGCCGGTACGCACGCGGACGTGCGCGTGGTGGTGCCGGAGGGGCTGTCCATCTCGGTCGCCGAGATGCGCGCGCTCGTCCAGACCGCCGCCCGCAGGCCGACCTCGGGGCGCTGGCAGGTCGTCATCATCGAGGACGCCGACCGGCTCACCGAGGGCGCGGCGAACGCGCTGCTCAAGGCCGTCGAGGAACCGCCGCCGCGCACGGTGTTCCTGCTGTGCGCGCCATCGGACCACCCGGACGACGTGTCGGTCACCATCCGCTCGCGGTGCCGGGTCATCGCGCTGCGCACGCCGCCGGCGTCGGCCATCGCCGACGTGCTCGTCCGCAGGGACGGGGTGGCGCAGGCGAAGGCGGCCTGGGCGGCGTCGGTGTGCGGCGGGCACGTCGGCAGGGCCCGCAGGCTGGCCACCGATCCGGCCGCCGAGCAGCGGCGCGAGGCCGTGCTGCGCATCCCGCTTGGGCTTCGCCGCGCCGCCGACGTGTTCACCTGCGCGGACGAGCTCGTGAAGACCGCGGAGGCCGAGGCAAGCGAGGTCAACGACACCCGCAACGAGGCCGAGCGGCAGGCGCTGGAGACGGCGATGGGCGCCGGCGGCACCGGCAAGGGCACCGCCTCGGCGACCAGGGGAGCCAAGGGCGCGATGAAGGACCTGGAGCGGCGGCAGAAATCGCGCTCCACCAGGACCCAGCGCGACTCCCTCGACCTCGCGCTCGTCGACCTCGCCGGCTTCTATCGGGACGTGCTGATCACCGCCACCGGCGCCCGCGAGGTCAGCCTGAACCACCCGGACCGGGCGGCGGACGTGGCGACCGCGGCGGCGTCCTGGTCGGCCGAGTCCGCGCTGCGCAGGCTGGAGGCCGTGCTCGCCTGCCGGGAGGCGTTGGAAATCAACGTGAAACCCCGCATCGCCATCGAGGCGATGATCACCGCGCTGCATCGCGGCTGATCGGCTAGAACCCTTGCGGCTCATGGTTATATTGATCAACCGTTGCGCGTGAGGGGCACGATGAGCGACGAACTGTCGGCCGAGCTCGGCGAGTTGATCAGTCGGCACCGGGTCGACAACAAGAAGCAGGCGGCCATCGGCGGTTGGGCGTTCGCCATCGGCCTCGTCCTCGGCATCCTCGCGGTGGTGGCCATCGGCGGCGGCGACGACCACCCGCGTTTGGGGAGCGGCCGCGCCAGCGGGTTCGCGGCCGGGCTCGCCTTGTGCGGCCTGGTCATCGGCGGCTGGTATCTGTTCCGTGCGCTGCGCGCGGGCTCCGACGAGTACATCGAGGTGCGCGAGCACGGCCTGGTGCACGCCACCAGGAAGATCTCCCTGTGGTCCTGGGACCTGGTCTCCGACGTACGGCTCCGCCACAACGACAAGGCTGTCTCGACCGGCTCGGGGCTCGGCGTGCACTACTGGTGCACCGTGCTGTTCAAGGGCGGCGGACGGATCAGCTTCAATGGCCTGACCGACCGGCACGTGCAGCTCGGCAAGGCCATCCTGGCCAACGTCGACCTGCCGGTGCGCCTACGACCGGCGAGGAAGGAACTGCGCTGGTGGTGGCTTGCCATCGCCGCGGTCTGTGTCGGCGCGGGCCTGTGGATCGTCGACTACATAAACAGCCATCCGGACACCGAGCAGCGCATCGCCCACAGCAACTACACCGAGTTGGTGACGGTGCCGGGGATCGGCGGGACGGGCATCACGGTGCTGTCCATCGGGTTGGTGGTCGTGGGGTTCGGCGCCCTCTTCTCACTGGTGATGTTCGTGCGGGCCATGGTGAACCGGCGCTGAGCTCAACCGGCGCCGACCCGGCTCACGCGCGCCCTCGGCCGCCGAGCGCGGCCTCCGCCGCGCCGAGCTGACCGGAGATCTCCACCGCGGCGCGCAGCACTCGCGGGCCGACGGCGGTCAGCTGCGCGATGCCGCGCTCCAGCGCCAGCGCGGACACGCTGACGCCGCCGACCACCGAGCCGGTGTGGTCGCGCACGGCCGAGCCGACGCAGCGCACCCCGACCTCGTTCTCCTCGTCGTCCAGCGCGAAGCCGGACCGGCCGATCCTGGCGAGCTGGGCGAGCAGCCGCCGCCGTCCGGTGATGCTGCCCGGCGTGCGGGCGGTCAGCTCCGTCCGGTCCAGCCGCGTCGCGAGCTCCTCGGCCGGCAGCGCCGCCAGCACGGCCTTGCCGATCGCCGTGCAGTGCCACGGCAGGCTCATGCCGATCCGCGACGCCAGCCGGTAGGGCAGGTCCGCCTCGACCTTGTCCACGTACACCAGCTCGTCGCCGACCAGCATCGCCAGGTGCACGGTGTTGCCGGTGTCGTGGTGCAGCGCGCGCAGCGCGGGCCGGGCCCGCCGCACGGTGTCCGTTGGCCGGAGTCCGCTGCCGGCCAACCGCAGCACCTTCGGCCCGGCCAGGTAGTCGCCGTCCTCGGTGACGGTGGCGAAGCCCCGGTCGACCATGGCCCGCAGCAGCCGGTGCACGGTGGACTTGGGCAGTCCGGTCACCCTGGCCAGGTCGGTGATCCTGGAGTGTTCGGCCAGACCCCCAAGCACCGCAAGGGTCTTGTCCACCGCCGTGTCCGTCATCGAGCCAGCCAGCCGCCGTCGACCACGAGCACGTGCCCGTTCACGTAGTCCGATGCGGCCGAGCACAGGAACACCGCCGCGCCGACGAGGTCGGCCGGCACGCCCCAGCGGCCGGCCGGGATGCGCGCCCTGATCCCGGGTTCCCGATCGGGATCTCCCTTGAGCGGGGCCGTGTTGTTGGTGTCGATGTAGCCGGGCGCGATCGCGTTGACCTGGATGCCGTGCGGCGCCCACTCGGTGGTCAGCGCCTTGGTCAGCCCGGCGACGGCGTGCTTGCTCGCGGTGTAGCCGGACACCCGCACGCCGCCCTGGAAGCTCAGCACCGACGCGATGGTCACGATCTTGCCCGCGCCCCTGTCGAGCATCTGCCTGCCGACGAGCTGGCACAGCACGAAAACCGAGTCGAGGTTCACCGCGAGCACCCGCCGCCAGTCGGCCAGGTCGACCTCGGCCGCGTCGCCCCGGTGGATCACGCCGGCGTTGTTGACCAGCACGTCGATGCGGTGGTCGGCGAGCACCGGGGCGAGGGCAGGCTCGATCGCCGCCGGGTCGGCGAGGTCGACGGCGAGGGTGGTGACCTCGGCGCCGAGCGCGGTGGCCTGCCCGGCGACCTCGTCGAGGTCGTCGTTTCGCCCAAGCAGCACGAGGTTCGCGCCCGCGGCGGCGAGCCCGAGCGCGACGCCCCTGCCGATGCCGGTGCGGGCGCCGGTGACCAGCGCCGTCCGCCCGCGCAGCGAGAACAGGTCCACAGTGGACGGTTCGGAGTTCATCGCAGCTCCGTGATGTCGACGGGGTCCATGTCGGTGTACTCCTGGTTCTCGCCCGCCATGGCCCACACGAAGGAGTAGGCGTGCGTGCCGGCCCCGCTGTGCACCGACCAGCTCGGCGAGATCACGGCCTGTTCGTTGCGCACCACCAGGTTCCTGGTCGCGTCCGGCTCGCCGAGCAGGTGCATCACCCGATGGTCGTCGGGCAGGTCGAAGTACAGGTAGCACTCGGTGCGCCGGTCGTGCGTGTGCGGCGGCATGGTGTTCCAGACGCTGCCGTCGGCCAGCGTGGTGACGCCGAGCACGAGCTGGCTGGACCGGATTCCGTTGAGGTGCACGTACTTGCGGATCTCCCGCACGTTCGCGGTCGACGGGTCGCCGAGCCGGTCGACGGCCGCCTCCGCGTAGCGGGCGACGGCCGTCCGGTGGTCGCCGTGTGCCGGGGTGGAGAACAGGTAGAACCGGGTGTCCTCGCCGCCGGCGTGGAACCGCACGTCCACCGCGCCCCTGCCCACGTACAGGCAGTCCCCGTGTCCGAGCCGGTGTTCGACGCCGTCGACCAGCACCGCGCCCGCGCCGCGCACCGCGAGCACCGCGAGTTCCCTGCGCTGGCAGAAGAACTCCGCGCGCAGCTCGGGTGCCGGGGTCAGCGTCAGGGGCCGGTCCGGCGTCGGGGCCGCGCCGCCGAGCACCACGCGGTCGTGGTGCGTGTACACGGTCCGCACCTCGCCCGGCGCGAACAGGTCCTCGACGAGGTAGTGCGCGCGCAGCGCCGGGGTGTCGAAGGCGGCGAGCTGGCTTGGATGGGTGGAATGCCTGATCTCCATGCGCGGCGACTCCTCGCGAGTGTGTGTCGACCTCTTCCGGTCGACGCCGGCCGATGACAGCATGTGCGCCAGACCACATGGAACTACGTTCCGTGCAGCGGAACAACCCCGGGGCTCGCCATCGCGTCGCGAGTCCCACCGACCAGCCCTGTCGCTCCCGCCGCCGGCGACCGGGCCTGCTTCGCACGTCCGAAAGGCGGTCGCCGTGTATCGGCAGGATCCCAACCCGACCGGGTCGTTGGCGCTGTCCGCGCTGCTCGCCCTCGTCTCGCTCGTCGCGCTTCTCGTGCTGTTGGGCGGTTTCAGGTGGAAGGCGCACTGGGCGGGCCTGGCCACCCTCGCGCTCGCGTCCTGCGTCGCCGTCGTCGGCTACCGGATGCCCGTCGGCCTCGCCCTCGACGCGGCGGCCTACGGCGCGGCGCAGAGCGTGCTGGTGGTCCTGTGGATCACCTTCAACGCCATCTGGATCTACAATCTCACCGTCCACAGTGGACATTTTGAGGTACTGCGCAGGGCGTTCAGCTCGGTCAGCGACGACTCGCGGGTGCAGGCCATCGTCATCGCGTTCTCCTTCGGTGCGCTGCTCGAGGCGCTGGCCGGCGGCGGCGGTCCGGTGGCGATCTGCTCGGTGATGCTGATCGCGCTCGGGCTGCACCCGCTCAGGGCCGCCGCGCTGGCGCTGGTCGCGGACACCGCCCCGGTGGCGTTCGGCGGCCTCGGCAACCCGATCACCGTGCTGGCCGGCGTCACCGGCCTGCCGGCCGACCACCTCGGCGCGATGGCCGGCCGCCAGGTGTCCATCCTCGCCGTGCTGGTGCCGTTCGTGCTGGTGATCGTCGCGGACGGCAGGCGGGGGCTGCGCGAGGCGTGGCCGGCCGCGCTGACCGCGGGGCTCAGCTTCGGCGTCACCCAGTTCCTGGTGTCGAGCTTCCTGTCCTACAAGCTGTGCGACATCATCGCCGCGCTCGTGTCGGCAGGCGCGGTGCTCGTGCTGGTGCGCTTCTGGCGGCCGACCGGCGAGCGCGCGGCGCGGCCGGCAGGCGACGGCGCGGCCAGGATCCTCGCCGCGTTCGCGCCGTACGCGATCATCGTGGCGATCTTCTCGCTCGCGCAGTTCGACGCCGTCAAGGCGTGGCTGGCGAAGCTGACCTGGACGTTCCAGTGGCCCGGGCTGCACCTGCTGGCGCCCAACGGAAAGCCGGTCAATACCGGGTACGTGGTCAACCTCGGCTCGGCCACCGGCACGCTGCTGCTCGTGGCCGGTCTGCTGTCGCTGCTGGTGTTGCGCATCGGGCCGCTGGTGGCGTTGCGGACCTACGGCAGGACCATCCGGCAGTTCGGCTGGGCGATCCTGGCGATCCTGTCGGTGTTCGCGCTGTCGTACGTGATGAACCTGTCCGGCCAGATCACCGCCCTCGGCCTGTGGCTGGCGGGGGCTGGCGGGTTCTTCGCGTTCCTTGCCCCGGTGGTCGGCTGGTTCGGCGTTTCGATCACCGGCACGGACGCGGGCTCCAACGCCCTGTTCGGTGGCCTCCAGACCACGGCGGCGCACCAGCTGGGCGCGTCGCCGGTGCTGTTCGGCGCCGCGAACAGCTCGGGCGGCGTGATGGCGAAGATGATCTCGCCGCAGAACCTCGCGATCGGCACCGCGGCCGTCGGGCTGGTCGGCAAGGAGGGCGAGCTGTTCCGCCGGGTGTTCCTGTGGAGCCTCGGGCTGTTGTTGGTGATGTGCGCGCTCGTCTACCTCCAGTCCACCCCGGTGCTCGCCTGGATGGTGCCCTGACCGGACGGCGACGGGTTCGGCCGGGCGAGGGACACCCGGTCGAACCCGTCCCGGCGCTAGTCCTTGTCCTGGTCGGCCTTCGGCCCTTCGACGTGCCCAGAGTCGTCCCCGGCCGCCGACTCCGCTGCCACCGACTCCCCGGCTGTCGACTGGTCCGCGGTCGACTCGGCTGCCGTGGACTGGTCCGCGACTGACTCCGCTGCCGTCGACTCCGCTGCCGTGGACTGGTCCGCAGTCGACTCCGCTGCCGTGGACTGATCCGCCGCCGACTCCGCTGCCATCGACTCCACTGCCGTCGATGGCTCGGGCACGTCGTCCGGCTCTGCCGGCTCCCTTGGATCCGGCACGTCGTGCCCGGTCGGCGCCGCGAGCAGCGGCCGACGTTGCCTGGACGGCAGCGCGGCCACCAGCACGACGCCCGACAGCAGCATCGCGGTGCCCGTCCAGAAGATCGGAATCGTCTGGTAGGCCGCGTTCGTGTAGGCCAGCGGCGGGGTCGCGCCCTGCGCGGCCGGCGGCTGCTGGCCGCCCGGCGGCACCACGGAGGTGCCGGTCCCGCACACCACGCCGCCCTTCGGGGCCGCGGCGCGGCCGACCTGCTCGCCGATGGAGACCTGGGCGAGCGCGGAGGGCAGGTTGGGCAGCCCGAGCGCGTCCGTCGGCAGCAGCTGGAGGTCGAGCAGGCGGGCGGTCGCGCCGAGCATGAACCCGTTGTAGGGGTCGGTCAGCGCCGCCTTCTTCTCGTTCAGCTCGGCGATCTGGAGCCGCAGCACGCCAATGTCCAGCTTCTTCAGCGCGGCCGGGATGGTCTGGCCGGAGGACAGCAGGTCGCCGACGATGGGCAGCTTGGGCAGTTCGGGCAGCTCACCGGGCAGCGGGATGCCGATCGGCACGTCCAGCTTGGGGTTGGCCGCGTCGATCGTGCCGATCTCCTTGCCGCCCTGGGAGACCCGCAGGATCGGCGCGGTGTAGCTGATCGAGGAGGTGGCCTCGTCGCCGGTGGAGGTGACCACCAGCGTCGGCTGGCTGACGACGTCGATCCGCAGTTCGAGCGGCGTGCCGGCGAGCAGTTGGACGCTGGCGACCTGGAGCGTCGAGATGGACTGCACCGCCTTGTTCACCGAGCCGGGAATGTCCACCAGCTTCACGACGGAGCGCGCGCTGAGCGTGTTCGGCAGGCTCAGCAGCGAGCCCTTCGCCCCGGTGTCCGGCGTGCCGGAGAGCAGGCCGCCGAGCTGGCTGAGCGGGGCGGACAGCCCCTTGAGGCCGTCGATCAGCGACTGCTTCGCCGACGCGTCCAGCTTGGGGGTGTCCTTGGTGAGCAGGCCGCTGAGGTCGGGGATGTTCGGCAGCGACGGGATGGCGTTGAGCACCGAGACGCTGGCCAGCGAGGTGCTCGCGTCGGCGATGGTGTCGACGCAGGGGCCGGTCCTGTCGTCCCAGCGGGCGTGCACGCTGCCGTTGAGCAGGCCGACCTTGAGCAGCGCGTCCAGCGGGGTGGCCGGCGGGTTCAGGCCGCCGGTGGTCGGCTGCGGGTTGTCCGGCAGCGCGGTCTGCACCAGGGTGCCGGGGCTCTGCGGCGACTTGCCCTGGATGGCGAAGCCGAGCGGCGAGGACTGCGCGACCGAGCGCTCGAAGGACTGGAACGCCTCGGAGTTGGCCTGCGCGCTGGCCAGCCCGATGCCCACCTCGGCGCCCGCCTGCTTGGGCAGCTCCTTCTGCTGGTCGGGCGTCAGCGCTGGGGAGTTGGTGATCGCCGAGTTCGGCAGCAACCGCACCACGGTCAGCCCGGTGCCGGCGTCCCCGACCGCGTGCCCGAGCGGCTGCGGCCCGTTCGGCGTGGAGAACGGCGGCTGACCGGGGTTCACCGGGCTGGGCACCGGCGTCGTGGTCGGCACGCCGAACGCCGCAGGTGCCGAGGTCAGCGCCACCAACGCGACGGCGGCGGGCAGGGCCAGTGCGAGCGGCAGGCGTCTGCGCATCGGCGCTCCTTACTCATGGCACGGTGTGCGACCCGGTGAGATGAGGGTCACGGTGAACCTAACGACCGTCCCCCTGCTCGGTGACGCCCGGGACTACCGCTATACTTGGTCACGCACAACGCCGCCTTAGCTCAGTCGGCCAGAGCGGTTCACTCGTAATGAACAGGTCATCGGTTCGATTCCGATAGGCGGCTCTGTGAAAAAGCCGCAGGTCACCACCCGTGACCTGCGGCTTTTTCATTGCGCGGCTCCGTGTCATGTCATACCTGGGGTCCATACCTGGGGTCATCCCGCAGATGGATTCGCGATGATCATCGCCTTGCCGACGATGGCTTCAGGCCCTGCGGTCCGGCTCGTCGAATATGGGTTTCCAGTGGGGATTCCGGCCGGACTCAGGGGGAGAGGCGCTCCTCATGAGATTGAGCACGCGACGGATCATCACGGCGACCCTTGGCGTCGCGCTGTTGGCGGGGCCGGCGGTCGCCACGGCGTCCGCTGCGCCCGACGCGTCGGCGGCGCGTTCGGACAGCGGGCGGAACGACGCGGCGCTGCGGCAGGCCATGTCGGACATGGTCGCCGGCGGGGTCGCGGGCGTGCAGGTGCGAGTGCACGACGACCAGGGGGACTGGGCTGCCAGCGCCGGAGTGCGGGAACTGGGCGGCGACCGACGACCTCCGACTGATGGGCGGTTCCGGATCGGCAGCGTCACCAAGACCTTTGTGGCCACGGTGGTGTTGCAGTTGGTTTCAGAGGGTCGCGTTGGGCTCGACACGCCGGTGGACCGCTACCTGCCCGGTCTGCTGCCGGCTGGGGACCGGACCACGGTGCGCATGATCCTTCAGCACACCAGCGGGCTGTACAGCTACTCCGACGACCTCCCGATCGGGGAGGGTGCGACGCAGATCAAACCGGAGTTCCTGCGCGTCCGGTTTCGACACTTCGACCCCGAACAGCTCGTCGGGATGGCCACCGCCAAGCCGTTGCTGTTCGAGCCGGGCAGCCAGTGGTCCTATTCGGACACCAACTACATCGTGGCCGGCCTGCTCATCAAGGCCGTCACCGGTCGGGCCTGGGGGACCGAGGTGACCGGCCGGATCATCCGGCCGCTTGGCCTGCATGGCACCTCCGTCCCCGGCGACGACCCGACACTGCCCTGGCCGAACGTCCGTGGTTACGCCCAGCTCGACGGCGCGGCGGTCGATGTCACCGAGCTGAACCCGAGCATGGCCGGCGCTGCTGGCTCGATGATCTCCACCACGGCGGACGTCAACCGCTTCTTCGGTGCCCTCCTCGGCGGCACGAAGACCCTCCAGGGCCGCGCGCTGCTCGCCCCTGCCCAGCTCGCCGAGATGCGCAGGACCCGCCCAGTGGCTGAGGGCGTCGACTTCGGCCTGGGCATCCTGCGCATCACGACCCCGTGCGGGACGGCCATCTGGGGGCACACCGGGGGAATCCCTGGCTACGCGACCACCGCCTTCACCACCGCTGACGGCCGCCGCCAGACGACGATCTCCGTCACCACCAACAAGAACCCGCAGTCGGGATCGGAGACGCGGATGCTGTTCGCATCCTTCTGTCCCTGACCGGGTTTCCGGATCCTTCGGCCGGCGAATCAGCCGCGCCGGATCGTCAGCGCCGGACCATAAGCGGAAGCGCGGCGACGCCGTAGAAGCCCTGGTTCTCGCGGTAGGTCACCTTGTCCGGCTCGGCGAGCTGGATGTCGGGGAACCGGTCGAGCAGCGCGCCGAGCGCGATCCGGCCCTCCAGGCGAGCCAGCGGCGCGCCGAGGCAGAAGTGGATGCCGTGGCCGAACGCGGCCTGGCGGTTGGGGTCGCGGTGCAGGTCGAACCGGTCGGGGTCGGGGAACTGGCGTTCGTCGTGGTTCGCGGACAGCAGCCAGCCCATGATCATGCGGCCGGCCGGTACCGCGACTCCGGCGATCTCGGTGTCCTCCGCGACCACCCGCGCGGTCATGGTGAACGGCGGCCGCACGCGCAGGATCTCCTCGATGGCGCGCGGGACGAGGCCGGGGTCGGCGCGGAGTTCGGCGGCCGCGTCGGGGTTGTCGTGCAGGCACAGCATCGCGTTGCCCAGCAGCATGGTGGTGGTGATGTGCCCGGCCAACAGCAGCAGCCGGGAGAAGTTGACGATCTCGTCGTCGTCGAGTGCCTCGTCGTCGACGCGCGCCTCGACGAGCCTGCTCATCAGGTCGTCGCCGGGCCGCGCGCGCCGCCTGCTCGTGTGGTCGAGCAGGTAGGCGTTCAGCTCCGTGGTCCGCTTCGTCGCCTCCGCGATCTGGTCCTGGTCGGTCAGGTCGGTGATCTGACTGGAGAAGATGTCGTCCGCCCACCGCTGGAACAGGTCACGGTCGGTGGCTGGCACGCCGAGCAGCTCGGCGATCACGATCACCGGCAGCGGGTAGGCCAGGCCCTGCACGAGGTCGAAGCCGGCGCCGTCGATCTCGTCCAGCAGTTCCCCGGTGAGCTGGGCGATCCTCGGCTCCAGCGAGGCGACCATTCGCGGCGTGAACGCCTCGCTGACCAGCCTGCGCAGCTTGCGGTGCAGCGGGGGATCCACCGAGAGCAGGCTCCCCTTCGACGCGTCCTCCAGCTGCGGCATGATCCGGGTGAAGTCGTTGGAGAAGGTCGCGGGGTTCATCATCACCCGCTGCACGTCGTCGTAGCGGAAGACGTGGTAGATGCCCTGGGCGTCCGGTCCGACGGGCTGGTGCTCGCGGTGGTCGCGGCACCAGTCGAGTAATGCCCGGCCGCCGTCGGCGGTCGACGGCGGCGCCTGGATCGTCTGTTCTGTCATCGCCAGCTCCTTAGGTTCATCGGTTCTGCGTGGCGGCGATCGCTTCGGTGAGGACGTCGTTCCAGCGTTCGAACAGCGCGACGATCTGCTGCTGGAGGCGGACGACGCCGTGCGGATCCGGTCTGTCTGCCGGCTCGACCACCCTGTTGATCGCGTCGGCGAGCAGCGCCGCCGTCTCGGGCGCCGAGCGGTCGGGTTGCAGGCCTGCTGCGTCCTGGCCGAGATAGAACCCCCTGTTGACCGCGTCGATGACGTAGGTCAGCGCGGCGGTGTCCAGGTCGCTGCGGATGAAACCGTTGTCCCGCAACAGGTCGAGGTAGTCGTGGTAGGAACCGATCGACGAGCTGACGTAGTTCCGCAGCGATGTCGACCCCTCGACGAGTTCGCCGAGAACCGTGCCGTCGCCCAGGAACAACGCCTTGCTGATCGGCCGGTTCATCACCTCGACGTAGACCGTGGCCGACATGGGGCCGGGCAGGGCGAGGTCCGGTTCCTCGCGCATCCGATCGAGCAGCACCCGCAGCACGTCGAGGCTTTCCCGCAGGAACAGCCCGTGGAAGACCTGCTGCTTGGTCTTCCAGTGCAGGTAGACGGTGCCCTTGCCGACACCGGCCGCCTTGGCGATGTCCTCGACCGTGATCTTGCGGTAGCCCCAGCGCAGCAGCAGCGCCGACGCCGCGTCCAGGATCCGTGCGGCGCGCGCCTCGAACTCGTTCATCCACATCCTCGGTTTGACTCGTGACCGGATACGAAATCTGGTCACGGGTCACGCTAGCGTCGAGCGTGACCCGGCGCAAGGGCGGTGGTCTGAAGGGGTGGTCGACGCGGCGGCGGCGTCAGGGCGGCCGCGCGGGCCCGTCCCACCGGCGAAGGAGGGGATGACCCATGACCACGATGATCGTTGCGGCGGTCCTCGGCGTGCTGCTGGCGGTGTTTGGGCTGCCGGCGGTGCGGCGCGAGTGGATTCGCCGCCGGACCGTCGCCAGGGTGCGCACCGACCTGAGCTGGTTCTATCCGGCGGCCGCCGAGCGGGTCGGTCGGCACGCGTCGGTCCGGCGGGCCGGTCAGCTGCACAGGGTCGGGCAGGTCGGCAGGGTTGGGCAGGTCGGCCTGGTCGGCCGGCACGCGCTACCCGAGCAGCGCGGCCGGCACGGTCTCGCCAGGCCCTAGACGCAAGGCCGGGGCGGGGACCTCAGAACCAGCAGGCGACGCCCGTGTGGTGCCGGTCCAGTCCCTCGCGGTAGCCCGGCTGGCCCTTGAACAGCGGCGCCGCGCCTGCCCTCCTGGCGTCCGCGCAGGTCTTGTAGTACACCTCGCCCGGCTTGGCCGGTGTCGACGGCTCGCCGGGGTCGTTCGGCTCGGAGGTCGGGGGCGGGCTGGACGTGGTCGGCTTCGGGGTGGTGTCCGAGCCCCGACACGGGTCGCCCCACAGGCCGACGGCCGTCTGCTTGGCGGTGGTCTCCGCCTTGGTCAGCTCGGCCCGGCCCGCCGCGTACGACGCGACGCGGCCGAAGCCCTTGCTGATGGTCAGCACGCTGACGTCGGTGGTGTCGGTCAGCTGCACGCGGGCCACCCTCGGGGTGCCCTCCGCCTCGACGGACACCCAGACCGTCTTGCCCTGCACCGCGTTGCGCAGGAACCCGGTCGCCACGGTCGCCCAGCACGGCGCGGGGTCGGTCAGCCCGGAGAGGCGGACCTGCTTGCCGTCGGAGGTCACGATGGTCCTGCCGTCGGCGACGCTGGTCACGGTGAGGGTGACGGTCGGGGCGGTGCTCGGCGCGACGTTCGTCGGGGAGTTCACCGCGACGGGGTGGCCCGGCACCGCCGACGACCCACTCATCAGCGAACCAAGCAGGAAGAACAGCAGGAAGGCCGCGATGGCTGCGGCCGTGATGCGCAGCCAGCTGGGCGCGCGGCGCCACCATAAGGCCGGCGATGCGGTGCTGTCGCTCGTCACGGATCCTGGACCTTACGGGTCCGACGCCGGTTTGCGTAGGCGTACTCCCGGGTTCGGCGCCTAACGGTTCGGGCGCAGGGTCCAGACGACGGTCATCTCGGCCGTGGTGACGCCCTCGGCGTTGCTGACGGTGACCTGCACGGGGAACTCGGGGCGGGTGCCCTCGGCCAGCTCGGCGATGACCTCGTCGGCGGGCCTGCCGAGCACGGCCTCGGCCCGCACCGCGCCGAGCGCGAGCTTGCGGTAGGCGATCTCGGAGCGCGCGACCAGCGGGGTGGCGCGGTCGAGCACCGAGCTGAACGCGGCCATCACGATCGCGCCGGAGGCGGTCTCGCCGAGGCCGAAGGTCATCGCGGCGTGCGGGCCGCCGACGTGGTTGCGCAGGTGCTCGTGGTCCGGCAGGGACGCGACCACGCGCTCCGCGTCGACCTCAAGCAGTTCCACCTCGTTGCTGCGCACCCACGGCACGCTCTGCTTCATGGCGTCGTTGACCCAGCCATACTCGCTCATGACGCCGATGCTACCCGCCGGTAACCCATCGGATCTACTGATTGGTAACCATGGTGGATGCTCCTGCGCCTCGGCCCGCGAGCTCTAGACTCTGGCTCCTGTCGTGACTGGCGTGTTCGGGTGGAGACAACCACCGGGGAGCGACCGACCGGAACCGTGCCGTGCGCCTGGGTGCCTCCGCCAGGACGACACGTGTCCCCAGGAGGCCCGCTCATGCACCAGCCAGCCGTCCCGCACCTCGCCGCCACCGACCCCGAGATCGCCGACCTCGTCGAGGCGGAGGCCAGGCGCCAGCACGAGAAGATCCGCCTGATCCCGTCCGAGAACTACGTCTCGACGGCCGTGCTCGAGGCCACCGGCACCGTGCTCACCAACAAGTACTCCGAGGGCTACGCCGACCGCCGCTACTACGAGGGCCAGCAGCTGATCGACCCGATCGAGACGCTCGCCGTCGACCGAGCCAAGGCGCTGTTCGGCGTCGACCACGCCAACGTGCAGCCCTACTCCGGCTCGCCGGCCAACCTCGCGATCTACCTCGCCTTCCTCGACCCCGGCGACACCGTCATGGGCATGGCGCTGCCGATGGGCGGCCACCTCACGCACGGCTGGAGCGTGTCCGCGACCGGGAAGTGGTTCCGCAGCGTGCAGTACGGCGTGCGCAAGGACACCGGCCGCGTCGACCTGGACGAAGTCCGCGAGCTGGCCCTGCGGGAACGGCCCAAGCTGATCTTCTGCGGCGGCACCGCCATCCCGCGCACCATCGACTTCCCCGCGTTCGCCGAGATCGCGGCCGAGGTCGGCGCGGTGCTGGCGGCCGACATCGCGCACATCGCCGGGCTGATCGCCGGCGGCGCGCACCCGTCGCCGGTCGGGCACGCCCAGGTCATCTCCACCACGACGCACAAGACGCTGCGCGGCCCGCGCGGCGCGATGCTGATGTCCGACGCCGAGCACGCGAAGGCGTTGGACAAGGCCGTGTTCCCCGGCCTCCAGGGCGGCCCGCACAACCACACCACCGCGGCCATCGCGGTGGCGCTGCGCGAGGCGGCCGAACCGTCCTTCCGCGACTACGCGCACGCCGTGGTGGCCAACGCCAACGCGCTGGCGCAGGCGTTGCTGGAGCGCGGCTTCGACCTGGTCTCCGGCGGCACCGACAACCACCTGATCCTGGTCGACCTGACCAGCAAGGGCATCGCGGGCAAGCCGGCGGCCAAGGCGCTGGACCGGGCCGGCATCGAGCTCAACTACAACACCGTGCCCTTCGACCCGCGCAAGCCGTTCGACCCGTCGGGCATCCGGCTCGGCACGCCCGCGATCACCACCCGTGGCCTCGGCGTCGAGCAGATGCCCGTGCTCGCCGAGTGGATCGACGGCGCCGTGCGCGCGGCTGGCGAGGGTGACGAGGCCGCCATCGAGCGGATCGCCGCCGAGGTGGCCGAGCTGCTGGCCGGCTACCCGATGCCCGGCTGGGCCTGACCCGCTCGGTGGGCCGCCCCTCAGGGAGAGGGGCGGCCTGGCGGGTTCCGCCAGCACCAATGGTGGTGCTAGCTCCCCGGTGTTCGTCATCGCGACAGGTCACAATGGACGGATGACGGACAAGGCGGGCCATCCCCGCGTCGGGGTGCTCACGCAGCTGGGTCGCCTGTGGGTGTCGACGGTCACGTCGATGGCCGCGATGGTGTTGCTGCCGGTGTTGCTGGCCGCCATACTGCTGAGCCTGATCGGCGGGGTCGGCCTGCCGTTGCTGTTCGCGGTGCTCAAGGCGATCCACGTGGTGGCCAACGTGCACCGCAGGCTGGCCGAGCAGGCGCTCGACGTCGACATCCCCGAGCCCTACCTGGCGGTGACGGCCACCACCGTGCTCGGCAGGCTCCGGCAGTCCGCGACCGACCCGGCCAACCAGCGTGAACTCGGCTGGCTCGCGCTGCACGCGGTGGTCGGCGTCCCGCTCAGCATGATCCCGCTCGCCCTGTGGATGGAGGCCGTCGTCTGCCTGTTGGCCCCGGCGATCTGGCGGTTCGCGCGCATCGAGGTGTTCGTGCCGATCGACAGCTGGACCCGCGCCGTCGCGGTGGTGCCGGTCGGGCTGGTGAGCGCCGTGCTCGCCTGGTGGCTCAGCCCGAAGTTCCTGCGGGTGCAGGCCAGAATGGACCGCGCGCTGCTCGCGCCGAACCCGAACGCCAAGCTGGTGGAGCGGGTCGAGCAGCTGGCCACCTCCCGCGCGGAGACCGTCGACGCGCAGGCCGCCGAGCTGCGCAGGATCGAACGCGACCTGCACGACGGCGCCCAGGCGAGGCTGGTCGCGCTCGGCATGAACCTCGGCATGGTCGAGGAGCTGCTCAAGAGCGATCCGAACCTCGCCCGCGAGCTGGTGTCCGAGGCGCGGGGCTCCACCACGCTGGCGCTGTCCGAGCTGCGCGACCTGGTGCGCGGCATCCACCCGCCCGTGCTGGCCGACCGGGGGCTGGTCGGCGGGGTCCAGGCGCTGGCGCTGGCCAACCCGCTGCCCGTCAGCACCGAGCTGGACCTGCCGCAACGGCTACCCGCGCCGGTGGAGTCGGCCGCCTACTTCGTGGTGGCCGAGACGCTGACGAACGTGGCCAAGCACAGCGGCGCGAGCCGCGGCTGGGTGCACGTGCGGCACGCGAACGGCGTGCTGCGCATGGAGATCGGCGACGACGGGCACGGCGGGGCCGACGCGGACAACGGGACCGGGCTGGCCGGGCTGCGCCGCAGGCTGGCCGCGTTCGACGGCGTCCTGACGATCGTCAGTCCGCAGGGCGGCCCGACCCTGGTCACCGTCACGCTGCCCTGTGAACCCGTTGGTGGACCTAACTCCCCCAACGCTGGTGGGGCAGCCGACGGGCAAGAGGCGGGCTAGCACCGTCGTCATTGGACGGCTCCGTGCCTAGCGTGAGTTCCATACAGGAATTCGTTGCCAGGCAAGGAGATCGCAGTGCGGAAGCGTGTTGTTGACGGCGATGGTGACGGCGGTTTCGCGGTCCTGCTCGACCGGGTCTCGAAGGTCTACGGCAAGGGCGACAACGCCGTCGCCGCCCTCGACTCGGTGACGGTCGGCTTCCCGCGCGGCACCTTCACCGCCGTGATGGGCCCGTCGGGCTCGGGCAAGAGCACGTTCCTGCACTGCGCGGCCGGCCTCGACCAGCCAACCGGCGGGTCGGTCCGGCTCGGCGGGGTCGACCTGTCCGGGCTGCGCGAGACGGCGCTCACCGAGCTGCGCAGGGACCGCATCGGCTTCGTGTTCCAGGCGTTCAACCTGCTGCCCTCGCTGACGGTCGCGGAGAACATCACGCTGCCGCTGCGGCTGGCCGGCCGAAGGCCCGACCGGGCCTGGGTGCGCGAGGTGACCGACCGGGTCGGCCTGACCAACCGGCTGGCCCACCGGCCGTCCGAGCTCTCCGGCGGCCAGCAGCAGCGCGTCGCGATCGCCAGGGCGCTGGTCACCAAGCCGGCCGTGGTGTTCGGCGACGAGCCGACCGGCGCGCTGGACACCAGCACGGGCCGGGACGTGCTCAGGCTGCTCCGCGAGGTGGTCACCGGCACCGGGCAGACCGTGGTGATGGTGACGCACGACCCGGTCGCCGCGTCCTACGCCGACAAGGTCCTGTTCCTGGCCGACGGCCGCGTGGTCGGCGACCTGATCCGGCCGACGGCCGAGCAGGTCGCGGACCGGATGACCCACCTCGGCGCCTGGGCGGAGGCCGCGTCGTGCTGAGCCTCGCCTTGCGCACACTGCGCGCCCGCAAGGGTGGTTTCGTCGGCGCGTTCGTCGCCCTGCTGTTCGCCTCGACGCTGGTCACCGCCTGCGGAATCATGCTGGAGTCCGGGCTCAGGGGCGGCACCCCGACCGAGCGCTACGCCGGGACGGCCGTCATCGTCGCCGGCCAGCAGTCCTACCGGCCGGTGGTCACCCGCGCCCCCGACGACCACACCCCCGACCCGATGCCGGTCGGCCTGCCGGAGCGGGTCGGCGTGGACGCCGGGCTGGCCGCGAAGATCCGCCAGCTGCCCGGTGTCGCGCGCACCATCGCGGACGTGTCGTTCCCGGCCACCGCCGTGCGCGACGGGCAGCCGCTGCTCGGGCCGGGCGGCACGCCGTCGCTCGGGCACGGCTGGGACTCCGCCGCGCTGACCCCGTTCCGGCTTCGCGAGGGCCACGAGCCGAGCGGGGACGCCGAGGTCGTGCTCGACGCCGACCTGGCCGGGCGGGCTGGTGTGCAGGTCGGCGGCCAGGTGTCCGTCCTGGTCGGCGGCGAGCCGAAGTCCTTCCAGGTGGCCGGCATCGCCGAGCCGGTCGGGGTCGGGCTCGCCAAGCAGTCCGCGATGTTCTTCACCGGTGACCAGGCCGGCAAGTTGGCCGGCCAGCCCGGCAGGGCGGCCGCGATCGGCGTGCTCGCGGCGAACGGCGCGGACGTCGACGAGCTGCGCGACCGGGTCGCCGCCGTGGTCAAGGACAGTGGCGCGGTCGCGTTGGCCGGCGCCGACCGGGGCGCTGCCGAGTTCCTCGCCGCCGGCGAGGCCGAGATGATGCTGATCACGCTGTCCACGTCGTTCGGCGGGATCGCGCTGATGGTGGCGATCCTGGTGGTGGCGAGCACGTTCGGGCTGTCCATCCAGCAGCGGTCCCGCGAGGTGGCGCTGCTGCGGGCGATCGGCACGACGCCGCGCCAGGTGCGGAAGATGATCGCGGGGGAGGCGCTGGCCATCGGCGCCGTCGCGTCCGTGCTTGGCTGCCTGCCGGGTGTGGCGCTGGCGCACTGGATGTTCGGGCAGTTCGCGCAGCGGGGCATCGTGCCGGACACCATGCCGATGCACGTCGGACCGCTGCCGTTCGCCGCCGCGCTGGTGGCCGGCGTGCTCACGGCGGTCGGCGCGACCTTCGCCGCCGGTGCGCGCGCGGCGCGGACCAAGCCGACCGAGGCGCTGGGCGAGGCCGCTCTCGAACGGCCGGGCATCGGCAGGGGTCGGCTGATCACCGGGCTGGTGTTCCTGTTCTCCAGCCTCACGATGATGTTGCTGCCGCTGGTGATCAAGGGCGACGCGGCAGCCGCCGCCGTCAGCGGGGTCGTGGTGTTCGCGATCACGGCGGTCGCCCTGCTCGGCCCGCTGATCAGCCGCCGCGCCGCGACGGTGCTCGGTGGCGTGATCGCCAGGTCCGCAGGCGTGTCCGGCTACCTGGCCAGGGCCAACGCCCTGAACAACTCGCGGCGGCTCGCCTCGGCGATCACCCCGCTGGTGCTGGCCATCGGCTTCGCCGGCACCGCGATCTTCGCGCAGACCACCATGCTCGCGGCTGGCGAGGCCGACGCGGTGGCCGGCAGCAGGGCCGACGCCGTGCTGGTGTCCTCGACCGGTGGCCTGCCGGAGGAGGCGGCGCGGGACGCGCACCGGGTCCCCGGGGTCGCCGCGACCACCTCGGTGGCGCGCACCAAGGTCGTCGCCGAGTACACGATGATGGGCGAGGTGCAGGTGCGAGCCGTCGAGGCACAGGCGGTCGACCCGGCCGAGCTGGCCGAGACGGTGGACCTGAAGGTGCTCACCGGCGACCTGAAACGGTTGCACGGCAACGAGATCGCGATGTCGGACCAGCTGGCGGGCTCGATGGGCGTCAAGCTCGGCGACACCGTCAAGATCAGGCTGGGCGACGGCACGCCGGTCGAGGTGAAGGCGATCGCCACCTACGGCCGCAACCTCGGCTTCGGCGACGTGGTGATGGATCGCGTGCTGGTCGCTGGCCACACCACGACCGGGCTGGCCACGGAGGTGTTGGTGCGCAACGCTCCTGGTGCGAACACCGCCGCCGGGCTCGCCGCGCTGGCGCAGCGGTATCCGGGGCTGACGGTCGTCGACCAGGCGACCGTGCACGCCCAGCACGCCGACCAGCAGCGGATCGCGGTGTGGGTGAACCTGATCCTGGCCGGGCTGATCGTCGCCTACACCGGCATCGCGGTGGTCAACACGCTGGTGATGGCGACGTCCGCGCGGGTCCGCGAGTTCGCCCTGCTGCGGCTGATCGGCGCGACCAGGCGGCAGGTGCTGCGGATGTCGCGGTGGGAGGGGTTGCTGGTGGTGGTGACGTCGGTGGTGCTCGGCACGGCCGTCGCGGCCGCGACCCTGGTGCCGTTCAGCTACGCCATGAGCGGTTCGCCGTGGCCGACCGTGCCGCCGGCGACCTACCTGGCCATCATCGGGTTCACCGCGCTGCTGGGGATGATCGGCACGATCCTGCCGACGCGGCTGGCCCTGCGCAGCCGCCCGGCCGACGCGATCGGCATGCGCGAGTAGCACCGTCGGTCAAATTCGGGAGCCAACGCGGCGTTGGGGCGATAGATTCGCCCCAACGCCGCGTTCGTCCGTTAAAAGCAGTGTGGGTGTCGTGCGCCCTGCGTCCGGCATGCGCGGTTGGTAGTCGCCCGGGGACTGTCCGTGCTGCGAGCGGGGTCACACGGTATTTCAGTTGCTAAGAGACCTTGGCTAAGTTCATGCTTGCATCGAACAACTACTTGGATGCCACAAGCAACGGAGCGGTCGGAGCAGTCATGGCGAGCATGGAGAGTGCCCCGGAGCCCACCGGGGACGCGGACCTCGCGGTGGTCAACGGGATCGCCATGACGATGATCCGGGTCAGCAGGCTCCAGGCGTCCGTCGCCGCCCACCTGAGCAAGGCCGGCATCGACAAGGCGGCCTACGTGCTGCTCGCGACGCTGGCGGCGAACGGGCCGAGCAGGTCGAGCGCGCTCGCCGAGGCGGTCTACTCCGACCCGTCCACGGTCAGTCGCCAGGTGGCCCAGCTCGTCAAGGACGGGTTGGTCGAACGCCGCGCGGACCCCGAGGACGGCAGGGCCAGCGTGCTCGCCGCCACGGAGGCGGGTTGCGCGTTCCTCGACAGCAGCAGGGAACGGCGAAACGCGGCACTCGCGCGGATGTTCGGCGACTGGTCGCCCGAGGACCTGGGGACCTTCGCGGCGGCCTACGAGCGCTTTGCGGACGCCTACGAGCGTTCGCTCCAGAAGTTCATCACCGAGTGCGGACTGGGGTCGCACTCCGGAGGGGAGAAGTAATGTCAGAAACGGTTGCGCGGTCGGACACCGCGCCCCCGTCTGGTGGGGCCCTTGGTCTGACGCATCGTCAGATCCTGACCATTCTGTCCGGACTGCTGCTCGGCATGTTCCTCGCGGCGCTCGACCAGATGATCGTCGGCTCGGCGATGAAGACCATCGCCGACCAGCTGCACGGCCAGACGCTTCAGGCGTGGGCGACCACGGCGTACCTGATCACCTCGACGATCTCGACGCCGCTGTACGGCAAGCTGTCCGACATCTACGGCCGCAAGCCGATGTACCTGACCGCCATCACGTTCTTCCTGGCGGGTTCGCTGCTGTCGGGCATCTCGGGCTCGATGTACGAGCTGGCCGCGTTCCGCGGGCTACAGGGCCTTGGCGCCGGTGGTCTGATGTCGCTGGCGTTCGCGATCATGGCCGACGTCATCCCGCCGAGGGACCGCAGCAAGTACCAGGGCTATTTCATGGCGGTGTTCGGCATCTCCAGCGTGGCCGGCCCGGTCGTCGGCGGCTTCTTCGCCGGGCTCGACAGCTTCGCGGGCATCACCGGCTGGCGCTGGGTGTTCCTGGTGAACGTGCCGATCGCGCTCGTCGCGCTGCTGGTGGTCACCAAGGTGCTCAACATCCCGCACAAGCGGGTCAACCACCGCGTCGACTACTGGGGCGCCGCGATGCTCATCGTCGGCCTGGTGCCGCTGCTGATCGTCGCCGAGCAGGGTCGCGAGTGGGGCTGGGACGCCGGCCGCTCGATCGCCATGTACGTGATCGGCGTGCTGGGGTTGATCGCCTTCGTCTTCGTCGAGTTCAGGATGAAGGACGAGGCGCTGCTGCCGATGCGGCTGTTCCGCAACTCGGTGTTCAGCGTCAGCAACGCGATCAGCTTCGTCGTGGGTGTCGGCATGTTCGGCGGCATGGTCGCCCTGCCGCTGTACCTCCAGATCGTCAAGGGCGCCACGCCGACCGCGTCGGGCCTGATGCTGCTGCCGCTGATGGGCGGCATCATCGTGGCCTCGGGCACCAGCGGCGCGCTGACCTCGAAGACCGGCAGGTACAAGATCTTCCCGATCATCGGCGTTGCGGCGATGGCCACCGGCCTGTTCCTGTTCGGGCAGATCGGCACCGACACCCCGCTGTGGCACACCATGCTGATCATGGGCCTGTTCGGCGCCGGCATGGGCCTGTGCATGCAGACCCTGGTGCTGGCGATCCAGAACGGTGTCGAGCCGAGAGACATCGGCGTGGCGACCTCCTCGTCGACGTTCTTCCGGCAGATCGGTGGCACCGCCGGTGCCGCGGTCTTCCTGTCGATCCTGTTCAGCACGGTCGGCGACAAGATCAAGGACGGGGTCGCGAAGGTGGCCCCGACCAAGGACTTCCAGCTCGCGTTGCAGGACCCGGCCAACCACGTCTTCGCGGAGAAGTTCGCCGCGATGCAGAAGGGCGGCGGCGACCTGAACGACACCTCGTTCCTCAACGGCGCCAACCCGACGCTGGCCAGGCCGTTCTGGGACGGCTTCTCCAGCTCGATCGACACGGTGTTCGTGGTCGGCGGGTTCGTGACGCTGGCGGCCTTCGTGCTGGTCTGGTTCCTCAAGGAGAAGCCGCTGTCGACCAAGTCCGGTCTTCAGCTCCAGGCCGAGGAAGCCGCCGAGGCCCCGGTGATCGTGCCGGCGCACTAGGCACCTGACGCCCGTACGACGGAGGCCCCGCACCAACCCGGTGCGGGGCCTCCGTCGCGTCTGTCGGGTCAGTCCGGCCGGGACACGCCCGACCGGATCCGACCGCGAAGCTCAGTGCTCGCCGTTCGCCTCGGCGTCCTTCAACCGCTGGTAGGAGCGGACGACCTCGGCCTCGGCCTCGACGCGTCCGACCCAGCTGGCGCCCTCGACGCTCTTGCCCGGCTCAAGGTCCTTGTACACCTCGAAGAAGTGCTGGATCTCCAGCCGGTAGAACTCGTTGAGGTGGTGGATGTCGCGCAGGTGCTCCGACCTGGGGTCGTCCGCCGGCACGCAGAGCAGCTTGTCGTCGCCGCCCTTTTCGTCGGTCATCCGGAACATGCCGATCGTCCTCGACCGGATCAGGCAGCCGGGGAAAGTCGGTTCCTGGAGCAGCACGAGGGCGTCCAGCGGGTCGCCGTCTTCGCCCAGGGTGTTGTCGACGAACCCGTAGTCCGCCGGGTACTGAGTGGCCGTGAACAGGGTGCGGTCCAGCCGGATGCGCCCCGTCTTGTGGTCCATCTCGTACTTGTTGCGCACACCCTTGGGGATCTCGATGGTGACGTCGAACTCCACGCGTTCCTCGCTCGTGTTGCCTCAGGTGCGGCCGGTCACGAGCGGCCGCAGTGCCATCCTTCGTTACGCCACTAGTGTGGACCAAGACGTCCGATCGGTCCGCATCGAAGCAGCGGTCCGACGGTGTGACCTTGCTCGTGTCAGCGACACGGCCTGCCCCTCGGGAGGACTGCGTGCCCGGACCCGGACGGCCCACTCCAGGTCAGCCAGGAGAGCCTGCGGACCCGCGCCAGCAGGCTCCCGCGGACTTCGAATGGCCCACCGTCGACGACGACTTCGACGAGCCTGCTGTCGAGGAGGTCCGGCAGTCCGGATCCGGCTACGTGGATCCGCCAACGGTGCAGGTCCAGCGCCTGAACCAGGGTCCTCGGCCGCCGCAGGGGCCGCCCGGTCAGCAGGGCGGACCGGGCGCCTCCCGGCCCCGCGACGCGGCCCAACAGGCGCCCGTCGACCCGCCGACCCGGCCCGTCCAGCGCCCCCAGCAACAGCCCGACCCGGCACGCCAACAGCGGCCTGCGGTGGAGTCGCCGACGACACAGTTCGCCCGGCCGCTGCCGCCCCAGGAACGGCCCCAGCCGCCGCGGGAAACTGTGGGACAGGACACGTACGGACAGGGCGGCCAGCGCCCCGAACCGCTGCGTGCCGAGCAGCAACGCCCCGAACCGCTGCGCGCCGAGCCCCGCCGGATCGAGCCGCCGTCGAGCGAGCCGCCGCCGTCGCTGCCGGTCGAGCCGGAGCCCGCCGAGCACGAGAACGACGCGCCCGAGGTCACCCGGAAGGGTGGTCGTGGCCGCCGCAAGATGCTGATCATCGCCGGAGCCCTGATCCTGGTGATCGCCCTCGGCGTCGGTGTGGTCGTCGGGGGCGACAAACTTGGGCTGTTCGGCACGAAGGCGGCGGCCATCCAGCCGCCGCCCTCGCCGACCGCCGTCGTGCCGGCGCTGCGCCCGGTGGGCGCCGGGTCGCCCGCGCCGACCCCGCAGGCGCTGGCCGCCGTGCTCGACCCGCTCGCCGCGGCGGCGCAGTTGGGCACCCTCGGCGGCGCGGTGGTCGACCCGGCGACGGGCACCACGCTGTGGAAGAAGGGCGACACCGCCCTGCTCACGCCCGCCTCCAGCGCCAAGCTGCTCACGGCCGCCGCCGCGCTGCTCAGCCTGAACCACGCCGACCAGCTCAGCACCAAGGTTGTGGCCGGGACGGAGCCGGGCACGGTCGTGCTCATCGGCGGCGGCGACCCGACGCTGGACTCGACGCCGGCCGGCAAGGAGAACAGGTACCCGGGCTCGGCCAAGCTGGCCGACCTCGTCAACCAGGTCAAACAGAGCGCAGGCGGGACGATCAGCAAGGTCGTCTACGACATCAGCCGCTACCCGGGCCCCGACTTCGCCAACGGCTGGGACGCGACCGACATCGCGGGCGGCTCGATCACCCACCTCGAACCCCTGATGATCGACGGCGGCCGGGTCGACCCGACCGAGGACAAGCCGCGCGTCGCCAACGCGGCGCAGACCGCGGCCGACGCGTTCGCGCGAGGGCTCGGCGTGTCCGCCCCGGCAGTCAAGGGCGCCGCGCCGCAGGGCACCAAGGTGCTCGGCGAGGTCCGCTCGGCACCGGTCGAACAGCTCGTCGCCAACCTGCTCCAGATCTCCGACAACGTGCTCGCCGAGGCGATGGCCCGCGAGGTCGCCAGGGTGAACGGCGCGGACCAGTCCTTCACCGGCGCGGCCAAGGCCGTTCGGGACGTGTTGACCAAGAACGGCTTCGACCTGTCCGGCGTGGTGCTCAACGACGGCAGCGGACTGTCCCTCGGCGACAAGGTGCCGGCCAAGCTGTTCGCGGACATCGTCACGGCGGCGGCCAAGCCGGACACGGCCGGCGACGAGAAGACTGCGAAGCTGCGGCCCCTGCTGGCCGGGCTGCCGGTCGCCGGCGGCAGCGGCACCCTGTCCGGGCGCTACGTCAGCGGGCAGACCGCCGTCGGCAGGGGCTGGCTGCGCGCCAAGACCGGCACGCTCAGCAACGTCAACTCGTTGGCGGGCCTGGTGGTGGACAACGAGGGCAGGCTGCTGGTGTTCGCGTTCATGTCGAACGTGGCGCAGGAGCCCGACCTCGGCGCGGCGCGGCCGTATCTGGACACGCTGGCCGCCGCGCTGCGCAACTGCGGCTGTCACTAGCTCGCAAAACGGGCTTGAGTCTGCCGCCGCTGGAAGGTTTAGCGTCCGTTGCCATGACGATCACGGTCCTGGACACCTACCCGGCCATGCTGGAGATCCTGCGCGCGCCGCGCGCCGACCGGCCCGCGCTCCTGACGGCCATGCTGACACCCGCCGCGGGCATGTACCGGTACTTCCCCGGCGAGGTCGACCTCGTCGCGATGCACCGGATGGGCTCTGGCTTCCCGCTCGACCGCGACGAGGAGCGGTGCCTCGACGCGCTGGAGGCGTTGCGCGCGGCCGACGCCTGGGGCCGGATCGGGCGCGCGCTCGACGACGCGCTGGCCGTGCAGCTCGCGGCGACGCCCAGCATCACCGCGCCGGATATCACCGTGCTCATCGTCCTCGGCGACCCCGGCGACGCGCACTTCATGGGCCCGACGCTCGGCATGACGGCGAACGGCAGCGTGTCCGGGTACCTGTTCCTGAACTTCTGGCCCTACCAGGAGAACCTGGCCCGGCTGGAGGCGTCGGCCGTCCACGAGCTGAACCACAACCTCCGCTACGGCCCCGGCGCGGTCGTGTGGAACCCGGCGACGGTCACGGTTGGCGAGCAGGTGGTGTCCGAGGGGCTGGCCGACGCGTTCGCCCGGCAGCTGTACGGCGACGAGCTGGGACACACCCGCATCGGCGTGCCGCACCTGCACGACGACGCGGTGTTCGAGAAGGTCGTCTCCGGCCTTGGCGTGACCGGCATGCAGAACTTCGCGGCGTGGGTGCACGGCGACGCGACCGCGGCCCGGTTCGGCGCGACCCCGGTTGGCCTGCCGACCGGCGCCGGCTACGCCGTCGGCAACCGGCTCGTCGACGCCTACCTGGCCGCGACGGGCCGCACCGCGGCGCAGGCGCTGCTGGTGGACAGCCGAGAGGTGATCGACACCGCCCTGGCCCGGTAGGTCGCTCCGTTCCGGTCACGGGCGCACGTCCTGCCCGCGATTTCCGGCAAACCTCGGGTAGCGTCGGTGGGGTGAACGCCGCGACGGCAGCACGGACGGTGGAGGGGCAGGCGCCCGTCGACTGGGAGCTGGCCGCGTCCACCGCGGCGAGGTTGGTTCGGCCGGGTCCGGTGGTGCCGCGCGCTGAGGCGGATCTCGCGGTCCGCAGGCTGCGGGACCTCACCGTCATCGCCGAGGGCCACGTCCGCGACCTGACCGGGCTGGGTGCCGGCCTGCCGCTGCACCCCGGCGAGGTCGTCGACCGGCAGGGCTGGGTGCGCGCCGCCGTGCACGGCCTCGCCGCGCTCACCGACGGCGCGCTGCCCCGACCCGCCTCTGGCCCGCTCGGCGGCGTGCTCGCCGGCACGGCCGGGGTGCAGGCCGGCGTGGTGCTGGCCTTCCTGAGTTCGCGGGTGCTCGGCCAGTACGACCCGTTCGGCGACGCCGGCACGGGACGGCTGTTGTTGGTGGCGCCCAACGTCGTCGGCGCGCAGCGCGTGATGGACGTGCCGGCCGAGGACTTCTGCCTGTGGGTGTGCCTGCATGAGTGCACGCACCGCCTCCAGTTCACCGCGGTGCCGTGGCTGCGGGACTACTTCGCCGGCCAGGTCGCCGAGCTGCTGTCCACAATGGACGCCGGCGCGAGCGGTTCGGTCAGCAGGCTGCCCGAGGTGCTGCGGGCCGCGCGGCAGCGGGTGCGCGACTCCGAGGGGTCCGGGCCCGTCGCGCTCGTCGAGCTGTTGCAGTCGCCGGAACAGCGCGTGCTGCTTGACCGGCTGGTCGCGCTGTCCACGCTGCTGGAGGGCCACGCGGACCACGTGATGGACGCGGTCGGTCCCGCCGTCGTCCCGTCGGTGGCCACCATCAGGAACCGGTTCACCGCGCGCCGCAAGGGCGGCGGGCTGCTCGACCGCGTGCTGCGCACCGTGCTCGGCGTCGAGGCCAAGGTCCGCCAGTACGCGGAGGGCTCGGCGTTCACCGGGCACGTCGTCGGCGCCGTCGGCATGTCCGGGTTCAACGCCGTCTGGGATGCCCCCGAGACGCTGCCGACCCGCGCGGAGATCAGCGACCCGGACGCCTGGCTGCGCCGCGTCCACCCGTGACCGATCGCCCCGCCCTCGACGCGTCGGTGGCGGCGGTCCGCACCGCCGTGCGCAGGCTGCTGACCGCCGCGCGGGCCGAGGGCCATCTCGACGGCGGGGACCTGGCGGTCGCCGTGTCCGGCGGCGCCGACTCGCTCGCCCTGGCCGCGGGCGCGCAGCACGTGGCCGCCTCGGCGGGGCTCCGGCTGCACGGCCTTGTGGTGGACCACGGACTCCAGGCGGGCTCCGCCGAGGTCGCGCGGCGGGCCGCCGAGCAGCTCGCCGGGCTCGGGCTGCATCGCGTGCGGGTGCTGCCCGTCGAGGTGACCGGGCCGGGCGGACCGGAGGCGGCCGCGCGCCGGGCCAGGTACGCGGCCCTGCGCTCGGCCCTGCCGACGCCGGACGCGCTGGTCCTGCTCGGGCACACCAGGGACGACCAGGCGGAGACCGTGCTGCTGGGCCTCGGCCGGGGCTCCGGGCCCCGTTCGATCGCAGGGATGCGCCCGCTGGACCCGCCGCTGGCCCGGCCGCTGCTCGGCGTGTCGCGGGCGACGACCGAGGCCGCGTGCGCAGCCCTCGGCCTCGTGCCGTGGTCGGATCCGCACAACGCGGACCCCACCTTCACCAGGGTGCGGCTGCGCACCGAGGCGTTGCCGCTGCTGGAGGACGTGCTCAACCACGGCGTCGCGGACGCGCTGGCCCGCACCGCCGCGCAGCTGCGGGAGGACTGCGACGCGCTGGACGCGCTCGCCGACGACCTGTTCGCCGAGGCCACGCGCGGCGACACCCTCGACGTGGCCGTGCTGGCCGGGGCGCCGGCCGCGCTGCGTCGGCGGGCGCTGCGCGGCTGGCTGCGCGGGCTCGGTGTGCGGCAGCTCACCGACGCGCAGCTCCGATCGGTGGACGCGCTCGTCGGCGAATGGCGGGGTCAGGGTGGCGTTTGGCTGCCAGGCGGCTTGGTCGCCCGGCGCGCGCATGGCAGGCTTTGCGTTGACCCAACGGAGTCATGACTGTCCAGTGCCGACGCTGTCGGCACTGGACAGTCACGCCAAACTTCAACCAGAGGGGAAGTCTGCCCGTGTATGAGGGCGACATCGCTTCCGTGCTCGTCACCGAGCAGGAGATCAGCGACAAGGTCACGGAGTTGGCGAACAAGGTCGCGGCGGACTACCCGGCCGACGGTGGCTCGGACCTGCTGCTGATCGGCGTGCTCAAGGGCGCGGTGATGTTCATGACCGACCTGGCCAGGGCGCTGCCCGTGCCCACCCAGCTGGAGTTCATGGCGGTCAGCTCCTACGGCTCGGCGACCTCGTCCTCCGGCGTGGTGCGGATCCTCAAGGACCTCGACCGCGACATCGCCGGCCGGGACGTGCTCATCGTCGAGGACATCATCGACTCGGGCCTGACGCTGTCCTGGCTGCTGAAGAACCTGGCCTCGCGCAAGCCTGCCTCGCTGGAGGTGTGCGCGCTGCTGCGCAAGCCCGACGCGGTGAAGGTCGAGATCCCGGTGAAGTACGTGGGCTTCGACATTCCCAACGAGTTCGTCGTCGGGTACGGCCTCGACTACGCCGAGCGCTACCGCGACCTGCCCTACATCGGCACGCTCGACCCGAAGGTCTACGCCTAGCACCCTCATGGGCGGGCGCCTGCGGGGTGCCCGCCCACGAGGTGCGGTCAGCAGTTGGGGCGGCAGCTGCGCTGGCTCATGGCGTCCAGCAGCACGTTCTGGATGTCGCCAGGCTCCTGCGCCTGGTAGGCCTTGCCGCCGGTGATCGAGGCGATCTGGCGTAGCGCGTCCATGTCGGCGTCGGGGCCGATGCCGATGGTGATGACGGGCAGCGGGCGCGCCTTGTCGACCTGCGCGCGCAGCCGGTCGAGCAGCGTCGGCAGGTCGATGCCCTGCGGGTTGTCGTTGCGCCCGTTGGTGATCAGCACGACCGAGTTGACCTTCACCGGGTCGTAGGCCCTGCGCACCGACTGCACCGCGGCCAGCGTCGTGTCGAACAGCGCCGACCCGCCCTTGACCAGGCTCGGCAGCCTGGTCAGCCCGGACTGGAGCGCGGCGCGCCTCGGCCCGGCGCCGACCTGCTCGCCGAGCGGCCCGAGGCCGACCAGTTCGGTCCAGTCGGTCGTCGGCGTCTGCTGGGTGGAGAACGCCCACAGCCCGATCTGGGTGGTGTCGGGCAGCATGCCGAGCGCCCTGAGCGCCGCGTCCCGCTCCAGTTCCACCTTGCTCTGGCCGGTCGGCGCCTTCTGCTTCGTCGGGGCGGACACGTCGAGGACGGTGAGCATCCGCGCGTCCAGGTTGAGCACCGTCCAGGTCTTCAGCAGCTCGCTGACCTGTTTGGCGTTGGGGGCTGGCAGCGTCCGAGGCAGGTCGCCGCGCACGCCGTCGGCGTCCCGCCAGCTCGTCGGCGCGGCGCCCTTGGTGTCGCGGAAGCCCGCGTCGGCGAAGCGCTTCGCGGTATCCGAGGAGCGCAGCACCTGCTCGAAGGCGTTCGCGGCCTCGCCGGTGCCCGGCGGCTCGGTCGCCCTGGTCACCCGCACGAGCGGGTGGTCGAGCGAGACGGTGCCCTCCTGCGGATAGACGGCGACGGCCTCGCGCTTGCCGGCCTGCCGGTTGGTGGCCAGCACCGACTGTTCGGTGGCGGTGAACACCGGCGCGGTGTCGGGGCCCTGGCTGACCTTGCCGAAGCCGTCCTGCACGGTGGTCAGGGTGCTGCGCCCGATCCGCAGCAGGGCGTCGACGAGCTCCGCTTTCGGCGTGCCGTCCGGGTTGCCGAGCAGGCCGCGCATCAGCGTGAGGGTGAGCAGCCCCTCGGTGGTGGTGGTCGGGTCGCTGAGCACGGCGGGCACGCTGCCGTCGATGATCCGCTGCCAGCTGACCTGGGAGACCGGCCAGCCGAGCTTGCCAGCGCTCGGGGCGGAGGCCGCCACCACGAGCGGGCTGGTCGCGAGCGAGGGCCGGATGTCCAGGGTCGGGCTGCCAGGCACGGCGTCGGCGACCACCTGCTGCGGCCACAGCGAGGAGTCCGACAGCCACAGGGCTGGCGGGTTGATCTGCGTGGTCGGCAGCTCCCGCGCGACGTCGGCCGAGCTGCGCGCGTTCACCTGGACCTGCACGCACTTGCCGTCCACGATCGGCTGGCTCGCCTTGAAGGTGTCGGCGGCCTGCCGCACCACGCCCTCGGTGGACGGCGCGACGACCACCTGGAGGCTCAGCAGGCCGGTGCAGGTCCGGCCGCTGGTCGCCTTCAGCGCCACGATCGTCACCGCGACCGCCGCGACGACGCCGACGAGCGCGCCGATCGGCAGCAGGACGCGCCTGAGCCGGCGTGGTCGCTCGGGCCGGTGGCCAGTTGGCATGCTGTGACTACCTTCGGTTAGACATTTGCCCAATCGGATGGAATTTCGGTACGCCGCGTAGTCGGTGAGGATGAACACCGGCAGGCTCGGGCGCTAGGTTCCCGTGTCGGGCGTCACTCGAATGGCGGCATGCTCGCCGCATTGCGGACATTTCTCGGCCGGCGAACTCGGCGGCGCGATGGACCACCTGCTGGGACGGCCGAGGGCGAGTCCGGCGCGCCGGGGGACTGCCGGGCCCGCGCCGACCGCCGACGCGCCCGGCGCGCGGGGCGGACGGGTTCCCTCGAACGCCGTATCCTCCGAATACGGCCCGCTGAGCAGGTGTTTCGGCGGACTCGGCGGACATGGAGTGACAAAAAGGGCACGTTCCACGTGGCTGCGGTCACGCTGGGAACACAGCGGTGTTCCCGCCCGTTGGTTGCTCAGGGCAGGCAGCAGGTCCGTTTGGCTGTCGCGCGGAGGCAATGGGTTGCCGATCCGGGCGGTACGCTGGTCGGACCGGTGTGCCCGTCCGTCCGGGCGGTGGGTAGCCACCACCCGACGTGCAAGTCAGGGAGGGTCGAGGCCGCCCGACGGCCGTAAGTGAATGGACCGCAAGCGCCTGCTTCGCAACCCGCTCATCTGGATCGTTGCGGTGTTGCTGCTCTATTACGCCTTCAGCGTGCTCTTCGACGACTCCAGGGGCTATGCCCCCGTGAGTACCCAGAAGGCGCTCGAACAGGTCGACAAGGGCAACGTCAAGGAAGCCACGTTCGAGGACAAAGAGCAACGGCTCCGGCTGACCCTCAACAACGCCGTCGACGGCAGTGACCGGATGATCACGCAGTTCCCGGCCCTGTCGGCGGACACCGTCTTCAAGCAGCTCGAGGACAAGAAGGTCAACTTCAACACGAAGGTCACCCAGGACTCCTGGCTGACCCAGATGTTGATCTTCGTCGTGCCGCTCGGCCTGTTGCTCCTCGTCCTGATGTGGATGATGAACAACGCCCAGGGCGGCGGAAATCGCGTGCTCAACTTCGGCAAGTCCAAGGCCAAACAGCTGTCCAAGGACATGCCCAAGACGACCTTCGGCGACGTCGCCGGCGCGGACGAGGCCGTCGAGGAACTGCACGAGATCAAGGACTTCCTCCAGAACCCGGGCCGCTACCAGGCTCTCGGTGCGAAGATCCCCAAGGGCGTGCTGCTCTACGGCCCGCCTGGAACCGGCAAGACGCTGCTGGCCCGCGCGGTCGCCGGCGAGGCCGGCGTGCCGTTCTACTCGATCTCCGGCTCGGACTTCGTCGAGATGTTCGTCGGCGTCGGCGCGTCCCGCGTCCGCGACCTGTTCGAGCAGGCCAAGCAGAACGCGCCGTGCATCATCTTCGTCGACGAGATCGACGCGGTCGGCCGGCACCGAGGCGCCGGGCTCGGCGGCGGTCACGACGAGCGCGAGCAGACCCTCAACCAGCTGCTCGTCGAGATGGACGGCTTCGACTCGCGCGGCGGGATCATCCTGATCGCGGCGACCAACCGGCCGGACATCCTCGACCCGGCCCTGCTGCGTCCCGGCCGCTTCGACCGGCAGATCCCGGTGTCCCCGCCCGACATGCGCGGCCGCCGGCAGATCCTGCGGGTGCACTCCAAGGGCAAGCCGCTGGCCCCCGACGCCGACCTCGACGGTCTGGCCAAGCGCACGCCGGGCTTCTCCGGCGCCGACCTGGCCAACGTCATCAACGAGGCCGCGCTGCTCACGGCAAGGCACAACGGCACCCAGATCACCTCCGCCGCGCTGGAGGAGTCGGTCGACCGCGTCATCGGCGGCCCGGCCCGCAAGAGCAGGATCATCTCCGAGAAGGAGAAGAAGATCACCGCCTACCACGAGGCCGGGCACGCCCTGGCCGCGTGGGCGATGCCGGACATCGACCCGGTGTACAAGGTGACGATCCTGGCGCGCGGTCGCACCGGTGGGCACACCCTGTCCGTCCCCGAGGACGACAAGGACCTGATGACCCGCTCGGAGATGATCGCCAGGCTGGTCTTCGCCCTTGGCGGCCGCTCCGCGGAGGAGCTGGTCTTCCACGAGCCGACCACGGGCGCGTCCAACGACATCGAGCAGGCCACCAAGATCGCCCGCGCGATGGTGACCGAGTACGGCATGAGCGCCAAGCTCGGCGCGGTCAAGTACGGCCAGGAGCAGGGCGAGCCGTTCCTCGGCCGCTCGGCCGGCCGGCAGCCGGACTACTCGCTCGAGGTCGCGCACGAGATCGACGAGGAGGTCCGCAAGCTCATCGAGGCCGCCCACACCGAGGCCTGGCAGGTGCTCAACACCTACCGCGATGTGCTCGACGACCTGACGCTGGAGCTGATCGACAAGGAGACGCTCCACCGCACGGACCTCGAACGGATCTTCGCGCGCGTCGAGAAGCGGCCGAGGATCACCGAGTTCAACGACTTCGGTGGCCGCACTCCCTCCGACAAGCCGCCGATCAAGACCCCCGGCGAGCTTGCCAAGGAGCGCGGCGAGCCGTGGCCGCCGGTGCAGGATCAGCCGCCGACCCCGGTCGGCACGGTCCCGGTGGGCACCGACACGCCGGGCGGGCCGCCGAGGCCGGCCCAGGACGCGCCGGTCCCCAACGGCGCCGGCCCCTACGGCACCCCGCCGCAGCAGCCGGGCGGCCCGTACGGCCAGCCCGGTCCGTACCAGCCGACGTACCCGCCGCAGGGTGGCCAGCCGGCCAACCCGTCCGGTCCGCCGAACTACGGCGCGCCGCCCGGGTGGACGCCCGCGACGGCTCCGGCCGGTCAGCCACAGCCCTGGACGCCGTCGTGGGACCAGCAGCAGCAGGTCCCGCAGCCGCAGGAGAACGGCGGTCCCGCCGTCGAGTCCGACCCGGCGAGGCGCCCGTTCGGCACGGATCCGGACGGCGGCCGGAACAACGCCTGACCGATGACGGTTGGGCTGAATGACAGAAGCGACACGCCCCCGTGTCCTCGTGCCTGGCGCGAGGACACGGGGGTCGGTCATCTCGGAGGTAGCACGTGACCAAGTCCGTTGACGCGGTCGTCCCGACGCACGAGGACGACGACGCGCCGTCCCGGCCGGTGTTCGACCAGGCCAGGGCGGAGCGGGCGGTCCGCGAACTGCTGCTGGCCTGCGGTGAGGACCCGGAGCGGCAGGGCCTTCGGGACACCCCGGCCAGGGTGGCCAGGGCGTACCGGGAGATGTTCGCCGGGCTATACACCGATCCCGACACCGTGCTGGCCAAGACCTTCGACGAGAGCCACGAGGAACTCGTCCTGGTCACCGACATCCCGATGTACAGCAACTGTGAACACCACCTGGTGCCGTTCCACGGGGTCGCCCATGTGGGGTACATCCCGAACAGCCACGGCAGGGTGACCGGGCTGTCCAAGCTGGCCAGGCTGGTCGACCTCTACGCCAAGCGTCCGCAGGTGCAGGAGCGGCTGACCTCGCAGGTGGCCGACGCCCTGGTGCGGCGGCTCGACCCGCGCGGGGTGATCGTGGTCATCGAGGCCGAGCATCTGTGCATGGCGATGCGCGGCGTCCGCAAGCCAGGCGCGCGCACCACCACCTCGGCGGTGCGCGGCATGTTCCGCACCTCGGCGTCCTCGCGGGCCGAGGCGATCGAGCTGATCAAGGGGCGCTAGGAGTGGGCCTGTTCAAACCCGGCCGCTGCGTCGTGATGGGTGTGCTGAACGTCACACCCGACTCGTTCTCGGACGGCGGGCGCTACCTCGGCCACGACGACGCCGTCGCGCACGGCGTCGCCCTGCACCGGCGCGGGGCCGACCTGATCGACGTCGGCGGCGAGTCCACCCGGCCGGGCGCCGACCGGGTCGCGCCGGCCGTCGAGGCCGCCAGGGTCGCCCCGGTGATCCGGTCGCTCACCGCGCAGGGCGTGCCGGTCAGCGTGGACACCATGCGGGCCGAGGTCGCCGCCGCCGCGCTGGAGGCGGGCGCCACGCTCGTCAACGACGTGTCCGGCGGGCTGGCCGACCCGCTGATGGCCAAGGTCGTCGCCGACGCCGGCGTCCCGTGGGTGCTGATGCACTGGCGCGGGCACAGCAAGAACATGAACGACCTGGCCGAGTACGACGACGTGGTCGAGGACGTGCTGGCCGAGCTGGGCGCGCGGGTGGACGCGGCGCTCGCCGCCGGGGTCCGCGAGGACGCGCTGGTGCTCGATCCCGGGCTGGGCTTCGCCAAGCGCGCCGAACACGACTGGGCGCTGCTGCACGGCCTCGACCGGCTGCTCGCGCTCGGCTTCCCGGTGCTGGTCGGGGCCTCCCGCAAGCGTTTTCTCGGCCGCCTGCTCGCGGCGCCGGACGGCACCCCTCGCCCGCCGGACGGCCGGGAGGACGCCACCGCGGCGATCTCCGCGCTGGCCGCGGCGGCCGGGGCCTGGGGAGTACGCGTGCACGACGTCGACCGCACCCTCGACGCCGTGGCCGTCGCGACCGCGTGGACCCGCGGCGGGCTCACGGAATGACCCAGGCCCGACCGATCCCAGCTCGACCGACCCGAGCTCGACCGACCGCAGCCGGACCGACCAGAGCGGAGACGGATCTCCATGACTGACCGGATCACCCTGACCGGGCTGCGCGTGCGCGGCCACCACGGCGTGTTCGAGCACGAGAAGCGCGACGGCCAGGACTTCCTGGTGGACATCACGGTCTGGATCGACCTGGACCGCGCCGCCGCCACGGACGATCTCAAGGAGACGCTGCACTACGGCGAACTCGCCGAGCGGGCCGCCGCGATCATCGGCGGCGAACCCGTCGACCTGATCGAGACGGTCGCCGGCCGGGTCGCCGACGAGGTGATGACCGACGAGCGGGCGCACGCCGTCGAGGTCACCATCCACAAGCCGTCCGCGCCGATCCCGCTGACCTTCGCGGACGTCGCGGTGACCATCCGGCGTTCGCGCCGAGGCGGCCGAGGCGGCGGAGTGATCCCGGCGTGACGCGCGGGGCCTGCCTGTCGGGGGCGAGTGATGACTAGAGCGGTGCTGTCCATCGGGTCCAACCTCGGCGACCGGCTGGGTTATCTGCGGCTCGCCGTCGCGGGCTTCGCGGACGTGCTGGTCGCGGCCTCGCCGGTCTACGAGACCGCGCCGTGGGGCGTGCTCGACCAAGACGACTTCCTCAACGCCGTGCTGATCGTGGAGTCCGCCGACGTCGACGAGTGGGGCTGGCTGCGGCGCGGGCAGCAGCTGGAGCGGGACGCGGAGCGGGTCCGGGAGCTGCGCTGGGGACCGCGCACCCTCGACGTCGACGTGGTCACCGTGGACGACGTCCGGTCGACCGACCCTGAGCTGCTGCTGCCGCATCCCGGCGCGCACGAGCGGGCCACCGTGCTGATCCCGTGGCTCGACGTGGCGCCCGACGCCGTGCTGCCGGGCCACGGCCCGGTCGCCGAGCTGCTGCGGGGCGTCAGCGCCGAGGGCGTGCGCCGCCGCGACGACCTGACGCTGACGCCGTGAGCTGGCAGGGTGGGTGGCTGTGATGGAGTTCACCAGACCGAGGGACCTGCTCGTGCCAGGGCTCGTCACCGGTGTCCTGGTGCACCTGTTGCTGCGGCTGGCCTACGGGTCGCTGCCGGCCCTGCCCCGGCTCGCCGGGGTGACCCTGGTGGTGATCGCGCTCGCCGAACTGCTGCTCGGGTTCGCGCTGCGGGCGCGGATCCTGCGCAAGCCGGGCAGCAGGCCGGTGCAGCCGCTCACCGCGGCGCGGGCGGTCCTGCTGGCGAAGGCGTCCTCACTGGTCGGCGCGATCATGCTCGGCGCGTGGGCCGGGGTGCTGGCGTACGTGCTGCCGGAACGGGCCGCCCTGCCCGCCGCGTCGAACGACACGGTGAGCGCGATCATCGGCGGGGCCGGCGCGGCGCTGCTGATCGGTGCCGCGCTGTGGCTCGAACACTGCTGTAAAACCCCAGATCGCCCGGATGATGACGAGAGCCCCAAACGTTATTGATCACGCGATCATTCCCGCGCAGATCTCGGTCGGATAACTGCCAGGTACCGTAGGGGCCATGACCGGCCGAAGCGCGTCGACCGACGAGCAGCGTGGTGGCGGTCGTGGCTCCGGACGTCTGCTGTTGGTAGCGGTGCTTGCCCTCGCCCTCGTGGCCGCGGCGGTGCTGGTGCTCAGTGACAACGCGCGGTGGCTGCGGCTGGGCATCGTCGCCGCCCTGTGGGCTGCCCTGGTTGGCGCCTTCCTCGCGGCGAAGTATCGGCGGCAGGTCGCCGACAGCGAGGACGAGGTCGCCGACCTCCAGTCCGTGTACGAGCTGGAGCTGGAGCGCGAGGTCGCCGCCCGCCGCGAGTACGAGCTGGAGGTCGAGGCGGAGACGCGCCGCAAGGTCGAGGACGAGTCCAGGGAGGACCTGGACGCGCTGCGCGGCGAGCTGCGCGCGCTGCGGGAGAACCTCGAGGCGCTGCTCGGCGGCGAGGTGCTGGTCGAGCGGGTCGCGCTGCGCGCGGAGTCGACCAGGATGCGGTCGCTGTCCGACCAGTCCCGGCTGATGACGGTCGGCGACGATCGGATCATCACCAGGGGCGAGGAACGGCTGCGCGGCATCACCGCGGGCCCGGTCAAGGCGTCGGCGGGCAGCGTGCCGGGCAAGGCGACGGCGGCGCAGGAGAAGAAGCCCGCGCAGCCGCAGGAGGACCGCACCGAGCTGATGGAGCGCGTGCCGCACGCCGAGTCCGCCGCGCGCAAGGAGCCCCAGCGGGCCGAGCCGCAGCGGCGGGAGCCCGCCAGGCCGGAACCGAGCAGGCCGGAACCGCAGCGCCGCGAGCCGGCGCGCGGCGACCAGGGCCGGCAGGAGCAGCGCAGGGAGCCCGCGCGGGCGCAGGTTCGGCACCAGCCGCCGACTGTGGTGCGGCGCGAGGCGCCCAAGCAGGCCGAGTCCGCCGGGGTGCCGGCCGTGGCGTCCAGGCTGGAGCCGGAGCGCGCGCAGCCGAGGGAGGCAGCGCGGCAGGCCGAGCAGCCGGGCCGCGCGGCCCCGGCCGCCGCACGGCGCGAACCCGAGCGTCAGGTGGACCGGACCGAGCTGACCGGCCGTGGGCGTCGCCCCGAGTCGGATCCGCGGCGTCCCGAACCGCCGCGTCCCGAACCGCCGCGTCCCGAACAGCCGCGCACCGAGCTGCTGCGTCCCGAGCAGGCCAGGCCGGAGCCGCAGCGCGCCGAACCGCCGAGGGCCGAGCCGTCGAGGGTGGAGCCGCCGCGCCGGGAGCAGGCCAGGCCGGAGCCCCAGCGCGCCGAACCGCAGCGCCCGCCCGCCGCCGCGCGGCTGGAGCCCCGCACCGAGATGATCCGGCGCGACCAGCCGGCGCACGAGCCGCAGGCGCCCCCGAGCGCCGAGCCGGGCGGCCGTCGCCGGGCCGAGGACCGGCCGGCGTGGGAGGCCTTCGGCGGCTGGGACCCGAGCCTGGAAGTGATCGACAAGCCGACCCGGCGCAGCCAGCTGCCGGTAACCGACCCCGGGCCGAAGCCCGAGCCCGAACCGGACCCCGCGGCCGGTGCGCACGCGGCGGGTAAGTCGGTGAACGAGCTGCTTGCCGCGTTCGGCGGCGGCGACTCGCCGCGTCGGCGTCGCCGCAAGGACGACTAGCGCTCGCGCCTAGGCGTCGAGGGTCTCCAGGTCGGCGGCGAAGGCCTCCAACGAGGGCAGGCCAAGGATCTGACGCTGGAAGCCGCGTGCGGCCAGGCGGTACGCGGGTTCGGTCAACACCCGCTGGACGTCCGCCGCGAGTGTGTCCGGGGTGAGTCCGGCCGGGTCGGTCCGGACGCCGAGCCCGAGTTCCTGGACGCGGGCGGTGTTGTCGGGTTGGTCGGCGAACAACGGCAGCGCCGTCATCGGTGTGCCCGCCGACAGCGAGTCGCCGATGCCGCCGAAACCACCGTGCGTCAGGAAGACGTCGCACGCGCCGATGAGCAGGCGCTGCTGCACGAACGACGTCAGGTGCACGTTGTTCGGGCGCGGGCCGTTCCACCGCGCCACCGCGTCCCCCGGGCCGAGCGCGACGACGGCCTGGACGGGCAGCGAGCCCAACGCCTCCACCGTGAGGTGCATCAGCGTGGATTCGGCGCCAAGCAGCCAGTGTGTGCTCGTGCCGTAGCTCGCGAGGACGAGTGGCAGGTCGGCCGGCAGCCGCGCGATCGCGGGGTCCAACGGCCTGCTGTCCACGGCATCGGCTGCGCGGTAGTGCCGGAGTCCCGGCGTGCGCAGGTCCTCGGGATACCACGCCGCTGGCAGCAGACCGGCCGTGAGCCTGCCGTTGGCGTGGGTGAACGAGTCCACCTCGGCCAGCCCGAGCTTCCCGCGCAGGCGGTTCAGCCGATCCGTGAGATCCGGGACGAGCCGGGTGATCAGCGGCGCGATGTCCACCATCGCCAGCGGCAGGCCGAGCACCTCGGCGGCGAGATATCCGCCGTATTCGTTGGTCTCGCGGACGATCACCTCCGGGCGCCACGCCCTGGCCACGTCGATGAGGTTGGCCGCGAACGCCGCCGTCATGCGTTCGGAGAACACGGGCACGACCAGCGGCCCGGTCAGCTCGGGGCGCCACCGCCGCAGCTTCTCGACCGAGAAGTCCGTCCCGCTGTCCTCCAGCTGGTCGGCGCCGGACACCTCCTCCGGCGCGGGCACTCCCTCGATCGCGAGGACCTCGATGCCGTGGCCTTCGAGCTGCGCTCTGACCGCCGTCCCCGTGGCGAGCGCGACGTCATGCCCGCGACGCTGCAACGCCTTCGCGACGGGCACCAACGCCGGGAGCAGATGGGACTGGATGGGCAGACCTGTCAGGAGAACGCGCACACGTCCCAGGCAATCAGCGCCGGAGTGGGTGCGCAACGGGTCGCGGGGCGACGGACGCTTCCCCAAGAGGCAACGTGCTACTTGTCGATGTCGCCGACGACGACGGCGAACGAGCCGAGCACGACCGGCAGCGCCGCGACCGGGGTGCCGGGCAGCAGCGCCGACAGTGCCTGCACGTTGTTGAACGACGGCGTGCGGAGCTTGAGCCGCCACGGCGTCTTCTCGCCTCGGGACGCCAGGTGCACGCCCGACACGCCGAGCGGCGCCTCCAGCCAGCTGTAGACTGAGCCCTCGGGGGCCTTGATCGCCTTGGGGAGCCGCAGGTTCACCGGTCCGCCGGGGATTCGGTCGAGGCACCGGTCGGCGAGTTCCGCGGCGTGCGCGATCTCGTCGACCAGGCAGCACACGCGGGCGAGCGCGTCGCCGTCGGAGCGCGTCACGGGCCGGACGTCCAGCTCGCGGTAGGGCGGCAGCGGGTCGTCCCTGCGCAGGTCGAGGTCGACACCGCTGGCCCGGCCGATCGGTCCGGTGACGCCGAGCGCGAGGGCCGCATCCCGTGCCAGCACACCGATCCCGGCGTGCCGCGCGCGGAACGTCTCATCGTCCACAGTGGACTCAAGAATGGCGGTCAGGTCGGTGGTGACCCGGCGAAGCGCGTCGGCGACGCGTCCGGTCCAGCCGGCCGGCACGTCCTCGCGGAGCCCGCCGATCCGGTTGGCCATGAAGTGGATCCGCCCGCCCGCCGCCTCCTCGAGCACGGCCTGCACGGCCTCCCTGCCGCGCAGCGCGGCCTGGGTGCCCTCGGTCGGTTCGCCGGTGAGCGCCCTGGTGAGCGGGGCGACGAACACCAGGTGCGCCAGCAGGCGGTTGAGCTCGCACAGCAGTGCGCGCAGCCAGAGCGCTCTCGCCGGCACGTCCATGCCGGTCATCCGCTCGACGGCCATCGCGACGGCGAGTTCGTTGCAGAACGCGGCGAGCCAGTCGTGCCGGTTGGCCAGGGTCAGCACCTGGCGGTAGTCGCGCACCTCGAAGAGCTTCTCCGCGCCCCGGTGCAGGTGCCCGACGAGCGGTTCGGCGGTGCTGACCAGCGGCGCGTCCTCGGGGCCGTCGAGGGTCAGGCGAAGCCGGTAGGCGCCGTGCGCGGACGGGTGCAGTGGGCCGAGGTCGATCACCCGGTCCACGCCGAGATGGCGCGCGCCCGCTCCGACTCCGACGGTGATCCGCTGCTGCACGGCCCCATGCTCGCACGCCACGCGGATCGGGGAGGTGCGGCGGTTCGCCGGGGCGGGTCAGGGTTGCCAGGCGGGTAGGGACGGCAGGAGATCGGTGGCGCGCACTCCGCCCGTGGCGTGCAGCAGCCAGCCGAAGCGACCGAGTCCGTCGCGGGCGCGCAGTTCGGCGATCCGGCCGGCCCGCGCGGACGCGGCGAGCCACGCGAGCGGATCGGTGGCGGCCAACGCGGCGGCCGGCGACCCGCCGGACATCCCCAGCGCGGCGAGCGCCGCGTGCTGCGCCACGAGCACGGTGTCCGCGCCGGTCCCGACCGCCTCGGCGCACGCGTCGAGGGCGACGTGCGCGGTGAGGTCCCGGCTGCCGTCCGGCAGCGGGGCGACCTGCCGGCCGGCCAGGTACCCGGTGAGCGTGCCGTCGGGGAACCGGCCTGCCGCGCGGTCGGCGGCGAGGTGGCCGTAGTCCACGGCCAGCGCCGCGCCCGCCGCGACCCCGGCGACGGCCGTCGCCCACACCGCGTCCCTCGTGCTGCCGACCTCGGCCCGCGCGCCCTCCCCGGCCAGCGGCCACCACCGGGCCAGCCAGTCGCCCTCCGCCTCGGTGAGCGAGCCGGACGGTGCCTCGTTTCCTTGCGTGTCAACGAGAACCGGAAGCAACAGTCCGTTGTGGACGGTGGCGACGCGGCACGGCACGGCGTCCAGCCACTCGTGCCCGACCAGCAGGCCGACGACGCGCTCCGGCAGGTCGCGCCGCCAGCGCACGCCCTCGGTCGGCCGCGCGGGGGCCAGCTCGACGGCGGTGACCCGCAGCCGCCTGCCGAGGTCGCCGCCGGCCGACTCGCGAACCGCCTGGGCCAGCTCGCCGCCGCCCGCCCCGACGTCGACGAAGTCCAGCGCCGCAGGGTGATCCAGCGCGGTGTCGACTCGCCCGAGCAGCTCGACCAGCGCCTCCGCCAGCTCCCGGCCGATCACCGGCGCCGTGCGGAAGTGCGCCGAGGGCTGCTCGCCGCGCGCGAAGAACCCGCCCGGCCCGTACAGCGCCGCCTGCCATGCCTCCCGCCAGTCCCGCACGCCCCCAGTGTGACCGCCGCGCCGCGGCGGGCGTCGCGTCCAGATGCGGTCGCCGCGCCGGATTCGCCCGCCGGAGTGTGACGGTCGTCGCCCATCGTCATCGCGCACAACCGATCTTCCGGCCCAAGCTCACCTAGAGTGCTCAGCCGTGACCGACGCCGCCACACGACCGACGCCGCCGCACCACCGCAAGCGAACCCCGCGCCGGTGGACCGTGCTCGCCCCGCTGTTCGGCCTAATCGCGCTGGGGCTGTGCGCGCTGGTGCTGCTCGGCCTCGGCACCACGAAGATCGGCGCGGTGCCGGTGCTGGTCGGCGCGGTCGCCGCGCTCGTGCCCGTCGGCCCGGTCATCGGCGCCTACCTGTGGGTGGACCGCTGGGAGCCGGAACCGGCCAAGCTGCTGCTGCTCGCCTTCGTCTGGGGCGGCTCGGGCGCGGCGCTGAGCTCGCTGCTGTTCAACAGCACGGCCGAGGTCATCGGCGACCTGATCAGCAGCGGCAACGGCAACGTCGTGGCCGCCGTCTTCTCCGCGCCGCTGATCGAGGAGGCCGCCAAGGGCGCGTTCCTGGTCGGGTTGCTGCTGTGGCGGCGGCAGGAGTTCGACGGCATGGTCGACGGCATCGTCTACGCGGGCTTCACCGCGGCGGGCTTCGCGTTCACCGAGAACATCTACTACTTCGCCAGGGTGTTCTCCGCCAGCGGGCTCGGCGGGATGAGCAGCGGCGTCGTCGCGCTGTTCCTGCTGCGCGGCGTGCTCGGCCCGTTCGCCCACCCGATGTTCACGTCGATGACCGGCATCGGCGTCGGCATCGCGGCCAGGACCGGCAACCGCAAGATCGCGGTGCTCGCGCCGCTGCTCGGCTACCTCGGCGCGGTCGCGCTGCACTCGCTGTGGAACGTCTCCACCACGCTCGGCAGCGGGTCCACGTTCATCAACCTCTACTTCCTGGTGATGGTGCCGGTCTTCGCCGGCATGGTGCTGCTGGTGGTGTGGCAACGCCGCCGCGAACAGCGGGTCGTGGCCGGGCAACTGCCGGCGATGGCCGACCATCGGTGGATCGCGTTCAGCGAGGTGCCGCTGCTGTCCAGCCTGCCGGGCCGCAGGGACTGGCGGCGCGCGGTGCGCAGGAAGTCCGGCGAGCACGCCGCCCGCGCGGTCGCCGCCTACCAGGTCGCCGCGACGGAACTGGCGTTCCTGCGGCACCGGATAGCCGAGGGCGGCACCGCGGCTGACCTCGAACAGCGGCACGAGCAGCTGCTCGGGGCGCTGCTGGCGGCCCGCTCGGCGGCCGTGCACGGCCGTGGCGGGGCGCATCAGGCCGCCCCGACTCGCGGTGTCGGTGGGAAGCGCGACAATCGTTCCGACCAGGGCGGCTCGCGCCATCTCCAGTAGCGTTCGCCACTGGTGAAGCTCGTCACCCGACCGCCGAATCGCCGCTGCGTGCCGGCTAGTCTCGCGCCGCCGTCTGGTACCCGCGTGAGGAGCGGGACTGGAACGTCAGAAGGAGTCATGCGCATGTGCACGACCGCGCCAGCGCCGTGTTCGGTGACGCCGTGAGTCGCCCGGCGAGGCTCGCGGTCGGGGTCGTCTCGGCCGGTCGGGTCGGTTCGGTGCTCGGCGCCGCCCTGGCGCGGGCCGGCCACGTGGTCGTCGCGGCCTCCGCCGTGTCGCGGCAGTCGGTGGCGCGCGCCGAGGAGCTGCTGCCCGACGTGCCGATCCTCGCCCCGCCGGAGGTCGCCGCCATGGCCGACCTCGTGCTGCTCGCGGTGCCGGACGACGCGCTCGCCGGCCTGGTCAGGGGCCTGGTGGCGACGGGATCGCTGCGGGCGGGCCAGATCGTGGTGCACACCAGCGGCTCGCACGGCGTCCGGGTGCTCGACCCGGTCGCGGAGATCGGCGCGCTGCCCCTTGCCCTGCACCCCGTGATGACCTTCGGCGGTCGCCCCGAGGATCTGCAACGGATCATCGCCTGCTGCGTCGGGGTCACCGCCGCCGACGGCGACGAGGCCGCGTGGAACGTCGGCGAGGCGCTCGTGATGGAGATGGAGGCCGAGCCGGTCCGCGTCCCCGAGGCCGCGCGGCCGCTCTATCACGCCGCCATCGCGCACGGCGCGAACCACCTGGTCACGCTGGTCACCGAGTGCGCCGACCTGCTGCGCGGCGCCGGTGTCGAGTCGGCGGAGCGGCTGCTCGGGCCGCTGCTGTCGGCCGCGCTGGACAACGCGCTGCGGCACGGCGACCGCGCGCTGACCGGGCCGGTGGCGCGCGGCGACGTCGGCACCGTGCGCACCCACCTCGACGTGCTGCGCGGCAGCGCCCCGCAGGCCCTGCCCGCGTACCGGGTCCTCGCCGCCCGCACGGCCGAACGCGCCGCGGCGGCCGGACTGCTCCCGTCGGCCGTCGAGGCGGAGATCGTCTCGGCCATCAACGACTCAGCCCTCAACGACGAGGACAACCCCTCATGACCGCATCTCGAACCGCGCCGTTGACCAGGTCGGCCATCAACGACTCAGCCCTCAACGACGAGGACAATCCCTCATGACCGCATCCCGTACCGCGCCGCTGACCAGGTCTGACTACGCGCCGGGCCAGGCCACCGTGCACAGCGACCCCGCGAGGCTCGCCAGGGTGACCAGGACGCTGCGCGCGGCCGGTCGCCGGATCGCCCTCGTGCCGACGATGGGCGCGCTGCACGACGGCCACCGCGAGCTGATCCAGCACGCGCGCAGGCTGCCCAACACGATCGTGGTCGTGTCGATCTTCGTGAACCCGTTGCAGTTCGGGCCGAACGAGGACTTCGACCGCTACCCGCGCTCGTTCGCCGCCGACCTGGCCGCGTGCGAGGAGGAACGGGCCGAGCTGGTGTTCGCGCCGCAGGTCGCCGACCTGTACCGCGACGGGGCCGCGGTCACGCTGAACGCCGGTCCGCTCGGCGACGAGCTGGAGGGCGCGGTGCGACCGGGCCATTTCGGCGGCGTGCTGACCGTGGTCGCCAAGCTGTTCAACATCGTCGGCCCGGACTTCGCGCTGTTCGGCGAGAAGGACTACCAGCAGCTCGTGCTCATCCGCCGGATGGCGCGCGACCTCGACTTCGACCTGTCGGTGGTCGGCGTGCCGACGGTCCGCGAGGACGACGGCCTCGCGCTGTCCTCGCGCAACGTCTACCTGACCGGCCCGCAGCGCACCTCGGCGCTGGCCCTGTCGGCCGCCCTCGCGGCCGGCGCGCACGTCAGCGCGGGCGGCGCTGACGCGGTGCTCGGCGCGGCCCGTGCCGTGCTGGCCGCGAGCCCCGAGGTCGAACTCGACTACCTGGAGCTGCGCGCGACCGACCTGGGACCGGCGCCTGCCGAGGGCGACGCGCGGCTGCTGATCGCCGCCCGCGTCGGCGCGACGCGACTGATCGACAACGCCCCGGTGCTGCTCGGCAGCCCGGACCAGGACACCGACGCGAGTCGTTGAGAGGGATACCGACGATGTTTCGCACCATGTTCAAGTCCAAGATCCACCGCGCCACGGTCACTCAGGCCGACCTGCACTACGTCGGCTCGGTCACCATCGACGAGGACCTGATGGACGCCGCCGACCTGCTGCCCGGCGAGCAGGTCGCGATCGTCGACGTCACCAACGGCGCGCGCCTGGAGACCTACGTGCTCGTCGGCGAGCGCGGCACCGGCGTGATCGGCATCAACGGCGCCGCCGCGCACCTGGTGGCGCCGGGCGACCTGGTCATCCTGATCTCCTACGCCACCATGGACGACGCGGAGGCCCGCGGCTTCCGGCCGAAGGTCGTGTTCGTGGACGGCAAGAACCAGATCGTCGAGCAGGGGCACGACCCGGCGCACGCGCCGGAGGGCTCCGGGCTGGTGAACGGGTCGGTCACCCAGGAACCCCCGGCCCCGCAGGCGGAGACCGTCGACGCGGCCCGCCTCGACGCGTTGATCCAGCCCGAGAACTAGGCCGGACGCCGCACCAGCTACGCCGGCTCGGAAACCAGGAGCCCTTAGGGTGTGTCCCGCAGGCCCCGCGCGGTGGAATGCGGGTCTGCGCAAGCACACCCTCACGACCACACGGGGACGGGGACGCCGCAGTGCTGCTCGCCATCGACGTCGGCAACACCAACATCGTGCTCGGCCTCTACGACGGCATCGGGGATGACGCGAGGCTGGTGCGGGACTGGCGGATGCGGACGGACGCCAGGATGACCGCCGACGAGCTGGCGCTGACCATGCGCGGGCTGCTCGGCGAGCACGCGGACAAGGTCACCGGGATCTCGACCCTGTCGACCGTGCCGGCCGTGCTGCGCGAGCTGCGGGTGATGCTGGGGCGCTACTACTCCTCGGTGCCAAGGGTGCTGGTCGAGCCGGGCGTGCGGACCGGCGTGCCGCTGCTGGTGGACAACCCGAAGGAGGTCGGCGGCGACCGCGTGGTGAACACGCTCGCCGCGCACCACCTGCACAGCACGACGTGCGTGGTGGTCGACTTCGGCACCTCGACCAACATCGACGTCATCTCGGCGAAGGGCGAGTTCCTCGGCGGGGTGTTCGCGCCGGGCATCGAGATCTCGGTCGACGCGCTGGCAGCCCGCGCGGCCCAGCTGCGCAAGGTCGAGCTGGTGCGGCCGCGCTCGGTGATCGGCAAGAACACCGTCGAGTGCCTTCAGTCCGGCATCGTCTACGGCTTCGCCGGCCAGGTGGACGGCTTGGTGCGGCGGATCGTCGCCGAGCTGAAGCAGACCGACTCCGGCCCGGTCACGGTGATCGCCACCGGCGGTCTCGCGCCGCTGGTGGTGGCCGAGTCAGCGACGATCGAGCACCACGTGCCCGACCTGACGCTGCTCGGCCTCCGCCTGGTCTTCGAGCGCAACACTCGCTGAGCCCGCGGCAGGGCCGTGGAAGTGCACACTCGTCGAGTCGGTCACCGAAGGACGGACCGGATCACCAGCGTCACGATCGGCAGGTCGAACTCGCCCGCGGCGGTCTCCGGTCGGCCGCGCAGGTAGTCCGCGATCCGGCCGAGCAGCTCGGCCCGCTCCTGCGGCGAGATCACCAGCGTGTGCGACTGCGTGCCGATGGTGGCGGTGAGCGACTCGGCGGTCCGGCGCTGCACGTGCGAGACCTCGGTGCTCTCGAAGTCCCCGAACAGCGGGTGCGTCGGCATGGGCGCCTCCTCCCGCTGGGGCGGCATCGGGGCCGACACGTCCGACCTGCTCACCCGCTGGAGCTCGGCCACCCAGTCGACGCTGAGGTCGTCGGTGTTCCACAGCGCGGCGAGTACCCCGCCCGGCCGCAGCACGCGCGCGATCTCCGGCAGCGCGCGCTGCTGGTCGAACCAGTGGAACGCCTGCCCGACCACGACCGCGTCCACCGCGCCGTCCGGCAGCGGGATCGACTCCGCCGTGCCGGTCAGCGCTGTCGCCGCCGGGTACCGGCCGGCCAGTTCGGCGAGCATCGCCTCGTCCGGCTCGACGGCGGTCACCTCGAAACCAAGGGACAACAGGCCCTCGGTGAGCTTCCCGGTGCCGGCCCCGAGGTCGAGGACCTTCGGCTTCTCCTTGCCGCCGAGCGGTTCCAGCGCCCAGCGGATGCCGTCCGCCGGATAGTCCGGGCGGTGCTCGGCGTAGGCGGCCGCGGCCGCGCCGAACGAGCTGGCTCGACGCGCGTGCAGGGCGGCGTCGTGGACTGGCTGATCAGTGGAGTTCCCCATGGGGCCACGGTATCGGCCTCGGTCGGGTATCCAGTTGGAAGTACTGGCGGTCGTTTCCGTACCCTGTCAAGTCGTGAGTGACGAGCCCAAGTCGACCCCGGTGACCAGCGACGACGATCTGCCCGAGCAGATGCGGGTGCGCCACGAGAAGCGGGCGCGACTGCTCGAACGCGGCGTCGACCCATATCCCGTTGCCGTGCCGAGGACGCACGCGCTGCGCGAGATTCGCGAGGCGAACACCGACCTCGCCCCGGATACCGCGACCGGAGTGCTGGTTGGCGTGACCGGCCGGGTCATGTTCATCCGAAACACCGGCAAGTTGTGTTTCGCCACGCTCCGCGAGGGCGATGGCACCGAACTTCAGGCGATGCTGAGTCTGGACTCGGTCGGCGCGGACTCCCTTTCCGAGTGGAAGACCGATGTCGACCTCGGCGACCACGTATTCGTGCACGGAGAGGTCATCACTTCGCGGCGCGGTGAACTGTCCGTGATGGCGGACTCCTGGCAGCTGGCGTCGAAGTCCGTTCGGCCGATGCCGGTGGCGCACAAGCAACTGGCCGAGGAAACTCGTATTCGGCAGCGCTACGTCGACCTCATCCTGCGCCCGCAGGCCAGGGAGACCGTTCGCACTCGCGCGAGTGTGGTCCGTTCGCTGCGCGACTCGTTCCACGGGCGCGGATTCATCGAGGTCGAGACCCCGATGTTGCAGACACTGCAAGGCGGCGCGACCGCGCGCCCCTTCGTGACGCACTCCAACGCGCTGGACATTGATCTGTTCCTGCGCATCGCGCCGGAGTTGTTCCTGAAGCGATGCGTGGTCGGCGGGATCGAGAAGGTCTTCGAGATCAACCGGAACTTCCGCAACGAGGGCAGCGACTCGTCGCACTCGCCGGAGTTCTCCATGCTCGAGTTCTACGAGGCCTACGGCACCTACGACTCGATGGCCGTCCTCACCCGCGAACTCATCCAGGAGGCCGCGCAGGCGGTGACCGGTTCGCAGGTGGTCACCCTCGCCGACGGAACCGAGTACGACCTGTCCGGAGAATGGACATCGCTGACCATGTACGGCTCGCTGTCGGAGGCGGTCGGCGAGGCGGTCACGCCGGACACCCCCGTCGAGCACCTGCGCAAGCTGGCCGACCGGCACGGCCTCGAGGTGGATCCCAAGCACGGCCACGGCAAGCTCGTGGAGGAACTGTGGGAGCACCTGATCGGCGACCACCTGCACGCACCGACTTTCGTCCGCGATTTCCCATTGGAGACCTCGCCCCTTACCCGCGCGCACCGCAGCGAGCTGGGTGTGGCGGAAAAGTGGGACCTGTACGTGCGCGGCTTCGAACTGGCCACCGGTTACTCCGAGTTGGTAGACCCGGTGGTGGAGCGGCAGCGGTTGGAGGAGCAGGCGAAGCTCGCGGCCGGCGGCGATGACGAGGCAATGCCGGTCGACGAGGACTTTCTGCGATCGCTGGAGTACGGAATGCCACCGAGTGGTGGGGTCGGAATGGGTATAGATCGGCTACTGATGGCTATCACCGGTCTCGGTATCCGGGAGACGATCCTCTTCCCTCTCGTTCGACCGGAATGAGTAACTTTCCGACCTCGCCGAGGTGCATTGCTGGAGATATGCGCTAACCTGCACTGGAACACAGATTCGTTGCCCGTGTCGGGGTCGGGGAGTGGCCGCCGCACATTTGGTCCAGGGAGGATTAGCATGGCGCAGAAGGTCACCGTGACCCTGGTCGATGACCTGGACGGTTCTCAGGCTGTGGAGACCGTCGAGTTCGGCCTGGACGGCGTCGCATACCAGATCGACCTTTCCGACGACAATGCCGGCAAGTTGCGTGGCGCGCTCGCCGACTTCGTTGCCAACGCGCGCCGGGCCGGTGGGCGTAAGCGTGGCGCCGGTCGTCCCGTCGCCGGCGCAAAGGCGCGCCCGGCCTCCGCGGATCGCGAACAGAACCAGGCCATTCGCGACTGGGCCCGTAAGCAGGGGATGAAGGTCTCCGACCGCGGTCGTATCCCGGCCGAGGTGCTGGAGGCGTACCACCAGCAGGGCTGAGTCGACGCCACGGCGCGAAAGCCGGGGAAGACGACGACTGAGCTGGAAGACGGCAGAGCGAGAAAGGGCCGCCGAGCGTGATGCTCGGCGGCCCTTTTCACGTGCTGGAATGCGGCTAGTGCCCGGCGTCGACGCCGAAGGACTTGGCCAGGTCGTCCAGCATCGCGCCTGCGCCCTGGAGGCTGCCGGAGCTGATCCAGGTCGCGTCGTTGACGTCCTGGCGCTGACCCTTGAGCTGGCCCCACAGCGGGTTGGCCTGGAACTGGTCCCTGACCTGCTGGGACGCGCCCTTGCCGTCGGCCCAGGTGGCCAGGAACACGCGGTCGGCGTCCAGGCTGGTGATCTGCTCCTGGCTGAGGTTTACCGAGATCTTGTCCGAGGTCGGCTGGCCGGTCGGGCGGGCGAGGCCGGTGTCGTCGAGCACGATGCCGGGGAACGACTTGGCCGTGTAGAGCCGCACGTTGGGCTCGCCGCCGACGAACCTGGCCAGCGACACGGTCGGGTTCTTGCCGGCCTTCGCGCGGATCGCGTCGCCGATCTTCTTGGCGCGCGCCTCGTAGGCGGTGATCTTCTTCTCGGCCAGGTCCTCCTTGCCGAGCGCCTTGCCGAGCAGCCGGATGTTCTCCTTCCAGGTCACGCCGACGGTCTTGGTGAACACGGTCGGCCCGGCCTTCTGGAGCTGGTCGTAGATGGCCTCGTGCCGGACGCTGGAGGAGACGATCAGGTCGGGCGCGATGCCGGCGATCTCCTCGACCTTGGGGTTGGCCAGCTCGCCGACCGGCTTGGCGTCCTTGCCGTACTTCTTGCCGTCCTCGCCGAGGTAGTCGGGCAGCGAGTCGCCGAAGCCGGGGTAGCGGGTGAAGGCGACGACCGGGGTCTCCAGCGCGATCGTGTCGTCGACGAGGCTGGTGTCGAGCGCGGCGACCCGCTGCGGCGCCTTGTCGATCGTGGTGCTGCCCTTGGCGTGCTCGATCGTGCGCGGGAACGCGCCGGTCGCCGCGCCGCCCGCCGAGGTCGGGGCCGGGGCGCTGCCCGAGCCGGACTGCCCGCACGCGGCGAGGCCGAGCGTGGCCGCGGCGACGGCCGCCACGGCCAGGGCTCGGCGGGCTGCTCGTCGCCGGGGGTGCGGGGTGCTGCGCATGAGAGCTCCTTCTGTTTGGTTAGGCTTGCCTTACAGAGGATAGGGTGACCTTCACCCGTTAGGCTGACCAGGTCGGCGACGAGGAGTGTGGTGTGACTCGCAGTGCGGTGCTGGAGCGGCCCGCCGCTGGGCTGTTGGCCGCGCGCCGACGTCGGCGGCTGGTCGGGCTCGCGCTGCTGCTGCTCGGGCTCGCCGCGGCCTGCGTGGCCAGCATCGCCGTCGGCGCCAAGGCGATCCCGCTCGACGGCGTGTGGCACGCCATCGCCGCGCCCTCCGGCACGGAGAACGACATCGTCATCCGCTCGCTGCGGCTGCCGCGCACCCTGCTCGGGATCGCGGCAGGCGTCGCGCTCGGCGTCGGCGGCGCGCTGATGCAGGGCCACACCCGCAACCCGCTCGCCGACCCCGGCCTGCTCGGGGTGACCCACGGCGCCGCGTTCGCCGTCGTCCTCGCGATCTTCACGCTTGGCGTGTCCAGCCTCTACTCCTACGTCTGGTTCGCGTTCGCTGGCGCGCTGGTGGCCAGCGTCGCCGTGTTCCTGCTCGGCTCGGCCGGCCGGGGCGGCCCGACACCCGTCACCCTGGCACTGGCCGGCGCCGCCGTCTCCGCCCTGCTGCACGCCCTGGTCTCCGCGCTGGTGCTGCTCGACCAGCAGAGCCTTGAGGCGTTCCGCTTCTGGCAGGTCGGCGCGATCGCCGGCCGGGACACCGCGGTCCTCGGCCAGGTGCTGCCGTTCCTGCTGGTCGGGCTCGTGCTCGCGCTGGTCAACGCGCCCGGCCTCAACGCGCTCGCGCTCGGCGAGGACGTGGCCCGCTCGCTCGGCCAGCCCGTGCTGGCGACCCGGCTCCTCGGCGTCCTCGCGATCACGCTGCTCACCGGCGGCGCGGTGGCCGCCTGCGGACCGCTCGGCTTCGTCGGGCTCGTCGTCCCGCACCTGGCCAGGGCCATCACCGGGGCCGACTACCGCTGGCTGCTGCCCTACGCCGGCCTGCTCGGCGCGGTGCTGGTCCTCGTCGCCGACGTGCTCGGGCGCGTGGTCACCGGGCAGGGCGAACTCCAGGTCGGCATCATGCTCGCGATGATCGGCGCGCCCTTCTTCGTCGTCCTGGTGCGCAGGAAGAAGCTGGTGCGGTTGTGAACCCGACGAGGACGCCGGCGACGACCGAGTCGACCGGAGACACCGTGCCCGGCCGGCGCGCGCTGCGGCTCGGCCCGCTGTCCACGGTGTGGCGGCCGAGGGCGCTGCTCGTGCCGGTGCTCGCGCTCGCCGTGCTGCTGCTGGTGATGGCCGCGAACATGGGCAGGGGCGAGTTCCCGATCAGCGTCGCGGACGTGCTGCGGGTGCTGGCCGGCGGCGGGGAGCGGCGGCAGCAGTTCATCGTGCTCGACCTGCGGCTGCCGCGATCGCTGACCGGCGCGCTGGTCGGCGCCGCGCTCGGGCTGTCCGGCGCGATCACCCAGTCCGTCGCGCGCAACCCGTTGGCCAGCCCGGACATCCTCGGCGTCACCTGGGGCGCCGGGGCGGGCGCGGTCACCGTGCTGATGCTCGGCGGCAGCTACGGCAGCATCAGCGGGCCGCTCGGCTCGGTCGGGCTGCCCGTCGCCGGCCTGCTCGGCGGGCTGCTCGCCGGCCTCGCCGTCTACGCGCTGTCCTGGCGGCGCGGCATCGACGGCTTCCGGATGGTGCTGGTCGGCATCGGCGTGTCCGCGGTGATGGCGAACCTGACCTACTGGCTGCTCACCGTCGGGGACGTCACCGACGCAGGCCGCGCCATGGTGTGGATCACCGGCAGCCTCAACGGGCGCGGTTGGGAGCACGTCACGCCGGTCGCGCTCGCGCTGGTCGTGCTGGTGCCGCTGGCGCTGTTCCTCGGTCGGGTGCTCGGCGCGCTCCAGTTCGGCGACGACACGGCGCGGAGCCTCGGCGTCCGGGTCGACCGGTCGCGCGGCCTGCTGGTGCTGATGGCCGTGGTGCTCGCCGCGGTCGCGACGGCAGCGGCGGGGCCCGTCGCGTTCGTCGCCCTGGCCACCCCGCAGATCGCGATGCGGCTGACCGGGGGAGCGCAGCCGCCGCTGGTGGCCTCCGCGCTGCTCGGCGCGGTCCTCACCGTGACGGCGGACCTGGTGGCGCGCACCGCGTTCGGCGTGGTGGAACTGCCGGTCGGGGTGGTCACCGCCGTGCTCGGCGCGCCCTACCTGATGTATCTGCTCATCCGCAGGCGCCGGGAGGCTCGCGCGTGAAGTCCTTGCAGGCAGCCGAATCCGCCAGGTTGCGGGCGAACCAGCTCAGGCTCGGGTACGGCGACCGACTGGTCGTCGACGGCCTCGACCTCGACGTGCTGCCCGGCACCGTGACCGCCGTGATCGGCCCGAACGGCTGCGGCAAGTCCACGCTGCTGCGCGCGCTCGGCAGGCTGCTCAAGCCGCGCGGCGGGAGCGTGCTGCTGGACGGCAAGCGCATCGACCGGATGCCGACGCGCGAGGTGGCCAGGATCGTCGGCGTGCTGCCGCAGACCCCGCAGGCCCCCGAGGGGCTGACCGTGGCCGACCTCGTCGCGCGCGGCCGCCACCCGCACCAGGCCTGGTACCGGCAGTGGTCGGCCGACGACGAGGCCGCCGTCGCCGAGGCGCTGCGGATGACCAGGATGACCGACCTGGCCGAGCGCACCATCGACGAGCTGTCCGGCGGCCAGCGGCAGCGCGCGTGGATCTCGATGGCGCTGGCCCAGGGCACCGACCTGCTGCTGCTCGACGAGCCGACCACCTACCTCGACCTCGCGCACCAGATCGACGTGCTCGACCTGGTGCAGCACCTGCACGCGGAGGCCGGCAGGACCGTGGTGATGGTGCTGCACGATCTGAACCTGGCCGCCCGCTACGCGGACCGGCTGGTCGCGATGCGGGACGGCCGGATCGTCCGCGAGGGCAGCCCCGCCGAGGTGCTCACCGAGGAGCTGCTGCTCGACGTGTTCGGGCTGGACGCCCGCGTGGTGCCCGACCCGGTGGCCGGCACCCCGCTGGTCGTGCCGATCGGCTCCCGGCACCGCTCCTGACGTCCGGCTCTGACCCCGGCTCTGGGGCGGCGGCGCGGGTCAGCCCGGGGGCGTAGGCCCGCAGGGGGACGCCCCGAGGCGATCGCGCTGGTTACGCTCCCCGCGTGGATCATGCCGCCCCGCGACCCCCGCTGCTGCGGCGGCTGTCGCCGGCCGCGTGGACCGCGATCAGCTGGGGCGCGGCCGTCGCGTTCTGGCTGATGCTCTGGCGGCTGCGGCGCGACGCGCCGAACCCGGCCGACGTGGTCGACGAGCAGGCCCGCATCCAGGCGGCCCTGCTGTATCCCAATCGGTACCCGTCGAGCGGGGCGTGGCTGGCGCTGTCCGCCGCGATGGCGCTGCCGGTCGGCTTCGCCCGCAGGTGGCCGCTGCCCGTCCTCGGCCTGACGCTGGCCGGGGCGACCGCCGTGACCCTGGCCCAGCTCCGGCCGCTGCCCTGGCCGCCGTTCGTGGCGACCGCGGACGCGCTGATCCTCTATCTCGCAGCCACCAGGTCCCGCCCGCTGGCCGGCGTCGCGGCCGCCGGCACGGTCCTCGCGCAGCTGGCGGCGCTCCAGCTCGTCAGCGACGCGTGGCAGCCCGGCCTGGTCAGGGGGGCGCCGTTCGCGTTCGCGACCGTCATCGCCTGGCTGGCCGGCGACGCGGTCCGCCAGCGCCGCGAGTACGGCGAGGCCCTGCGGGAGCAGGCGGTGACCGGGGAGCGGCTGCGGATCGCCCGCGAGCTGCACGACCTGATCGCGCACAGCATCGGCGTCATCGCGATCCAGGCGGGCGCGGCGAGCCTGGTCCTCGACTCGCAGCCGGCCGGGGCGCGCCGGGCCCTGCACACCATCGAGACCACCAGCCGGGAGACCCTGGCCGGGCTGCGGCGCATGCTCGGCGTGCTGCGGCGCGCCGACGGCGACTCGGCGGAGGCCGGCCCCACGGTCGGCCTCGAGGCGGTCGACCGGCTGGCCGAGACGACGGCGGAGGCTGGCGTCCTGGTCGAGGTGCGCTGGCTGGGGCGGCGGCGCCCGCTGTCGCCCGAGGTGGACCTTGCCGCCTTCCGGATCATCCAGGAGTCGGTCACCAACGCGGTGCGCCACTCGGGCGCCGACCGCTGCCTGGTCGCCGTCGAGTACCGGGACGAGGAGCTGGCCATCGAGGTCGTCGACGACGGGCGCGGCGGCGGCGCGCGGTCGGGTGGGTCCGTCGGGGCCGGCCACGGCATCACCGGGATGCGCGAGCGGGTCGCCCTGCTCGGCGGCCGGTTCGCCGCGGGGTCGCGCGCCGAGGGCGGCTTCCTGGTCGAGGCGAGGCTGCCGGCATGACGATCCGCATCGTGCTCGCCGACGACCAGCCGCTGGTCCGCGCCGGGCTGAGCATGGTCATCACCGACATCCCCGACCTCGAGATCGTCGGCGAGGCCGGCACCGGCACGCAGGCGGTCGCGCTGGCCAGGGACGCCAGGCCCGACGTCGTGGTGATGGACATCCGGATGCCGGGCATGGACGGCATCGAGGCCACCAGGGCGATCACCGCGGCCGGCCCGACGCCGAGGGTGCTCATGCTGACCACCTTCGACGACGACACCAACGTCTACGCGTCGCTGCGCGCCGGCGCGAGCGGGTTCCTGGTGAAGGACATGGCGGTGGCGGACATGGTGGCGGCGATCCGCGTGGTGGCGGGCGGCGACGCCCTGATCGCGCCGAGCGTCACGCGCCGCCTGATCGGCGAGTTCGCCTGCCGGCCGACGCCGACCAGGCGGAGCAGGCGGATCGACGGCGTCACCGAACGGGAGCGCGAGGTGCTGACCCTGGTCGGGCGCGGCATGTCCAACGGCGAGATCGCCGCGCACCTGCTCATCGGCCACGCCACCGCGAAGACGCACGTGGCCCGGCTGCTGACCAAGCTGGACGCCCGCGACCGCGTGCAGCTCGTCATCGCCGCCTATGAGGCGGGCCTGGTGGCCCCGACGTCATGACGGGTCTCTTCAAGACACCCTGGGGCAGGTGACGCAGGCGGTGGTGCCGGGGATGGCGTAGTGGAAGCAGCAGCTCTCCCTGCGCCGGGTCCAGCGCGCGCCGCCGTCCTCGTCGCGGGCGGACCGCAGCGTCGAGGCCGACGTGAACGGCGCCAGCCGCTCGGGCAGCAGCATCGCCGCGTCGGCGACCCCGGCGCCCTCGTCCCCGTGCAGCTGGCCGGCCAGCCAGGTCGCGCCGTCCAGCGAGTCGGTTGCCTGCGCCCACAGCATCCGCCTGCCCAGCCGCACGCCGGGCGCGTAGGCGGCGACGAACCGGGCGGCGTGCGCGGCGTAGCGGGCCCGCAGCAGCGCGGCGAGCGCGGCCTCCGAGCCGACCACGGTCGCCTCCGGACAGTCACCGGCCGGGTCGTCCGGCAGGCACGCGAACTCGTCGGCGAGCAGTGCGACGCCGACCGGGTGCGGGCGTCCTTCGGTCGGCAGCAGGAAGGCGAGATCGGTCGGCCGCAGCGACGGGACGCGGCGCTCGGTGTGGAACAGCAGCGCGGCCAGCAGCGCCGGCACGCTCAGGTACCAGCCCATCACGTAGCCGGCCGTGGTGCGCTCCGGCGCGTCGCCGTACTCCTCGAGCAGCCACTCGCCGAGGATCTTGCGCCACGCGTCGAACCGCTCCGGCTCGTCGAGCAGCTCAGCGCAGCGCACCCAGCCCTCGGCGGGATCGGGCAGCCCGAACCGCAGGTCCAGCCAGCTCGGCAGCGCGTCGGCCCTGGTGACGGACTCGGCGACGGCCGGAATCCTGGCCGTCGCCGCCGTCGGGCGCACCGCCGTGGTCATCGGGCGGTGCCTGGTGCGGCCTGGCGATGCACGGCGGCTCCCTGCGCTCCGAAGTATGAGGCTTGCCTAACCTTACCCAGGCCGCCCTTGCCGTGTTGGCTAGAGTGACGCCGGTCACGGCGAGATTCACCGGGACGGGGTTGTTCGCGCTGAGCGGACATCGTCCGATCCGTGGAATCTGCCTGGCAGGCAGTGCGTTGTGCAGGACGTCAGGGAGCCCGAGTGCGACTAGCCGCGAACGGGAACTGAGAGCGACGGTGCCGACGACTACAGTGGTATTACGGTGCCGCGCTCGTCACGGAACGCCCGGGGCGAGTCCGAGGACCGCCGGCGCAGCAGTCAGGGAGTGCGAATGTTCGAGAGGTTCACCGACCGCGCGAGGCGGGTGGTCGTCCTGGCCCAAGAAGAGGCCAGGATGCTCAACCACAACTACATCGGCACCGAACACATCCTCTTGGGGTTGATCCACGAGGGTGAGGGTGTCGCAGCCAAGGCCCTGGAGTCCCTGGGGATCGCGCTCGAAGGCGTCCGTCAACAGGTCGAGGAGATCATCGGCCAGGGACAGCAGGCGCCCAGCGGTCACATCCCCTTCACGCCACGGGCGAAGAAGGTGCTTGAGCTGTCGCTGCGCGAAGCGCTTCAGCTCGGCCACAACTACATCGGCACGGAGCACATCCTGCTCGGCCTGATCCGCGAGGGCGAGGGCGTCGCCGCCCAGGTCCTCGTGAAGCTGGGCGCGGACCTCAACCGGGTCCGCCAGCAGGTGTTGCAGCTGCTGTCCGGTTACCAGGGCAAGGAGCCGGCCGAGACCGGCGGCAGGGGCGAGGGCACCCCGTCCTCCTCGCTCGTCCTCGACCAGTTCGGGCGCAACCTCACCGCCAGCGCGCGGGAGGGCAAGCTCGACCCGGTCATCGGGCGCGCCAAGGAGATCGAGCGGGTCATGCAGGTGCTGTCCCGCCGCACCAAGAACAACCCGGTGCTGATCGGCGAGCCCGGCGTCGGCAAGACCGCGGTCGTCGAGGGCCTTGCCCAGATGGTCGTCAAGGGCGAGGTGCCCGAGACGCTCAAGGACAAGCAGCTCTACACGCTCGACCTCGGCTCGCTGGTGGCCGGCTCCCGGTACCGCGGTGACTTCGAGGAGCGCCTGAAGAAGGTGCTCAAGGAGATCCGCACCCGGGGCGACATCATCCTGTTCATCGACGAGATCCACACCCTGGTCGGCGCGGGCGCCGCCGAGGGCGCGATCGACGCGGCGAGCATCCTCAAGCCGATGCTGGCCCGAGGCGAGCTCCAGACCATCGGCGCGACCACGCTCGACGAGTACCGCAAGCACGTCGAGAAGGACCCCGCGCTGGAGCGCCGGTTCCAGCCGATCCAGGTCGGCGAGCCGTCGCTGGAGCACACGATCGAGATCCTCAAGGGGCTGCGCGACCGGTACGAGGCGCACCACCGGGTCTCCATCACCGACTCCGCGCTGGTCGCCGCCGCCACGCTGGCCGACAGGTACATCAACGACCGGTTCCTGCCGGACAAGGCGATCGACCTGATCGACGAGGCGGGCGCGCGGATGCGCATCCGCCGGATGACCGCGCCGCCGGACCTGCGCGAGTTCGACGAGAAGATCGCCGACGTGCGTCGCGACAAGGAGTCCGCGATCGACGCGCAGGACTTCGAGCGCGCCGCGAAGCTGCGGGACCAGGAGAAGCAGCTGCTCGGCCAGAAGGGCGAGCGGGAGAAGCAGTGGAAGGACGGCGACCTCGACGTCGTCGCCGAGGTGGACGACGAGCAGATCGCCGAGGTGCTGGCGAACTGGACCGGCATCCCCGTGTTCAAGCTCACCGAGGAGGAGACCACCCGTCTGCTCCGCATGGAAGACGAGCTGCACAAGCGGATCATCGGCCAGGTCGAGGCGGTCAAGGCGGTCAGCAAGGCGATCCGCCGCACCAGGGCCGGCCTGAAGGACCCCAAGCGCCCGTCCGGCTCGTTCATCTTCGCCGGCCCGTCCGGTGTCGGTAAGACCGAGCTGTCCAAGGCGCTGGCGAACTTCCTGTTCGGCGACGACGACGCGCTCATCCAGATCGACATGGGCGAGTTCCACGACCGCTACACCGCCTCGCGGCTGTTCGGTGCCCCTCCCGGGTACGTCGGCTACGAGGAGGGCGGCCAGCTCACCGAGAAGGTGCGCCGCAAGCCGTTCTCCGTGGTGCTTTTCGACGAGATCGAGAAGGCGCACCAGGAGGTGTACAACACACTGCTCCAGGTGCTGGAGGACGGCCGCCTGACCGACGGTCAGGGCCGGACGGTGGACTTCAAGAACACCGTCATCATCTTCACGTCCAACCTGGGCACCGGCGACATCTCCAAGGCGGTCGGCCTCGGCTTCACCAGCGGGACCGACGCTGGCTCGAACTACGAGCGGATGAAGCAGCGCGTCAACGACGAGCTGAAGAAGCACTTCCGCCCGGAGTTCCTGAACCGGATCGACGACATCATCGTCTTCCACCAGCTCACCAAGGACGAGATCATCAAGATGGTCGACTTGATGGGCACTCGGGTGGAGACGCAGCTCAAGAACAAGGACATGGCTCTCGAGCTGACCGACCGGGCGAAGAGCCTGCTGGCCAAGCGGGGCTTCGACCCCGTGCTTGGCGCCCGGCCGCTGCGCAGGACGATCCAGCGCGAGATCGAGGACCAGCTGTCCGAGAAGATCCTGTTCGGCGAGCTCCAGGCCGGCCAGATCGTCATCGTCGACGTCGAGAACTGGGACGGCGAGACCGAGGACGACAAGGCCAAGTTCACCTTCCGGGGTGAGCCCAAGCCGCTGCGGGTGCCGGACGCCGTGCCGGCGAACCTGGCCAGCGCGGCCGGCGGCGACAGCCTCGGTGAGGCGGACGCCAGCTAGTTCGTCGTCAGACACCGCGACGCCCCCTGGGAACCAGCTCCCAGGGGGCGTCGCCGTTCGTGGTGTCGCCGTTCGCGGTGTCGCTCAGTGCAGGGCGCCGCCCGTGACGGCGAGGTCCTCGGTGGTCGCCAGCGCCGTGCCGACCAGGGCGGCCAGGCCGTCGGTGATCGTGCGCAGCGCCATGCTCGGCCGGTCCAGCCCGAGCGCGGCCACCTGTTCCGGCAGGTAGGGGACGTGCGTGAAGCCGCCCCGCACGCCGGGGAACTCCGTGGCCAGCAGGTGCATCAGGCCGTAGAAGATGTGGTTGCAGACGAAGGTGCCGGCCGTGTGCGAGAGCGCCGCCGGCACCCCGGCCGCGCGAATGGCCGCAACGCACGCCTTCACCGGCAGCGTGGACAGGTAGGCGGCGGGCCCGCCATCGACCACCGGCACGTCGACCGGCTGCGCGCCGCTGTTGTCCGGGATGCGCGCGTCGCGGACGTTCACCGCGACCAGTTCCGGGGTCACCACCGCGCGTCCGCCCGCCTGCCCGACCGCCACCACGAGCTCGGGGCGGTGTTCGACGATCGCCGCGCGCAGCGCCTCGATGGAGCCGTCGAACACGCAGGGGAGCTGCGCGGTGGCGATCTCGACACCGGCCGGGCGCTCGGCGGCGAGCGCGGCGACGGCCTCCCACGCGGGGTTGACCTTCTCGCCGTCGAAGGGCTCGAAGCCGGTCAGCAGGACGGTTGGCACGGTTGTTCTCCGGTCGGGTGTTCGGTCGGCCCTCGGTGGGGACTTCGGTCGAGCCTTCGGTCAGAACGCGAAGAAGTACATGATCGCGACGTTGCAGGCGAGCAGCGGGATCGCGGTCGGCAGCTGGGCCTTGATCGGCCCGTACTGGTTCTTCATCTCCAGCAGGACGGCGGGGACGATGTTGAAGTTCGCCGCCATCGGGGTGCACAGCGTGCCGCAGAAGCCGGCCAACATGCCGACCGCGAACACCACCGGCGGATTGCCGTGGAACTGCTGGATCAGCACCGGCCAGCCGACCGCCGCCGTCATCACCGGGAACGCCGCGAAGGCGTTGCCCATGACGATGGTGAACACGGCCATGCCAAGGCAGTAGACCACGACGGCCCAGATCAGCGAGCCCTGCGGCAGGACGTCCTTGGTGAGCTTGCCCACCACCTTGCCGACGCCGGCCTGGTCGAACAGCAGCCCGAGGGTGGCCAGCATCTGCGGCAGCACGGCGGCCCAGCCGATGGCCTGGAGCAGCCGGGTGCCCTCGCGCAGCGGCACGGCGGGGGTGAGCGGGCCGCTGCCGATCGAGGCCGGGGTCGGCCGGAGGATAAGCAGCCCGACGACCAGGGCGAGCACGGAGCCAACGCCGAGGCCGATCAGCGTCTCGCTGCCCTTGAGCAGCAGCGGCTGGCCGTTCACTTTGATCTTGACCACGAGGGTGGCGAACAGGATCGCGACCACCGGGATGATCAGCGCCGGCACGAAGACCCGGCCGCCGAAGCGCTCGGCCAGCGCCACGCGCTGCTTCTCGGTGGTGCTGCGCAGCCCGCCGCCCTTGCCAAGGGCGCCGAACCCGGCGAGGCAGGCCATCGCGATGACCGCGAGGCCGAGCAGCCACGGCGGCGCGGCCTTGCGGACCACGAAGGTGCCGTACCAGAAGGAGAGGCCGAGCAGCGCCCAGAAGGCCACGCTGCCGATCCGCTTGGGGTTCTCCCGGTCGCGTCCGACGATCACGGCGGCGCCGAGGAAGATCGCGCCGCACAGCCAGTAGAGCCAGTCCGCGGTGATCACGCCACGACCTCCTTGGCGGGAGTGGGGTTGGCCATCCTCGCCAGTTGCCGGTCCAGCCAGAGCAGCCGCGCGCCGTGGATGACGAAGGCGCAGATCGCGGTCGGAATGGCCCAGATGGCGATCTGGAGGGCGTCCAGCTTCAGGTGGTAGGTGCTGTCCACGAAGCTGGTGATCAGCAGGACGGAGCCGACGGCGAGGAAGACGTCCTCGCCGAAGAAGAGGCCGACCGTGTCGGCGCTCGCGGAGAACGCCTTGACCCGCTCGACCGCCTCGTCGCTGAGCCTGCCGTGCTTGCGTTCCGCCGCGCCGAGGGCCATCGGCGCGATCAGCGGGCGGAGCGTCTGCGCCGGGCCGGCGATGTCCTTCAGGCCGAGCGCCGCGGTGAGCTGCCTGACCAGCAGGTACGCGGCGAGCATCCGGCCGACGGTGAGCGCGCGGAGCTTGCCGATCAGGCGGCCGGCCTCCTGCTGGAGGCCGAACCGCTCGACGAGGCCGATCACCGGCAGCGTGAGGATGAACAGCGTGACGGTGCGGTTGGTGGCGAAGCCGGTGCCGAAGGTGTTGAGGATCGTCAGCGGCGACAGGCCGCCGAGCAGGGCGGTGGCGATGCCGGCGACGGTGACGACCAGCAGCGGGTTGAGGCGCAGCGCGAAGCCGACGACGACGAGCAGTACGCCTAGGAGGACGAGCATCCTGACCTCCTTCGTTGGAAGGCTGTGACGTGACGGGGAGCACTTGGTTGGTGGAGAGTAGAGGTTTGTTGAACAATCCCACAAGAGGTCAATTTTGCCTCTGGGCCGATCGGGGAACTCCGGGCCCGGCCCGCTGTGGACAAACCAGGCGTTCGCGCGGTCGTCGTCGGTCAGACTGGTCGCATGGGACTCACCGATGATCCGTTCGACTGGCGCGTCACGCAGGACCGGCAGGTGTTGATCTCGCGCCGAGGACGGACGGTGACCACGGTGCGCGGCGCCAGTGCCGAGCGGCTGATCGGCAGGCTGGACCGAGCCGACGAGGAGCAGGCGCAGCAGCTGCTCGCGCGCGCCACCGGCCACTACAAGCACTGAGATGCTCAAGGAGCGGGTCACCGAGGTCGGAGCCTGGCCCAGGCGCGTGCGGGGCGGCTGGTTCGGGACCTTCGTGCTGCTCGCGCTCGCGGTCGCCTTCGGCACGGCCGCCGTGTTCCGGCTGATGGGGATGGACGGCAACCGGTACATGGTCGCCGCGCTCGCCCTCACCCCCTACCTCACCGCCGCCGGGGTGCTGCTCGGGCTGCTCTGCCTGCTGCTGCGCCGCTGGCTGATCGGGGCGGTCGTGCTGGTGCTGTGCTCGGTCCTGGCCTCAGCGGTGGTGCCGCGCGGATTCCCCAACGGCAGGCCGAACAGCACCGGCCAACGGCTGCGGGTGCTGTCGGCGAACCTCGCCATGGGCAGGGCGGATCCGGTGAGCCTCGTGCGGACCCTGCGCGACTACCGCGTTGACGTGGTGAGCCTCCAGGAACTCACGCAGGACGGGGTCGCCGCGCTGGACGCGGCCGGGCTGGCCGATGTGCTGCCGTATCGGGTGTTCCACGCCGACGGCGGCCCGCAGGGCTCGGGGCTCGCGTCCAGGTATCCGGTGCGGGAACTCGCGCTGGCCGCGCCGTCCACGTTCCAGCAGCCCTCGGCGGAGATTACCGTGCCGGGCGGCCAGTTCGTCGAGTTCGTCGTCGTGCACGCGGCGGCGCCGGTGCACGAGGCGGGCACCGACCCGTGGCTGCGGGACCTGGCCGGGCTGCCCTCGCGCAGCGGGCTCGGCCCGGTGCGGGTGCTGGCCGGCGACTTCAACGCCACGGTCGACCACGCCGCCCTGCGGCGCCTGCTCGTCGGCGGCTACCTGGATGCGGCGGCCGAGGTCGGCGAGGGCTTCCGGCCGACGTTCCCGTCCCGCGTCGTGCTCTGGCCGCCGAGGGTGGCCATCGACCACGTCCTGGTCGACCGCCGCGCGCCCGTCGAGGCCTTCCGGACCATCGACCAGCCGGGCAGCGACCACTACCTGGTGTTCACCGAGCTGGCACTGCCGACGTAGGAACGGCGGCCTGCCCGGTTACGCAGACAGCACGACCTCGAACTCCAGCAGGCTCGCCCCGGTGGCCACCGGCTTCGGCCGGTCGCCCGCGTGCGACTCCCTGCCCTTGGCGGCCCACGCCTGGAAGTCCTCCTCCGTCGCCCACTTCGAGTAGACGAAGTAGCGGCTGTCCCCGGCCACCGGGCGCAGCAGCTCGAAGCCGAGGAAACCGGGGGCGGAGGTCACCGACTCGAACCTCGCGGCGAACCGCTTCTCCAGCTCGGGGCCGCTGCCCTCGGGCACCTCGATCGCGTTGATCTTCACGACTGCCATGCACCCCACCCTAGTGCGGTGCGTCCTCGACCTGCCTGGCCGCCAGTTCCGCGGCCGCCGCGTCTTTCGCCAGCGCCCGTGCCCGCACGCGCCTGTCGACCAGGCCGCGCAGGAACCGCTCGACCGGGTGCTCGACCAGGTAGTAACAGGCCGCGGCAACGGCGATGGCGGCCGCCAGGGTGGCGATGAACCACGGGAGGTCGGCCAGCGTGTGCGCCGGCCGGACGCCGATCCACTTGCCGGCGGCGGTGAGCAGGACGCCCTCGGTCAGATAGAACGAGAACGACCACTTGCCGAGCAGCACCAACGGTTTCGAGCGCAGCAGCGACGGGCGCTGGTCGAGGTCGCGGACGGCCACGGCCGCGATGCACAGCGCGAACAGCGGCGCGAACACCTCGTCCATCACGTGCATCGGGCTGGACACCGGGAACGGTGTGAGGTCCAGGTTCCAGAGCCAGGTCCGCAGCACGGGGAACGGGGCAGGACCGCCGAGCAGGGTCGGGTGGCGGAACCACCACAGCATGAGCGCGAGCGCGAGGCCGATGGCGGCCATCGAGGTGCGGGCACCGACCGGCGGCCGCCAGCCCCTGCGGACGGCGACACCGGCGACGACGCCGAGCAGGAACTCGGGCAGCCGGTACAGCGGGGAACCGGCGCGTGGCACGAGCTCGGTAAACGGCGGGGGCATCGTCACGATGAGCAGCACCAGCACGACGCCGAGGCAGCCGAGGATCCTCAGGTCCAGGCGCATCAGCGGGCGAATGATCACCGGGAAGAGCAGGTAGAAGAACGCCTCGCAGGCCAGCGACCAGGTGCCGCCGTTGGCCAGGTAGAAGGTCGACGGGTGCCACGCCTGGGTCAGCGTGAGCGTGTCCCGCAGGCCCTCCCAGGGGTATCGGCCGTTCGCGAAGAAGACCGGGTAGCACAGCAGCGTGCTGACGGCGGCCATCGGCCAGACCCGGGCGAACCGGCGCCAGTAGAACCGGCCTGGGCCGACTGAAGGGGAATACGACCAGGTCAGCACGAACCCGGACAGGACGAAGAAGAACGTCACGCCGGCGAAGCCGAAATAGTTGACACCGGACACCCAGGCCCCGTGATCGAGATAGCCGTTGAGCGCCGGCATCGGCAGGAAGTACGGCGAATGGAACAGGAAGACCGCGAAGGCGGCGAACCAGCGAAGCCCGGTTAACGACTCGACCCGTGGACGGTTGGAGGCAGCCTTGTCTGCGGCACTCATGGTTGACAACGGATCCCCTCTTTGGTGTCCCAAGGCCTTCTGACCTGGGATCCAGTGCGGCCGACGGCCGCGACGAGAGGAAGGTACTCGCTGTTGTTATTGGTTTTCCAGCCTTCGATCTACATGTGCAGTTCGATTACTGTATAGCGAAAAATTGAACCTTCCGGCTTCATTCTTGCCCAAATTCACTCATGCGTTGGCGGTGGAAAGCTGAAGGTCAGGAGGCGTGCGCCGGTATCGACTCGCGTCGGCGGTGCCGGAGGTTTGCGATTGGGTCACCATCCGGGAAATGATCCAACCACGAGACTTCACGCGTGCCTGAATGTTCCCGACAGGTCAGAGGAAGTCAGCGGGGAACTGGGTGCCCCGGAACCACGCGGCGAAGAAGTCGCCGAGCGGCCGGCCGGCCACCTGCTGCGCGTACGCCTCGAAGTCCGGCCAGGACGCGTTGCCGTCGCGGTGCGCGGCGGGCCACCCGCGCAACACGGCCGCGAACGCCTGCTCGCCGATCCGGTGCCGCAGCGCGTGCAGCGCGAGGGCGCCCTTGTCGTACACGGCCGAGAACTCGTTGCCCTGGCCCATGTCGTACAGCGGCCTGGCCCAGAACGCCGCGTTGTCGCGCACCCGGTCGAGCTGCGCGCGGTACTTCGCGTCGAGGTCGACGCCCTGCCGCTCCTCCCACAGCCACTGGGCGTAGGAGGCGAAGCACTCGTTCAGGCAGATGTCGGCCCAGCTCCGCACCGAGACCGAGTCGCCGAACCACTGGTGGGCGTTCTCGTGCACGATCGTCTCGAGGTTCGTCCACCTCGCGTAGGTCGGCCGGGTCTGCGTCTCAAGCGAGAAACCGATGTCCTCGGCGAGGAAGATGCCGCCCGCCGCGTCCTGCGGGTACGGGCCGAACTTCTCCGACAGGAACGCCAGGATCTCGGGCAGGCGGTCCTCCAGCGCCCGCTTGTCCTCGGCGCCCGGCGCGTACGCGTCCACCACCGGAGTCCCGTCCGGCAGCTGCGAGCGCACCATCGTCCACCGGTCGATCGCCACGGTGGTCAGGTAGGTGGCGATCGGATTCCGTTCCACCCAAAGGAAAGTGGTCCAGCCGCCCGCGCTGACGACGCCGTCCGCCACGCCGTTTGCGATCGCCGACCAGCCGTCGGGAACCCTTACCGTCAAACGGAACCGCGCCTTGTCGCGCGGGGTGTCGTTGGCGGGGAACCAGGTTGTCGCCGAGTGCGGCTCGCCGGCCGCGTATGCCCCGCCGGACGCGGAGATCTGCCAGCCGCTCGTGCCGAGCTGGTCACTGGTGACGGCCTGCGGCTCGCCGCCGTAGGCGACGTCGACGGTGAACCGCTCGCCCTCGCGCAGCGCCGCCGCCGGGGTGATCACCAGCTCGTGGTCGCCCGCGCGGGAGAAGGCGGCCGCGCGGCCGCCGACGGACACCGAGGACACCGTCAGGCCGGACAGGTCGAGGTCGAAGCGGCGCAGCTCGGCGGTCGCCTGCGCGGCGATGCGCGCGCGGCCGTCGAGGTGGTGCGAGGCGGGGTCGTAGGTGATGTCGATGTCGTAGTCGGTGACGTCGTAGCCGCCGTTGCCGTCGGTCGGGTAGTAGCTGTCGCCCGCGCCGTCCGACCCGACGGCGTCCGACCTGGTGCCGTCCGACCCTGCCCGCCCGGCCTGACCGGACTCGGCTCGGCCGGACTTGGCCAGACCTGACTGAGCCTGACCGGACTGAGCCAGACCCGACGCCGCCGCCCCGCCGACCGCCGCCGAGGCCACCAGCGCGAACGCGATTAACAGCGGGACGCTGCGTCTGGCCATCGACTGCTCCTCCTACCGCACGCGCCGGGACCGGGCGGTCGCCCCGGAGCGTTGATCGTCGCATTCGCCGCCGTAACCTGCGGTCATGTACGTGGAGTTCGGTGGCTCCGGGCCGGGAATCCTGCTGCTGCACGGGCTGATGGGCCGGGCGAGCACCTGGTGGCCGGTGGCGGGCTGGCTGCGCGAGTACGGCAGGGTGGTCGGCCTCGACGCGCGCGGGCACGGCCTCGACCCCCGGCGGGGCGGGCCGTGGCGCACCGAGGACTTCGTCGCGGACGCGGCTGCCTTGCTGCGCGAGCTGGACCTCGGCCCCGCCGTGGTCGTCGGGCACTCCATGGGCGGGCTGCACGCCTGGGAGCTGGCCGCCGCGCATCCCGGGCTGGTGCGGGCGGTCGTGGTCGAGGACTTCGCCCCGGACCAGCGCGGCAGGACCGTCGAGGACTGGCGCGGCTGGTTCGACTCGTGGCCGGTGCCGTTTCCCTCGCTGGCGCACGTGCGGGAGTTCTTCGAGCCGCTCGGCGACTACTTCGTCGAGTGCGTGCGGGAACGGGCCGACGGCTACCACCTGTTGGCCCACATGGACGATCTCTACGAGATCGCGGCGGAGTGGGGCGGGCGCGACTACTGGGCCGGGGTGGACCGGGTCCGCTGCCCGCTGCTGGCGATCGAGCCGGAGCACAGCGCCATGCCGGCCGGCCAGCTGGTCGAACTGGCCGCGCGGGCGGGCGGCGGCCTCGGCCGGCACCTGGTGGTCGCCGGGGCGGGACACGTCGTGCACCGCGACGCCCCGGACACCTATCGCGGCGCGGTCGAGGCGTTCCTGTCGGAGGTGCTGGGTCGCTAGTGTCCAGCGCTACCGCTCCAGCAGGACGTCGACCTCCTTGGTGCGGGTGTCCACGATCGCCACCCTGCGCGCCTTGGCCTTGATCGGCCGCGTCGGGTACAGCGTGCGGAAGCCGGTGACGACCTGCTCGTCGTCGATTCCGCTTGCCAGCGTGCAGTGCGGCACCCAGGAGCCGGGCAGGTAGTAGGCGGACGGGTTCTTCACCTTGCCGGCCAACACGTCGTGCACGGCCGAGTGGACCGCGAGCAGTTCGCCGTCCACGACCGCGGCGAGGATCAGCACGTTCTCGCTGCCGGAGAAGGCGGCCAGGGTGTGCAGCCACAGGTCGGGCAGCGACAGCAGGGCGAGATCGTCGCGCAGCGCCTTCCTGGCGCCGCCCGGGATCGCGCCGGCCACCGCGAGCGTCAGGTGCGGCCCGAACTCGCCGGGCGGGCCTGGCACCCCGGCCTCGCCGAGCCGCCGCCACAGCCCGCGCACCTCGGTGTCGGCCGCCTCATCGAAGAACACCACCAGCCCCTGCGCCACGCCGCGATCCTAGGACCAACGCCGCCCGCCAAGCCGCACCCCGGCCCACGCCCGCCGGGAACAACCCGCCCACCAGGAAACAAACCCCGCCCACCCAAGGGGGGCCGAGCCCTTGGCGAGCCTATCGGTGATCATCGGCGGGCACCGGAGGAAATATCGCCGCCTGTGGACAACCGTACGATGACGTCTCGCCGCCTGTGGACAACTGCGCCGACGGCAGGGGTCAGTGCTCGCCGGGCAGCGCGAACCGGCCGTCGCCGGTCTGCTCCACCAGGCCGTCCACCAGCAGCGAGTGCAGGCATCGCTCGCGCTGGCCGCCGTCGGGCCAGACGATGTCGAGCTTCGCCTTGAACACCGGCTCGCTGGTGTCCCGCAACACGTCCAGCAGCAGGCCGCGCACCTGACGGTCGGTGCCGGCGAAGCGCTGCACGGCCTTGGCCGGGCCCGCGTACGCCGGTCGGCCCGCGCGCTGCCACGCGCAGTCGGCGAACACCGGGCAGTCCGCGCAGCGGGGCGAGCGGGCGGTGCAGACCAGCGCGCCCAGCTCCATCAGCGCGGCGGAGTACCTGGCCGCGACGGACTGCTCGGCCGGCAGGATCGCCTCGACGTCCGCCAGATCCCTCGTGGTGGACGGCGGTCCCGCGTCGCCGGCACCGTGCACGGCCCTGGCCACCACCCGCCGCACGTTGGTGTCCACCACGGGACAGCGCCTGCCGTAGGCGAACGCGGCCACGGCCCGCGCGGTGTACGCGCCGATGCCGGGCAGCGCGAGCAGGGTGTCCACGTCGGCGGGCACGACGTCGCCGTGGTGCTCGGCGATCGCGCCTGCCGCGGCGTGTAGCCGCAGCGCGCGCCTCGGGTAGCCGAGCTTGCCCCAGGCGCGCAGCACCTCGCCCTGGCTGGCGCGCGCCATGTCCGAGGGCAGCGGCCACCTGGCCAGCCACTCGTGCCAGATCGGCTCGACCCTGGCGACCGGCGTCTGCTGCAACATGATCTCGCTGACCAGCACACCCCACGCGGTGCACTCCGGTCGGCGCCACGGCAGGTCACGGGCGGTGTCGGCGAACCAGTCCAGCAGGAGATCTGCGTCCACGCTCATAGTGGTCGCCATTCTCCCAGCGGGTCAGTCGACCTCGCGCAGGTCCCCGTTCGAGACGTCGTAGACGAAGCCGCGCACGCTGTCGGTGTGCGGCACGTACGGGCTGTGTCGCACCCGGTTCACCGAGCCGCGCACGCTGTCGGCGACATCGCGGAACGCCTCGACGGCCCAGGTCGGGCGGAGCCCGGTGTCGCGCTCCAGCTCGTCCTTGAAGCCGTCCTCGGTGACCATCGACAGGCCGCAGTCGGTGTGCTGGACGACCAGCACCTCGCGGGTGCCGAGCTTGCGCTGGCTCAGCGCGAGCGACCGGAGCATGTCGTCGGTGACCACGCCGCCCGCGTTGCGCAGCACGTGCACCTCGCCGTGTTCCAGGCCGAACATCTCGAACACCTGGATGCGGGCGTCCATGCAGGTCAGGATCGCCACGTGCAGGGTGGGGCGGGGAGACGAATGGTCTCCGTGGATCAGCGCGCCGAGTTCGGCGTTGCGCTTGAGCAGGATGTCGATCGCAGTCATGACCACCTCCGGGCGTTCGTTCTCCAGTGGTAGCCGCGCGATGCGGCGGTCCGGTGTGCTGGGTCCCCGTTCCGGGGATGTAACCCGGAAAGTGCGCGCAAGACAATGCCGCTTGACCGAAATCACGTGCGGACACGACCTGATCAGGTGACACCTGGTTACGCCGCTCGGCGCAACACGGGGCCTACCGTCCGCGTATGCCCGAGCGTTCAGACTCGCTGCCGCCGTCGGTGTACTGGCGTCGACGCGCGATGGCGTTCGGCCTCTCGCTGCTGGCCCTGGTCGGCCTCGCCTGGCTGATCGGCGCCTTGGTGGGGGCCTTGATCGGCAAGGTCGAGTCCTACTCGCCGCAGGGCGTCGCGAACCAGCTGTCCGTGGCGGCCTCGGCCTCGCCGACCTCGACACCGTCGCCGTCGCCTTCGCCGTCGAGCTCGGTCCCGCCGCCGGCCAACGCGGCCGCCGGCCAGTCGCCTTCGAGCCCGCCCCCGCCGCCCGGCCCGCCGCAGCCCTGCCCCGACGCGGTGCTGAAGGTGACCGCCGAGGCCGACCATCCCGAGTACCAGGTCGGCCAGCGGCCCGGTTTCAAGATCGTCATCGGCAACACGGGACCGGTGGCGTGCACCAGGGAGATCGGGCGGCACCTGCGCGAGCTGGTGGTCAGCTCGGCGGACGGCGCGACGCGGCTGTGGTCGAGCAGCGACTGCTACAACACCGACGGCGACGAGCTGCGCATCCTGCATCCCGGCGAGCAGTTCGCCTACGGCCTCGACTGGTCGGGGCTCACCTCGGCGCCCGGCTGCCGGGACAAGCACAACCGGGTGCCGGCGGGCGACTACCTGCTCACCGCGAAGCTCGGACAGCTGGCCGGCACGCCGATCGCGTTCCGCTTCAACTGAGAGCTGAGACCTGAGAGCCGAGACCTAGGAGCCGAGGGTCGGGCGGAGCCCCTCGGACTGCCTACGGGCCGAACCAGCGTTCCTCGGCGCCGCGCGGCGGGCCGGCGGTGCTGCCGAGGATCAGCTCGGTGCCCAGCGTGACGGTGCGGGGACGGGTGCGCTCGTGCGCGTCCAGCAGCAGCTTGCCGGCCGCGCGGCCCTTCTCGAGCACGGGCTGGCGGACCGTGGTCAGCCCGGCGCGCTCGGCCTCGTGGATGCCGTCGAACCCCGTGATGGTGAGGTCCTGCGGCACGCGGAGGCCGCGCCGCCGCGCCTCGTTCAACGCGCCGAGCGCGAGGATGTCCGAGGTGCAGATCAGGGCGGTGATGCCGGGATCGCGGTCGAGGATCTGGGCGGCGGCCGACGCGCCACAGCTCGTGTTGTGGTCGAACCGCTCGACGACGGGCACCTGGGCCCAGTCGACGCCCGCCGAGGCGAACGCGGCGGCGAGGCCGGCGAGCCGGGACCGCTGCACGTGGAAGTGCGCGGCCCGCTGGCGGTCCGGCGGCACGAAGCCGTCGTTGCGGTCCCTGGCCAGCCGCATGCACACCACGCCGATGCGCCGGTGGCCCAGTTCGATCAGGTGGTTGGCGACCTGGGTGATCGCGGCCTCGTCGTCGATGCCGACCCGGTCGACGGAGGCCAGCTCCGGCTGGTCGCAGACGACGGTCGGCACGGGCCGTTCGAGCACGGCGGCCAGGTGCGGGTCGTCGTCCGGCACGGAGTAGACGACGAAGCCGTCGACGCCGGCGCGGTGCACCGAGGCGACGTCCTCCTTCTCCGGGTTGGCCGGCACCAGCAGCAGGCCCTGGTTGGCGTCCTCGCAGGCCAGCGCCAGCCCCTCGAGGAAGCCGATGGCCGCGGGGTCGCGGAAGGCGTAGGAGAGGTTCTCGGTGAGCAGCAGCCCGACCGCGCCGGCCTTCCTGGTGCGCAGCGAGCGCGCCACCGGGTCGGGACCGGGATAGCCCAGCCGCCGCGCCGTCTCGAGTACCCTCCGTCGCAGCTCGGGTGAGAGCTGGTCGGGGCGGTTGTACGCGTTGGACACCGTTGTCCGAGACACGCCCAGCTCGGCGGCCAGTGAAGCCAGCGTCGCGGGGCGCCGCACATGCATTGACCGCGCCATGCAGAGACCGTAACGGTTCAGAACCAATACGAGAAGCGCAGGTGATGCGCGTCCCTCAAATGTCCCATCGGTGCTGTTCAGGGGATGTGAACAGTCAAGAAGTTGGTCCAGACCAATTGGCCAAAACGAGGGTTACCGTGGTGCCGAGGTTGACTCCCGGAGCACCAGCCTCGGGCGGAACACCCTGGTGTAGTTGCCGGAGGGGCGCCGCCGGTCCGGATCGAGGCGGTGCACGAGTTCGTCGACGGCCGCGGCGGCCATCTCCTCGATCGGCTGGGCCAGCGTGGTCAGCGCCGGGGACGAGTACGCGGCGAGCGGGATGTCGTCGAAGCCGACCACGGACAGGTCGCCAGGCACCGAAAGGCCGCGCTGGTGCGCCTCCCGCAGCACCCCGAGCGCCATGTGGTCCGAGGAGCAGATCACGGCCGTCGGGCGCACGGTGTCCAGCAGTTCGGCCACCGCCGTGCCGCCGCCCTCCGCGCCGAACGGCGCGTGCGCGACGAACTCCGCGTCGGCCGGCAGCCCGTGCTCCTCGAGCGCGGCGGCCCAGCCCGCGCGCTTGAGCCGGGACGGCAGCGAGCGGGCCGGGCCGGACACGAAGCCGATCCGCCGGTGCCCAAGCTCGATCAGGTGCCTGGTCGCGGTGTATCCGGCCAGCTGCTCGTCGACCGTCACGTCCGGCACGTCCAGCGCCGGGGTCGCGCCGTTGAGGAAGACCATCTGCACGCCGTCGTCGAGCAGCTTGGCGTAGTAGCTCGGCCGGGGCGCCTCGCCGACGGGCACCTCGACGTTGGTGATCTCGGGGGACACGAACACCATGCCCTCGACGCCGCGCGCCAGCAGCATGCGGACGTACTCCTCCTCGCCCATCGCGGCCTCGCCCATCGCGGCGCCGGACCCGTTGCCGTTGTCGCGGCGCACGCTGGCGGCGCGGGTGTTGCACAGCAGCGAGGAGTAGCCGAGCCGGGCGGCCCTGGTCTCCAGCGCCTCGGCGAAGGCGGGGAAGACCGGGTTGGACAGCTCGGGCACAAGCAGCCCGATCACCCCGGTCCGTTGCAGGGCACCGAGTCCGCGCGGGGTGTAGGGCAGCTCCGCGAGCACCCCGAGCACCCGCAGCCTGGTCTCCTCGTTGACCCCGGCCTTCCGGTTCAGCACCCGGCTGACCGTCGAGATGCTCACCCCGGCTGCCCTGGCGATCTCGGCCAGACCGGACACGACGGCCTCCCTCTCAACGGTCCCTGGCTCGCGTGCGGGCCAGTGTCGTGCACACGAGCCGGACGCGGTCGGCCCGAGCCTGCCGGTGACAGCAACTTTTTGCAAGAAGGCTCGCACCACACGGTCATGTCGTCCGGTCATGTGCCTCCGTTACGGCTTGGTTACGTCGAAAGCCTTGACCGAGGGACACGTTCGGGTATGAAATCCGCGTCAGCCTTGACGCAAATCCTTGCAACGCCCCGGTCCTCGACCACCAGCGGGACGCGGACCGGCCAGCAGGAGGGAACGACAGCAACGATGCGACGTAACACCCTCACGGCAAACATCCTCAAAGCGGCAGCGGCCGGAGTTGCCGGCGCGCTCGTGCTCACCGCCTGCGGCGGTGGCGGCACCGCCACCAGCGGCGCCGACTCCGGCAAGGTCGTCTTCTGGGACACCAGCGGCCCCAGCGAGACCCCGGTGTTCAAGAAGATCGCCGAAGCGTGCGCCAGCAAGGGTGGCTACCAGGTCGACGTGCAGCAGGTCGCCTTCGACCAGGCGCTGAACAACTACAAGACCGCGGCGCAGGGCGGGCAAGGCCCCGACGTGTTCCGGTCCGAGGTCGCCTGGGTCTCCCAGCTGGCCAAGAACGGCCTGATCCAGGACCTGTCCGGGACCGACCTGGCCAAGGACACCAGCGACTTCCTCGACGTGCCACTGGGTTCCACCAAGTACGAGGGCAAGAGCTACGGCGTCCCGCAGGTCACCGACTCGCTCGCCCTGATGTACAACAAGAAGCTGCTCGCCGACGCCGGCGTCACCCCGCCGAAGACGTGGGACGAGCTGAAGTCCGCTGCCGCGAAGCTCGGCGGCGAGAAGTCCTTCTTCCTCAACAACGACGCCTACTACGCGCTGCCGTTCCTCTACGGCGCCGGCGGCGACCTGCTGGACACCTCGGCCAAGAAGATCGTGGTCAACTCGGCCCAGAACGTGCAGGGCCTCCAGGTCGCGAAGGGCCTGCTCGACGCGAAGGCCGCGCAGACCGCGCTCGACCCTGGCAACTCCTACAACAACATGCAGGCCGCATTCTCCTCTGGCCAGGTCGCGATGGTCGTCAACGGCCCGTGGTCGGTCGCCGACTACCTCAAGGGCGACGCGTTCAAGGACAAGACAAACCTCGGCATCGCACCGGTGCCCGGCGCGACCGCCGGCAAGGGCAGCGCCCCGGTCGGCGGCCACGACTACGTGATCCGCCAGGGCACCAAGGCGAAGGACTCCTCGGTCAAGTTCGTCCAGTGCATGAGCACGGTCGAGTCGCAGGCGCAGGTCGCCAAGGAGCTCGGGCTGCTGCCGACCAGGAAGTCGGCCTACGACAACGCGGACGTGCAGGCGCAGCCGACCGTGACCGCGTTCAAGCCGGTGATCACGCAGGCGCACTCCCGCCCGTGGATCCCCGAGGGCGGCCAGCTCTTCGACCCGCTCAAGACCGCCTACGCGGACGTCCTCGCCGGCAAGAAGGACCCCAAGGTCGCGCTGGACGAGGTCGCCAAGGCCTACAAGGACCAGGTCGTCACCGACTACGCCATCGGCTGATCTGGTGGGCGGTTTCCGTTGCCACACAACGGAAACCGCCCGCCGTGAAGGAGAGTGCGGTGCGCAGGTTCCTCGATCGGCACTGGTACGCCTACGCGATGGTGCTGCCCGTCGTGGTGGTCATCGCGGTCCTCGTGCTCTATCCGTTGGCGCAGGGCGTCTACTTCACCTTCACCAACATCAACGAGGCGAACATCGCCAACCCGGTGCTGGACCGCGCGGCCAGCTACGTCGGCGTCGGCTTCCGCAACTACCTGAAGGTGCTGTCCGGGGACTCCAGCTACGGCGCGTTCTGGTCGACGCTGCTGCGCACCCTCGTGTGGACCTTCGGCTGCGTGTTCTGCCACTACACGGTCGGCCTCGGCCTGGCCATGCTGCTCAACCGCCAGGTGCGCGGCAGGGCGCTGTACCGAGTGCTGCTGATCGTGCCGTGGGCGGTGCCGGCGTTCATCAGCGCGTTCGCCTGGAAATACATGTTCAACGCGCAGTTCGGCATCGTCAACCAGGTGCTGCGGGCGGTCGGCCTGCCGGGACCGGTCTGGCTCGGCCAGTCCGACCTCGCGCTGCTCGCCGTCGTCATCGTGAACGTGTGGCTCGGCGTGCCGTTCATGATGGTGGCGCTGCTCGGTGGTCTCCAGTCGATCCCGGCCGACCTCTACGAGGCGGCCGAGATGGACGGTGCGACGCCGTGGCAGCGGTTCCGGCACGTGACGCTGCCCGGCCTGCGCTCGGTGTCCAGCACGGTGGTGCTGCTCGGCATCATCTGGACCTTCAACATGTTCCCGGTGATCTACCTGGTCACCGGGCAGAACCCGAACACCAGGATCCTGGTCACCTACGCCTTCGAGCGGTTCTTCGCCGGGGCGTCGCGGGACTACGCCATCGCGTGCACCTACGGCGTGCTGATCCTGTCCGTGCTGCTGGTGTTCGCCACGGTGTACCGGCGGGCGCTGCGCAAACAGGGGGAGGTGTGGTGACGTGACCGTGGATGCCGCAGCGCTGCGGGTGGCGGCGCAGGCCGCGCGGACGAGGGTCGCCGGACGGCGGGGCAGGCGGTCCCGGCTGTCCAGCGTCGGCCTGCACGCGGCGCTGGTGCTCGCCGCGCTGATCGCCGTGTTCCCGGTGTTCTGGGTGCTGGTCACCTCGTTCAAGCCGGACTCGCGGGCGGTCGAGGCGACGCCGAAGCTGGTGGACCACTCCAGCCTGGACAACTACGCGGACGTGCTGTCCGGGGCCAAGGGCGACTTCCTCGCCTGGTTCGGCAACTCCGTGCTGATCGCCCTGCTGACCACGGTGATCGCGGTGTTCCTTTCGGCGACCACCGGCTACGCGGTGAGCCGGTTCCGCTTTCCCGGGCTGCGGCCGCTGATGCTGTCCTTCCTGGTGATGCAGATGTTCCCGTTCGCGGTGCTGATCGTGCCGCTCTACAACATCCTGATCGCCATCGGGTTGCAGGGCACCAGCATCGGCCTGGTGCTGGTGTACTGCACCACCGCGGTGCCGTTCTGCACCTACATGCTCAAGGGCTACTTCGACACGATCCCGTCGGACATCGACGAGGCGGGCCGGATGGACGGACTGTCGCCGTTCGGCGTGTTCTGGCGGCTGGTGCTGCCGCTGTCCACGCCGGGGCTCGCGGTCACCGCGTTCTACTCCTTCCTCACCGCGTGGGGCGAGGTCGCGTTCGCCTCGGCCTTCCTGTCGGCGTCGGACCAGTCCAAGACGCTCGCGGTGGGGTTGCAGGTGTTCGTGCAGCAGAACCGCACGGAGTGGGGGCATCTCGCGGCCGCGTCGATCCTGGTCGCGATCCCCGCGGTGCTGGTCTTCTATCTGGTGCAGCGTTTCCTGGTGACCGGGCTGGCCTCGGGCAGCGTCAAGGGGTGACCGGTTCGTCACCCTTGGCGGTCCACACCAATTCGGTGGCGGAGAGGTGTTCTCGTAAGCGCTTTCAATCGTTAGCTTTGCCGCAAACGCAGCGCGCGGCGCAGGGTTGCGCGGTTGGGCAGTGAGCAGTGAAAGGGATGCCCCATGGCAGAGGTCGCCTACGTCAACGCCTCCAGGATCTTCTCGGGCAACCCGCCGGTGCGCGCGGTTGACCAGCTCCAGCTCGACGTCGCCGACGGCGAGTTCCTGGTGCTGGTCGGGCCGTCCGGCTCCGGCAAGTCCACCGCGCTGCGGATGCTCGCCGGCCTCGAGGACGTCGACGAGGGCGCCATCGAGATCGGCGGCAAGGACGTCACCAACGTGCCGCCGAAGGGCCGCGACATCGCGATGGTGTTCCAGTCCTACGCGCTGTACCCGCACATGACCGTCGCGGAGAACATGGGCTTCGCGCTGAAGCTGCGCGGCGTGGCCAAGGCGCAGATCAAGGAGCAGGTCGCCGAGGCGGCCAAGATGCTCGACCTGACCAAGTACCTCGACCGCAAGCCGAAGGCGCTGTCCGGCGGCCAGCGGCAGCGCGTCGCGATGGGCCGGGCCATCGTCCGCGAGCCCAGCGTGTTCCTGATGGACGAGCCGCTGTCCAACCTGGACGCGAAGCTCCGTGTGGAGACCCGCGCGAACATCGCCGCGCTCCAGCAGCGGCTGGGCACCACGACGATCTACGTCACGCACGACCAGGTCGAGGCGATGACGATGGGGCATCGGGTCGCCGTGCTCAAGGACGGCCTGCTCCAGCAGTGCGACACCCCGCGCGCGCTCTACGACCACCCGGCCAACGCCTTCGTCGCCGGTTTCATCGGCTCGCCCGCGATGAACCTCAAGACCGTGCCGCTGACCGCCGAGGGCGCCAAGCTCGACGGCATCGTGGTGCCGCTGTCGCGGGCCGCCCTGGACAAGGCGTCCGGCGAGAGCCTCGGCGAGGTCACCTTCGGCATCCGTCCCGAGGCGCTGGCGCTGGTCAGCTCCGAGGAGCAGGGCATGAACATGACCGTCGAGCTGGTCGAGGAGCTCGGCGCGGACGCGCTGGTGCACGGCGCGGTGAAGATCGGCGAGGGCACCGAGCGTTTCGTGGTCCGCGTCGACGGCCGCACGCCGCCGACCCTCGGTCAGCAGGTCAAGGTGGCCGTGCGCGACACCACCGAGATCCACCTGTTCCACCCGGAGAGCGGCGACCGCCTGGAGGCGTGAGTTCGTTCCGTCCGGCAGTGACTCCGGTGGCCTCCGCCCGAACAGGGTGGGGGCCATCGGCCTTTGGTCGCGGTGCGTCGTGGGCGACGCCGTGGCTTGCATCGGCCTGCTGGTGTCCGCGTTGTCCGCATTGCGCCGGTGGGTGGCGGGGCTAACACCCGGTCGGTGGATTCTCGTCGGCACTCCGTTCTAAACTGAACTCGACAACGGTTTCCATTACCTGATCGTGACCTGCCGAGGAGTGCCCTGATGACTGTCCGTCACACGCGGATCGGTGCGGCCGTCGCCGGCCTGGCCATTGGCGCGCTCGTGCTGTCCGGCTGCGGCGGCGCCAGCCAGGACACCGCTTCGAACGGCAAGATCAAGGTGGTCGCCTCGACCAACGTGTGGGGCAGCGTCGCGCAGGCGATCGGCGGGGACGCCGTCGAGGTGAAGTCGCTCATCGAGGATCCCTCCGCCGACCCACACTCCTACGACAGCAAGCCGACCGACGCCGTCGCCCTCAACGACGCCAAGGTGGCCATCTACAACGGCGGCGGCTACGACGAGTTCTTCACCAAGCTGCTTGGCTCGGCCGGCAAGGACGCGAAGAAGATCGCCGCGTTCGACCTGTCCGGCAAGCCGGCCGGCGGCAACGAGCACGTCTGGTACGACCTGACCACCGTGCGCAAGGTCGCGGACTCCGTCGCCGAGCAGCTCACGGCCGTCGCCCCCGACAAGAAGGACACCTTCGCCGGCAACGCCAAGGAGTTCGACGGCAAGCTCGACGCGCTGCTCGGCAAGGCCAAGCAGCTCGGCGTCGACCACCCCGGCAGCAAGGCCGTGGTGACCGAGCCGGTGCCCGACTACCTGCTGGCCGCGAGCGGCGTGCAGGACGTGACCCCGGCCGAGTTCGCCAAGGCCATCGAGCAGCAGACCGACCCGTCCGCCGCGGCCGTCGCCCAGACGGGCGACCTCATCGCCGGCCGGCAGGTCGCCGTGCTGGTCAACAACACCCAGACCGAGTCCACCATCACCAGGCAGTTGACGGACAAGGCCGGCACGGCCAGGGTGCCCGTCGTCGGCGTGACCGAGACGCTGCCGGCCGGGGTCGCGGGTTACCTTGACTGGATGACCAAGCAGGTTGACGAACTGGCCAAGGCACTGGCTGCGAAATGACGGCCGACCAGAGCATCGCGCCTGCCTCGCCGAGGCCGGCCGAGCCGTCGACGGACCGGGACGCGGTCAGGCTGCGCGGCGCGCGCCTGTCCTACGGGCGTCGGCTGCTGTGGGACGGGCTGGACCTGGACGTGCGGCCAGGCGAGTTCCTCGCGGTGCTCGGGCCCAACGGCTCCGGCAAGACCAGCCTGCTGCGCGTGCTGCTCGGCCTCCAGGGGCTGTCCGGCGGCACCGTCGAGGTGGCTGGCGGCACGCCGGGTCGGGGTGACCGGCGGATCGGCTACATCCCGCAGCAGCGGTCCATGGACACCTCGGTCACGCTGCGCGGCCGCGACCTCGTCGGTCTCGGCCTCGACGGGCACCGCTGGGGCGTCGGGCTGCGCGGCATCAGGGACCGGCGCAGGCGGGTCACCGAGGCGCTGGCGGCCGTCGGCGCGACGGACTACGCCGACCAGCCCGTCGGCCTGCTCTCCGGCGGCGAGCAGCAGCGGCTGCGGGTGGCGCAGGCCCTCGTCGGCGACCCCGAGGTGCTGCTGTGCGACGAGCCGCTGCTGTCCCTCGACCTCGCGCACCAGCGAGTGGTCAGCGAGCTGATCGACCGTCGGCGGCGCGCGGCGAACACCGCGGTGCTGTTCGTGACCCACGAGATCAACCCGGTGCTGCCGCTGGTCGACCGGGTGCTCTACCTGGTGGACGGCCGGTTCCGGGTCGGCCCGCCCGCCGAGGTGATGACCTCGGAGACGCTGTCCGAGCTGTACGGCACCACGGTGGAGGTGGTTCGCGTCCGCGACCAGATCCTGGTGGTCGGCGCGCAGGGACCGCATTGTGTGGAGCAGCCGCACCACCTGGGAGAGCACTGACGTGGACAAGCTCTTCGGCTTCGGTCTGACCAGCGGCCCGTTCGGCCTCGGCCGGGTGGCGCAGCGGCACCACCGTGGGGGCACTGACGTGGACAAGCTCCTCGATTTCGGCCTCACCGGCAGCCTGCTCAGCCTCGGCCGGGTGGCACAGCCGCACCACCTCGGGGAGCACTGACGTGGACAAGCTCTTTGACTTCGGCCTCACCGGCAGCCTGCTCGGCCTCGACTTCGTGCAGCACGCGCTGCTGGCCGCCGCCGTGCTCGGGCTCGTCGCCGGGCTGCTCGGCCCGCTCGTGGTGACCAGGAAGATGTCCTTCGCGGTGCACGGCACCGCCGAACTGGCGTTCACCGGGGCCGCCGCCGCCCTGCTGTTCGGCTTCAGCATCGGCACCGGCGCGCTGGCCGGCGCCGTGGTCGCGGCCCTGCTGCTCGGCCTGCTCGGGCTGCGCGACTCCGAGCGCGACTCGGTGATCGGCGTCCTGCTCGCGTTCGGGCTCGGCGTCGGCGTGCTGCTGCTGTCCTTCTACAAGGGCAGGGCCGGCAACAAGTTCGGGCTGCTGGTCGGCCAGATCGTCGGCGTGGACTCGGCGAGCCTGCAACTGCTGAGCTGGTGCGCCGTCGGCGTGCTCGCCGTGCTCGCGGTGATCTACCGGCCGCTGTTGTTCGCCAGCGTCGACGCCGAGGTGGCCACCGCGCGCGGGGTGCCCGTCCGGCTGCTGTCGCCGCTGTTCGCGGTGCTGGTCGGCGTCGCGACCGCGCTCGGCGTGCAGACCGTCGGCTCGCTGCTGGTGCTGTCGCTGATGGTCACGCCGGCCGCCGCGGCCTGCCGGGTCACCGCGAACCCGGTGCTGGCCACCGTGCTCGCCGTCGTGTTCGCCGAGACGGCCGTGCTCGGCGGCATCGTGCTCTCGCTCGCGCCCGGCCTGCCGATCAGCGGCTTCGTCACCGTCATCTCGTTCGTGATCTACCTGGCCTGCCGGGTGATCGGTGCCGCCCGCGCCCGCCGCTCCCGCGACCGCAGGGCGGTCAGCGCACCGGGTGTTTCGCCAGTTCCTGCCCGATCCGGTCGATGATCGCCGGGTCGAGCAGCTCGGCCTTCCCGTTGGTGACCGTCCGCTCGACCATCTCGACGACGATCGTCTGCTGGCTGTCGAGCATCCGCAGCACGTCGTCGGGGTTCGTGCTCAGCATCCCGTAGTGGGCGAGCTGGATGTCGTTGAACGCGGCGGCGAGGTAGCGCGCCGCAGGCTGGGTGAACGAGTCGCCGAGCAGCCCGACCCGGTCGGCGATGGTCCCGGTGGTCGGGGCCGAGCCGAAGTGCACGATCGACTTGTTGTAGTCCGACCTCAGCTCCTGCGTGCGGTTGTCGTGGCCGTCGGGTTCGAGGCTGTAGTAGTTGCCCCGGTTCGCGCCGCTGCTGCCCAGCAGCGGCGGCAGGTCGGCGTAGCTCGCCCACTCCTTGCCCTGCTCGGTCCGCCAGGTCCCGGTGATCCCCGGCTGGAGGCGCTCGGCGACGACCCTGGCCATCGCGATGCCGCCCTCGTCGGTCCAGTGCGTGTCGAGCTGGTGGTAGACCGGGTGGTGCACGGCCTGCTCGGTCTGGATCAACCGGGGACGGACGTCGATCGCGCCCGTCTCCGTCGGCACCCGCTGCCAGAACGTCGTGCTCGCGGCGTCCCAACAGTCCTTGCCGGCAAAGGAGTCCGGCAGTTTGTCCGGCTCCATCGTGGACTTGTCCGGGGCGACGAGAAAGACGAACTTCCGCCCGGAGGCCTCGACCACCTGCCGCAGCCGCTGGATCCGCTGGATCGTCTCGTCCAGCGGCTTGGCAGGCGTGCACTTGGCGTCCGCGTCGAAGCCGTAGTACAGCCAGCCGTCCTTGCCCTCCAACACCTTGCGGTACAGGTTGGGGTCGTTGAGGTTGGGGCGGTTCGGGTCGGGGCCGTTGGGCACCGCCGGCCGCGTCTCGGTCTCCGGGCTCGGCGCCGGCAACGGACCGGCCTGGTCGTTGTGGCCCTGGTTGAACGGCGCGGGCTCGCCGAAGACGCCCCGGCTGATGCCGTTGGCGGCGTGCACCGCGTCGGGGCGGAAAGGCAGGTGGTCGGTCGCCCACCGGGACAGCCCGGGGAAGAAGTCCGCGCCGAGGCTGGGGAAGTCGGCGAGCTTGCGGTTCTCGAACTCGACCGGGCGCGCGCCGAGCAGCAGCGCCAGCACCGGCGGCACGAAGAAGACCAGCGCGCAGACCAGCGCGACCCACTGGTGACCGCCGTGCCTCGGCCGGTACAGCGGGTGCACGTTCGGCAGCCGCGACTCGTGCAGCGGCGGCAGCGACGGAGGCTGCTGGTTGGGCGCTGTCACGACCCCACGCTAGCCCGGCCGGCCGAGGGGGATGCCCCGAACCCCGGTTTCGTGGCGTCCCACACGTCGCCGGAAAAGCCGTCGCCCCGGTGACCTTCGGCAGGCGAGAGTGGGTGGATGGGCGACGCGACGACGAATCCGCGCAGTGTGGCGGAGCTGGTGGCGGCCGAGCGGCGGGGTGCGCGGCTGAAGTTCCTGTTCTTCTGGGGGCATCGGCCGCAGACAGGCGGCGGCGTCGGGCCGGGCTGCCTGAGCCAGTGGTGGCCTGCGCGGTTCACCGTGGACGGCGTCGCCTACGCCACCGCCGAGCACTACATGATGGCGGGCAAGGCGCGGCTGTTCGGGCACGAGCGGATGGTCGCCAGGATCCTCGACGCCAGCTCGCCGGGGGAGGCCAAGGCGCTCGGCCGGCAGGTGCGGGGGTTCGCCGAGGACGTGTGGGCGAGGCACCGGTTCGACCTGGTGGTGGCCGCCAACCGGGCCAAGTTCGGACAGCATCCTGAGCTGCTCGACTACCTGCGCGGCACCGGGCGGCGGATCCTGGTCGAGGCGAGCCCGGTCGACCGGGTGTGGGGGATCGGCCTCGCGGCCGACGACGAGCGCGCCGCCTCGCCCAGCCGGTGGCGCGGCGAGAACCTGCTCGGGTTCGCGCTCATGGCGGTGCGGGACGAGCGGGCGGCCGCGGCGGACGAGCGCGAGGCGGACGAGGGCGCGGCGACGGCAGGGGACGCGTAGCGCGGCCACGGCAGGGACCCGTGGCGCGCGCCCGCTCGGGGCTCAGAACAGGGCCGACTCCACCTGGTCCCCGGACCTAGGGGCCGGCACGGGCTTCTCGACCTCGCCGACCTCCGCGGCGCGCACCTGGTTGCGGCCGTTCTCCTTGGCCTCGTACAGCGCCGTGTCGGCGACGTGCTGCGCGGTGGCCATGGTCGCGCCGCAGGTGGGGATGGACGCGACGCCGATCGACGCGGAGATGGCGCGCAGCTCGTCGCGGCACTCGGCCGGGGTGGCCTCGCCGCGCCCGAGCAGCGTGATGGCGTTGCTGTGCTTGTCGGTGGTCGGCACCGCGAGCGCGCCGATGGCGTGCCTGATCCGCTCCGCCGCGGCGACCCCGGCCGCGAGGGTGGTGTCCGCGAGCACCACGACGAACTCCTCGCCGCCGTCCCGCCCCGCGAGATCGCCTGGCCGCAGCTTCTCGCGCAGGATCCGGCCGATCTCGGCGAGCACCGCGTTGCCGGCCGGGTGGCCCCAGCTGTCGTTGATGCGCTTGAAGTGGTCGAGGTCGATGGCCAGCACGGTGACCTCGTTGCCGAGTTCGCGACATCGCGTGACCAGCCGCCCCGCCTGCTCGGCCAGCCCGTTGGAGTTGAGCAGCCCGGTGCGGAAGTCGGTGTGCGCGTCCTTGCTGAGCCGTTGGTGCGCCTGGTACTGCTCGCGCACCAGCCGCTCGAGGTGCTGCTGGCGCTGGCGGGCGTCGTCGAGCATCCGGTTGGCGTAGCTCAGCGGCAGCACCACCAGCAGCGGCGCGGCCCAGTGCCCCGACATCAGCAGCCCGAGAATGGCGCCGCCGGCCAGGGTGATCATCTCCATGAGGTTCTCGGACCGGGTGCCGAGCACGTCGCGCCACGCCGTCGCCGGCAGGGTCAGCTTCATCGCGCCGCCGACGGCCAGCGCCTGCGCGCCGTAGTACACCGCGCCCGCCAGCACGAACACCGCGATGACGAGCAGGTCGCGCAGACCCGTCACACCAGCGTGGGCCTGCACGCCGGTGACGCGGACCAGCGTGCTCGCGGCGAGCATGCTGCCGAGCATCTCGGCCGAGCTGAACAGGTAGCGGTAGGGCTGGCGGCGGGCGATCGGGTAGGTGAGCGCGCGGATCAGCACCGCGACGAGCACGGCGAGCGCCGCAGGCAGCACGACGACGGCGGCGAACATCCAGACCGAGGTGAGTGTGAAATGTGGCCCCGCGGCCGAATCGCGGCGGTCCTCCTCGGCCCGTTTGACCACGGAAAGGTGCACGACTATCGCGGCAGCGAGGGTGCCGAACCGCAGCCAGTCAGCGTGACCGGGCACGCCGCCGGTCGCGACGAGCCACACCACGCCGGCCAGGACGGCCACTTCGAAACACAGCACATAGGCGACGGCCTTGCCGGGGAGTGACCACAGCTGCCAGGCGCGCGGATCTGTGAGCGTACGGTTACCCCAAATATGGCGCTGGCCGGTCAAAATCCTACTCAACCGGGTCTGTTCGACGCGGTCGCCAGCGACACAACCCAAGCCAGCTACGGACAGTGGCTGCGCGTCCCCAGGAATGGCTGGAGGTGAGTGCCGTGCGTTACGACCGTGAGTGGTGAATCCCATTGGAGCCCCCCTCTTCTGCGTCGACGTCCGGGAGGTGAGTCCCATGCGCGAGGACCGCGAGTGGTGAACAGACACCGTCGAAGTCCGTCGTCTTTTCAGTTGTCGCCCGGGAGGTGAGCACCGTGCGTAAGGACCGTGAGTGGTGAGTCGGCCGGCCGTTTCCCGCTGCGCAGCGGGCATCGTCCGAACTGGGCGTGTTGCCTCGTAATCGCGCGTGCCGGTGAAGGCGTTTCACGTCGTCACCTCCGCGTTCGCGATGCGTCGCGCCCGGTTCCAGCCGAGCGCCGCGCGCAGCGCCAGGAGCACACCGACACCGCCAGCGCCCGCGACCGCAGTGCTGACGGAACCGAGGAGCTGGGCAAGGACCCCACCCAGCGCCATTCCGCCGCCCTGGCTGGCGCGCAACGCCGTGCGGGCGATGCCGTGCGCCCTGCCCCGGTAGGCGTTGGGCATGATGCGGCCCCAGGCCGAGCGGGCCGGCGTGTGATAGGCCCCGGCCATGGCCGCCAGCGCGAGCAGCGTGACGGTGCCGACCAGGTTGGGATGGGCGGCGAGCACCACCAGGGGCGCGAGCGACAGCACGGCGAGCGGCCCGACCAGGCGTTCCCGCCGGCGTTCGTCGCGCACGAGCCGGTAGAGCAGGAGCACACCGAGGACGTTCGCGGCCGGTTCGACCGCGAGGATCAGGCCAGCGGCCCACGGGGCGCGTAGCTGCGTGGCGAGCGGCACCGCGAGTCCCTGCGGGACCATCGCGAAGCCGGCGAGCAGCCGGAGGCCGAGAATGCTGCGCAGCCGGGGGCTGCCGAAGATGAGGCCGAGCGCGCCGCCGTCGAGCGGGGCGTGCGGCGCCGGCGAACCGTCCGGGGTCACCCTGCGGACGCGGACCGGGGCGGCAGCGGGGCGGGGCAGCACGGTGACCTGCACCAGCACCGCGACCAACACGAAGGTCACCGCGTCGGCGGCGAGCGCGACGTGCGGACCGAACGCGGTGGCGACGACCCCGGCGCTGGCCAGCCCGACCATCTGCGCCAGGTCGGCCGATGAGCCGAACAGCGCTATCCCGTCGTCGTAGTGTTTTGGGGGCAACACCAGCGGCAACGTGGCTTCCTGGGCGGCCAGGAACGGCGAGGCCACCATCTGGACGGCGATCAGCAGGGCGATCATCGCGGGCAGCGGGGTGCCGGGCAGCGCCATCGCGGCGACGAGGCCGGCCTGGAGCCACGCGCAGCAGAGCATCACCGCGCGGCGCGGGTAGCGGTCGGCCATCCAGGCGAGCAACGGCCCGGAGACGAGCGTCGGCAGCGTCATCATGGCGTAGGTCAGCGCCGTCCAGGCCGGTGACCTGGTTCGCTCGAAAACCAGCAGGGAGAGCGCGACGGCGGCGAGCTGGTCGCCGGCCGTCGACACGGTCGCCGAGATCCACAGCCCGCTGAACTCGCGGCAGCCGATCACGGCACGGAGGGCACCCGGTTGTCTCACGCCGCCTCCCGGCGTGACCGCGCTGGTGACCGAGTCACGTTACCCCCGCACGAAGTAACCGTTTCGCCTGCAAGAACGGTAGAAGCTGGTGGTAGGTCAATCCCCTCCCTACCTCAGGGTTTACCTGAACGGAGCATATAGGTGACAGATAGTAGTTGAATCCCGGGTTGCCGATAAATTTGCGAACTCGGATTGATACCGGAAAAGCCCAACTGTGTCGACGACTTCGCACAGTGACTAAGGATTTGTCGGACAAGACCGCCATTCGAACCTGGAACCAGTGATGTCGAGTCGCATGGCGTCGACGGCGGCTCGCGGTGAGCGGGTAACCCGCGCCGGGCGCGACGCGACCGGGCCGAAATACCCGCCGACAGGCGAGTGCTCTGCGGGCGGGTCCGCTCGCACCGTCGAGACCCGCCGCGTCGGTCGCCTATGCTCGGCCCGCCGCCAATCGGGTGGTTTCGGGTGGTCTGGGGGATTTCATGGCGAGGCGCTGGTTGCTGGTCGCGGGCGTCGCGATGGTGTTGGCGGCGGTCGCGGGCGTCTGGTGGCTGGCCCACCCGACCAAGCCGTCGAAGGGCTGGCCCGCGCTGCGCTCCGGGGAGCGCTACGGCATCGACGTGTCGGCCCACCAGGGCGACATCGACTGGCCCAAGGTGGCCGCCGACGACGTCTCCTTCGCCTACGTCAAGGCGACCGAGGGCGAGGACTTCCTCGACCGCACGTTCGCGAACAACTGGGCGGGCGTGGGCAGGGCGGGCCTGCCGCGCGGTGCCTACCACTTCTTCTCGCTGTGCTCGGCCGGCGAACCACAGGCCAAGTTCTTCCTGGACACCGCGCCACCGGACCCCACCGCGCTGCCTCCGGCGCTCGACCTGGAGCTGGCCGGCAACTGCGCGGCGCGCCCCGAGCGGGCCGTGATCCAGCGCGAGATCGCGGCGTTCCTGGACAAGGTCGAGGCGGCCTGGTCACGGAAGGTCGTGCTGTACGTCGGCGACGACTTCGACGTCATGTACCCGGTGCGCCAGCCGCTCGCCCGCCCGCTGTGGTACCTGCGCGCCGAGGCCCGACCGGACGTCGACTGGCTGATCTGGCAGCTGCACGGCAATGCCCACGTCGCCGGGATCACCGGCGAGGTCGACCTAGACGTGCTGCGCGACCAGGGCAGGTGAGCGGCCCGCCGTCGCAGGGGATCAGAACTGGTAGTAGAGGAACGGGCTGAACGTGCCGGCGGCGACCAGGATCGACGCGTACACGACGCCGACCGTCATGACCGCGATCCGCACCGCCATCGCGCCCCTGCTGCGCGAGGACTCGATGAACGGCCCCGTCACCGGGTGCGTCGGTAGCACCACGATCACCAGGGCGAGCAGCAGCAGGACCACCCGCTGGTTGGTGGCCGCCGAGGCGACCGTCCTGCTGACGCCGTCGAAGTCCGGCACCAGCATGTGCCCGAACAGGTTCAGCGCCTCGCCGATGTCGGCGGACCGGAACAGCACCCAGCCGAACACCACCAGCACCATGGTCAGTGCCCGCCTGGCGAGACGCTTGCCCCTCGCGGCCGGGGTGCGGTCCCAGCGCATGCGCCGCTCCAGCACGAGCAGCCCGCCGTGGTAGAGGCCCCAGATCAGGAACGTCCAGTTCGCGCCGTGCCAGAATCCGGTCAGCACGAACACGATGCCGAGGTTCCGGTAGGTCCTGGCCACCCCGCGCCGGTTGCCGCCGAGCGGGATGTAGACGTAGTCGCGGAACCACCTGGACAGCGACATGTGCCAGCGGCGCCAGAACTCCGTGACCGTCACCGAGGAGTACGGCCTGGCGAAGTTCTCCGGCAGCCGGAACCCGAGCATCCGGCCGAGGCCGATCGCCATGTCGGAGTAGCCGGAGAAGTCGAAGTAGATCTGGAGTGTGTAGCCGATCGCGCCGAGCCACGCCGTGCCGAAGGTCAGGTCGGCGCCGTGCGTCGCGAAGCACGCGTCGACCAGCGGCGCGATCGAGTCGGCGACGATGACCTTCTTGCACAGCCCGAGCGCGAAGCGCGGGAACCCGGCGGCGATGTCGTCCAGCCGGTGCGTGCGCTGCTGCGGCAGCTGGTCGGAGATCTCCCGGTACCGCACAATCGGGCCCGCCACCAGCTGCGGGAACATCGCGATGTAGGCGATGAACGAGACGGGGTTGCGCTGCGCCGTCCGCTCGCCCCGGTAGATGTCCACCACGTAGGAGATGTGGTGGAAGGTGTAGAAGGAGATGCCGATCGGCAGCGCCAGGTGCGTCACGGCGAGGTCCGCGCCGAACACCTTGGCCAGGTTGGCGAACTGCTGCGTGGCGAAGCCCGCGTACTTCCACACCACCAGCACGGCGAGGTCGATGCCGACCACCGCGATCAGCAGCGGCCGCCTGCGCCGCCATGGCTCCTCGCGGCGCACCTCCAGCGCCGGGCCAGCCAGGTAGTTCACCGCCATGCAGCCGAGCAGCAGCAGCGTCGTCGCCCCGGCGCCGGCCGCGTAGAACACCAGGCTCGCCACGGCGACCACCCCGTTGCGCCAGCTCCTCGGCGTCGCCAGCACGGCAAGCAGCACCGCGGGCATGAAGTACCAGAGGAACAGCGGGGTAGCGAAGGACATGACCTGGCCTTGCAACTAGGGGACGGCCAGCGACTCTAATCCGCGCGGTGCTCGCATTCCGCCAGCTTGGCCAGTTTCCTACCGTGACCTAGCCGACGTACCGCGCCCGCCGCCCCGGATCGGGACGGCGGGCGCGGTGGAAAAGCCCAGCTCAGACTCAGATGCGGCCGGCCGCGCGCCGCCTCCTGGCGACCTCGGCGAGCACCACGCCCGCAGCGACGGAGGCGTTCAGCGACTCGACGCCGGCCGCCATCGGGATGGACACCGTCTGGTCGCAGGTCTCCCGCACCAGGCGGGACAGGCCCCGACCCTCCGAGCCGACCACGACCACCAGCGGTCCGGTGGCCAGCTCGAGGCCGTCCACGTCCACGTCGCCGTCCGCGTCGAGCCCGACGATCATCAGGCCGCGCGCGGCCCAGTCCCGCAGCGTCCTGGTGAGGTTGGTGGCGATGGCGATCGGCACCTTCGCCGCCGTGCCGGCGCTGGTCCGCCACGCCACTGCGGTGATGCTCGCGCTGCGGCGCTGCGGCAGCAGCACGCCCTGCGCGCCGAACGCCGCGGCCGAGCGCACCACGGCGCCGAGGTTGCGCGGGTCGGTCACGCCGTCGAGCGCGACCAGCAGCGGCGGCTCGGTGGACTCCTCGGCGAGCTGGAGCACCTCGTCGGGGTGCGCGTACTCGAACGGCGGCACCTGGAGGCCGAGGCCCTGGTGCAGCGCGCCGCCGGTGATCCGGTCCAGCTCGCCGCGCGCCACCTCCAGCACGGAGATGCCGCGGTCGGCGGCCAGCCGGACGGCCTCGGCCACCCGGTCGTCCGCCTCGACGCCGAGGGCCACGTACAGCGCGGTCGCCGGGATGCCGGCCCGCAGGCACTCCACCACCGGGTTGCGGCCGGCCACCGTCTCGGGGCCGGACTCGCTCGCGTCGCGGCGGCGCTGCTTGGACTGGTCGACCTTTGCCTTCATCGCGGCCTGACGCTGCTTCGGGTGCCCTGGCCGCTCCTCGGCGCGCGGCGTCGGCCCCTTGCCGTAGAGCCCCTTGGACTTCTGGCCGCCGGACCCGGCGACCATGCCCTTCTTGCTGCCAGGCTTGCGCATCGCGCCCTTGCGCCTGGAGTTGCCAGCCATCAGCCGTCCTTCAATGTCCATTGTGGACCGTCGGGGGTGTCCTCGACGGCGATTCCGGCGGCGAGCAGGCGGTCCCGCACGAGGTCCGCACGGACGAAGTCGCGCTCCGCCCTTGCCTGCTGCCGCTCTTCGAGCACGGCCTTGATCAGGACGTCCAACGCCCGCACGGCGCCACTATCCACAGTGGACGCATCGTGCCATCTGTCCGAGAGCGGGTCCAGTCCGAGCAGGCCGGTCATGGCCCGCACCGAGCCGGCCGCGCCGCGCGCGCCCCTGTCGTCGCCCGCGTCGAGCGCCGCGTTCCCCTCGCGGACCGCGTTGTGCACGGCGGCCAGCGCGGCGGAGGTGTTCAGGTCGTCGTCCATCGCGGCGACGAACTCGGCGCACAGCGCGCCCGGCTCGACCGCGCCGGTGCGCTGCACGACCCTGCCGAGGAACGACTCGATCCTGCGGTAGGCCGACGCGGCGTCGGCCAGCGCGGCCGGGGAGTACTCGATGGTCGACCGGTAGTTCGGGTTGACCAGGTAGTAGCGCAGCTCCTGCGCCCGCACCCGGTCGAGCAGCTGCTCGATGGACACCACGTTGCCGAGCGACTTCGACATCTTCTCGCCGCTCATGGTGACCCAGGCGTTGTGCATCCAGTACCTGGCGAACCCGTCACCGGCCGCCCGCGACTGCGCCTGCTCGTTCTCGTGGTGCGGGAAGACCAGGTCGACCCCGCCGCCGTGGATGTCGAACTCGGACCCGAGGTACGCGGTCACCATCGCCGAGCACTCCAGGTGCCAGCCTGGCCTGCCCCGGCCCCACGGCGTCGGCCAGGACGGCTCGTCGGGCTTGGCTGACTTCCACAGCGTGAAGTCGCGCGAGTCGCGCTTGCCCCTGCCCTCCGACTCGCCCTGCTTGACCTCGTCGAGCCGCTGCCCGGACAGCGCGCCGTACTCGGGGAACGAGCGCACCGAGAAATAGACGTCGCCATCGGCCGCGTACGCGTGCCCGTTGTCGATCAGCCGCTGCATCAGCTCGACCATCTGCGGCACGTGCCCGGTGGCGCGCGGCGAGATGGAAGCGGGCAGGCAGCCGAGCGCGTCGTAGGCCCACTCGAACGCGCGCTCGTGCGTGGCCGCCCACTCCCACCACGGCCTGCCGGCCTCGGCGGCCTTGGTGAGGATCTTGTCCTCGATGTCGGTGACGTTGCGGACCAGCAGCACGTCGTCGCCGTCGCGGGCCAGCCAGCGGCGCAGCACGTCGAAGTTGAGGCCGCTGCGGACGTGGCCGATGTGCGGCACGCCCTGCACGGTCGCCCCACACACGTAGATCGACGCCGTTCCGTTCCGCAGCGGGTGGAACTCCCGCATACTCCGGGTCGCGGTGTCGTACAGGTGGAGGCTCACGCCAGAATGGTACGGGCGTCCGCTTGACGATGTGCCCCCGGACCGTCTACGCGGGCAGGAACGGTCCCACGGTGTGGGTCACAGGACCCCGTGCGCCGTCAGCGCGTCCAGCAACGCGGTCGGCCGCTGCGCCGTCGGCAGCGGCTCGACGATGGCCACGACGCTGCCGACCGCGGCCGCGCCGCCGTCGGCCTCCTCGCTGTCGCCGATCATCAGCGTGTCCGCCGGGTCGACGCCGAGCCGGTCGCAGGCCAGCAGGAAGATCTTGGGGTCGGGCTTGATCACGCCCTCCTGGTAGGACATCACCAGCTCGTCGACCAGCACGGTCGCGCCGTGCCGGTCGAACGCCGAGGTGATGTCCCAGGCGATGTTGCTGACCACCGCGACCGGGATCCCCGCGTCGGAGAGGCGGCGCAGCGCCTCCAGCGTGTCGGGATAGGGCTGCCAGTAGGCGGGGTCGAGCAGCCGCTCGTACAGCAGCTCGGCCATGCCCTCGCCGGTCACCCCGGCCGCCCGCAGCGTGGCGACGTACACCTCGCGGTGCAGCTCAGGGTCCAGGTCGCGCTTCTCCCAGGCCAGCTGCATTTCCTCGGACAAGTCGTCGGCGACGCCGACCGGGGCGGTGAGCCTGCGCATCAGCTCGGCCTGCTCCCGCACGTCCATCGGCGCGCCGGCGTCGTCCAGCAGGCCGTCGAACCAGGAGGACTCGTGCTCCAGCCGGAACAGCGTGCCGGAGAAGTCGAACAGCACCGCGCGGATCGTCACGACCGCACGCTACGTGGTCCAGACATCTGCGATCAACGAGACGTGACGGATCCGCCGAGCCTGAGGGTTCTCTCAGCGCCTCAGCGGTTTCTCAGCGGAAGCGGATCAAGGTCTGGTCCGTCAACAACTGCGCAACCACAGGGGGACACATGCTCAGGACGAGACTCCTGGCCTCCTTCACGCTCGCCGCGGCCACCGCCGCCGTCGTCGTGGCCGCCGCGCCTGCCTCGGCCGACCCTGCCGTCGCTCCAGTCACTCCCGTCGCTCCAGTCACTCCCGTGCTGCCGGCGCCGACCGGACCGCACCAGGTCGGCAGGGTGGACCTGCACCTGGTGGACCACTCCCGGCCCGACCCGTGGCTGCCCGAGCACTCGGACCGCGAGGTGATGGCGAACGTCTGGTACCCGGCGCGGGACGCGGATCGGCACCCGGTCGCGCCCTACCTCACCGCCCCGCAGGCGGCCGGACTGGCGCAGGGGGCGTTCGGGCTGCCCGCCGGCTCGGTCGACTGGGCCGCGACCAGAGGCAACGCCCACCAGGGCGCGCCGATGGACCGGAGCGGCGGTCCACACCCCGTGGTGTTCGTCTCGCCGGCGCACTTCAGCTCGGTCGACACCATGACCGCGCTCGCCGAGGACCTGGCCAGTCGCGGGTACGTCGTCGTCGGTGTCGACGACACCTACGAGGCGCCCGTCGTGCAGTTCCCCGGCGGGCGGGTGGCGACCGTCCAGCTCTCGGCGGTTCCGGTGCGGCTGCCCAGTGGCGACCTCGACCCGGCGAAGCTGCCGGCGCTGCTGGTCAAGACCACGCAGACCAGGGTGGCCGACGCGCGGTTCGTGCTGGACCAGCTCGCGCTCGCCAACGCAGGGCACAACCCGGACGCGGAGCGGCAGCCGCTGCCGCGCGGCCTGCGCGGCTCGCTCGACACCTCCCGCGCGGCGGCGGTCGGCGGGATCGCCATGGGGCCGGTCACCGTGTTGCAGCTCGCACATGACGACCGCCGGTTCGCGGCCGTCGCCGCGCTGTCGGACCTGTCGGGGCCGGTCACCGGCCTGGACCTGCCGGTACAGCGGGACGGCCTGGACCGCTCGGTGCTGTACCTGACCACCACGCGCGGCAGTCACGTCACCGACCCCGCCTGGCAGCCGTTGTGGCCCAAGCTGACCGGCTGGAAGCGGGAGCTGAACCTGGCCGGCGCGGTGAACGGCACGTTCAGCGACTTCCACGCGCTGGTCGCCGACGCCTACGGCAGGCTGGGCAGGCCGGTGCCCGACGAGGTGCGCGGCATGTTCGGCCCGGTCGACGCGGGGCGCTCGCTCGCGGCGCAGCGGGCCTACGTCGCCGCGTTCCTCGACCAGCAGCTGCGCGGCTGCCACCGAAGCCTGCTGGACGGCCCGTCGGAGGCCTTCCCGGAGATCACCTTCCCGGCCTGAATGCCTGGCTGCCCGAGGGCGGCGGCTCGCCGTGAGCCGCCGCTCCCGGACCGTCCTCGCGTCCTCGGCCGGTTGCTCAGGCGGGCAGCAGCAGCGCGGTCGCCATCGCCGCGATGCCCTCGCCTCGGCCGGTCAGCCCGAGCCCGTCGGTGGTCGTCCCGGAGACCGCGACCGGCCCGCCGACGGCGGCCGACAGCACGTCCTGGGCCTCGGCGCGGCGGGTGCCGATCCTCGGCGCGTTGCCGATGACCTGCACCGCGGCGTTGCCGACCCGGTAGCCCGCCGCCTCGACCAGCCTGCGCACCTCGGCGAGCAGCACCACGCCGTGCGCGCCGGACCAGCGGGGATCGCTGGTGCCGAACACCGAGCCGAGGTCGCCGAGCGCGGCGGCCGACAGCAGGGCGTCGCACAGGGCGTGCGCGGCCACGTCGCCGTCGGAGTGCCCGGCGCAGCCTGCCACGTCCGGCCAGTGCAGCCCGGCGATCCAGCACTCCCGGCCGGCCTCGATCGGGTGAACGTCGGTGCCGATGCCGACCCTCGGACTCATCCCACTCCCCGGGACAGGATCGCCTCGGCCACGGCGAGGTCGAACCGCGTGGTGATCTTCATGGCGTTCGGATGGCCTGCGACGGTGGACACCGGCACGCCGAGCCGCTCGACCAGGCCCGCGTCGTCGGTGGCCGGGCCGTCGCAGGTGACATGGGCTCGACGGAGCACGTCGGCATCGAAGCCCTGCGGGGTCTGCACGACGCGCAGCGCCGACCGGTCGGGTGTGGCGATGACCACGCCGTCCGCGTCGACCTGCTTGATGGTGTCGGCCACCGGGAGCACCGGGATCACGGCGGGCGACCCGCCGAGCACCGCGTCGACCACGGCCCGCACCACCTCGGGCGGGGTGAACGCGCGGGCGGCGTCGTGCACCAGCACGACGCGCGTGTCGGGGAACGTGCGGAGCGCGAACTCCAGCGCCAGCCGCACCGAGTCGGTGCGTTCCGCACCACCCGCAACGACGTCCGCCGCCGCGCCGACCTCGGCCAACGCGGCGGTGACGGTGTCGAGATCGGTCGGCGGGGCGGCCACGACCACGTGCCGCACGCAACCAGCGGCGAGCAGCCCGCGCACCGCGCGGACCAGCAGTGGAACCCCGTCGACCGGTACGAGTGCCTTGGGTATGCCGAAACCAAGACGCTCACCCCGCCCGGCCGCCGGCACGAGCGCCACCACGCTCATGTCGGCAATCCGGGACGGGAGGGTGTTGTGCTCAGGATGCGGTGGCGAGGACTTCGTCGAGAAGAACCTCGGCCTTGTCCTCGTCGGTGCCTTCGGCCAGCGCCAACTCACTGACCAGTATCTGCCGAGCCTTCGCCAGCATCCGCTTCTCACCAGCGGAAAGCCCACGATCCTTCTCGCGCCGCCAGAGGTCGCGCACCACTTCGGCCACCTTGTTCACATCGCCGGAGGCGAGCTTCTCGAGGTTGGCCTTGTACCGCCGCGACCAGTTGGTCGGCTCCTCGGTGTGAGGAGCACGCAAGACCTCGAAGACCCTGTTGAGACCCTCCTGGCCGACCACATCGCGCACGCCCACGATCTCGGCGTTGTCGGCTGGGACACGGACCGTAAGATCGCCTTGGGCGACCTTGAGGACGAGGTACTGTTTCTCCTCGCCCTTGATCACTCGGGTCTCAATTGCTTCGATGAGAGCGGCACCGTGGTGCGGGTAGACGACGGTCTCTCCGACCTTGAAAACCATGTGTCCTCTGCCCCTTTCGCTACCTCCCATCTTAACACGGCCAGCAATCCCTCTTCGAGTCGCTAACGATCGGTAACCGCAGGTCAGCGGCCACTTGAGGGGTTGACAAACCACACGTTCGCGTGCAAGCGGCCCTCAATCGGGCAAGCATCGGCCCAGCACAGCCATCCACAGTGGACGTTCCACGCGGCGGAGGAGGCACCTGGTGCCGGCCGCGTCATGCGCCCGGTTAGGCTCCGGAGTTGATGAACGGCCACCGCCGCGCGCCGCGCGGTGCCGGCCGCTCCGACTCGTTCTAAGGTCGCCGGTAAACCAGGAAGGATCCTGCAACCGTGAGCCGTGCACAGCAGAACTCGCCGGCGGGGGTGAGCCCGCAGGGCCTCCGCGTCACCGCGCGCAGGCGTGTGGTCGCGGTGGCCGCGCTCGCCATCGGCCTCGGCGTGGCCGTGGCCGGCTGCGGTGCCGGCCAGATCACCCAGACCGACACCCAGGTCGCCTCCGTGAACGGCGCGTCGGGCCAGCTCGGGCGGATCGCCGTGCGGGACGCCCAGCTTGCCTTCCCGGCCAGCGGCGACACGTTCTACTCGGCGAAGTCCAACGCGCCGCTGATCGTCACGATCGCCAACAACGGCGAGACCGCCGACCGGCTGGTCTCGGTCACCAGCGACGCCTCCGACGCGGCCATCGTGGTCGGCACCACCGACCTGCCGGGCGGCGTCGCCGTCCAGGCGGGCGTGGACAAGGACGACAGCACGGCCTCCTCGGCCCGCCCGTCCAGCAGCGCGCCGTCGCTGACCTCGACGCCGTCGGCGCCCTCCTCGGGCAGCACGCCGTCCTCGGGTTCGTCGGTCCCGTCCGGCTCGGCGTCCTCGGCTCCGTCGGGTTCCGCGTCCGCCAGCTCGGTCGTGCCGACCAGCTCGACGGTCGCCCTGCCGGTCGGCAAGATCCGGATCACCCTGCCGAACCTGTCGCGGGACGTCCGGTCCGGCCAGAACGTCAAGGTCAAGTTCGTCTTCGAGAAGGCCGGCACGCTCGAGCTGTCGCTGCCGATCGGCGCACCCGCCGACCCGCGCTCCTCGCACGCCTGACACAAGTCACGAAGGGTTCCGTCACGACACTCGGTGTCCTGGCGGGACCCTTCATGACATGTCGGGGGTGTGCCCTAGCGTTGCGGCCGTGGTGAAGAGCATCAAGCCCGTCCGACCGAGCTACCGCTGCGCCGAATGCGGCCACGAGGTGGCCAAGTGGGTGGGCCGCTGCCCGGAATGCCAGGCGTGGGGCTCCGTCGAGGAGTCCGCCCCGTCCCGCCCGACGCTCGGCACGGTGGCCGCTGGCGCGCCAAGCTCACCCGCCCGGCCGATCGCCGAGGTCGACATCGAGTCGGCGCGGGCGCAGAGCACCGGCGTCGACGAGCTGGACCGGGTGCTCGGCGGCGGCCTGGTGCCCGGCGCGGTGGTGCTGCTGGCCGGCGAGCCAGGGGTCGGCAAGTCGACCCTGCTGCTGGAGGTCGCCTACCAGTGGTCGAACCGGGGCGAGGGCCTGAGCCGGTCGCTGTACATCACCGGCGAGGAGTCCGCGGGCCAGGTGCGGCTGCGGGCCGAGCGCACCGGCAACGTGCACGGCGAGATGTACCTGGCCGCCGAGAGCGACCTCGGCGCGCTGATCAGCCACGTGGACACCGTCAAGCCGGGGCTGCTGATCGTGGACTCGGTGCAGACGATGTTCTCGCCGACCGTGGACAGCGCGTCCGGCGGCACCACCCAGGTCCGCGCGGTCACGGCTGGGCTGGTGGCGTTGGCCAAGGAGCGCGGCCTGCCCGTGCTGCTGGTCGGCCACGTCACCAAGGCCGGTGACGTGGCGGGGCCGAGGGTGCTCGAGCACCTGGTGGACGTCGTGCTGCACTTCGAGGGCGACCGGCACTCCGCGCTGCGGCTGCTGCGCGGGGTCAAGAACCGGTTCGGCCCCGCCGACGAGGTCGGCTGCTTCGAGCTGGTCGAGGACGGCATCGTCGGCGTGCCCGACCCGTCCGGGATGTTCCTCAACAAGCGGCAGACCGCCGTGGAGGGTACCGCGATCACCGTGATGGTCGAGGGCAAGCGGTCGCTGCTCAGCGAGGTGCAGGCGCTGGTGTCGGCCACGAACCTGCCGGCGCCGAGGCGCGCGGTGAGCGGCCTCGACTCGGCCAGGATGGCGATGGTGCTCGCGGTCCTGGAACGGCGCGGCCGGGTTCGCCTGTCCGACAAGGACGTCTACATCGCGACGGTCGGCGGCATGCGGGTGGTCGAGCCGGCCGCCGACCTGGCCGTGGCGCTCGCGGTGGCCTCGGCGGCAAGGGACATCCCGTTCCCGCCGGACATGGTCGCCATCGGCGAGGTCGGCCTGGCCGGCGAGGTCCGGCGCGCGACGGGTGTCGGGCGGCGGCTGGCGGAGGCCGCCAGGCTCGGCTTCACCAGGGCCCTGGTGCCGCCGGAGTCGGGCGACCTGCCGCAGGACGTCAAGGCCATCGTCGTGCCGGACCTGGGCAGCGCGCTCCAGGTCCTCTACGAGAACGCCGCCAAGTAGGCGACCAGATCACGGCGTTTCCCCGATCCCGTTCACGACGGCCGTGCTGATGGAGGAGATCGACTGAACCTCGCCGACTGGAACCATCGGGGCGAGAGCGTCGCCCGCGAGCTGCCGCAGGCCGATGAACTGTCCGTTGTCCGGATCGACCAGGATTTCCGACGCGGCCTTGCTGGGAACAGTGACGCGCAGGGCCAGACCACGCTGACCCGCCAGGTTCGGCACGCCGTCGGTGGCGGTGAGCGTTGGCAGGGCCGCCAGTGCTCGATAGAGCGCGGCGCGGGAGTCGACGGCCAAGGTTCCGCTGCCCAGCAGCCGCACCGCAATGGTGAACAGTCCCGCGTCGTCAGAGCTGCCGGCCTTGCTCGCTTCCCGGCGCAGCTCGTCGAGCATCCCGTGTGGGTCGTGGGGCTGATCGAGCAACACATAGCCCGGAAGCAGCGACGTGCAGGCTGCCCGACGGGCCGCGTCGACGCTTCCACAGGGTGCCCGCACTACGGTCGGGGCCTTGTCGGCGAACGGCTTCACGCGGATCATCCAGTCGCTGGACCGGTCGCCGGGGACCCACAGCTCAGCCGTCAGCTGGCCGCCCTTGACCGGTTGCATGATCTGCTGGGTCTCGATGGTGTAGCGGTACTGGCCGGGCCGAAGCGGCGGTTCGGGATGCTGTGATGTCTGGTCGGCGAGCTGGTTCAGCCGTCGCGATGCCGGGCTCAACTGGTCGACGAGTGGTGCGGTCGCTGAAGCGGTGCCCGGCGGAGAATGGTTCTCCACCACCAGGACCGCGACCAGCCCGATCACCACCGTGGCCGCTGCGGCCACCAGCAACCAGGCTCGTCGTCGCTTCGGCCGTGGCTCGGTCACGCGGACACCCGCGCCCTCGGCGTCCGAGGAGAGCAACCACGCCCGGCCCTCCTCGAAGGTCTGCTCGCTCATCTCGGGGGCGCTGCGGTGGATCTCGCGCAGCGCCTCGTCAAGCAGGTCGTCGATCGCGTCACGCATTGCTGCCCTCCCTCGCCTGGATGAACGTCTTCAGCCGGGTTCGCGCGCGATGTAATCGGGTGCGGGCGGTCGCCACCGGGATGTCCAGCGCCTCGGCCGCCTCCGTCACGCTCGGATCGGCCCAGGCCACCAGCAGCAGCACGTCCCGCTGCTCCGCCTTCAACGCGGCCAGTTCCGGGCTGAGCCGACCGGCCAGCACGCCGGCGTCCAGCGACTCGGTCAGCCGTTCGTCCGGCGCGGCGATCGGCAGATCCCTTGCGCCGCTTCGGGTCCACGCCCGCAGCCGCCGTTCCTCCGCCCGCGCGTGATTGCTCGCCAGCTTGGTCGCCACGCCGTAGAGCAGCGACTTGGCGTTGCCCCGCTCGGGGTCGAAGCGGTCGCGCTGCGCCCACATCGCCAGGAACGCGTCCGCGACCAGGTCGTCGGCGAGCTGGCTGCCGACCCGCGCCGCCAGGTAGCGGTGCAGCGGCCGCGCGTGCGTGTCGTACAGCGAGACGAGCTCGTCTCCGCCTGCCACGTCAGGCTCCTGTCCGTGCGTTCTTCGTGCGCACGCTGCTGGTTGGTCGCAGCCGCGCAAAACGTTCCCGGAACGCCCCGTGGACAGGTTTGCACGCCCCACTCAGCGGCCGGCGGCCTCGGCGAGGATCTCGCCGAGGCGGTGCGCGATGCGCGGGTTGTCGGCTGGCGCGACGGTGACCCACCGCTCGCCGTCCCGGCCGGCGCGCACCGAGTTCAGATAGCGGCCCGCGTCGGTGTCGAACCAGCTCACCCCGGGCAGCGCGGCGCCGTGGCCGGCCGCGACGCCGAACTGTCCGGTGCGCAGCACGGGACGGGCCATGATGACCTCCAGCTCCCGCAGCTGGGCGCGCTCCTGCTGGCTGAGCCGCGCGTGGTTGCCGCGACCGTGGTCGACCGCCGAGGCCGGCAGCGTGACCGAGCGGCCGGCGCCGGGACGGTTGGCGGGGGCCAACTCCACCACCGAGGCGGCCGCCGCGGTGTCGCGCACCCGGTCGAGGCCGATGGCGCGATCCCGTTGCACGGCACGGACCGCGTGGCCGCGCCGGACCGCCACCGTCGCCTTCACCGGCTCCTCGTCGTCGAGATCGAGCATGATCAGGGCGTCCAGCCGCAGTGCGGGCCCGGCGAGCAACCGCAGCGCGTCCTCGAGGTCGGGTGCCACGCGGCCGTGCCGAAACAGGCCGACGCGGGCCAGCTCGGCGTGCACGGCGGCTCGGATGCCGGCGCGTTCGTCCAGCGTCTCGCCGTGCGCGCGGACCTCGAGCGGGTAGGGGATCGGGCCGAGCCGCAGATCCTCCCAGAGCACGTCGAAGGCGGGCAGGGACAGCGTTGCGATCGAGTCCATGGACGCTTAGAGCTCCTAACACAATGGCGTTCGATCAGGGAGCGGCGGCCAGGTGGGCGAGATGTCTCGCAGGGGTCGTGACCGGAGGAAGGAGGCATGACGGAGTCATGGTGACTGACGACAACGCCGCAGATCGTCTGCCTGGGCGTCGCGAGCCGAACAGTCATTGTGTTAGGAGCTCTTACTCGCCGATTACCGGCGGCGCGACCAGTTCGCCGTCGCCCCAGATGTCCTCGGACTCGATCAGGTAGTCGGCGGACCTGTGCTCGAGGTCCTCCTCGCCCCGGCCGCCCCGACCGCCGCCGGCGGCCCCCATGCCGGACTGTCCAGCCGCACCACGGGATCCGGCCGCGGTGCGCCCACCGGCACCGCCAGCCGACTCACCGGGCCCACCCGGCAGCGCGCCGGCCCGGTTGCCGGCGTTGCCGGATCCCGGCGCGCCACTGCCGGGGCCGACGCCGCGCGACCCGACGCCCCGCGGGCCGATCCCGGAGGCACCACGGCCCCGGCCGTCGCCGAAACCCGTTCCACCGGGCGGGAAGCCGTCGAAGCCGGGCGGGTTCGAGCCTCGGGGGTTGACGACGTCGCGGCCGCCATCGGGCGGGCGGAGATCACCGTAGTCGCCGCGTGGCGGCGCTGTGGTGTCGGAGACCGTGGTCCGGTCGCGGGGGTAGGGCGCTGGCTGGGAACCGGGCGGCACCACCGGATTCGGACTGGGATAGCCGGGGTTCGGGCCGCGCCCGACCTGCGGGGCGGCGCCGATGCTGTCGACGCCGCCGCGGTTCGGGTCGCTGCCCTGGGTGGTGGTGCGGTACGACGGGTGGCTGATGGTGTTGCCGTAGTAGGGAATCTGCCCACTCGGCGGCCGGACCTGGTTGAGCTGCCCTGGGGTCTGGCCCGGCGCGCTGCCGTCGTCGGTGGTCGGCAGGTCGGTGAACGCGGGGAGCGAGGACGCGGCCGTGTGGAGCGACGTGTCGCGCGACTGCATCACCTGCACGGCCTGGTTCCTGGCGTCGTCGGACTTGTTCTTCTGCGCCGGGATCGTGACCAGCAGCGCGGCCATGGTGAGCGGATTCCCTGTCCTGGCGGCATCCTTGATCATCTGGCCGGGGTCGTACGGCACGGGCTTCGGCATGGCGTTCATCGCCGTGGCCGCCGCCGAGGTCTGTAGTTCGACGGCACCGCCCGCGATGGCGTGCTGCTGTCCGAGTTGCTGGGCCGCGTCCTGGAACTTGCTGAACTGGTCGCGGGCGGCGCTGGCGGCGGTGCCGGACCACTGCGCCTCCGAGCCGGTGTTGACGATCTGAAGTCCGACGGACACGTCCGTCCACTGCTGGCCGATCTGCCGCCAGGCGTCGGCGATCTCGCCGGCCGCACCGGGGTTGTTGTTCTGGGCGACCTGGTTCTCCATATCGCGATGTTGCATGCCAGGATAGTTCGCGTTCGACGCCGGGATGTCCGGCTTGTCTTTCGTGCTCATGGCGCAGCCCTCCCCGGCCCTACGGCAGCTTCGAGTCGATCAACTTGGCGATTTGCTCGGCCCGTTTGCACGACAGCGCGGTGTCGCTGGTGTCCTGCACAGTGCTTTCGATCTGGGCACTTGACGAGTCGGAGACGGCGATATAAACGCTACAGTCGCCCGTATTCGCCCTCGTCTCGATACTGTCGGGAAGTTCGGCGGCAGAATGCCTGCCGATTGACACCGGAGTGGGGGACTTTCCCGCGTAGTTCAAGGTCCGGATGCTCGCGTCGAGGTTCAGGGCGAGCGTGAAGCTGAACTTTCCTGGGGTGCTCCACCGGCAGGTCGGCGAACCGCCGACCGACTCGGGCCTGCCGGGCGTGGTGATGCCGACCGGGGTCGTGTCCGACGCGGTCAACAGGTCGCACGGCTTGATGCTCGCGAGGGGCGAGGCGTTGGCACTGCTGCCAGTCGGTGTGCCCGATGCGCTTGGGCTTCCCGCGTCGGAGACCGGCCGAGGAGTGCCCGAGCTAGTCCCGTCGCAGGCAGCTGTTGACAGCGCCAACCCAATACCCAGCGCGATCAGCGCGGAGCGGCCGCCGCGAGTCCGCATGATCGACGTCCTCACGCGCCCTGTCCTGGCTTCTGTAGGGCGTTTGTGGCGTTCTGGTCGACGGACCGGTAGTTGGCCACCGATTTCAGGACCGACTCCCTGAGCCCCTGGACCCTCTTGTGGAAGTCGGTGAGGAGGTCGGCCGCCAGCTGCCCCACCTTGGCGTTGACATCGCCGATCTGGTCGGCATAACCGCCGCCCAGTGGCGTCTTGGTGGTGAGGATGCGCGACTTCTCCCGCATCAGCGAGATCGTGTCGATCATGTCGTCGAACTGCTTGGCCATCGCCTGGGCCAGGTCGGGGCTGACGGCGAACTGGCCGGCCCTGGCCGCGGCCGCGAGCCCGTCGGCACGTGCGCCGAAATCCTGGATCACGCCGACGATTCCGAATGCCGCATTGTCGCTTGGACTGTCGAGCTGTCGGTTGGCCTGTTCGGCGTATTGTTGCGCTGACATTTGGGCAGCCTGCACGGTTGCATCGCCCGGCTGGTTCGCCATACATCCCCCTGGACGCACGATTGCCGTTCGGGCGAATCGTAGCGTCATTCAGGGGGTGTGGCACCGGTGTCGCGCCCGATTCCCTCGCCCGAACCATCGCGGTCGTCCGACAATTCCGCGCGATCCGGGCGAGGGTCGTTCAATCGGTCATCTCCCACCTAGGCAGGAAATGCAACGAGGCCATTATGCCCGCATAACCGTGGCGATTGGGATTCGCGCCGCGCGAATGGCCGGGATCGCGCCGCCGAGCAGGCCGGCGACGAGGCCCGCGATGACACCGGCCACCCCGGCCTGCCACGGGAACGTGAGGTCCTGGAAGTACGACGCACCCCGGCCGCCGGCCAGCGTGGGTGCCGCGCGCAGGGCCAGCGCGCTCGCGCCGATCGCGGCCGCGGCGGTGATCAGGCCCGTCAGCAGGGTTTCCGCGAGCACGATGCCGGCCAGCAGCATCCTCGGCGTGCCGACGGCGCGTCTGAGCGCGAACTCCTCGACGCGTTCGCCGACCGTGGCGAGGCCGACGTTGAGGATGCCGGCCACGCCGATCAGCAGCACCAGCGCCGCCATGCCGAGGAAGATCCACCGCATCAGTGCCAGCTGCGACTCGATCCGCTGCTTGGACTGGACCACGTTGATGTTGATCTGCTCGGCCTTCATGCCGGCGGCGACCAGCCTGGCGCGCAGGGTCTGTTCGAGGTCAGCCGCCCCCGGCGACATCAGCACCTGGAGGCTGCTGCCCCGGCTGCTGCCCAAACCCCCTGCCGGCAGCCAGTTCGTCAGCTCGTCGACGCGGACGTACGCCTCCGGCTGGTAGCTGCCGTCGTCCACCACGCCGACGATCTGCGGCGTCGGATCGGACGTCCCGCCGTCGATGTGCAGCTGCGCCGGCACCTGGTACCTGGCGAAGCCGACGGCGGCCTTCTTGTTCAGCACGATCCTCGGCGCGAGCGACGGCGCCGACGCGAAGTCCAGCCACTGTCCGGATTCCTGCCGGTACGGCTTGAACTGCCGCACGTCGCCGGTCATCGCGTTCAGTCGCAACTCGATGGCCTTGCCGTTCGGCTTCGGCGCGCCCTGGCTGCTCGGATCGGGGTAGCAGCCCGTCTGGTCGCAGATGACGTCCACCCTGCCGGGGCGGCTACCGAGGTTGTCGAACGACGAACCACCGGGGTTGATCGGGGTGACGTTGGGCTCGCCGATGACGGCCTTGCCGCTCGACAACGCGACCGCGTCGGGCCTGTCGCGCACCGTGTCCAGCGCGGTGGTCAGGGCGCCGGGGTCCTGTCCGCCGACGTACATCTGATGCGTGCCGTCCTTGCCGGACTGGAGTTCGATGTCGGCGATCGAGGCGCGCTGCACGATCTCCGAGCCGGCCTGCACGATCACCACCGCGAGCACGCCGAGGAACAGGCTGATCATCGACAGGAACGTCCGCAGCTTGCGCGCCCTGATGCCCTGGCCGCCGATGATGAGCGCGGAGCGCAGCCTGCCGGACATCCCGATCACGCGGGCACCCGCTGGGGCGCCGGGGCGAGCAGCCCGTCGTTGAGCCGCAGCACCCGGCCCATCTTGTCGGCGTGGTCCCGGTCGTGGGTGACCAGGATCAGCCCGCAGCCCCGCTCGGTCGCCGCGCGCAGCACGTCGACCACCAGGTTTCCGGTCTCGGTGTCCAGCGCGCCGGTCGGTTCGTCGGCGAGCAGGATCCTCGGCTCGCGCACCAGCGCCCGCGCGATGGCCACGCGCTGCTGCTCGCCGCCGGACAGCCTCGGCGGCTTGTGCTTGGCCAGGTGGCCGATGCCGACCTGTTCCAACGCGGCCAGCACGAGCGCCTTCCGTTTGCGGCGGGACCGCCAGCCCTGGCCGTTGACCAGGGCCATGGCCACGTTCTGGGCCGCGGTGAGGTGCTTGAGCAGGAAGAACCGCTGGAACACGAAGCCGAACTCCGCGCTGCGCAGCGCGGCGGACCTGCGCTCGGACAGCTTGGTGATGTCCCTGTCTCCCAACAGGTACTGGCCGCCGTCGGGCCGGTCGAACAGGCCGATCAGGCTGAGCAGCGTGCTCTTGCCCGAACCGGACCGACCGAGGATGGCGACGCTCTCTCCACTGTGGACGGTCAGGTCGACGCCAGCGAGGATCGTCCTCGGCTCCGACTGACCCTTGAGCGTCTTGGTGATTCCGGTGAGCTGGATCAGTGGCGTCATTTCGACCCCGGCTTGCCGTCGGCGCCGGGGGGAGCGGCCGGCAGGTTCGGGCCGGGCACCGCGATCGACTCGTCGCCGGTCAGACCGGTCTTGATCTCCACGACCTTGCCGTCGGTCAGGCCGAGCGTGACGTCCTTCGTCTGGCGAGCGCCGTCGGCGCCGACGACGTCGACCTTGCCCTTGCCTGCCGAGCCCGCGACGGCCTCGACCGGCACCACGAGGACGTTCGTCGCGGTCTCGGTGACCACCTCGAGGGTGACGGTCGCGCCGTTGATCATCTTCACATCGTCCGGCGCGGTGCACACGAGCCGCAGCCCGGTCGGGTCGGACGGCTTGGTTCCGTTGTCCTTGCCGGGAGTCTGCGGCAACTTCACCGGCGGCTGCTGGCCCTGCTGGCCGGGTTGCTGGCCGGGCTGGGTGCCGGTGCCGGTGCCGGTGCCGGGGTCGGCGGGCGGCGGGGGATCCGGGATGGTGCCGGCCGGCAGTGCGGCGATCGGGCCGAGCACGGCACACGGGAACGGACCCGGGCCGTCCTTGATCTGCGCCTGCGCCGTGGCGATCGCGCCGGAGACCCGGTACGCCTGCGCGCCGTCGACGTCCGCGACGATGCCGTAGCCGACGTGTTTCGCCGAGGCGATGGGCATTCCTGCGGTCACGGTGGACTTGTCGTCGACCAGCCTGCCGGAGAACGTGGTGCCGGCCGGGATCTCGACGCTGGTCGCCTTGCCGCCCGCCCAGATGTTCGCGATCTTGGTGGGTTTGGTCGGTGTGCTGTCCGGCGGCTTCACGTCGAGGTAGCGCACCTGGCCGTCGATCGGCGCGACGACCCCGAACACGGGGCTCAGCGCGACCTTCCCGGCCAGGCTCACCTTGTTCGACAGGTCCTGGTGGCTCGGCTTGACGGTCGTCATCGTCCTGCCGTGCTGTGCTAACTCGGGATTGGCCTGCTCCGGTCTGGCCGCCGTGCACGCCGCCGTACCGGCCAGGACCGCCGAGAGCACGAGCAAGCGGAGCAGGATCGGTTTGCGCAAGAGAGCCCCCAACTTCGGCAGTGCCCAATTCGGACAACCTAGCCAAAGGACGCGGGGCTAGGATCAAGGTTGCGCGACATTCGGCCCGTGGCAGGGTTTCCTGCGCCCTGCCACGGGCCGAACGGGCTAGCGCACTAGAGCACTAGCGGGAAAGCAGCTGCGCGCAGCGAATCAGGCCGAGGTGGCTGTACGCCTGCGGGTGGTTGCCAAGCGACCGCTCGGCGATCGGGTCGTACTCCTCGGGCAGCAGCCCGGTCGGCCCCGCCGCGTCGACGAGCTGCTCGAACAGCTCCTCGGCCTCGGTGCGCCGGCCGGTCAGCAGGTACGCCTCGATCATCCAGGTGGCGCACAGGTGGAAGCCGCCCTCGTCGCCGGGCAGGCCGTCGTCCCTGCGGTACCGGTACACCGTGGAGCCGCTGCGCAGCTCCGACTCGATCGCCGTGACCGTGGACTGGAACCGCTCGTCGCTCGGGTCGATCAGCCCGGACAGCCCGACGTGCAGCGAGGCCGCGTCGAGATCGGACCCGTCGTAGGCGGTGGTGAACGCCTCGACCTCGTCGTTCCAGCCGTTCTTCAGCACGTCCGCCGCGATCGTGTCCCGCAGCGAGACCCAGCTCGGCTCGCCCTCCCGGCCGAACCGTTCGGCCAGGCTCACCGCGCGGTCGACCGTCACCCAGCACATGACCTTCGAGTACACGTGGTGGCGCGGCGCGTGCCGCTCCTCCCAGATGCCGTGGTCGGGCTCGTGCCAGCGCCTGGCGACCGCCTCGGTCATGGCGCACACCATCCGCCAGTCCTCGTCGGTGAGCTTGCCGCGCGTCTCGGCGAGCTGCGCGACGAGGTCGACGACCGGGCCGAACACGTCGAGCTGCACCTGCTGGTTGGCGAGGTTGCCGACGCGCACCGGCCGCGAGCCCGCGTAGCCGGGCAGCGTGTCGATCACGGCCTCCGGGCCGAGCATGGTGCCGTTGAGGGTGTAGAGCGGGTGCAGCCGCTCCGGTCCTGGCAGCGTGGCCAGCACGCCGTGCACCCAGCCCAGGTACGCCTCGGCCTCCGCGGTCGAGCCGACCGACACCAGCGCCTGCGCGGTCAGCGCCGCGTCCCGCAGCCAGCAGTACCGGTAGTCCCAGTTGCGGATGCCGCCGATCTCCTCGGGCAGCGAGGTGGTGGCGGCGGCCATGATCGCGCCGGTCGGGTTGTAACAGAGGCCCCGCAGCGTCAGCGCGGACCTGGCGACCAGGTCCTGTTCGCGGCTGGGCAGCGTCAGGCCCGCCAGCCACTCCGACCAGTACGCGCCCGCCCGCTGCCGCCGCTCCGGCTCGGTGAGCGCGTTCGTGTCGAGGTCGTCGGTGCCGCAGCGCAGTTCGAGCACGACGGGGTTGTCCTGCGTCGGCGTGACCACCGCGCGGGCCGACTCCTGCATGCCGTCGGAGGTGATCTCCCAGGTGACGCCAGGCGACCGCAGCACCATCGGGTCGGACGTGCCCAGCACGCGCAGGCCGTCGCCCGTCGGCTCCAGCCGCACCGGCACGTGCCCGAACTCGGGGCGGGGCGCGAAGGAGACCACCGCGTTGGTGCTGCCCGAGATCACCCTGACCAGCTCGGTGCGGTGCGGCGCCGTGTAGTGGTCGAGGTAGTCGGTGACCAGCAGCCGGGACCAGCGGGTCTCCACGATCATCGTGCCCGGCAGGTACCGCTGGCCAAGCGGCAGGCCGTTGCGTTCGGGCTTGATCGAGAAGTGGCCCGCGCTCGGCCCGCCGAGCAGGTCGGCGAACACCGCGGCCGAGTCGGGCTCGGGGTGGCACAGCCAGGTGAGCCTGGCGTCGGGGGTGACCAGCGCGACGGACCGCTCGTTGGCCAGCATGGACAACCGCTCGATGGGCGGCGCCTGCTCGCCGTAGAGCCAGGCGCGCCGCTCCTCCAGCAGGAACGCCAGCACGGTGGCGACGTCGGTGGTGTCCTCGATGCAGAACTCGGCGAGGCTCTTGCCCTCGCCGACCTTGATCCCGAGGTCGGGGCCGGTCAGCCTGGCGAACGCCTTCTCGTCGGTGACGTCGTCGCCGAGGAACATCGCGGCGGTCGCGCCGACCCGGTGCCGCAGCACGTCGAGCGCGTGGCCCTTGTCGGTCTGCACCACGGCCAGCTCGACGACGGCCTTGCCCTCGGTGACCTGCACGCCGTCCCAGGTGCACGGCCCCGACCGGACCGCGTCGAGCACGCGCTGCCCGGTCTCGGGGTCGGCGCGGCGCACGTGCACGGCGACGCTGGCCGGCTTGACCTCCAGCTGGACGCCCTCCTGGCCGGTGACGATCTGTTCGAGCTCGGCCTCGATCCGCCGGTGCAGCGCCCTGGCCTCGGTGTCGAGGGCGTGCACGAAGCCGACGTCGAACTCCGATCCGTGGCTGCCGACGAGATGGACCTCGCCGGGCAGACGGGACAGTGTGGCCAGGTCGCGCAGCGCGCGGCCCGAGATGACCGCGGTGGTCGTCTCGTGCAGGCCGGCCAGCGAGCGCAGCGCGCCGACCGATTCCGGTAGCGGCCGGGCCTGTTCTGGATCGGCGACGATGGGCGCGAGCGTCCCGTCGTAGTCGCAGGCCACGAGCAGTCGCGGAGTACGGGCCAACTGCACGATGGCACGGCGCAGCTCAGCGGGGAGGGCCTCGGCAGTCACGCCATCTCCTCGGCTTGTTTCAGGCAGACGTTTAACACCATTGGGTGAAGCAGCGAACTATATGGGTGAAGCTACGAGCTGAACTGATTCAGTTCAAGTGCTGCGTCCCCAGCGCTTCGAGGAACGACCGCGCCCAGCGGTCGACATCGTGGGTGAGCACTTGGCGCCGCAAAGCGCGCATCCTACGACGACCCTCGGCCGGATCAACGGTGAGGGCCGCGTGCAGAGCGTTCTTGACCCCGTCCAGGTCGTGCGGGTTGACCAGGAAGCTGCTGGTGAGTTCGGCGGCGGCCCCGGCGAACTCACTGAGCACGAGCGCGCCGCCAAGGTCATAACGGCAGGCCACGTACTCCTTGCACACCAGGTTCATACCATCCCGAACCGGCGTAACCACCATTACGTCCGCCGCGCTCATGAACGCGACGAGTTCCTTTCGATCCACCGACTGGTGGAGGTAGTGCACGACCGGGTGACCCACCCTCGCGAACTCGCCGTTGATTCGGCTCACCACCTGCTCGATGTCCCCGCGCATCTGGCGGTAGTGCTCGACGCGTTCGCGGCTCGGCGTGGCCAGCTGGACCATCACCACGTCGTCCGGGTTGACCCTGCCGTCCTCCAACAGCTCGTGCAGGGCGCGCAACCGCAGGTCGATGCCCTTGGTGTAGTCGAGCCGGTCGACGCCGAGCAGCACCTTGCGCGGGTTGCCGAGCTCGGAGCGGATCTCCTTGGCGCGCTGCTGGACCTCCTTGGACCGCGCCATGGCGTCCAGCCCGGCGGAGTCGATCGAGATCGGGAACGCGCCAACCCGGACAGTTCGGTCACCCACCTGGACAACACCCGGACGTGTGCGCACGCCGACCGCGCCCCGGCTCGGTTCGAGGCCGACCAGCCGGCGCGCCAGCCAGAGGAAGTTCTGCGCGCCGCCCGGCCGGTGGAAGCCGATCAGGTCGGCGCCGAGCAGGCCGCGCACGATCTCGGTCCGCCACGGCAGCTGCATGAACAGCTCGGTCGGCGGGAACGGGATGTGCAGGAAGAAGCCGATGCGCAGGTCGGGCCGCTGCTCGCGGAGCATCGCCGGCACCAGCTGGAGCTGGTAGTCCTGCACCCAGATGGTGGCGCCCTCGGCGGCGATCTTGGCGCACGCGTCCGCGAACCTGCGGTTGACCCGCACGTAGGACTCCCACCAGGCGCGGTCGAACACCGGCGGCGCGACCACGTCGTGGTAGAGCGGCCACAGCGTGGCGTTGGAGAAGCCCTCGTAGTAGTCGCGCACCTCGTCGGCGGACAGCGTCACCGGGTACAGCCGCAGGCCCTCGTCCTCGAACTCCTCGGCGACGGCGTCGGCGACACCAGGCCAACCGACCCAGGCTCCGCTGTGCGACCGCAGGAACGGTTCGAGGGCGCTGACCAGGCCTCCGGGGCTGTGCTTCCACCGTTCGGTGCCGTCGGGCAGGCGCTCCAGGTCGACGGGCAGGCGGTTCGCGACGACGATGAACTCCGCGCCTGCATCACCTGCGTTGCTGTTCACCGGGGACGCGCCTCCTTGTGGTGTCACTGGGGGTGGTGTCGCTGGGGTGGTATCACTGGGGCCCACGTGCTCACGAGCTGTCATCGAGGCTAGTGGGAGCCGTCGACGCGGGTCATTCGTCGTTGTTCCGGTCACATGAAGTGCACCCGTCCCGACCAACTCATTCCAGGCGGCGTCGCGCGGGGCGGAGCGGGCCGAGCAGCCTCGGCCCGGCCAGCTTCCGTTCGAGGCGGCTCAGGCCGCTGCGCACCGGCTGCGCCAGGAACTCGCCGAGCACCACCCCGCCGGCCAGCGCCAACCCGATGCCGACGGCGAGCACCAGGGTGGACAGCCCGGCGGCGTCCCGTTCGGCGGTGAGCTGGTAGAGCGCCCGGTAGGTGGTCAGGCCGGGCAGCAGCGGCGTCATCCCGGAGACGGCGACGACCAGCGGCGGGATCCGCAACCGACGGGACATCAGCGCGCCGCCGAAGCCGACGATCACCGCGGCGACGGCGGAGCTGGTCACCATGTCCGAGCCGACCAGGTAGAGCAGTCCGTAGCTGGCCATGCCGACCGCCCCGGCGACGGCGGCGACGACCAGCGCCTTCGGCCTGGCGTAGCTGGCCAGCGCGAAGCAGGCCGCGGTGGCCGCCGCCGCGAGCACCTGCACCGGCAGGTCGCTGATCAGCGGCGGCAGCGGCTCCGTGATCGAGGTCCGCAGCCCCAGCCGCACCCCGGTGTGCAGAGTGAGGGCGACGCCGGCGATCAGCCCCGCCGTCATCAGGGCGATCTCCATGGTCCGGCCGGCGGCCGTCACGTTGTAGCCGGTTATCGCGTCCTGCACGGTGCTGACCAGCGACAACCCCGACAGCAGCACGACGATCCCGGCCGCGACCACCAGCGACGGCCGGACGCCGGGCAGCAGCCCGGACGCGAACACGCCGAGCGCCGCGGCCGTGGCCAGCACCCCGCCGACGACCTGCTGGAAGAAGAACGGCAGCGCGCGCCGGTTGAGCAGCCTGCCGACCCGGTCGATCACGGCGGTGATCGCCGCGGCGGTCACCGCGAGCAGCGCGTCGCCGCCGAGCAGCACGGCGACGGCGGCGGCCATGCCGGCCCAGGCCAGGGTCGACAGCCAGCGCGGGTAGGGGTGCGGGGCGCTGGTGATCCGGCCGAGCTCGGCGCACGCGTCGTCGGCGGCGATCGTGCCGGCGGTGATGGCGCGGACCAGCCCGTCGACGGCGGCGAGCCGGGTGTAGTCGAGGCCGCGCGAGCGGACCACGCGCAGCGCGGTGACCGGCGCCTTGTCGGTGCCCCGGTGGCAGCACACGGAGATGGAGGTGTAGATCACATCCACTTCGGTGTGTGGCAGGCCGTAAGCGGCGGTGATCGCCAACATCGTCGCGGTGACGTCCGCCGCGCCCGCGCCGCTGGCCGACTGCGCCTCGCCGACCCGGAGGGCCAGTTGCAGCACGAGGTGCACCGTGGAGTCCTCGGGCAGCGCGGGTCCCTCCACGGCACTGGCGGAAATGCCCTGCTCAGCGGGGGGCAGGCTGGCCGCGCGCTGCCTCCACCTGCCCTGGCGCCCGAACCGCACGTGCGGTACCTCCTCGTTCGTTTCCATGATCCCGTTCGAGGAGTGGCCGCCTGGGCACGTCGCCAAATGTGGCGTCGAACACCCTCGCCCGAGGTAGCCCGACCAGGCGACGCGTCTCACTGTGTGTTGTCGTCCCTCTGTTGCCTGGTCAAGGGCATTGTGCAGGGCTTTCCGTCCGACGCTCGGCCACTCGGCCGGTGCGCGCCCGTCCGGTCGGACCAACGCGCGCACACCCTGAGCAGACCGTTCGCCGCAGGTGGCACGCCGTGCGGGCGCTTACGATGTGCGAGGCCCTCGCGGCCGATGCCGGTGTAGCTCAATTGGCAGAGCACTCGCCTTGTAAGCGAAAGGTTAGGGGTTCGATTCCCCTCACCGGCTCCACACGCGCTCGTTCGTCGCTCCGACTCGCTACGGTCTGGCCATGATCCGCTCCAGTACCGGCGCCCTGGCCATCGCCCTGTGCGCGGCGGCGGTCGCGCTGAGCGGTTGCGCCACGACGGTGGCCGGCGTCGCCTCCGCACCCGTCGGCGTCGGGCGGGTCTCGTCGAGCGCCACCGGCTCGGTTCCCACCGGCTCGGTTCCCACCGGCTCGGCGACCCCCGCCGCCGGGTCCACGACGAAGTGCACCTACCGCCCGGATCCCACCAGCGCGGCGCGCGATGTCGGGATGCCGGCCCCGGACGCGCCCAAGTCCGGGACGGCGACGGTGCGGCTCGCCACGAACCAGGGCGAGATCGTGCTGGCCCTCGACCAGGCCAACGCGCCGTGCGCGGTGCACAGCCTGGTGTTCCTGGCCACGTCGAAGTTCTACGACGGCACGCCCTGCCACCGGTTGACCACGGCCGCGCAGCTCGGCGTGCTCCAGTGCGGTGATCCGTCCGGTGTCGGCACCGGCACGCCCGGCTACGCCTTCGACGACGAGCTGACCGGCAAGGAAATCTACGGCCGGGGCGTGGTGGCCATGGCGAACTCCGGGCCCGGCACCAACGGCAGCCAGTTCTTCATCGTGCACAGCCACGCGGAGATCCCGCCGTCCTACACCGTGCTCGGCACGGTCAGCTCGGGCCTCGACGTGCTCGACAAGATCGTGCAGGGCGGTGTCGTGCCGGGCGACCAGGGCGCCGGCGACGGCAAGCCGGTCCTGCCGGTCACCATCACGCAGGCGACCGTCAGCTAAGGCGTGCCTAGATGGTCGCCATCGCGGTGGCGACGCCGGAGCGGACCGCCGTGACGTCGTTCAGCATGCCGCTGACCGCGATGCCGTCGCGCATGACGAGCAGGAACTCGGCGGTGGGGGCGGCCTCGACGCGGCCGGCCTCCGTCAGCAGGGTCCCCATGAAGTCGCGGAACCAGGCGCGGTAGTCGTCCACGATTCCGCGGACCGGGTGGGTCGGATCGGCGAACTCGGTGGCGGCGTTCAGGAACGGGCAGCCGCGGAAGCCCGGACCGCAGCTCGCCGTGCCGAGCATGTCGAAGATCGCCCCGATGCGCTCGGTCCCGGATCCCTCGATGGCCTCGAACACCACGCGCTGCCGCCCGTACTCCTCGGTCAGGTAGGCGATGACGAGGTCGTCCTTGGCCTTGAAGTGGTGGTAGAAGGTCGCTTTCGCCACGCCGGCCTCGGCGATGATCCGGTCGATGCCCACCGTGTGGATGCCCTCGGCGTAGAAGAGCCGGGAGGCGGTGTCCAGTAGTCGGCGACGGGCTTCACTCACGCCCTTGACACTACCAGACAGGTCTGTCTATGGTTAGGCAGTCCGAACAGACAGGTCTGTATAGGGAGTCATCGTGAGCGCCATCTACACCGCCATCGCCACCTCGTCCGGCCGCGACGGCCGCTCGGTCAGCAACGACGGCACGCTCGACCTGACGCTGGCCCGCCCCACCGAGCTGGGCGGCGACGGCAACGGCACCAACCCCGAGCAGCTCTTCGCGGCCGGCTACTCCGCCTGCTTCGCCAGTGCCATGCAGCTCGTCGCGTCGCGACAGAAGGTCGACGCCTCGGACGCCGCAGTGACCGCCGAGGTCGGCCTGAACGCGCTCGAGGGCGGCGCCTTCGGCCTGTCCGTGGTGCTCCGCGTCGAGCTGCCGGAGCACCTGCACGGTGAGGCCGGCCAGAAGCTGGTCGAGGCCACCCACCAGGTGTGCCCGTACTCCAACGCCACCAAGGGCAACATCCCCGTCGAGATCGTCGTCGAGTAACGATCGCCGAGCCTGGGCAGCACCCTCGCCCTCGCACCCCGCCCCTGCCCCCGCGCCTGTCGAGGCGCGGGGGCAGGCTCGGTTGGCACGCGCGTGGTGAGATGGTTGTTGTTCAAGCCATCCGCCGCCCCGAGCAAGATCAGGAGCGTCATGCCCCACCTCGCCGACGAGTCGCGCTACGACCGGATGACCTACCGCCGTTCGGGTCGCAGCGGGCTGAAGCTGCCCGCGATCTCCCTTGGCCTGTGGCACAACTTCGGCAACGACACGCCGTTCGAGACCGGGCAGGCCATCGTCCGCCGCGCCTTCGACCTCGGCGTCACGCACTTCGACCTGGCCAACAACTACGGCCCGCCCTACGGCTCCGCCGAGCGGAACTTCGGCAGGATGCTGGCCGAGGACCTGCGCCCGTATCGGGACGAGCTGGTGATCTCCACCAAGGCCGGCTACGACATGTGGCCCGGCCCGTACGGCGAGTGGGGCTCCCGCAAGTACCTGCTGTCCTCGCTCGACCAGTCGCTCGGCCGGCTTGGCCTGGACTACGTCGACATCTTCTACTCGCACCGGTTCGATCCGGAGACCCCGCTGGAGGAGACCGTCGGGGCGCTGGTCTCGGCCGTCACCCAGGGCAAGGCGCTCTACGTCGGCATCTCCTCCTACTCGCCGGCCAAGACCCGCGAGGCCGCCGAACTGCTGCGGCAGGCGGGCGTCCCGCTGCTGATCCACCAGCCGTCGTACTCGATGCTCAACCGCTGGATCGAGCCGGAACTGCTCGACACCCTCGCCGAGGTCGGCGCCGGCTGCATCGCGTTCTCCCCGCTCGGCCAGGGCATGCTGACCGACCGCTACCTCAACGGCGTGCCGGCGGGATCGCGGGCCAGCCAGGGCAAGTCGCTGTCCACCGACCTGCTCAGCGAGGAGAACCTGGCCAGGGTGCGGGCGCTCAACGAGATCGCGCAGCGGCGCGGCCAGTCGCTCGCGCAGCTCGCGCTGTCCTGGACGCTGCGCGACGAGCGGGTCACCTCGGCGCTCATCGGGGCCAGCTCGGTGCGCCAGCTGGAGCAGAACCTCGCCGCGCTTGGCGCGGAACCCCTCAGCGCGGAGGAGCTGACCGAGATCGACCGGCATGCGGTGGAGTCCGGCATCGACCTGTGGGCCGGCTCGCGTAGCTGACCGGCGGCGCGATTCCCTCGGTTGTGGACAGCCCGCCTGCGGGTTGGTGGCCGGCCCGCAGGCGAGTTGTCCACAACCTGCTGTTCTGTCCACAGGCGACCGCCGTTGGACGGCTCCGGTCGGGAGGCGCCGATAGACTGGCCAGGGGCCGTCCCCCGAGGTGGGTGGGGGTGTCTTCACAGGTGGGTGGGGTCGTTGCCTCACGAGAAATGCCCGCGACGCGCGGCCCCAGATAGGGCTTGACGGGGAAATGGTCGCGGGTGACCTCGGTGGCCAGGGCGTCGGACAGGGCGAGGACCTCGCGGCGGATGGCGGCGGGGTTCAGCGTCAGGTAGTGGCCGTGCAGGGGCGGCCTTGTCGGCGACGTCGACGGCGGTGTGGGCGCAGACCCGTTCGAACGGAGTTCGGGCGGTGTCGTATTTCTGGGTCACGTTCGCGCCGTGGCGGGTCTTGGCGACCAGTTTCTGTTGCGGGGTGAAGAAGTTGATGTGGTCGCGGAGCAGGGCGTAGGTGCCGTTGAGGACGTCGGGCATGGAGGTCGCCGCTGTAGCGGTGATACCCGACCGCGCGGCGGACTACCGACCAGTTCTTCTGCTCGACGTGGCAGCCGTCGTTGCTGTTGCCCGGTCGGGACCGGGTGAAGGTGATCTCCTGGTCCTGGCAGTAGTCGAGCAGGTGGTGGTTGATGAACTCGGTGCCGTTGTCGGAGTCGATGCCCAGGATCGGGAACGGGAACCCCGCGGTGATGTTCTTGAGCGCGGCCAGGACCCACTTTTGGGCCTTGTTGCGGACGGCGCGGACCTGGGGTCCAGCCGGTGGCGATGTCGGTGACGGTCAGGGTGCAGGCGAACTCGCCGGCGGGGTCGCCGCCCTCGTGACAGACCAGGTCGATCTCCACGAACCCCGGCCTGGCGTCGTCCCAGCCGGCCCAGGTCCGGATGGGGATCTGCGACTTGAGCAGCGACCCGGGTTTGGTCAGCGACCGGCCCCGGGTCTGCCAGCGGACGCGGTCGTCGGCCAGGCGGTGGTCGATGGTGGCCGCGGACATCCGTGCCAGCTGGTGGCGGGTCGCGTCGGTGATGTGGAGTTCTCCGCAGGCGGTGAGGCGGTCCACGATCTGGGGCAGGAACGGTGCGAGGCGCTTCCCGTCCGGCGCGTCCAGCATCGACCAGACCTTCCGCAGGGCCTCGATCACCTCGGGTCCGTAGACCGGGTCGCGGGGCTTCTGTTTCCTGGCACCAGATTTCGACGCCAGGGCTGTTCGGAGGGCTTTGCGGGCGTGGTCGCGGTGCCAGCCGGTCAGCGCGCACAGCTCGCCGAGGATCTTCGCTGTGTCGGTCTTGGATGCCGACCGGTGGCGGTGGGTCAGCGGCCGTAGCGGGACAGGCGCAGGCCGGACAGCAGTAGCTGGAGGCCGTGTTCGAAACGCGCGTCGGCGTCGGCGTGCAGCAGGTCGAGTCGCGCCTGCGCGGCCAGCGGGAAGCGCTCGGCTTGCTCGTCGGGCGGATCTTGGCGCGCCGCCTGCTCCTCGATCGCGAAGCCCTGCACGTAGGCGTAGATCGAGGTCACGCCCCTGGCCGCCTCGCGGGGGCTGAAGCCCGCGTCGCACAGGGTGCGCAGGGCCAGTTCCATCGGCCGGCCCGCGCACGCGTTGTCGAGGTAGCGGCCGGACAGCACGCGCGCGCCGTCCCGGTGTCGCAGCGTCGCGCGCCGCAGTCGCCGCGCGGTCTCCGCCGTCCACTCGACCCAGGACTCTCCGCGCAGCGGCAGTTCCAGCCCGGCGAGCGCGTCGGTGAAGATCGTCGCCGCCATCGCGTCCAGCAGCGCCCGCTTGTCCTTTACATGCCAGTAGAGGGCCGGCGCGCGGACGTTCAGCTCGGCGGCGATCCGGCGCAGGGTCAGGCCGTCGAGGCCGACCTCGCCGAGCAGCCGGAGGGCGGTGCGCACCACCGACTCGCGGTCCAGTCCCATGCGCGACGGCTCTCCGATCCTTAACGACGTTAGGCAAAAGCTTAACGTCGTTAGATTATTTCGCGCACGGTGGTCTGATCGGGTGGAACAAGGGGCGGGCGCGTGTGACTGTTCGCACGCGTTCTGTTAGGTTGGACAAGCAAGTCAGGGAGCGACGAGGTCCACCAAGATCTGGTTAGCTGCCAACTCCACCTGCGTTGATCAAGAGCAAGTCGGGGCTCACGCTCGGGTTGAGACCCGAACTGCTGTCGACCAAGCCGTTGGAGAGCGGCCCTGTTTCGTCCGTAATCGGGAACGGGCGAGACGGGGCCGCTGTCATGTTCTCGTCACGCTGAAGTCGTTGCGCGCCAACCATTTGCGCGCCGATCATCCCCGCCAGTCATTCCCGGTGGCGCTCAGCGGTAGCGCTCTTCGTCGAAGTCGAGCCCGGCCGCCGACCTGCCGAGATCGTGACCGAGATCCCTGATCACGTCGGCGAGTTCCAGCCTGGCCAACCAATCGCTTGGTAACGACGCCGTCCCGTGCAGCGCGCCGTGGATGCTGCCGGCGATGGACGCCGTCGAGTCGCTGCCGCCGGAGTGGTTCGCGGCCACCCTGACCGCGTCCGTGAAGTCTCCCGCCCTCGGGAACAACAACACCGCGTAGACCGCGATCGCCAGCGCCTCCGGGCCCGTCCAGCCCCCGCCGAGCCGGTCGGCGCCGACGGCCGTCGTCGTGGTGCCCCGGTGCGCCTCGGCCAACAGCACCGCGGTCGTCAACAGCCGCGCCGTCTCCGGGTCGTCCCGCAGCACCCGCCCGATCGCCTGGTCGACGGCGTCTCGCAGCGGCCGGCCTCGGATCGCGAGCAGGTGCACGAGCAGCGCGAGCGCGCCGGCGGGCGCCCAACCGGACGGGCTGCCGTGCGTGAGCGCCGCGAACCGGCTGCCAAGGTCGTAGGCGATCCGGGGGCTCGGCGCGAACCCGGCGGGCGCGGTGCGCATCACCCCGCCACAGCCGCTGGCGTCGTTCTGCGGATCGTCGTGGTGCCGGGGCCCGTTGCTGGCCAGCGCCCGCAGGCAGGTCAGGCCGGGCGACCGGCTGGCGTACAGCTCGTCGTGGCGTAACAGCCCGTCGGCGTCGACGGCCGGCCGCTCCTGCTGCTGGGTGGTCAGCCACTGCCGGTAGCTGCGCCACACCGTCTCGGCGGGCTCCCAGCTGCCGATGTCCCTGCCGCGCACGAACGCCCGTAAGTAGCCGTCGGCGGTGAACAGCGTGAGCTGGGTGTCGTCGGTGATCAGCGCAGGTCGCGGGGGCGCGATCACCCCGGCGGGCCCGTGCTGCCGCTGGATGTCGCTGCTGCTGAGGAACTGCACCGGTGCGCCCAACGCGTCACCGAGCGCGCCACCGAGCAGGCAGCCGGCACCACGGTCGACAACGGTGGCGGAATCTCGTGGCACAACCCCTCCTGCGCCGCGTCACATGGCCGGTCGTTGTCGGGCCGGCCGGCACGGCGCGCCAGCGTCCCAGGGCGAAAACCCTAGCTGGCCGAGGCGCTCGGTGTGTGGGTCCGGGCCAAGTCGGAGCGTTCGCTAACGCGTATCTGCGGAACGGCAGAGGTCTCTTTCTACCGTGAGTGACCTTGCTGATCGGCGGCGGCCGAGCCAGGGCTTCGGGGCCACGACCAGGGGAGGGACATGTTCGTGGAGACAACCGCCGGTGCGTCGGAACGGTCCGAGGGCGGGCTGGAGTTCGGGGTGCTCGGTCCGGTCCAGGTGCTCGCGGATGGGCGGCAGATCACGCTGGGACGGCCCGCGATGCGCGGCCTGCTGGCGATGCTCGTGCTCGAGGCCAACCAGATCGTGCCGATCGACCGGATCGTCGACGGGCTGTGGGAGGACGACCCGCCAGCCACGGCCCGCACCATCGTGCACGGCTACGTGTCCCGGCTGCGCCGCCTGCTCGAACAGGTGGACCCCAGCGGGTCCGCCCGCATCCTGACCAGGCCGCCCGGCTACCTGCTGTCCGTCGAGCCGGAGCGGCTGGACGTCAACCGGGCCATGCGGCTGGTCAGCGCGGCGCGGGGCAAGCAGCCCGCGGTGCGCGCCGGGTTGCTGCGGGAGGCGCTCGGCCTGTGGCGCGGCCCGGTGCTCGCCGACGTGCCCGGCCGGCCGGTGACCGCGGACCTCGACGAACTGCGGCTCGCCGCGCTGGAGGAGCGCATCGAGGCCGAGCTGGAGCTCGGCAGGCACCTTGAGCTCGTCGGCGAGCTGCGCCAGCTGGTCACCGAGCACCCGTTCCGGGAGCGGCTGGTCGCCCAGATCATGCGGGCGCTCTACCGGTCGGGGCGGCGGGCCGACGCGCTGGCCGCCTACCAGCAGTTCCACCGCAGGGTAGTCGGGGAGCTGGGGCTCGACCCAGGGCCGGACCTGCGCGCCCTGCACGAGCAGGTGCTGCGGGACGACCCCGCGCTGCGGGTCGACTCCGCCGCGCGCACCGTGCCGCCGAGGGTCGGGGTGATCGTCCCCGCCCAGCTGCCGCCCGCGGCGACTGGCTTCACCGGCCGGGACGACGAGCTGGCCTGGCTGGACGAACTCGGCGCGCAGCACCGGCCCGGCGCGGCCGCCGTCGGCGTGCTGACCGGCGCGCCCGGCGTGGGCAAGAGCGCGCTCGCCATCACCTGGGGGCACCGTCGCGCCGAGCGGTTCCCCGACGGGCAGCTGTTCGGCTCGATGCGCGGGTTCGACCCGAGGCACGATCCGGTCGACCCGGCCGACGTCCTGACGAAGTTCCTTGTCGCCCTTGGTGTTCCGGCCGACGGGGTGCCGTCCGACGTCGACGACCGGGCGGCCATGTACCGCTCGCTGCTGGCGCGCCGCAGGGTGTTCGTGGTGCTGGACGACGTGCGGGACTCCGAGCAGGTCCGGCCGCTGTTGCCGGCCGGTTCCGGGTCGGTCGTGCTGGTCACCAGCCGCCGCAGGCTGGACGGGCTGGCGGTCAGCAGCGGGGCAAGGCTGCTCGGCCTCGACACGCTGACCGAGGACGCCGCCGTCGCGCTGCTGCACGACGCGATCGGCGCGCCGCCGTCGGCGTTCGAGCCCGCCGACGCCCGCAAGCTCGCCGAGCTGTGCGGCTACCTGCCGCTCGCGCTGCGCATCGCGGCGGCCAGGCTCGCCGCAAGTCCACAGTGGACACTGGGGGGACTGGTCGACGCGCTGTCCGACGAGCGGAACCGGTTGCGCTGGCTGGATATCGAGGAGGCCGACGCGAGCGTGAGCTGCGCGCTGGACGTCTCATACCGGAACCTGCCCAGCCGGCTGCGCGAGGCGTTCCGGCTGATCGGCGCGGTGCAGCTGCCCTCGGTCGGCCCGCACACCGTCGCCGCGCTGTGCGGGGTCGACCCGGAGATCGCCAGGGGCTGGCTGGAGGAGCTTGCCCAGGCGCACCTGCTGACCAGGCCGCGGCCGGGCCGGTTCGCCATGCACGACCTCGTTCGGCTCTACACCAGGGAGTTGGCGGAGGCGGAGCTGGACGAGTCGACGCGACGCCTCGCCCTGCTCCGATTACTCGACTACCACCTGGTGGCCTGCGACCACGGTCGCCGGCTGCTGCAACCGCCGCGCGACGAGCTGGACTTCGCCGCGCGGGACGGCGGGGCCACCGCGCTGCCCGCGTTGGACACGCCGGCGCGGGCGCTGGAGTGGTTCGAGCTGGAGTGGCAGAGCCAGGTGGCGCTCGCCCACGCGGCCGCCCAGGCGGGCGAGCACCGGCACGTGTGGCAGCTCGTGCGGCTGCTGCACAGCTACTGCTACCAGCGGGCGACCGCCGACGCGTGGTTCCCGCTCGTGCGCTTCGGGCTCGCCTCGGCGCGGCTGGCCGGGGACCGGCTCGGCGAACTGCTGATGCTCAACACGCTCTGCGGGGCGCACCAGCGGTTCGGTCGAATGGCGGAGACCCTGGCCGACGCGGAGGCCGCCCTGGAGATCGCCACCGAACTCGGCGAGGCCAGATACCTCGGGCTCGCGTTGGAGCAGCTTGGCGGCGTGCTGTTCGAGTTGGGGCGCAAGGACAACGCCCTCGCCAGGTACCGGGAGGCGTTGTCGTTGGCGAGGGATCGCGGCGAGAAGGCGGCGCAGGCCAGGTCGTTGAACAACATCGCCCAGGTCGAGCGGGGGCTCGGGCGGCGCGAAACGGCCGCCGCGCACCAGTTCGAGGCGATGGAGCTGAACCTCGCGGCCGGCGACCGGCACAACCACGTCATCGCGGTGTGCAACCTGGCCGAGCTGTACGCGGAACTCGGTCGGCATGCCGACGCGGAGGAGCTGGCCAGGCGGGGCGCCGCGCTCGCCGAGGCCGAGGGGATGACGAGCCAGGAGGGCTTCGCGCGGCAGATTCTGGGCCAGGTGCTCGCCGAGCTCGGGAAGACCGGGGCGGCCATCGTAGAGCTGGAGGAATCCCTGCGCCTGTACCAGCAGGTCAACTCACCCAGGGTGAGTCAGATCAGGGTGCACTTGGCGGCACTGGCTTCCGACGTTTAGTCGATGTTTAGTCGCCAATTGGCCCGTCGTGGCAATTTGTGGTCAGGCGCTGACCAGGCTCGCGTGGTTGGTGCTGGGTGGTTACTGGGGGATGAGGGGGGAAGCCACCTGAATGGGCTGGCCGGCGCCGGGGGAGGTCGCCGGCCAGCCGCATTCCCTGGCACGAATGCCGGGGGAAGTCCCTACAGGGGCAGCAGGTCCGGCCGCTTGGCGGCCATCCCATCACCGGAGGACTGCCCGCGAAGCCTGCGGCTGACCCACGGCACGAAATGCTCCCTGGCCCACTTCAGGTCGTCGCGGCGCATGGTCATCCAGTCCCGGTGGCCGGCGGGCGGCCACGGCGTGCGCCAGTCGTCGACGTCGTCGAGGCCGAGCGCGTCGGCGACCCGCAGCGCGACCCGCTGGTGGCCGGCCGAGGACAGGTGCAGCCGGTCCTCGCTCCAGGCGCGCGAATCGTGCAGCACGCCCATCGACCAGAGATCGGCGACGCGGCAGTGGTACCGGTCGGCGATGCCCCACAGGTGCGTGTTGTAGGTGGCGATCTTGCCGCGCAGCTGCCGAAGCAGCGGGGTGGACCTGGTGTCGAAGCCGGTGAACACGACGACCTCGCTGCCGGCGTCGACCAGCTCCCGCACGCCGCGCTCGTACAGCTCGGCGAGCGCGTCGGGATCGCTGCCGGGCCGCAGGATGTCGTTGCCGCCCGCCGCGTAGGTGACCAGCGCGGGCCGCAGCTTCGCGGCCAGCGGCACCTGCTCCTCGACGATCTCGCCGAGCAGCTTGCCCCTGATCGCGAGGTTCGCGTACCGGAAGTCGGACTGCCGTTCGGACATGATCGCCGCGAGCCGGTCGGCCCAGCCGAGAAAACCGCTGTCCGGCGCCGGATCGTTGAGGCCCTCAGTGAAGCTGTCCCCGATGGCGACCATGGTGTTCCAGTGGTGCACGGCCTTCCCTCCCCCTTACTGCTGCGTAGCTCGGCCCCCTGACCGATCTGACAGCATGCACCCGGGAATCGGACCTACGCCACCGTCACCTACCCGACCGTAAGTTGCGCCTCCGTATTCCGTGATCTCCGACATATTTAAGGTTGGACATAGTCAAGGGTTGGGCCCGCCGCCGGGGAGCGCCGCCGCCAAACAGGTCCCCGGCGACGGGGGCTTCAGCCGCCTGCCGCCAGGCCGATCGAATCGGCGGGCGGTTGGCGGGCGTCGTAGGCAGAGCGGAGCCGCAGCTCGGCGGCGGGACCGGCGCCGACGGAGTCAAGGCCGAGCAGCGCAGCGCCGACCACGGGCGGCAGGTCGACCACCCGGATCCGTGCCAGCGGGGCCACCTCGCGGCAGCGGCTCGCGACCTGCGCGACGACGGTCTCGCCGGTGCTGGTCAGCACGCCGCCGCCGAGCACCACGTCGACCGGTTCGGCCAGCAGGTCAAGGCGGCGCAACGACACCGTGGCCAGCACGGTGACCTCCTCGACCAGCCGCTCGACCACCTGGCCGGCCAGCGCGTCGCCGGTGGCGGCGACCTCGAACAGCACCGGGCTCAGCTCGTGCAGGCACTCCATCGGCAGCTCGCCGAAGTGCAGCCGCTCGACGACCTCCGCCGTGCTGTCCACCCCGAAGTGCCTGAGCACCGCGGGCAGCAGCGCGGTCCACGGTCCTCGGCCGTCCTCGGCCCGCACCGCCAGCCACAGCGCCTCGCTGCCGAGGTGGCCGCCGCCGCCCCAGTCGCCGGAGATCCGGCCGAGCGCGGGAAAGCGGTGCACGCGGCCGTCCTTGGCGACGCCGACGCAGTTGATGCCGGCACCGCAGACCACGGCGACGCCGACGCCGTCCGGGGTGCCGGCGCGCAGCAGCGCGAACGTGTCGTTGGCCACCACGGTGGTCGTCGACCAGCCGAGCGAGTCGATCGCCTGCCGCAGCTCGTCCTCCTCCTTGGGCAGGTCGGCCCCGGCGAGGTAGGCGGCGGTGTGCGTGGCGATCCGCGCGCCGGCCGGCAGCCCGGCCAGCTCGGCGGCCTGGCGCACCAGGCCGCCGAACACCTCCATGCTGCGCGGGAGGCCGACGTTCTGCGCCGACGCGCCAGGGCCGCGCACCTGGCTGAGCACCCTGCCCTCGGCGTTGATCAACAGCACGTCGGTCTTGCTGTTGCCGCCGTCGATCGCGAGCACCCGGTCGGCCGTCATGCCTTCGCCCATGGCAGGAAGTCGCGGTTCGCGGCGACCAGTTCGTCGGTCAGCCGCTCGGCCGTCGCGTACTGGCCGACCAGCGGGTGCGCGAGCAGCGCGTCGGACACCCGATCCCTGCCGCCGTGCAGCGCGGCCTCGAGCGCCAGGTGCTCGTACGCGGTGACGTGCGAGATCAGGCCGGCGATGCCGGCATCGAGCGGCCGGGCGGGCCTCGGCACCGCGCCAGTTGAGTCCACTGTGGACGACACCTCGATCACCGCGTCGTCCGGCAGGAACGGCAGCGTGCCGGAGTTGCGCACGTTGACCACGTGCTGTTCGGCGCCCGCGCCGCCGGTCAACGCGTGCACCAGCTGGACGGCCGCCTCCGAGTAGTAGGCGCCGCCGCGCTTGGCCAGCTGCTCCGGCTTGGTCACCACGGCCGGGTCGGCGTACAGGGCGAGCAGCTCGCGCTCGGTCTCCGCGACGACCTCCGCGCGCGGCTTCTCCTTCTGCTGCTTGGCCAACACCTCGTCGTGCGCGTAGAAGTACTTGAGGTAGTAGGAGGGGATCGTGCCGGTCCTGCGGATCAGGTTGGCCGGCAGGCCGATCTCCTCGGCAAGGCCGTCCGCGTGGTCCGCCAGCAGCGTCGGCAGCACGTCGACGCCGTCGACGTGCACGGACCGCTCCCAGCTCAGGTGGTTGAGCCCGACGTGTTCCAGGCGCACCGCGTCCGGCTCGACGCCGAGCAGCGTGGACGTCCAGCGCTGGATGGTGATGGCGACGTTGCACAGGCCGACCGCGCGGTGCCCGGCCGACAGCAGCGCGCGGGTGACGATGCCGACCGGGTTGGTGAAGTTGACGATCCAGGCGTTCTCCCCGGCGACCGCCCTGACCCGGTCGGCGATGTCCAGCACCACCGGCACGGTCCGCAGCGCCTTGGCCAGCCCGCCGGCCCCGGTGGTCTCCTGGCCGATGCAGCCGCAGGCCAACGGGAACGTCTCGTCGGAGCGGCGCGCGGTCTGGCCGCCGACCCGAAGCTGGAGCAGCACCGCCGACGCGCCCTCCGCGCCGCGCTCCAGGTTCGTCGTGGTGCGCACCCGTGCGGGGTGTCCCGCGTGGTCGAGCAGCCGTTGACAGAACGGGCCGACGATGGACAGGCGCTGCTCGTCCGGATCGACCAGCACGATCTCGTCCACGGCGAGGCTGGTGCGGCGGCCGGCGATGCCGTCGATCAGCTCGGGCGTGTAGGTAGATCCGCCTCCGACGACGGTGAGCTTCATCGTGAACTCCGATCGAGGGAAACTCCGGCCCACTGGCCGGAGCGGGGCTGATCCACGGGGAAGGCCAGACACGATCGAGTCAAATATCGAACGTATGTTCTATATTGGCTGACGATCTCGATACCGTGATCAGCATGTCGAGGACACGCGCGAAGCGGGCATTCAAGTACCGCTTCTATCCGACCGAGGGGCAGGAGCGGCAGTTGTTGCGCACCTTCGGTTGCGTGCGTCTGGTCTACAACAAGGCATTGGCTGCCCGCACGGCTGCTCGGGCCCAGCAACGGCAGCTCACCTACGGTGACACGTCGGCGATGCTGACCGGATGGAAGCGGACGGAAGGACTTGGCTTCCTGAACTAGATCTCCTCGGTGCCATTGCAACAATGCCTGCGGCACTTGCAGAGAGCGTTCGTGAACTTCTTCGGCAAGCGTGCCAGGTATCCTAGATTCAAGAGTAAGAAGAGGCCGGGGGCGTCGGCGGAGTACACCCGGCAGGGTTTCCGCTGGCGTGACGGGCGACTGTGGCTGGCCAAGATGGACGAGCCGTTGGCGATCGTGTGGTCGCGGCCGTTGCCAGTGGGAAGCGAGCCATCGACGGTTACCGTGTCGCGGGACGCGGCAGGTCGCTGGCACGTGTCGATCCTGGTGGACGCGAGCATTGAACACCTGCCGGGCAATCAACGTGCGGTCGGCGTCGATGTGGGGATCACGACGCTCCTCGCCCTGCCGACCGGTGAGAAGATCGTCAATCCGAAACCCGAGAAACGGGATCGTGCCCGCTTGGCGTGGGTGCAACGCGCTGCGGCCCGCAAGCAGAAGGGTTCGAACAATCGGGCCAAGGCCAATCGCAGAGCGGCCCGTGTCCACACGCGGATCGCCGACCGACGCAGAGACTTTCTGCACAAGGTGTCCACTCGACTCGTTCGTGAGAACCAAACGATCGTGATCGAGGACCTGCCGGTCCGCAATCTGGTGCGTAACCACTGCCTTGCCCGCGCCATATCCGACGCGTTTTGGTCGACGCTCCGGCTGATGCTGGAATACAAGGCCAGGTGGTACGGACGGACGGTGATCGCGGTGGACAGGTGGCTGCCCAGCACGAAGACCTGTTCGCAGTGCGGGCATCTGCTCGACACGTTGCCGTTGCACGTTCGGGAGTGGACCTGCTCCGCTTGCGGAACGGCTCACGATCGTGATGTGAACGCAGCGGTGAATATTCTGGCCGCCGGACGGGCGGTTGCAGCCTGCGGAGACGGAGCAAGACCTACCCGGCGTAAGTCGGCGAGGCATCTGTCGCAACCCTCCCTTCAAGGAGACGGAAACAGGAACTGCGCGCCGTGAGGCGTGCGGAAAATCCGGCCCTGCCGGACGGGAAACGTCAACCTTTGATTCCCGTAAACGTCAATCCCCGGACGAACGACTTCTGCGCGAACAGGAACAGCACGACGACCGGGACCAGGACGAGCGTCGTCGCGGCCATCGTGAGGTTCCACTGGGTGGTGCGGTGCATGCCGCGGAACGAGGCGAGGGCGACGGACAGCGTCCAGCTCTCCTGGCGTTCGCCGACGTAGAGCAGCGGACCGAAGTAGTCGTTCCACGTGTACAGGAAGGTGAACAGCGCCGCGGCCGCGATGCCAGGCTTGGTCATCGGCAGCAGCACCCGGTAGAGGACCTGGAACTCCGAACAGCCGTCCATCCGCGCCGCGTCGAGATAGTCCTCGGGGATGGTCAGGAAGAACTGACGCAGCAGGAAGATGCTGAACGCGTCGCCGACGAAGTACGGCACGATCAGGGGCCACAGCGTGCCGGTCAGGTGCCCGCTGGCCCACATGCTGTACAGCGGCACGGCGGTCACCTGCGGCGGCAGCATCATCGCCGCGATGACCAGCATGAAGGCCAGGTTGCCGCCACGCCAACGGAATCGGGCCAGCGCGTAGGCGGCCGGGATGCTCGACAGCAGCATGCCGGCCGTGGCGAGCACCGAGTACACCAGGGAGTTGGTCAGGTACGTGAACATCGGGGCCTTCTGGAACACGGCCACGAAGTTCTCGAAGTGCCACTCCCTCGGCCACAGCTCCGAGGACAGCGCCTGCTGGTCGGACATCACCGCGGTGAGGAACACGAACACCAGCGGCAGCGTGAACATCAGGCCGAGCGCGAGCGCGACGCTGTGCACGGCGATGAAGTCGAGCGTGCGCCGCCCGTTGCGCCTGCGCCTGGGGACCGCCGGGGTGACCGGGGGCGAGCTTTCGAGCAGAGCCGTCATCAGGACCTCGCCCCCTCGGTGTGCGCCGCGCCGCGCAGCTGCCGGATCAGCAGTGCGGTGAACGCGAACGACACGACGAACAGCACAACGGCCATGGCCGAGGCGTAACCCATGTGGTATGCCCGGAAGCCCTGTTGGTACAGCCAGACCGGGAAGGTGAGCGTCGAGTTGTTGGGATAGCCGATGATCTGGCTGTTGCCGACCATGTCGGCCGAGCCGGACGCCACCGAACCGGCCACGATCGCCTGGGTGAAGTACTGGAGGGCGAAGATGATCGAGTTCACCATGCCGAACAGCAGCACCGGCGCGATCGTCGGCAGCGTGATCCTGCGGAACTGGGTCCACGCCCCGGCCCCGTCGAGCTGGGCGGCCTCGTAGAGATCCTTCGGCACGTCGAGCAGCGCGGCCAGGATGATGATCATCAGCTCGCCGGAGCCCCACAGCGTCAGCAGCGTCAGCGCCGGCTTGGACAGATTCGGGTCGTTGAACCACAGCGGCCCGTCGATGCCGACGTGCCGCAGCAGCGTGTTGACCGGCCCGATCTGCGGGTTCAGCACGAACACGAACGTCAGGGTCGCCGCGACCGGCGGCACCAGCGACGGCAGGTAGCACAGCACCCGGAACAGGCCGCCGCCCTTCTGCACCCTCGCCAGCACCGCCGCGACGCCGAGGCTGAAGGCGACGCGCAGCACAGTGAGCACCACCACCAGCCACAGCGTGTTGTACGCGGCGGTGCGCACGATCTCGTCCCCGGTGAACAGGTAGACGAAGTTGCGCAGTCCGACGAAGTTCGCGCTGTCCAGGCCGTTGTAGTTGGTCAGCGAGAAGTACGCGGTGGCCAACAGCGGGTAGATGAAGAACACCACGAGCCCGATCGCCCATGGAGAGAGGAACACCAGCAGCCACAGGCGATTGCGGTTGCGGATCCGACCCCGCCCCTTTCCGGGGGCGGGGCTGGTCCGCTGTTCGCGCGCGGGGCTGTGCAACGTCGCGGTCACGGTCGTGGCCTCACTTGCCGCCGAGCGCCTTGGCATCGTCGATCTGCTTGTCCAGCTTGGCGAGGCCGCCGGGCAGGTCGGTCACCTGGCCGTTCTCCCAGGACGTGCCGAAGTCGCTGACGAACTTGAGGTACTGGTCGCCGATGGTGCTCGCCGGGTTCGACGCGAGGTTCTTGTTCGCGAAGATGTCCAGGAACGGCTTGAACTGGTCGCCGAGCTTCAGGTTGGGGCTGCTCAGCGAGGACTTGGTGCTCGGCACGTTGTGCAGGCCGTTGGCCAGGGTGACCAGCGCGTCGGTGTCGGTGGCCAGGTACTTGATCAGATCCCAGGCCGCGCCGGGGTTCTTGGCGCCCTTGGGGATGCCGATGATCGTGCCGGTGGTGTAGCCGCCGCCGTAGAGCTCGGGCCTCGAGGTCGGGGCCGGCGCGGTGCCGTAGTTCAGCGTGGGCACCTGGTCGGCGATGAACGCCGTGCGGAACTCACCGTCGATCGCCATGGCCACCTTGCCGGCCTGGAAACCCATGTCGGCGGAGTACTCCTGGCCGAGCCCCGCGGTGAACTTCTGGAGGTTGTCCTGCCCATAGAAGTCGACGAGCTTCTTCTGCCAGCCGAACAGGTCCTGCCAGCCCTGGTCCTTGCCGAGACCGGACTTGCCGTCCTTGTCCAGCCACTGCGCGCCGAAGGAGGGCGCGACGATCTGCGGCTTGTACGCGTAGAAAGCCCACTGCGGCAGGAAACCCGCGACCTTGATCGAGCCGTCCGGGTTCTTCACCGTGAGCTTCTTGGCGTCCTCCAACATCTCGTCGGTGGACTTCGGCGGCGAGCTGATGCCGGCGGCGGCGAACAGATCCTTGTTGTAGTACAGGCCGTAGACGTCGGCCAGCATCGGCAGCGAGCAGCGCTTGCCGTTGAACTGGGTGTAGTCCCGCACCGCCTGGGGAATGTCGTCCAGGTTGACCTTGTCCCGGTCGATGTAGGGCTGGAGGTCCTGCCAGGAGCCCTGCGAACAGAACTGGCCGATGTTGTCGGTGGTGAAGGAGATCGCCACGTCCGGTGGGTTGCCGCCGCGGATCGCCTGGGTGATCTTGTCGTCGTCCTGGCTGCCCTGGTTGTCGATGGTGACGTTGACGTGCTTGCCGTGGTAGGCGTCCAGGGTGCTCTTGAGCACGCCGAGCTCGCGGTCGGCGAAGTTGCTCCACACCGTGACGGTGACGGGCTTGCTCGAGTCCGGCGCGGCGGCCGGTTCGGTGGAACCGCCACCACCTGCGGTGCATGCGGCAGTCGCCAGAACACCTGCGGCGACAAGGATCAGAGCGGGGCGCAGCCGTGCTCTCATCGGCCCTCCAGATCAGCGTGGGTGTGGGACGGGTTGGCGGCCGCCGCTGGGCGCTGCGGGCCGCGGAACGGTTCGGTCGTGGCGGCGGGCAGGCCGAAGACCTGTTCCCGGACAACCGCGAGCGCCGAGTGCAGGGCGCCTGAGCGCACTGGCTTGCCGGTGACCAGCGCGAGCTGCACCGGAGTTCGTGGAATGACGAGCTTGCGCAGCTCGGCGCCGACGAGGTCGGCCAGGACGGTGCCGCCGGCCTGCGAGATCTCGCCGGAGAGCAACACGAGTTCCGGGTCGAGCACGCTCACCACGCTCGCGACACCCGCGGCGATGCGCCTGGCCAGGTCCACGAGGAACTCGCGCCCCGCGGTGCCGGCGCTCAGCGCCTTGCGCACCGCGAAGTGCCCGCTCCGCGCGGACAACCCGTGCGCCCTGGCGAGCTTGACGATCGCGGCCGAACTCAGCAGATCGCCGAAGCGGCCCCCGGTTCGGTCGGTCCCGGTGTCCGCGATGGCCCGGTCCGGCACCTGAAGCCCGTCGATCTCGCCGGCACCACCGGTGGCGCCGCGCAACAGCACGCCGTTGATGACCACCGCGGCGCCGATCGCGTCGGCCGGCCAGATCAGCACGAAGTCGCGCACGTTCATGGCGCGCCCCGCGATCATCTCCTCCAGCGCGACCAGGTTGACGTCGTTCTCCACGGTGACCGGGGTGTCCAGCAGCTCGCGCAGGCGGCCGGGCATGTCGAAGCCCTCCCACCCGGGAAGATGCGGGGCGAACCCCAGCTCGCCGGTGGCGGGATCCACCGCGCCGGGGCTGCCGACCACGACGTGCCGCAGGGCCCTCGGCCCCAGCCCGGCCTGGCTGGTCGCCTTGCTGACCGCGCCGCAGAACGCGTCGAGCACCTCGGCGCTGCCGCCCCTCGGCATGGGCGCGCGGTGCTCGGTGAGCAGCGCGCCGGAGATGTCGGCGATGGCGACGTCGACCGACTGCGGGGTGAGGTCGACGGCCGCGACGTGCGCGAGGGCGCCGTTGACCGACCACAGCTGGGCCCGTGGGCCGCGACCGCCGCCGCGAAGCCCGTTGCGCTGCACCGTGTCCGCCTTCTCGAGCCGCGTCAGCAGCTGGGCGGTCGCCGGCTTGGACAGGCCGATCAGGTCCTCCAGCTCGGACCGCGTCAACGGCCCGTTGCGCAGCAGCGCCTCGATCGCGGCGCGGTCGTTGATCTCGCGCAGCAGTCGTGGACTCCCGGCTCGCATGTCTCTCCTGCCGTGTGAACTTTGTCTGTTAACTTTCCAGACGATTTCCGCACACCGTAGTGACCGCCGTCACCGAGGTCAATGCACTGGTTGGACCAGTTCGGTCGGGGATACCGGTCCGTTATCGAGGAGTGGTGTTCCTGGTTAGGTTCGCCTAAGGCATGGTGGAGGCATGACCGAGCAGCCGCAGCGAGCCGACGTGGCCCCAGCAGGCCGGGAGGAATCCCTGGCCCACCTGCTCGGCGGCCGGGGTGGCGCGGTGGACGCCACCCTGCCGCCCGCCGCGTTCGCGGTCGGCTGGCTGCTGGGCGGCAACTCCATCGGCATCGGCTCCGCCGCCGCCATCGGCGTCGGCGTCCTGGTTGGCGTGGTGCGCCTGATCCGAGGCGAACGCCCGCGAGCCGTGGTCGTCAGCGTCACCCTGGTCGTCGCGGCGGCCCTGGTGGCCCTGCACACCGGCCGGGCAGCGGACTTCTTCCTCGTCCAACTCCTCTCCAACGTGGCGAGCGCCCTGCTGTGGGCGGCCAGCATTGTCATTCGCTGGCCGCTGCTCGGCGTCGTCGTCGGCGTGGTCGTCGGCCAGAAGACCCGTTGGCGCCGCGACCCGGACCTGCTCCGCGCGTACGGCGTCGCGAGCTGGGCGTGGGTGGGCCAGTACGTCCTGCGCGTCGCGGTCTACGGTGCGCTCTGGCTTGCCGGCCAGACCGTCGCCCTCGCCGTCGCCAGGGTGGCCCTGACCTGGCCCCTCCAGGCCGCCTGCCTGGCCGTCAGCTGGTGGCTGATCCGCCGTTCCCTCCCGGCCGACCACCCGGGCCTCCGCCACGCGAGACTCCCGGCCGACGTGCCAACTGACGCGCCCAACTGACTTGTCCAACTGACTTGTCCGCAAGGACGATCCTGCGGACCCTTACCGGGTGGGGGAACGCAGAGCACTCGTCGTCGGCTCGCAGTGTGAGCAACCGAACCTGCTGTCCTCGCTCCCGGACACCGCCTGGGACGTCGCGGATACCCTCCTTGACGAGGACCGAGGCGCCTGCGTTCCGGCACTGGCCGGCACCCCGGTGCTGCTGAACCCGACGACCGTCGAGCTGAACAACGCCCTCGACACCGCGTTCGAACGCGCCTCCGCCGACCAGGCCACCCTCCTGTTGGCCGTGCTCGGCCACGGCGAGTACGGCACCGGCGACCCGCGCGTCCCGCCCTCGGAGTTCCACCTGGCGAACCGTATTTCCGAACTCCTGACCACGCACCACGATCTCGACGGTCTGGTGCTGCTCCTGGACACCTGCCGACGGCACGCGGGCGACAGCCCGGAAACCGAGTGGATCACCGCACTCGGCCGGGCCGGCCGCCGCTTCGAACTCCTGGCCGCCGCCAACGAGGGACCCGGCACCGACGGCTGTCTCACCAGAACCGTGGCGAGCACGCTCCGCTCCGGCTCGCCGACCCTCGGCGGCTACCTCCGCCTCCCCGACCTGCGCGCCGTCGTGGCGCGGGCCTGCGACCGCTCGGCCACCGTGCACCTGTCCTTCGACGGCAGGCGAACCGTCGTCACCGGCGACGAGGGCCTGTGGCTGGCCCGCAACCCCGCGAGCTGCTGGCAGGGTTCGCCCTTCGCCGGCACCGGTGTTGCCGACACGGCGGAGCGCCTCACCAGGCACTACACCCCGACGGACACCGTCGACGCGGTGGTGGCGGCGGCCCTCGGCCGCGCACCGTGCGTGGCGATCCACGGTCCGGCTGGCAGCGGCAAGTCCACGGTCCTGGCCGCCCTGATCCACCCCGCCATCGCGAGCGACTCCGTCCCTGCGGCGTTCCTGCACGCCGTCGCCTGGCAGGCCGACCGCCGCACCCCGGGCCAGGTGGCGGCCGAACTGGCCGATCACCTGACGACCACGGTCCCCGGCTTCGCCGCCGCGCGCGAGGCGTTCACCGCGACGACCGACGCCGGCACGCTGGCCCGCGCGGACGAGTTCGACCGCAGCCTCCTCGGTCCGCTGAACCGCATCGACTCGCCGATCAGAACCATCCGCGTCGCGGTCGACCTGGACGGCCGACTGCCGCCAAGGCTGGGCGACGCCCTACGCCGCCTGGTCGAACTTCCCCTGCGAGTGCAGGTGTTGCTGACCACCAGGGACGAGCGGGGCCTGCCGACGGGAACGGTGCCCGTCCCGATCAGGCCCCCGGACGAACCGACCATCGCCGGCTACCTGCGCGCCGCCGGAGTCGCGAGCCCGCTGCCGGCCACCGCGCCCGCCTGGGGTGCCGTGACGACGGCCGTCGCGGCGGCGACCACCGGCCACCACCAGCAGCAGCCGGTGACGCTGAACGTCATCGTGGGCGACGTGCACGGAACGGTCGTGCAGGCCGGCGCGATCGACGGCCCGGTCTCGATCGGCGACCCAACCCGCACCCTCCTGTCCAACATCCTGAACACACCGTCCACACAGGACAGTCGGGATCTTCGCACCGTGCTCACGGTCCTGGCCGCCGCCCACGACTGCTCGGCACTGCCCGTGCGGCTGCTCGCGCATGCCGCGTCCCGCCTTGGCGCGCACCGCCCCATCCGCGACCTGCTGACCCAGCTGGGCGGCCTGTTGCTGCGCGGCCAACCGGGCACCGACGCGGAGCGCGTTGGCCTACGCGACCAGGCCACCGCCGACGCCTTGGCGGCCGCCGACCCGCCGACCGCCGCGAGTCCCGTCACCGCCTCGGAAATCGAGGCGCACCAGGCGATCGCCGAGGCGATAGCCGCGCTGGCGCCAGCAACCGAAGCCGACCGCACCGGCGTCGAACACGAGTATGCGGAGGTGGCCGAGGCCGAACACCTCTGGCGCGCGGGTCGCTTCGCCGACGCGTTACGCGCCGTCGACCTCCGCTCGTCCCCGGTGCCGGTGGCCAACCGCGAGGCCTGGGCGGCCTGGCGCAGGCGGTCGGCCGCGGAACTGGGCCCAACGCACCGCCTGACCCTGCTGGCCGGAGCCAGGCACGGGATGTGGCTGGCCAAGTCCGGGGACCCGCACGGCGCGCTGCGCGTGCTGGAGCCGCTGCTGGGCAACACCATCCGACACCTTGGCTCGACCGACCCGGACACGCTGGCCCTGCGGCACAACCTCGCCTACTGGTCGGCGGAGACCGGCCACCCCGACCGCGCGAGGGACGAATTCCAGCAGCTGGCCCGCATCCACGCCGAACTGAACGGCCCTGACCACGAACACACCCTGGACGTCCGGCTCCAGGCGGCGATATCGGCGGCCAAGACGGGAGACGTGACCTGGGCGCGCGGCCAGTTCGACGAACTGATCCCGATCAGCGAGCGAGCGCTTGGCGCGACCCACTGGGTGACGATCAGCCTGCTGGACAACGCATTATTCTGGGGCGAGGAAACCTCACCGGCCACCACCACGACACAGCACCGAATCGACCGCCTGGCCGAGGCCGGCCGGGCAATCGCCGGCCGCGACTCTGACAAGAGCATCGGCTGGCGCCTGCACGCGGCCATCTATCGGGCCAAGTACGGCCACCCGGCCGAGGCCGTCACCGAGTTCCGCGCGCTCCGCCACGAATCGATCGCCATCTTCGGCCTCGACCACGCCTGGACCACTCGGATCGCCGAACAGCTCGCCTTCTGGACCACCGAGTAGGACTCCTACGCCCCTAGATAACTGGGCCGAGGAGCCGAGGGCCCCAACACCTCCAACGCGGCCAACCACGCCGCCCCGGCGGCTCCCTCCGTCGCAACCCGCACCCGTGCCTCGGTCCGCTCGGCCAACTCCGCCCGCAGCCGCGTGCCCACCGGACTTCCCGGCCCGAGCAGGCTGCCGACCAACACCATCGGCGTCCGCTCCTCCGCGCCCCTGATCATCAACGCGGTGTCGGCCAGCAACTGCGCAGCCTTGGCTACGATCCGCGCGGCCGAGCCGTCCCCGGCCTTCATGCTCGCGCTCACCAGCGGCGCGAACCGCGCCAGCTGAATCGGCGTCGCCGCGTTCACCGCCGTGATGAGCCGCTGCCGCAACGTCCTGCGTTGCTCCTCGACCACCGGCCCGCGCCACTGCAACGCCTGTGCCAACACCGCCGCCGGCAGGCCCTCCGACGCAGCCGACCCGGTCGCGCTCTCCAACGCGCGCAGCGTGCCGCGCACCGCCTCCCGCCCGAGCCAGTACGCCGACCCCTCGTCCCCGAGCAGCCACCCGTACCCACCTGACGTCGCGACCAGCTTCCTGTCCACGATCCGCGCCGCGATCGAGCCGGTCCCCGCCACCAACACCGTCCCGTCCGGCTCGGCGGTCCCCGACGCGAACGCCGCCTCCGAATCGGTCACCACCCGCATCGGGCAGCGCAACCCCGCGCCCTTCCACGCGGCCTCGAACAGCGCGGCGACGGAACTGTCCGAGGCCACCTTGCTCGCCCCGGCCATGCCGAGAACCCCAGCGCGCACCTGCCCGGCGTCCATGCCCTCCAACGCCGTTCGCAGCGCCGTCCCGATCTGCTCGGCGGCCGTCGCGGGCGCATGCGAATTGGGATTCCCGCCGCCGGCCAAGCCTGCGGCCAGCCGACTGCCGTCCAGCCCGAACACCAACGCTCTCGTGGCCGTTCCGCCGGCATCAAGGCCAACCACGACTCCGCTGCCAGGAACAGTCATCCGACGAGTATCGCCAATGCACCCGTCCCACGTCAGGTCTGAAGCGGCGAAATCGGGCCTACCTGACGCTCACCACCTGCGCCCGCCGATCGCTGGCGTCGTGATGCTCGAGCACCAGCAGGCTGTCCGCCCGATCCTCCGCCAACGCCCCAGCATCCCGCCCGACCACCAACGAGCTGCCCGGCCGAGCCAGATAGCTCAACGCGGGGTCGCCGTCGCCCCGCACCCACAACCCGGGACGCAACGGATCGAACGACATCGGCGACCCGATCCGATCGATGAATCCGTCCGCATTGCCCGGCGCGGTGTAGTACCCCTGGATCCCGACCCGGTAGCTCAGCCGCGCGGACGAGTCGCTCGGGTCGATGCCCAACGCGCTCAGCAACACCGGCAGCACCACCACATTGCTGTCGAACACATTGGTGTCCACGTCCCCGTACCGCCCGTTGACCGGCCGCTGGTCGACCACGACCCCGTCCGCCGACGTCGTCTCGACCAGCAACAGGTCCGCGCTGGTGTTCCCGTTCGCGTCCTTCGGCTTGCGCACCCGGACGGTGAAGTCGTTGCCGTGCGCGGAGATCGTCACCACCGGCCAGGTGTTGCTGCCGAGGTTCGCCCAGTTGTGCCAGGTGGCGATCCCGAACGCGAGCAGCGCGTCGCCCGCCCTGCCCTGCGCCCTTGCCTCCGGCGCCGTGGAGGTGACGCCGACGTACCGCAGGTCCCCGCCCTTCGCCGTCTCGTTCACCGCGCAGTCCGCCACGGCCCCGGCCCCGCAGTCGGGCAGCCGATCGCTCACCGCCTGCAACTCGAACACGCTCACCAGCGCCCGGTACGCCTGGTCGCCGCTGCCCTGGCTGAGCCCCTTGCCGCGCAGCCGCAGCACGGCCCGGTCGGCACCGGGCTGGAAACTCACGTGATCACTGGCGGTGACTTCGGCGACCGGCTTCGGCGCGGCGTACACCGGTACGCGCAGGGAGACCCCGCCACCGTCCGGCGCGAGCACCAGCCGCCCGGACGCCTCGGCGAGGAACTGCCGGGCCTGCCCCTGCTGCGTCTTCTCGACGGTCGGGTCGGCCGTCCGCCGCAGGTCCGCCGGATCGACCCGCACCTTCACCTGGATCCGGGCGACGCCACCGGCCGGCACCGCGACAACCCGATCGGACAGCTCGAAGGCCACCCCGGGCACCGAACTGGCCGGCGCGAACGACGCGGCCAGCCGCACCGGGCTCGGCCCCTTGTTCTCGATCTTCACGGTCCGGCTCAACGACACCCGCCGCGCCGCCTCGACCACGCCGAACGAGACCCCGACCGCGCCCGGCGTGTCCTGGACCATCGCCAGCACCGGCGTCTGCACCGCGGCCCGCGCGTCGATCCGCCCGCTGCCGACCCGCATCGGGGTCTCCACGACGCCGGTCGCCGCGTCGTCGCCGGACCGAACGTCCCCGGCCGCCGTGTCCATCAGCGCGGCCTTGACCTCCTCCGGCGTCCAGTCCGGGTGCACCTGACGCACGAGCGCGGCGATGCCGGACACGTGCGGCGCGGCCATCGACGTCCCGGTCTTCGTCGTGCCGCGCGACCCGCTGCCCACCCCGGCCGACAGGATCGTGGTGCCGGGGGCCGCAAGGTCGGGTTTCGGCGCCGTGCCCCGGTAGCCGCGCGAGGACGACGGCGAGATGGTGTCCTGGATCGCCGCGTTCCTGGTCGGCAGTGCCGTGCGCAGCGCGCCCGTCATCCGCACCGTCAACGTCCCGGCCTTCAGCGCGGCCCGCACCTGTGTCGTCGCGGTCCCGGTGAACTGGAACACCGGAATGTCCTTGCTGCCAGCGATTCCCGCGGCGAAGGTGTCCAGGCTCGACGACAGCAGCGCGCCGGCGGCCCCGGCGTCGTGCGCGTTGGTGCTCCGCACGGCCGAACCGCACTTCCGCGTTTTGTCGTTGTCGTCCCACTCCAGCCAGACGAACTTCCCGGCCACCGCCGCCCGGTCCTCCGCCGAGAACGGGGCGCACCCGTCCGGGTTGCCCGATCCGGCCGCGACCACCCCACGGGTCAGATCGAGCCCCTCGTAACCCTGGTAGGCCTGGCTGTACTGCCCGGGTTCCCTTGACCCTCCGCCGACCTCGACACCGTCGAGCACCGCGTACGAGTCCCGCGAGTTGGCCACGTCGAGCGACTCCACCACGTCGCCCGGCGACCCGCCAACGTCGTACAGGTCGCCGCCATTGCCCGCCGAGGTGACCACCAGGACCCCGTTCGCCACCAGCTTCCGCACGAACCGGCTGCTCGGATCGTCCGGCGCGCCGTAGGAACTCCCGAGCGACAGGTTCACCACATCCAGGTGGTCGGAGAAGTCCCCGTCCCCGTTCGGATCCAGCGCCCAGTCCATCGCCTCGGTGTCCAGGTTCGTGGTGCCCTCGCAGCCGAACACCTTCAACGCGTACAGCTTCGCCTTCGGCGCGCTCCCTGGCGCGATCCGCATGGCCTCCAGGGACTGTGGCGTCAGCGTCGAGTAGTCCCCGGCGAACGTGCCGCCTGCCTCGGTCACGCCGTACCCGGCCGCAGTGCCGGCCACGTGCGTGCCGTGGCCCGGATCGGCCCCGGACGCGCAGTCCAGCGGGTTCGGGTCGGGGTGCGGGGTCGAGGTCTCCGTCTTCCTGGCGTCGTAGTCGTTGCCGGCGAAGTCGTAGCCGCCGACGACCTTGTCGGTGGGGAAGTACGCGGGATCGATCCTGGTGCTGTCGACGGCCCGGTAGGCCGCGACCGTGCCTGGCCCGCCGAAGTCGGCGTGGGTGTAGTCGATGCCGGTGTCGATGATCCCGACGCGCACGCCGTCGCCGTAGTGGCCGGTCTGCTGCCACACGGTCAACGCCCTGGTCAGCTCGGCGGATCCGGCGTTCTGCGGCGACTTGGGCACCGAGAGCGCGATGGACCGCACCTCGGGCAGCCGGGACAGCTCGCGGATCCGCGCCGCGTCGGCCGTCACGGTCAGCCCGGCGATCGCGTTGGCGGTGCGAGACACGACCTTGGCCGCCGAGTCCCTGCCGCGCAGCGCGTCGAGCACCCGATCGGCGAGGCCGGCACTGCGCTGCCGGGCCTGCGTGGCCGCCCGAGCCGCGTCGGTCGCGCTGCGCCCGCCCTGCCTGGCCTCCGCGTAGCTGTCGACGGCCGCCGGCGCGGCGAGCTCGACGAACGCGGTGACCGTCCCGACCGCCCCGGCCAGCGGAGCCGACACCCCGCCCTCCGGGTCGCCGACCGGCCCGGCCGGCGCTACGGGCCCGGTGACCGGCGGCAGCGACTCGGCGAGCGGATCGTCGGCGGCCGGCGCGGCGCCGGCAGGCCCGACCGGCCCCGCCGTGGTGAGCGCGGCGGCCAGGACGGCCACGACGGCACGATGGTGTCTCAAAGTCATTCCCTCGGGGAGGCCTGCGGACGCTCGGGCGCACGAGCGCGGCCCAACCCTGCCACCGCCGGTGGGCCCACCCCCGGCCGTTCTGCCGGTAGTGGGCGTGTCGCGACAGCACCGGCCAAGCCTCGACCAGCGATCTGCCACCCACCGCCCACCGGCCGAACACCGACCAGCCACGAATCGGACACGGAGCGCAGTCGTCGGATGACTTGACCAGGTTGAAACCTGCCGACCTCTAGACGTAACCCACTCATGCGGGCTATACATCCGATGTATTTCCGCGTGACCGCGTTGACGCTGGTGGTCGAGGAGGAGACATCGTGCAGTTGCTGCGCATCGGAGCGCCCGGGTCGGAACGCCCCGCCGTCCGCACCGCCGACGGGACCGGGTACGAACTCGGCCCGTTGACGACGGACATCGACGGCGCGTTTCTCGCCGATGGTGGCATCGACCGGGTGCGCGCCGCGCTGGCCGAGGGCAGCCTGCCGACGCTGGACGACCCAGCCGACGGTAGCGGTCAACGGCTCGGCGCGCCCGTCGCGAGCCCCGGCAAGATCGTCTGCATCGGGCTGAACTACCGCGACCACGCCGCCGAGACCGGCGCCGCGCTGCCCGCCGAGCCCGTCGTGTTCCTCAAGACCCCGGACACCGTCGTCGGCCCGTACGACGAGGTGCTGGTGCCGCGCCGGTCGGTGAAGACCGACTGGGAGGTCGAACTCGGCGTCGTGATCGGCCGCACCGCCCGCTACCTCGACTCGGCCGAGGACGCGCTGGCCTGCGTCGCGGGCTACGTCCTCTCGCACGACGTGTCCGAGCGCGAGTTCCAGATCGAGCGCGGCGGCCAGTGGGACAAGGGCAAGAACTGCGAGACGTTCAACCCTCTCGGCCCGTACCTGGTGCCAGCCGACGAGGTGCCGGACCCGCAGCGGCTCGGCCTGCGCCTCTGGGTGAACGGCGTGCTGCGCCAGGACTCCAGCACCGAGCACATGATCTTCGGGGTCGCCGAGGTGATCCGCTACCTGAGCCAGTTCATGGTGCTGCGGCCCGGCGACCTCATCAACACCGGCACGCCGGCCGGGGTGGCGCTTGGCCAACCCGAGCCGAAGCCGTACCTGCGAGCGGGGGACGTGGTGGAGTTGGAGATCGACGGACTTGGCCGGCAGCGCCAGACCCTTGGGCAGGCCTAGATGGCCCGCATCATCGGCATGGACGTGCTGGACGTCCGCTTCCCGACCTCCAGGGAGCTGGACGGCTCGGACGCGATGAACCCCGACCCGGACTACTCGGCCGCCTACGTGGTGCTGCGCACCGACGAGGGCCCCGACGGCTACGGGCTGGCGTTCACCATCGGCCGGGGCAACGACGTGCAGGCCGCCGCCATCCACGCGCTCGAACCGCACCTGGTCGGCCGCGACGCCCCGCGCGACGCCGCCGCGCTGTCCGCGCTGTACTTCGAGCTGGTTGGCGACTCGCAGCTGCGCTGGCTCGGCCCGGAGAAGGGCGTCGTGCACATGGCGATCGGCGCGGTGGTCAACGCCGCGTGGGATCTCGCCGCGCGCGCCGCCGGGCTGCCGCTGTGGCGGTTCCTCGCGGCGATGACCCCCGAGGAGATCGTCGGGCTGGTCGACTTCCGCTACCTGTCCGACGCGCTGACCCCCGCCGAGGCGCTCGAGCTGCTGCGCGAGGTCGAACCCGGCCGGTCCGAGCGCGCGGAAACCCTGGTGCAGCAAGGCTTTCCCGCCTACACCACGTCGCCGGGCTGGCTCGGCTACTCGGACGAGAAGCTGGCCTCGCTCGCCCGCCAGGCGCTCGCCGACGGCTTCGACATGATCAAGCTGAAGGTCGGCGGCGACCTCGACGACGACGTGCGCAGGATGAAGCTGGCCAGGGAGGTCGTCGGCGAGTCGGCGCGCGTCGCGGTGGACGCCAACCAGCGCTGGGACGTGGACACCGCCGTGCGGTGGATGCGGGAGCTGGCGCCCTACGACCCGTACTGGATCGAGGAGCCGACCTCGCCCGACGACGTGCTCGCGCACCGGGCCATCGCCGACGCGCTCGCGCCGATCAGGGTGGCGACCGGCGAGCACGTGCAGAACCGGGTGGTGTTCAAGCAGCTGCTCCAGGCCGGCGCGATCGACGTGCTCCAGCTGGACGCCTGCCGCGTCGCCGGCGTCAACGAGAACGTGGCGATCCTGTTGCTGGCCAGGAAGTTCGGCGTGCCGGTGTGCCCGCACGCCGGCGGCGTCGGCCTGTGCGAGCTGGTCAGGCACCTGTCCATGTTCGACTTCGTCGCGGTGTCGGGCTCCATGGACGGCCGGGTCATCGAATGGGTCGACCACCTGCACGAGCACTTCACCGACCCCGCGATCGTGCGGGACGGCCGGTACCTTGCGCCGAGCGAGCCGGGCTTCTCCGCGCGCCTCAAGGACGACACACTCGCCAACTACCGCTACCCGGACGGTCCCGTGTGGACGGCCATCGCCAAGGAGGCTTCGTGACCAACGACTTCGACGGCCTGGTCGCCGCCGTCACCGGCGGCGCCTCCGGCCTCGGCCTGGCCACCGCGACCCTGCTCGCCGCGCGCGGCGCCACGGTCGCCTGCCTTGACCTCAACGCCGACACCGTGCCCGACCCGCATTTCGGGGTCCGCTGCGACGTCGGCGACGACACCAGCGTCCGAGCCGCCGTCGCCGCCGTGGTCGAGCGGTTCGGCCGGCTCGACGTGGTGGTGAACAACGCGGGCATCGGCGCGCAGGGCGACGTCGCGGCCAACTCCGACGAGGAGTGGCACCGGGTCCTCGACGTCAACGTCGTCGGCATGGCCAGGGTCGCCAGGGCGGCGCTGCCGCACCTGCGCGAGTCGCCGGCCGCCGCGATCGTCAACACGTGCTCGATCGCGGCCTGGGCAGGTCTGCCGCAGCGTGCGCTGTACTCGGCGAGCAAGGGCGCCGTGTACGGGCTGACGCTGGCGATGGCGGCCGACCACGTCCGCGAGGGCATCAGGGTGAACGCCGTCGCCCCCGGCACGGCCGACACGCCCTGGATCGGTCGGCTGCTCGACTCCGCCGAGGACCCGGCGGCCGAGCGAGCGGCACTGGAGGCGCGGCAGCCGATCGGCAGGCTCGTCTCCTCGGATGAGGTCGCCAACGCAATCGCCTACCTGGCCAGCCCGTTGTCCGGCTCGACCGCCGGCACCGTGCTCGCGGTGGACGGCGGCATGTACGGGCTGCGCATGCGGCCAGCCACCACGTGACACGTAAGCAGCACAACGAATCGAGGAACAGATGAAGCGTCGCAGCATCCTCACCGCCGCGGTCTGCCTCGCGCTCACCGGCACACTCGCCGCCTGCGGTGGCGGCGCGTCCAACAGCGCGGGTAACAGTGGCGGCGCCGGGCCCATCGGCGTCGACTTCCCCCGCGCGGACTCGGACTTCTGGAACTCCTACAACAAGTACATTCCCCAGTACGCCAAGGATCTCGGCGTCGACCTGATGTCGCCGACCAACTCGCAGAACGACGTCGCCAAGCTCGTGGCCAACGTGCAGGCGCTGACCAGCCAGGGCGCCAAGGCGATCGTGATGGCCCCGCAGGACACCGGGGCGATCGCGAACACGCTGCAACAGTTGGAGCAGAAGAAGATCCCGGTGGTCACCGTCGACACCCGCCCGGACAAGGGCAAGGCGTACATGGTGGTCCGCGCGGACAACAAGGCGTACGGCGAGCAGGCCTGCAAGTTCCTCGGTGACCAGCTCAAGGGCAAGGGCAAGGTGGTCGAGTTCGAGGGCGCGCTGTCCTCGATCAACGGCAGGGACCGGTCCGAGGCGTTCGCCTCCTGCATGCAGAAGAACTACCCCGGCATCACGGTGTTCGCCGAGCCGACCGACTGGGAGGGCGCCAAGGCGTCCGCCGCGCTCCAGACCGACCTGACCCAGAACCCCGACATCAACGGGATCTACATGCAGGCGGGCGGCGTGTTCCTCGCGCCGACGATCCAGCTGCTCAAGACGACCAACCACCTGTTCCCCGCTGGCGATCCCAAGCACATCACGATCGTCTCCAACGACGGGATCCCGCAGGAGTTCGACGCCATCCGCAAGGGTGACATCGACGCGACCGTCTCGCAGCCCGCCGACCTCTACTCGAAGTGGGCGCTGTTCTACGCGAAGGCCGCCGTGCAGGGCAAGACGTTCCAGCCGGGCGCGACCGACCACGACAGCAAGATCATCGACGTCGGCAACGGGCAGCTGGAGGACCAGCTGCCGGCCCCGCTGGTGACCAAGCAGAACGTGGACGACAGCAAGCTCTGGGGAAACCAGGTCGGCAAGTAATGAGCGCCGTGACCGACACGTCCTCGGCGGCCGGTTCGCCGGCCGCCGAGGCGCGGCAGATCTCCAAGCGCTACGGGAAGACCGTGGCGCTCAACGAGGTCGGCATCCGGATCGCCGACGGCGAGTCGCACGCCCTGGTCGGCCGCAACGGCGCCGGGAAGTCGACCCTGGTGTCGATCCTGACCGGCCTGCAACCTCCGGACTCCGGCGAGGTCAGCTTCGGCGGCGAGGCGGCCCCCGCGCTGGCGGACCGGGACGCCTGGCGGCGCAGGGTCGCCTGCGTCTACCAGAAGTCCACGATCATCCCGACCCTGACGGTCGCGGAGAACCTGTTCATCAACCGGCAGGCGCTCGGCACAGGCTCGCTGATCAGCTGGCCGAAGCTGCGCAGGCGCGCGGCGGACGTGCTCGGCGAGTTCGGCGTCGACGTCGATCCGGCGCGGGCGGCCGAGGACCTCACCGTCGAGCAGCGCCAGCTGGTGGAGATCGCCAGGGCGCTGTCCTTCGGCGCCAGGTTCATCATCCTGGACGAGCCGACCGCGCAGCTGGACGGCCCGGCGATCGAGCGACTGTTCGAGCGGATGCGGTCGTTGCAGGACTCCGGGGTGACGTTCCTGTTCATCTCGCACCACCTCCAGGAGATCTTCGAGATCTGCCAGGCCGTCACGGTGTTCCGGGACGCGCGGCACATCCTCACCAGTCCCGTCGCCGCGCTGTCCAAGGACGGCCTGGTCGAGGCGATGACCGGCGAGGCGACCGGGCTCCGCGACGGCAACACCCGGCCGGCCATGACCGACCAGGCGCCCGTGGTGCTCGACGTCGACGGGCTCGGCGTCGCCGGCGCGTTCGACGACGTGAACCTCCAGGTGCGCCAAGGAGAAGTCGTCGGCGTGGCCGGCTCGGCCAGCAGCGGCAAGGTCGCGCTCGCCGAGGCCATCGTCGGGCTGCGCAAGCCGGACAGCGGCAGCGTGCAGGTGACCGGCCGCCCGGTCCGGGCCGGCAGCGTGCCGGCCGCGCTGGCCGCCGGCATCGGCTTCGTGCCCCAGGACCGGCACAAGGAAGGGCTGGTCGCCGACCTGAGCATCGCGGAGAACGCGACCATGCCGATCGCGCACCGGCTCGGCCGGTTCGGCTCGATCTCACCGCGCAGGCGCCGCGAACTGGCCAACGGCATGATCACCTCGCTGGCCATCAAGGCGGACGGCCCCGACCAACTCGTGTCCGGGCTGTCCGGCGGCAACCAGCAGAAAGTCGTGATGGCGCGGGCGCTGTCCAACGAGCCGGACGCGCTGGTGCTGATCGACCCGACCGCCGGGGTCGACGTGCGCTCCAAACAGACGCTGCTCGACGTGGTCGACCAGACCGCCGAGCGGGGCACCGCGGTGCTGATGATCTCCGACGAGCTCGACGACCTGCGGACCTGCGACCGGGTGCTGGTGATGTTCCACGGCACGGTCATCCGGGAGGTGCGCAGCGGCTGGACCGACAACGAGCTCGTCAGCGCAATCGAAGGAATTGGGGAAAGCAGTGGTGACTGAGACCTCGACCCGGGCCACCGGAGTCGCCGCCGCGCGGCCGAAGCTGGCCATCGCGCGGTTGCGCGACTTCGCCCTGGTGCCGGCGATCATCGTGCTGCTGGTCGTCGGCGCGCTCGTCGCGCCCGCGTTCCTGTCCACCGGGAACCTGATCAACGTGTTGCAGCAGCAGACGGAACTCGGCCTGCTGGTGCTCGCCGAGGCGTTGATCCTGGTCTCCGGCAAGATCGACCTGTCGCTGGAGTCGACCGTCGGCTTCGCGCCGGCGCTGGCCATCGCGCTGATCATCCCCAAGGCCAGCCACGGCCTTGGTCTCGGCCTGCCGGAGTGGACCGGGATCCCGGTGTGCCTGCTGATCGGCGCGCTCGTCGGGCTGTTCAACGGGTTCCTGATCCTGAAGCTGCGGCTGTCCGGGTTCGTGGTCACGCTCGGCGTGCTGATCGTGGTGCGCGGCCTGCAACTCGGCTTCACCACCGGCCAGAACCTGTTCGACCTGCCGCTGTCGTTCACCTACCTGGGCACGGCCGAATGGCTCGGCCTGCCGGCCTCGGTGTGGATCTTCGCGGCGGCGTTCGCCGTGGGTATCGTCGCGCTCGGCTACTTCCGGCAGGGCCGCTCGCTGTACGCGATCGGCGGCAACTCCGACGCCGCCCGCGCGGCCGGCATCCGCACCGACAGGGTGATCTGGACGGTGCTGGTCATCGGCGGCCTGCTGGCCGCGCTCGCCGGCCTGCTGATGGCTGGCAGGCTCGGCTCGGTGGCCGCGTCGCAGGGCCAGAACATGATCTTTACGGTGTTCGCCGCGGCAGTGATCGGCGGCGTGAGTCTCAACGGCGGCAAGGGCACCCTGTTCGGCGCGCTGTGCGGTGTGCTGGTGCTCGGGCTGGTGCAGAACATCCTGACGCTGGCCCACGTGTCCTCGTACTGGTACCAGGCCATCAACGGCGCGATCATCCTGGTGGCGCTGATGCTGTCCCGCATAACCAGCGGCAAGGCCCAGGACTGACTCCGCTACAGGACTGACTGCCGCCTAAGGAGACCCATGGAGACCGTCGCCCTGCACACCCGGCTCAGGCCGGGCAAGGAGGCCGACTACGACCGGGTGCACGCGGAGATCCCGGCCGAGCTGGACGAGGCGCTGCGCGCGGCAGGCGTGCACGCGTGGCGGATCTGGCGCAGCGGCCGGGACCTGTTCCACCTGGTGGAGTGCGAGGACTACCAGGCGATGCGCGGGCACCTGCGTGACCACCCGGCGAACATCCCGTGGCAGGCCAGGATGGCCGAGCTGTTGGAGGTCGCCGACGACTACTCGGGCGCCGAGCCCGAGGTGAAGCTCGTCTGGACACTCCCGTGAGCCGCCTCGGCGACACGGGCGTCACCGTGACCGCCCTAGGCTTCGGAGCCGCGCCCATCGGCAACCTCTACCGCGAGGTGTCCGACGAACAGGCCCAGGCTGCCGTGGACACCGCCTGGGACACCGGGGTCCGCTACTTCGACACCGCCCCCCACTACGGCCTTGGCCTGGCCGAACGCCGCCTAGGCGCGGCCCTAGCGAACCGCCCCCGCGCGGAATACACCCTCTCCACCAAGGTAGGCCGCCTACTGGAGCCCTCCACCACCAGCGGAACCGACCTGGAAGCCGGCGGCTTCGCAGTACCAGCAACCCACCGCCGCGTCTGGGACTTCACCGCCGACGGAGTAAAACGATCCATCGAATCCTCCTTGGACAGACTCAACCTGGACCGAATCGACGTCGTTTACCTGCACGACCCCGACGACCACTGGGCGCAGGCCGCGACCCAGGGCGTCCCCGCCCTAGCCGCCCTGCGCGACGAGGGCGTGATCGGCGCGATCGGCGTTGGCATGAACCAGTGGGAACTGCCGGCCAGGTTCGTCCGCGAGACCGACATCGACGTGGTGATGCTCGCCGGCCGTTACACCCTCCTAGAACAGTCCGCGCTGGCCGAGTTCCTCCCACTCTGTGCGGAACGCGGCGTGTCGGTAGTAGCGGCCGGAGTCTTCAACTCGGGCCTGCTGTCCAGGCCGCAGGTCCCCGAACACGCGAAGTACAACTACACCGACGCCCCGGCCGAACTGGTGGACCGAGCTGGCCGCATCGCCGAAGTCTGCACCCGCCACGGCACCACCCTGCCCCAGGCGGCCATCCAGTTCCCCCTGGGCCACCCCGCGGTCGCCTCGGTCGTGATTGGCTCCCGCACACCCGAACAGATGCGCCAGAACGCCGACTACTTCGCCGCCCCCCTACCCCCCGAACTGTGGGCCGACCTAAGCGAGTCGGGCCTGCTCCCACCAGGGACCCCGACCCCATGACCGTCGACGCGCACCACCACGTGTGGGACCTGGCGGCCCGCGACCAGACCTGGATCACCGGCCCCGACCTGGCCCCGCTCCGTCGCACCTTCGGCGTGCCCGACCTGGCGCCGCTGGCCGCCGAGGCCGGCATCACCACCACCGTGCTGGTGCAGACCGTTACCGTGGCCGAGGAGACCCCGGAACTCCTGGCCCTGGCGGAGGAATCCGACCTCATCGGCGCGGTGGTCGGCTGGACCGACCTGACTGCCCCCGACGTTGCCGACACCCTCGCCGCCCTCCGCGAGGCCCCCGGCGGCCGGTGGCTGCGCGGAATCCGACACCAGGTGCAGGCCGAGCCGGATCCAGAGTGGTTGTGCCGCAAGGACGTCCGACACGGCCTGGCCCAGGTGGGCCGCGCCGGGCTGGTCTACGAGCTGCTCACGCTCCCACACCAACTACCGGCCGCCCTGAGCACGGTCCAGGCCCTACCCGAGGTGGAATTCGTCCTGGACCACTGCTCAAAACCGCCGGTGCGGACCGGCGAACTGCAACCCTGGGCAAGCCGCCTACGCGCGCTAGCAGCCCTACCCAACGTCACCTGCAAACTATCCGGCCTGGTAACCGAGGCCGACTGGACAACGTGGTCCATCCCCGACCTACGCCCCTACGTAGAAGCGGTCCTCACCGCCTTCGGCCCGACCCGCGTCATGTTCGGCTCCGACTGGCCGGTCTGCCTACTAGCCGCGACCTACCCACAAGTCCTAGAAGCAGCAGAGAACCTAACCAAAGACCTAACAAAACCCGAACGCACCGCCATCTTCACCACCACAGCAACAAAGACCTACCGCCTCCACCTTTGACACCAAACGCAACCCAACGGCTCTACCGACACCCACCGCCCAAGCGGAGACTGGCTGCCATGACGCGGTTGCGCTTGTCCACCGTCCGGGACTCCGCGCTGGCCCGGCGCTGGCTGCGCCGCACCGCGTCCCCCGACATCCAACCCACCCCGGACGTCATCCGAATAGCCCCAGACGTTGCCTGGCGCGTACTACCGGCCCCAGGCGTGGTCCTGGCCAAGCCAGCCCGACCCAGCGACCGCGAACTACATCTCCGGGTACTGCTGTCCGCGCTGTCCAACCGCCCGGACGCTGTCGACCACGTCGAGGTGTCCCGCGACGGCCACCAACTGGGCGTGCAGGTCTGGGTCCGCGAACGGGTGGCGCACCGCAACGAGGCGGTACCGCTGGCCGGCCTGATCCGCACCGAGGTGGTGCAGCTCAACGAGCCCGTAGGCAACGCCAAGATCGTCAACCTGGCCGCCTCGCCCCCCAAACCCTTAGGCATCTGGGAAACCAAGACCGCCTAACTCAGCCCCCGCCCAATAAACCCCTCAGGCCTATCAGGCCAGATCAGAAAGCCACTGCTCAACACCAGCCACATGCACCGTGGACCAGGACCGAGCCAGCTCCGTCTGGTGCGCGGCCAGGGCGTCCACGATGGCCCGGTGTTCGGCGACTGTCCGATCGACGGCACTGGCCTGGGTGATGCCACGCCAGATGCGCACCCGCACGGTCGGACCGGCCAGCGTGTCGAGCAACTGCGCCAGGTAGGCGTTGCCGGACGCCTGGGCGATCGCCCGGTGGAAATCGAGGTCGTGTTCGACCAGTTCCTCCACCGACCTGGCGGACTCGGCGGCGTCGCACAGCGCCCGCAGCGCGGCGACCTCCTCCAACTCGATCCGCTGTGCGGCCATGGCCGCCGCAGCGGGTTCGAGGATGCGCCGGACCTGGAGGACCTCCAGCACGGAGTCCTCGCCGCGATGCAGCTCCAGCACGAACGACAGCGCGCCGAGCAGGTCGTCCGCGCGCAGGCTGGACACGTACGTCCCGTCGCCCTGCCGGACGTCGAGCACCCGGACCAGGGACAGCGCCTTGACGGCCTCGCGCAGCGAGTTTCGGGACAGGCCAAGGCGTTCGGCCAGGTCAGCCTCCCTTGGCAGCCTGTCGCCGGGCTTCAGCTCTCCGGAGACGATCATCTCCTTGACGCGCAGGATCGCGTCGTCGGTGACGGCCACGGCACCTCGAATTCATCGTCGTAGACCTCGGATGTCTACGCCCCAGTATGCGGCAAGACCAGCAACCCTCGCGTGTCGTCGAGGTAACCCCCATCAACACAACGCTCAGCGATGCGTGCCATCAGCAGAGCACCGCGCCCCAGGTTCGACCTGAATAGTGCTGTGCTCGATGCCGAACTCGTCGCGCAGCAGCCCGTCGAGCGCGGGCCGGGGGTCCGTCCCGCCAGCCGGCGTGACCACGTGCGCGCTGGCCACCAGGACGCCCGAGGTGACCGAGTAGACGTGCAGGTCGTGCACGTCGCTGACCCCTTCAGCGCTGGCCATCCGCTCGCGCACCCGCTCGGTGTCGATGCCGGGCGGCGCGGCCTGCAACAGGATGTTCACCGCGGACCGCAGCAGGGCGATGGCCCTTGGCACCAGCATGATGCCGATCAGCGCCGACACGATCGCATCGGCCCGCTGAAAGCCGGTCAGCGCCATGACCACGGCAGCGACTGCGGTGGACGCCGCCGCGAGCGCGTCGCTGAGCACTTCGAGGAACGCGCCCTTGACGTTGAGCGACTCCTTCTGGCCGGACCGCAGCAGCAGCACGGACGTGGCGTTGCCGGCGAGCGCGATCAGCGCGATCAGCAGCATGCCGCCGGTGGCGACCTCGGGCGGGTTGGCGAACCGCTGCACCGCGCCGACCAGGATCACGATGCCCATGCCGATCACGACGATGGCGTTCACGGCGGCGGCCAGCACCTCGGCGCGCTGGAGGCCGAAGGTGCGGCGCGCGGTGGCCGGCCTGCCGGCGAGCCAGATGGCGAACAGCGCGAGCGCCACGCCGAGCGCGTCCACGCTGAGATGAGTGGCGTCGGCGAGCAGCGCGAGCGAGCCGGTCCACCGCCAGCCGACCAGCTCGATCGCGATGACGGCGAGCGAGATGCCGAGTGCGGCGAACAGGCGGCCCCGGTAGCGGCTGCCCGGGGTTTGCTGGGTGGTCACGTGGACGCCTCCACAGGCTGGTGGTCGGCCGTTGTCCGCAACGTAACCGCGCCAGTCGTTGCGCGCTGAGCGAGTCGCCGCCGTGCGCGACGAAGTCCGTCGAAGGGGACCCGCAATTTGCGGGTTACTCCATTTGGCGTAGTGTTGGAATTGCCCGCTTCACCCCGCCCCCTCGGTGGAGCGGGTTTTTCACGCCTTCTTCCGGCATATGGTTACCTTTTCACTAGACGTGACTGTACCCCGTCGGTACCGTCATAATGGTCTGGACCATTTCGGGAGGGGACCTTGGACACCGTTGTCGCAGCTCCACGAGTACTGCTCGGACGGGCCTTCACCGGCCCCGCCTCGGTTCGCATCCGGGGCGGTCGCGTCGTCGAGGTCATCCAGGGCGAACCCGACAAGCTGGCGGGCGTCGAGATCCTCGACGAAGGGTTCCTCACGCCGGGCCTGGTCGACGTCCAGGTCAACGGCGCGGTCGGCGTCGACTTCGCCGAGGTGGACGCGGCCGGCATGCGCGCGGTCGCCGAGGCCCTGCCGCGCACCGGTGTCACCCGCTTCCTGCCGACGCTGATCACCGCGCCGCTGCCGGTGGTCGTGCGCCAGGCCAGGGCCGTGCTCGCCGCCTCGGCCGCGCTGCCAGACGGCGTCGGCGCGCGCCCGCTCGGCGTGCACCTGGAGGGGCCGTTCCTGTCCCCGAAGCGCCCCGGCGTGCACGATCCGGCGCTGATGGTGGAGCCGGGCCCCGCGCAGGTCGACGAGCTGCTCTCCGACGACGTGCTCCGGCGCGCGCTGCGGATGGTCACCCTCGCGCCGGAACAGCCCGGCGGGCTCGACGCCGTGCGCAGGCTGGTCGAGGCCGGGGTGCTGGTCGCGGTCGGGCACAGCGACGCGACCGGCGAGCAGACCAGGGCCGCCGCCGACGCGGGCGCGCGGATGGTCACCCACCTGTTCAACGCGCAGCGGCCGCTCGGCCACCGCGAGCCCGGCGTGCCGGGTGTCGCGCTGGTGGACGACCGCTTCACCCTCGGGCTGATCGCCGACCTCGCGCACGTCGGCCCCGACGTCTGCCGGCTGGTCTTCAATGCGGCCGGCTCGCGGGTCGCGCTGGTCACCGACGCGGTGGCCGCCGCAGGCATGCCGCCGGGCCGCTATCTGCTCGGCGGGGCCGAGGTGCTGCTCACCGAGGAGGGCGTGCCGCGCTCGCCGCAGGGCACCATCGCCGGCAGCGCGCTGACGCTGGACCGTGCGGTGCGCAACATCGTCTCCGTCGGGGTCGACCCGGCGGCGGCGCTGGCCTCCGCGACGCTGGTGCCCGCCGAGGTCATCGGCGAGTCCGGGCTCGGCAGGCTGGCTCCCGGGGCCGTGGCCGACCTGGTCTGGTGGGGCCCGGACCTGGTGCCGCGCAAGGTATGGGTCGACGGCAGGGTCGTGTTCGACGCGGAGAGCGACCTCGACCGCGCCGACGCCGACAACCACGGGTACGCCGCAGCGGGCCAGTGAGCCGCAGCAGGCCAAGTGACAGGAACGGCCGTCCGCGCCTACGCTACTGACCGGTAACTTCTGGTCGAGCCGAGGAGTGCGGATGACCGACGAACTGGTGGCGACGGGCGAACTGGTGACGACGGAGCGACGCGGCCACGTGTTGCTGATCGGGCTGAACCGACCGGCCAAGCGAAACGCCTTCACCGTCGCCATGCTGCGGCAGCTCGCCGCCGCCTACGGCGAGCTGGAGGACTCGGACGCGCGGGTCGGCGTGGTCTTCGCGCACGGCGACCACTTCACCGCCGGCCTCGATCTCGCCGAGGTCGCGCCACAGCTCGGCGATGGCGGCCTGAACTTCGCCGAGGACGGCGTCGACCCGTGGGGTGGCGCCGGCCGCGAGCGCACCAAGCCGGTGGTCGTCGCGGTGCAGGGCTGGTGCCTGACCCTGGGCATCGAGCTGCTGCTGGCCGCCGACATCCGGATCGCCGCGACCGACACCCGCTTCGCGCAGATCGAGATCCAGCGCGGCATCTACCCGTTCGGCGGCGCCACGATCCGGTTCCCGCGCGAGGCGGGCTGGGGCAACGCGATGCGCTGGCTGCTGACCGGCGACGAGTTCGACGCGGTGGAGGCGCACCGGCTCGGACTGGTGCAGGAGGTCGTCGAGCCGGGCCGGCAGGTGGACCGCGCGATCGAGCTGGCCGAGCGGATCAGCGAGCAGGCGCCGCTCGGCGTCAGGGCCACGCTGGTGTCCGCGCGGCGGGCCGTGGTCGAGGGGGAGCGGGCGGCCGCGCGCCAGCTCGTGCCGGACCTGCTGCCGCTGTTCCGCACCGCCGACGCGCAGGAGGGCGTGCGGTCCTTCGTGGAGCGCCGCAAGGCCGTCTTCGAGGGGAGATAACGGCCGTCTTGAACTAAGTTCTGGAACCCTCTTGCACTGTGTTCAAGTCGTGGGCTAACGTTCCACTTGAACACAGTGCAAGTCGCTGCGCAGGCCACCAGGGCCGGCCCGACGGCCTGCGAACGACGCGAAAAAGGGGAACCCCATGTCACAGGACACGCTGTCCGAGTTCGTCCGGGAGACCGCGGTCAAGTTCGGCGTCCCCGGCGTCGCCGTGGGGATCCTGGTCGACGGCAAGGAGAGCTACGCCTGCCACGGCGTGACGAGCCTCGACAACCCGCTGCCCGTCGACAGGGACACGCTGTTCGTGCTCGGCTCGGTGTCGAAGAGCTTCACGGCGACCGTGCTGCTGCGCCTGGTCGCCGACGGGCTGGTCGAGCTGGACGCGCCGGTGCGTCGCTACGTCCCCGAGCTGGTGCTCGCCGACGAGCGGGCCGCGGCGGAGCTGACCGTGCTGAACCTGCTCAACCACACCGCTGGCCTCGGCGTTCGCCTCGTCGTCGAGACCGGTGACGGCGACGACGCCCTGGCGGGCTACGTGGCGCGGATGGCCGAGCTGGCGCAGATCGCGCCCGTCGGGGCGCGCGCCTCCTACAGCCAGGCCGGCTACAACCTGCTCGGTCGGATCATCGAGAAGGTCACCGGCCTGACCTTCGAGCAGGCCGTCGCCTCGCTCGCGCTCGAACCGCTTGGGCTGTCGGACACCACCTACACGCTCGACCACGCCATCACCCGGCGGTTCGCCGTCGGGCACAACCTGGACGAGGACGGCGAGCTGGCCGTCGCGCGGCAGTGGAAGGACACCAGGGGCAACAACCCCGGCGGCGGCATCGTGTCCACGGTGGCCGACCAGCTCCGCTGGGCCCGGTTCCACCTCGGCGACGGCCGCGCGGACAGCGGCGCCACGGTGCTGCCCGCCGACCTGCTGGCCAGGATGCAGGAGCCGACGGTCGAGTTGCAGGGCAGCACGCTCGGCGACGCCTTCGGCCTCTGCTGGTTCCTGCGCGACGTGGACGGCGTCCGCACCGTCGGGCACGGCGGGTCGGGCAACGGCCAGTTCGCCGAGCTGCTCACCGTGCCGGAGCGGAACTTCGCCATCACCGTGATGTCCAACGCGGGCCCGCACGGCCCCGCCGTCAACCAGGCCATCGTCCGATGGGCGCTGGAGCACTACCTCGGCGTGGTCGACCGCGACCCCGAGCCGCTGCCGCACGACCCGGCGCGGGCCGAGGAAATCGCCGGGATCTACGACATCGACGTCATGACGCTCGTCATCGCCGCCGACGAGGCCGGGCTGACGCTGGGGGTCGGGATCAAGCCGGAGATCCGCGCGGCGTCGGACACCGAGATGCCCTCGGACTACCCGCCTGCGGCGATGGGCCTGCTGCCCGGCGACGGCGACGAGTACATCGTCACCGAGGGCGGCATGACGGGGCAGCGCGGCTTCTTCACCCGCGACGACAGCGGCGCGATCGTCGGCGTAGACCTCGCCGGCCGACTGTTCACCCGAGTCCCAACGGCCGCGAACTAGAGGCCGCACCACATCCAAAGCACCGCAACCAAAGCGCCAAAGCCAAAACGCACTCTGGCCCAACGCGAATCGCGTCGGGCCACAGTGCGTTTGGGTTGTCCGGTCGGGTAACGCTCAGAGCGTCTTGGTGACCTTCTTCAGGCCGCGCGGCGCGTCCGGGTCGCCGCCCCTGGCCAGCGACAGGCCGAGGGCCAGCCGCTGCACGGGCAGCACCTCCAGGATCGGGGCCACCTCCTCGGCGCTCTCGGCCACCTGGATCCGCAGCGCGGCGGCGGCGTCCGAGGCGGCGGAGCCGACCGCCAGCACGTCCGCGCCGCGCTGGTGCACGACGTCCAGCACGTCCTTCATGGCGGCGCCGCCCTTGCCGAGGCTGGTCACCGCGAGCACGGCCGTCTCCGCGTCAACGGCGGCCACCGGGCCGTGCAGCAGGTCGGCCCCGCTGTAGGCGCGCGCCGCGAGGTAGCTCGTCTCGGCCAGCTTCAGCGCGGCCTCGGCCGCGGTGGCCGAGGAGTAGCCGCGACCGGTGGTGATCACCCGCTCGACGAACCGGTAGCGGCGCACGGCCTCGGCCACGGCGTCCACCGATCCGTCCAGCGTCGCCTGGGCCAGCTCGCCGATGTTCCTGACGTGCTCGCCGTCGCCGCCGCGCACGGCGTCGATCAGCAGGTACAGCGCGAGCAGGGTGGCCGAGTAGGTCTTGGTGGCGGCCACGGCCAGCTCAACGCCCGCGCCGATGTCCACCGACAGCTCGGCGGCCTGGTTCAGCGGGGAGTCCGCCGTGTTGGTGACGGCCACGGTCAGCGCGCCCCTGCGGCGGGCCGACTCGGTGACCTCCAACAGGTCGGGCGAGCCGCCGCTCTGGCTGACCGACACGACCAGCACGTCGGTCAGGTCGGGCTGCGCGCCGTAGAGCGTGGTGGTCGACGGCGACACGAGGCCGGCCGGCAGTTCGAGCAGCACCTCGGTGAGGTACTTGGCGTACAGGGCGGCATGGTCGCTCGACCCCCTGGCGGCCAGCAGCACGAACCTGGGCTTGCGCCGCCGCACCTGCTCGGCGACCTCGGCGATCTCGGCGCGGCGCTCGACCAGGCCGGCGAAGATCGCGGGCTGCGCCGAGACCTCCGCGCTCATGTGCTTGCCGGGCTCGTTCTGGCTGGTCACTTCGTTCCTCCCGACACGGGGCTGGCGACGGCCCCCGCGATCCGCTCTGCCGCGGCGCGCAGGGACACCCGAGAGCCTCCGTGAGTGTCGATGCGGGCACGAGTGCCCAGGTCGGGACCCGGCACACCGGTCTCGACGTGCACTAGGTCTAGACCAATCCTAGCCAACCCGGTGACCAGCTCGCGAGCCCAAGCGTGCCGGTGCGCGTCCCGAGTGACAACCACGACAGGCCGACCGGCCGCGATTGCCTCGACTTCCTCCGGCGTGATGGACCTCGTGGCCAGCACGGTGGTGCCGGGCAGCAGCTCGGTCAGGTACGGGCCGAGCCCCCACGGCACGTCGCCGACCGCGATCGTCGGCGGCACCATCAGGTCCAGCACCAGGGGAGCGTCGGGCAGCCTGAGGTCGCCGCGCACCTGGATCGCCAGCCGCGCCGCGTGCAGGCCGAGCGAGTGGTCGTGCCCGGTCGCCCCGACGGGCGAGACGCCGAGCGCAGCCATCCGCGCGGCCGCCTCGACCAGCCTCGACTCCGGCAGCTCGCCGCTGACCACGGCCTCGACCAGGGCGTCAACCAGCCAGTCGACCCCGGCCTCGTCGAGCGGCTCGCCGCCGACGCACAGCGCGTCGACACCGGCCGCGATCGCCCGCACGGCCCCGTCGGCCATGCCGGTGGTGCCGGCGACGGCCCGCATGTCCAGCGCGTCGGTGATGATCGCGCCGGTGAAGCCGAGCTCCTCGCGCAGCACCTGCACCGCGCGCGGGTTGAGCGTGGCGGGCTGCTCGCCCCACGCCGTCACCACCAGGTGGCCGGTCATCACCGAGCGGACCCCGGCGTGCACCGCGGCCTGGAACGGCACCAGCTCGACCGCGCGCAGCTCGTCCTCGGTGCGCGGCAGCACCGGCAGCGCGAGGTGCGAGTCCACCGCGGACGCGCCGTGGCCGGGGAAGTGCTTCGCGCACGCCGCGACGCCGCTGGACTGGAGGCCCTCGACGAACGCGGCGACGTGCCGCGCGGCCGCCGTCGGGTTGGAGCCGAAGGCCCGCACCCCGATCACCGGGTCGTCCAGGGTCAGGTTCAGGTCGGCCGACGGCGCGAGGTCGACGGTGATGCCGCAGGCCGACAGCCGCGCGCCCATCGCCGCGGCCACCGCGCGGGTCAGGTCGACGTCGTCGGCCGCGCCGAGCGCGTGGCTGCCCGGCACGTCCGAGCCCCGGCCGGCGTCGAGGCGGGTGACGTCGCCGCCCTCCTCGTCGATGCCGATCACCACGCCGGGCCGGGCGGCGCGCAGACTCGCGGTGAGCGCGGTGACCTGTTCGTCGTTCACCACGTTGCGGCCGAACAACACCACGCCGCCGAGGCCGTCGCCGACTCTCCGCAGCAGCCAGTCCGGAGCGGTGGTGCCCTCGAAGCCCGGCAGCAGCACCGAAGCCGCCAGTCGCCGCAGCGAACCGTCCACTGTGGACATGCGGTTATCCCTTCACGGCGCCGGAGGTCACGCCGGCGACGAGGTTGCGTTGCACGAAGAGGAAGAAGATCAGCACCGGGACGGTGAACAGCGCCGAGGCGGCCATCGTGCCGCCCCAGTCGGTGCCGAAGTTGGTCTGGAACGAGGACAGCCACACCGGCAGCGTGTAGTTGGTGTCGGTCTTCATGAACGTGAAGGCGTAGAGGAACTCGTTCCACGCGGTGATGAAGCCGAAGATCGAGGTCGCCACCAGGCCGGGGCCGAGCAGCGGCAGCGTCACCCTGCGGAAGGCACCCCAGCGGCCGCAGCCGTCGACCATCGCGGCCTCCTCGAGGTCGACCGGGATGCCCTGGACGAACCCGCGCAGCGTCCACGCGGTGAACGGCAGCGTCGCCGCGAAGTAGATGAGCACCAGCGAGGGCAGCTGGTCGAGCAGGTCGAGATCCCGCATCAGCAGGAACATCGGGATCAGCAGCGCCTCGAACGGGGCCATCTGCGCGACCAGCAACAGCAGCACGAAACCCTTGCGGCCACGGAACTTCAACCGCGCCAGCGGCACCGCGGCGAGCAGCCCGGCGACCAGCGAGCAGAGCACAGCGCCGATCGAGACGAACAGGCTGTTGCCGAGCATCTTGGCGAAGTTCGGCTTGCCGACCGCGTCGAGCACGTGCTGGAGGGTGATGCTGGTCGGCAGCAGGTCGTAGCCGGTGGACAGCAGGTCCTTGCTCGGCTTGAGCGCGCTGGTCACCATCCAGTAGGTGGGGAAGGCGAACACGACCGCGACCACCACCGCGACGATCGAGATGACGATCTTCTTCGTCCTCACAGCTCCACCTCCTGCGAGCGCAGCAGCAACCGCAGGTACTGCGCGGTCACCAGGACCAACACGATGATCATCAGCACGCTCACCGCGGCGGCGACGCCGAAGTGGTTGCCGGCGATGCCCTTGAGGTACTGGAGCACCGGCAACGTCGTGCTCTCGCCGTTCGGCCCGCCCTCCTTCATCGCCCACACCTGCGTGAAGACCTTGAAGTCCCACAACAGGGACAGGAAGCTGGTCAGCGTCACCAGCGGCCGGATGGCTGGCCAGGTCACCGCGCGGAAGGTCTGCCACGGGTTGGCGCCGTCGATCCCGGCGGCCTCGTAAAGGTCGCCCGGCACGCTGAGCATGCCGGCGTACAGCGTGAACGCGGCGAACGGGATGCCCTGCCAGGCGATCAGGACCACGATCACGGTCATCGTGCTGAAGCCGGTGGTGAACCACGCGTGGCCGGCGAAGCTGTCGAACCCGAACTTCACCAGGGTCTTGTTCAGGATCCCGTAGTTCTGGTCGAAGATCCACTGGAACACGGTCGTCGCCGCGACGATCGGCATGGCCCAGGCGAGCACCATGCTCAGCTGCAACACCACCCGCACGGCGGGCGGGACGTGCCGCATCAGCAGTGAGACGACCAGTCCGCCGAGCACGATCCCGGCAACACAGCAGCCGGTGAACACGACGGTGCGCAGCGTGATGGACCAGAAGTCGGAGTCGGTGAGCACCTCGCGGTAGTTGTCCAGGCCGACCCAGGTGACCTCGCCCCGGACCAGTTCACCGAGGTCGAGCTTGCGGAAGCTGGTGATGGCCACGGAGATGACCGGCCACCCCAACAGCGCCAGGATCGCGAGCACGGCTGGCGCGAGCAGCAGGTAGGGCAACGCCTGCGGCCTGCGGGCACGGCGCTTGGCCGGGCCGGCAGGCCGACTTCCGACGGTGTCGCCTCCCACCGTTGCGGAACGCGGTGCCGGCGAGGAGACCCCCGCCGGCACCGCGGTGTTCGTGTTCCGAGTCATTACGGCGAGGTCAGCTCAGTGCCTTGTTGATCGCCGCGTTGGCCTCTGCCAGCGCGTCGTCCACGCTCTTGGCGCCGGTGAGCACCGCGGTGAGCATGTTCTTCAGCGGGTTCTGGCCGGCCTCGATCGGGCCCCACTTCGGGGTGATCGGGGTGACCTTGCCGGCCTTGGAAGCCTTGCCCATCGCCGAAGCGATCGGGTCGGAGTCCATGCCGCTCACGTCGGTGCTGGTGCCGGGCACCGCGCCGCCCTTGGCGAGCTGGCCCTGGTACTTGGCGCTGCTGAGCAGCTTCAGGTAGTCCTTGGCCAGGTCGGCGTTCTGGCTGGTCGCGGGGATCGACAGGTTCGAGCCGCCGAGGAACACGGGCGCGGTCTTGCCGGCGTCCTTGGACGGGATCGGGAAGGCCGAGACCTTGTCCTTCAGGGTCGGGTCGGCCTTGATGGCGCCGGCCGCCTCCCATGGCAGCGCGAGCATCATCGCGACCTTGCCCTTGCCGAACACGTCGGACTGCTGCGGCTTGGCCTCGTCGGTGTCCTTCGGCGCCTTGGTGCCCGACGCGTCGACGAGCTGCTTGTAGAAGTTGACGCCGGCCTTGGCGCCGGGGGTGTCCAGCGCGGCCTTGAAGGCGTCGCCGCTCTTGGTGGCGACGTCGCCGCCGTTGTCCCAGATGAACGACAGCAGCGAGTACCAGGACTGACCGGGCAGGTACAGCGACTGGAACTCGGGGTCGCTCGCGTTGGCGGCCTTGAGCTTGGCGATGTCGTCAAGCCACTCGGCGTTGGACGTCGGCGGCTGCGCGATGCCCGCCGCCTGGAACAGGTCCTTGCGGTAGATCACCGTGCGGTTGGCGGCGTAGAAGGGGAAGCCGTACTGCTTGCCCTTCCACGCGCCGGACTCCTTGAGCCCGGCGAGCCACTGGTCGCCGTTGAGGTCCTTGACCGAGCCCGAGAGGTCGGTCAGGGTGCCCTGGTCGGCGAACTGGGCGGTCTGCGTGTTGCCCAGCTCGATGACGTCCGGCGGGGTCTTGCTGGCCAGCGCGGTGGTCAGCTTCTGCTGGATGCCGTCCCACTGCTGGACCTGGTAGTCGACCTTCACGCCGGGGTGGGCGTCGGCGAACTCCTTGTTCAGTGCGTCTGTCAGCGTCGTCGGAGCCGACCCGGTCATCAGCCAGACGGTGAGGGTCTTGTTCCCACCGCTGCCGGAGCCCGAGTCCGATTTTGAACCACAACCGGCTACCGCCAGCGCCACCGCGGTGACGCCGACTGCCAATCCCTTCCAGCCCTTCACAGCAATTCGCCCTTTCCCCAGCCCGGCGCCATCGCCGGGATTACGTGAAAGTGGTGTAGACCAATGGGGAGCAGCGTGGGCGTCGGCACCCCTCCTGTCAAGACGGTTGCGAAGACGTTGCAAAGTCATCCGATGACTGGGCGGCCCACTTGTCGGGGGGTCTGATCGCGCGAAGAGCGCCTGACAGGGCATCCTGGTCCGGGGAGATGGGTGCAGCCCGAGGAGGAGGCCATGCTCGAGACAACGCCGGCAGGCGTGGTTGACGCGAGGACCCGCGCGCAGCGGGAGCCGAAGTACTGGGGGCTCAAGCGCCACCTGCTCGATCTGCTGCGCGCCCTTCCGCCGGGCTCACCGATCCCGACGGAACGCTCGCTCGCGGCCGACTTCGACGTGTCACGGACGACCGTTCGGCAAGCGCTTGCCGAACTCACGGTGGAGGGCCGGCTACTGCGCGTGCAGGGCAAGGGCACCTTCGCCGCCGAACCCAAGGTCGCCCAGCGGCTCCAGCTGTCCTCCTACACCGAGGACATGCGGGCCCAGGGCAGGCAGCCGTCCTCACGGCTGCTGGAGGCCTCCGAACAGCCCGCCGAGGCCGAACTGGCCAGGATGCTCGGCGTGCGGGCAGGCGCCAAGGTGCTCCGCCTGCACCGGCTCCGGCTGGCCGACGGCGAGCCGATGGCCATCGAGTCCACCCACCTCGCGCTCGGCCGGTTCCGGGGGCTGCGCCGCTACGTGGTGGCTGGCGGGTCGCTCTACCAGGTGCTGCGCGAGCGCTTCGGCGTCGAGATGGGGCACGCCGAGGAGACCATCGAGACCGCGCTGGCCAGCCCGGAGGAGGCCGAGCTGCTCGGCGCGGACATCGGCCTGCCGATGCTGCTGCTGTCCCGGCACTCGTTCGACACCGAGGGCAACCCGGTGGAGTGGGTCCGCTCGGTCTACCGGGGCGACCGCTACAAGTTCGTCGCCACGCTCAACCGGCCCTCCTAGGTCCGTGCGTATTCACCTCGGAGCACCGACAATGCGGGGGTGGCGAACCAAGCGGTGACCGAGGTAGTTCCCTGGGGCGGCCCGCGGGCCAGATGGGTGCTGGCCGCGACGATCCTCGGCTCGGGCATGGCCATGCTGGACGGCACGATCGTCAACGTCGCGCTGCCCAGGATCGGCGCGGAGCTGGGGGCCTCGGTCACCGGACTCCAGTGGATTCTCGACGGCTACCTGCTGTCGCTCGCGTCGCTGATCCTCATCGCGGGCTCGCTCGGCGACCGGTACGGCAGGCGACGGGTGTTCCTGTTCGGCGTGATGTGGTTCGGCACGGCGTCCCTGCTGTGCGGGCTCGCCCCGAACACGCAGACGCTGGTGGCCGCCCGCGTGCTCCAGGGCGTCGGCGGCGCGCTGCTCACCCCCGGCTCGCTGGCCATCCTCCAGTCCTCGTTCGTCAGGGAGGACCGGGCGCGCGCCATCGGGGCCTGGTCCGGGCTGTCCGGCATCGCCGCCGCGATCGGCCCGCTGGTCGGCGGCCTGCTGGTGCAGGCGTGGTCCTGGCGGCTGGCGTTCCTGGTCAACCTGCCGGTCGCCGCCTTCTGCGTGTGGCTGACCAGGCGGCACGTGCCCGAGTCCCGCGACCTGGAGATGACCGGACGCCCCGACGTGCTCGGCGCGGTGCTCGGCGCCGTCGGACTGGCCGGGGTGACCGCCGCGTTGGTGGAGGCGCCCGCGCGCGGCATCGGCGACCCCGTCGTGCTGCTGGCCGGCGGTGTCGGCCTGCTCGCGCTGATCTCCTTCGGGCTGCTCCAGGCGAAGGGCGCCGATCCGACGGTGCCGCCGGAGCTGTTCGCCAATCGCACGTTCGTGCTGGCCAACGCGCTGACGTTCCTGGTGTACGCGGCGCTCGGCGGGGTCATGGTGCTGCTCGTGCTCCAGCTCCAGGTCTCGCTCGGCTACGCGCCGACCGCGGCGGGCCTCGCCGGGCTGCCGATCACGATCATCATGCTGCTGCTGTCGGCCAGGTCGGGACGGCTGGCCCAGCGCGTCGGGCCGCGCTGGCAGCTGGTGGTCGGCCCGCTGCTGATCGCGGCCGGCATGCTGCTGCTGCGGATGGCCGCGCCGGGCGCGAGCTACCTGACCGGGGTGCTGCCCGGCGTCCTGGTGTTCGGCCTCGGGCTGGCCGCCGTGGTCGCCCCGGTCACCGCGACCGTGCTGGCCGCCGCGCCGGACCGACACGCCGGGGTGGCCTCCGGGGTGAACAACGCGGTGGCGAGGACGGGCAGCCTGCTCGCGGTGGCCATCCTGCCGGCCGTCGCCGGGCTGAGCGGCGCGCAGTACAAGGATCCTTCGGTGCTCACGGCGGGCTGGCGGACGGCGCTGCTGGTGTGCGCCGCGGCGGCCGCGATCGGCGGGCTGCTCGCGCTCGGCGTCGACAACAACACCCTGCGCGGCGAGCAGGCGCCCGAGGCGGAGGCCGCGCCGGACGACCGGCCGCACCCTGGCGAGTGCATGCACTGCGGCGTGGAGGGCCCGCCGACGCACGTGCGGCCTGCGCAGCACACACAGTCCTAAGTGGATCGTCTGCGTTCGGAAATTCCCTTACGTGTGAAGACTCCATACAGCTGTCCACTGTGGACTGTCAATGGTGTCGATGCTCACGATTGGCCAACCGAAGGATCTGTCCGCCCGTCTGTCGCGTTGGGAGTCACATAGGGGATCAGCGCAACGGCGGGAGACATGGGCCAGGAGAAGAGTTCGCGCAAGCTGGACATCAAGACGACGCAGGTGGCGGGAGGAGCACTTGCCGCGGTGACCGCGGCCTTCCTCGGCTCGAAGCTGGGCGTGGCCGGCACGGTCGTCGGCGCAGGCGTGGCGAGCGTCGTGAGCACCATCGGGGGCGTGCTTTACCAGCATTCGCTCGAACGCACCAAGGAAGGCGTCCGCAAGGTCGGCGCGAAGGCGTGGGTGGTCAAATCCGCCGACGAATCCGACGGGCCCGCTGCCGACGCGGCGGCCGGACCGGAACGCGACGCGGGTCCTCGGGGCGCCACCGACCTCCAGAGACCCGCCGTCCACCGCCAGAGACCCGCCACCGGCCGGCAGGGCGGCCCCGCGCCGACCGCGCGGTGGCAGGGCGACGACCACCGCACCGTGCGCTGGCGGGCCGGCGACGCGGAGACCGTCAAGCTCCACCGGCCCGCGCTGCCGGGTGCCAAGGGCCTTGCTGCCGGGGACGAAGAGACCCGACTGCTCCGCCCGGCCACGGACGAGGAGACCCGGCTGCTCAGCCCGGTGGGGGAGTCGACCGACGGTGACCGTCCGGCGCGGCGGCTGCGCTGGCAGGTGCTGGTCGGCGGGACAGTCCTGGCGTTCCTGCTCGGCATGGGCGTGGTGACCGGCATCGAGCTGTTGCGCGGCTCCCCGCTGTCCGGCGGCAACCAGGGCACCACCGTCGGCTGGCTCGGCGGAAAGCCGACCCAGCACCAGCAGGACCCGACCGGCGACACGAAGGCCCCGCCGGAGTCGGGCGCCGACCAACAGCACCCGTCCGGCTCGGCGCCGACCACGACCGCGCCACCGACCAGCGGCCAGCCGCCCGCCACGTCCACACCGCCGACCACGACGACCCCGCCGGCGACCACGACCCCGCCACCGGTGACCACGACCGCGCCGCCGCCGACCACCGGTCAGCCGCCGACGACGCAGCCGCCGACCGGCCAGCAGACCCCGCAGCGGGGGCAGGCGCCGCCCACGACGCGATGACCGGTCGCCCACTACGGGGTGACAGCGGTCAGCACGAAGTCCGCCCGAATCGTGTGCACGTTCACACGATTTGGGTCGACATTGTCATTACTTTGGGCGCGAGTTAACAGTCAACGACTACGCAGCGCAGTTGATCAATCGTGAGCTGTGACACACTTTGGCCGCCGTTGGTGACAGCGTCCGTGACATCACAGAAAGATAACGTCACCCAACGGGGTGACCGACCCACGGTCCGTCAGAGCATCGGGGCTCGGACGCCGACAACTGAAGATTTAAGGGGTGGGGCGACCCCTGCCGCCGCCCCACCACCCGTCCCCCTGGTTCCCCCGAGAGCGGGTCCCTGCAACCGATGCTCTCGGGTTCCCTGCACCCGAAGATGAGGGAGACGCCTCATGAACCGCACAGGTGCGGTCCGCCTTGTCGGAGCCGCTGCGTTGGCCTTCGGTCTCGCGACAGCACTAAGCGTACCGGCGACCGCAGACCCCGCGCCGGCAAGCTCGCCGCAATCCGATTCGTCCTCCTCCGAAGTCCTCGCCGCGATGCAGCGCGACCTCGGTCTCACCGCCGACCAGGCGCGTGACCGAGTCGCGGGCCAGGCTCGCGCGACCGAGCTGGAATCCCGGCTCAGCGGCGCGCTGAGCAGCAGTTTCGGCGGCGCGTGGTACGACGCGGCCAGTAACAGGCTCGTCGTCGGCGTCACCGACGCGGCGAAGGTCGCCCAGGTCACCGCCGCCGGCGCGCAGGCGAAAATCGTCGCGCATTCGCAGCGTTCACTCGACGGGGCGAAGGCCGCACTCGACCAGTTCGCGGCGCCGGCCTCGGTTACCGGTTGGTACGTGGACACGATGGCGAACCGGCTCGTGGTCGAGGTCAACGCGGCCTCCCGCGACGCGGCCGCCGACCGCTTCGCGAACGCCGCCCGGGCCCTGACCGACGCCGTCAGCGTCGTCGAGGTCGGCGCGGTGCCGGTGCCGCTCTACAACGTGCGCGGCGGCGACGCCTGGTACGGACCGGGGTTCCGCTGCTCGGTGGCGTTCAGCGCCACCGACAGCCGAGGCGGCAAGCACTACATCACGGCGGGTCACTGCACCGAGGGCGGCGGCGCGGCCTCCGGGTACAACCAGGTGGCCCAGGGCACCATCAACGGCAGCACGTTCGGCGCGGGCGGTGACTTCGGCAAGGTCGATGTCACGAGCTCGCAGTGGACGTTGACCGGCAAGGTCAACCACTACGGCGGCGCGGACGTGTCGGTCAAGGGCTCGACCGAGACGGCGGTCGGCGGCTCGATCTGCCGGTCCGGCTCGACCACCGGCTGGCACTGCGGCACCGTGCAGGCCAAGAACCAGACCGTGAACTACCCGCAGCGCACCGTGCGCGGGCTGACCAGGACCAACGTCTGCGCCGAGCCGGGCGACTCCGGTGGCTCCTGGATCACCGGCACGCAGGCGCAGGGCATCACCTCGGGTGGTTCCGGCAACTGCACCTCTGGCGGCACGACGTTCTTCCAGCCGATCAACAAGGCGCTGTCGTCCTTCGGCCTGCGCCTGGTCACGAGCTAGCTGGCCGGGCGGGGCCGTTCCCTGCCGGCCCTGCCCCAGGCTGTCCGAGGCGGCCCCCTTCCGCCACGGACAGACCCTGACGAGGTGCCCCCGGGCCTTACACCCGTCCCCAAGGCCCGGGGGCATCTCCCATGTCCGGGATCCGGCCGGCGGGACCGCTCGGTCGGCTCAGTCGAACTGCACGGACCGCTTGGACAGCCCGAACCAGAAGCCCTCGACGGTCGTCTTCGGCGCGGTCTCGCGCGCCAGGCTCGCGCCGAGCGAGACGAACAGCGGCGCGAAGTGCTCGGTGCGCGGGTGGGCGAGTCCGGCGGCCGGCGCGCGGTGCTGGAAATCCAGCAGCCCGTCGACGTCCAGGCGCGTCAGCGCGTCGTTCGCCCAGTCGTCGAACTCGGTCGACCACGACGGTGGCCGCTGGTCGACGCCGCCCGCCATGCTCATCTCGCCGAGGTTGTGGGTCAGGAACCCGCTGCCGATCAGCAGCACGCCCTCGTCCCGCAGCGGCGCGAGCCGCCTGCCGACCTCAAGCAGCACGGCCGGATCGAGGCTGGGCATGGAGATCTGGAGCACCGGGATGTCGGCATCGGGGTACATCTCCACGAGCGGCACGTAGGCGCCGTGGTCGAGGCCGCGGCCGGGCTCGTCCCGCACCGGCCCCTGGCCGCTGAGCAGTTTGCGGACCGTGGCGGCCAGCTCGGGCGCGCCGGGGGCGGGGTAGGTGACCCGGTAGAAGCGGTCCGGGAAGCCCCAGAAGTCGTAGACCAGTGGGACGGTGCTGGTCGCGCCGAGCGTGAGCGGCTCGGCCTCCCAGTGCGCCGAGACGATCAGGATCGCCTTCGGCCTCGGCAGGTCCGCCGACCAGGCCGCGAGCTGCCCGGTCCACAACGGGTCGTCGGCCAGCGGCGGCGCGCCGTGACCCAGGTACAGGGCGGGCATCCGGCCCAGCGAGGTGCTCATGAGCCCTCCAAAGGTTGAATTTTCAACTTCAAAGGTACGAGCAGTTCAGCACGATTTCAACGAGCGTTCGGGCGTTCCGGTGTGAGTTGCCCGATGCGCGGCGACGCCGCGCCGGCGCGGTCGATCACAATCGGCATGGTGATCGACTTCGACATCGACGCCTTCCTGGCCCAGCCCCTGACCGCCCGCGTCGCCACCAACGGTCCCACCGTTCGACCGACCTGGTACCTGTGGGAGGACGAGGCGTTCTGGATCCTCACCGGCCCGTGGGCCAAGCTGCTCGACCGCGTCCGCACCGACCCGGCCCTGGCCATCACCGTCGATGTCTGCGACCCGGCCACCGGCCTCGTCCGGCAGGTCATCGCCCGAGGGCCCGCCGAAGTGCTGCCCTTCGACGTGCCGAGGGGGCTGCGCAAACTCAGCCGATACCTCGGCCCCGACGAGACTCGCTGGGACGCCCGGTTCCGCCACTACCTCCACGACGACCCAGCCGACCGCGGCACGGCCTGGCTCCGCGTCCGTCCCACCAGCCTCACCGCAACCGACCTCAGCTACGACGTCTGACCGCGACTGCCAATCGCGACCGGGGCCCGACCCGGCCAGCGAGCTGACGACTTCCGCGGGACACCGCGCCACAGAGGCCACTGAGCCAGCCCGCCCTAGGAGCCGGCCCGCCCCAAGAGCCAGCCCACCCTCCCTCGGGGGCTGTCCCCCTGGCCAGGGTATCGCCGTCCATCGGCGGAGGCCCGCGAAAGTCGGCGGGCTGTGGACAGCTAGTCGCCTTGTGGATAACTGCGCCCGACCCGGTCGCACCCGACCCGGTCGCGCCCGCCCCGGCAGCGCCCGACTCAGTCGCGCCTGACCTAGCCGCGCCTGACCTAGCCGCGCTCGACTGGCCGCGCAAACCTCAGCCGCGCAAACGCTTGGCGAGCCGTTGCGCCGCATCCAGCGGGTCCGCCGCCTCGGTGATCGCGCGGACGACCACCACCCGGTCAGCCCCGGCGGCCAGCACCTCGTCCAGCCGTCCGTGGTCGATCCCGCCGATGGCGAACCACGGCCGGTCGCCGTCGAGCGCCGCCGCGTCCCGGACCAGGCTCAGTCCCGGCGCGGTCCGGCCCGGCTTGGTCGGCGTCGGCCAGCACGGTCCGACGCAGAAGTAGTCCACGCCTGGCTCGCCGGCCGCGGCCGCCGCCTGCGCGCGGTCGTGCGTGGAGCGGCCGATCACCACGTCCTCGCCGAGGATCCGTCGCGCGACGGACACCGGCAGGTCGTCCTGGCCCAGGTGCAGCACGTCCGCCCCGGCCGCGAGCGCCACGTCGGCACGATCGTTCACCGACAGCAGCGCGCCGTGCCGCGCGCACGCCTCCGCGAACACCTCGAGCGCCGCCAGTTCCTGCCGCGCCTCGAGCGGGCCGTCGGCCTTGTCCCGCAGCTGGACGACGTCGACGCCACCGGCCAGCGCCGCGTCCAGGAACTCTGCGAGGTCGCCCCGGCCTGCCCGTGCGTCGGTGCACAGGTACAACCGCGCGTCGGCGAGCCGCCGCCTGATCTGATCTCCGTCGAGTCCCGGCACGCGGCGACCGTAACCGCCGCGTGGGATCGAAGGAAAGTGCGCATTGCGTGGATCTCCTCGTGCGCTACGGTGGTGGCTGGTCGCACGGGAGCCTGGAGGAACCGGGCTGAGAGGGGACTTGCCAGTCCCGACCGTCGAACCTGATCCGGGTCATGCCGGCGCAGGGAGCGTGATGGTGATGTCTTTCGCGGGTGTTAGTGGCCGTCTCACCGTGGTCGGTGGCGGCGTCATCGGGCTGTCGGTGGCGTGGCGTGCCGCCGTGGCCGGGTACGCCGTCGAGGTGCTCGATCCCGACCCCGGCGGCGGCGCGTCCTGGGTGGCCGGCGGCATGCTGGCCCCGCTGACCGAGGCGTGGCCCGGCGAGGAACCGGTGCTCGCGCTCGGTCTCGCCGCGCAGGTCGGCTGGCCCTCCTACGCGGACCGGCTGCGCGCGGACTCCGGCATGTCGCCGGGCCTGCGCGCGGAGGGCACGCTCGCGGTGGCGCTGGACCGCGCGGACGCCGAGGTCCTCGACGCGTTGGCCGGGCACCTCGCCGGGGCAGGCCGCCAGGTGACCCGCCTGACCGGGCGGGAGGTGCGCGCGCTCGAACCGAGCCTCGGTCCGAGTGTCCGAAGTGGACTGTCGGTGCCGCAGGACGTCTCCGTGGACAACCGGGCGCTGCTCGCCGCGTTGCGCGTGGCGTGTGAGTGGCACGGCGTCGGCTTCGACATCCGTCCCGTCGCGCGCGTGTCGGCCGGTCGGGTCGAGTTCACCGATCAGTCCATTGTGGACTGTGACGTCGTCGTGATCACAGCCGGCGCGTGGAGCGGCGAGCTGCATCCCGCGCTGCGCGGTGTGATCCGCCCGGTGAAGGGCGAGATCCTGCGGCTGCGGGCACGTCCCGGCGCGCTCCCGCCGCCGACCCGCACGGTCCGCGCGTTGGTGCGCGGCCGGCCGGCCTACCTGGTGCCACGGGATGACGGGCTGGTGCTCGGCGCCACCGAGTACGAGGCCGGCTTCGACCAGGACGTCACCGTCGGCGGGGTGCGCGACCTGCTCGCCGACGCCGAACTGGTGCTGCCCGGTGTCGCGGAGTACGCGCTCGCCGAGTGCGCCGCCGGGTTCCGCGCCGGCAGCCCGGACAACCTGCCGCTGGTCGGCTGGTTGGAACCCGGGGTGCTCGCCGCGACCGGCCACCACCGCAACGGCCTGCTGCTCGCCCCGATCACCGCCGACGCGGTGCTCGACCTGCTGGCGGGCCGGCCGGTGTGCGAGGAGATCGCGGCGGCCGACCCCGAACGGTTCGCACAACGGGCCACGACAACGAGAACAGGAGGGGCGGGATGAGGGCACGGGTCAACGGCGAGCACCGGGATCTGGCCGAGGGGATCACCGTGGCGGCGGTCCTCGACGAGCTCGGGGCGCCGCCGTCCGGCGTCGCCGTCGCGGTGGACGGGGAGATCGTGCCGCGCGCGGCGTGGCCGACCACCCCGCTGCACGAGGACGCGGCGGTCGAGGTGCTGACCGCCGTGCAGGGAGGGTGACACGATGGACGACCCACTGATCATCGGCGGCCGTGAGTTCGGCTCGCGCCTGGTGATGGGCACCGGCGGCGCGGCGAACCTGGCCGTGCTCGAACGCGCGCTCGTCTCCTCGGGCACCGAGCTGACCACGGTGGCGATGCGCCGGATGGACAGCTCGGGCGGCACCGGCGTGCTGGAGTTGTTGCGGCGCCTCGGGATCGAGCCGCTGCCCAACACCGCGGGCTGTCGGGGCGCCGCCGAGGCGGTGCTCACCGCGCGGCTGGCCAGGGAGGCGCTCGGCACCAGTTGGGTGAAGTTGGAGGTGATCGCCGACGACCGCACGCTGCTGCCCGATCCCGTCGAGCTCCTCGACGCGGCGGAGCGGTTGGTCGACGACGGTTTCACCGTGCTGCCCTACACCAACGACGATCCGGTGCTCGCGCTGCGGCTGGAGCAGGTCGGCTGCGCGGCGGTGATGCCGCTCGGCTCGCCGATCGGCACCGGGCTCGGCATCCGCAACCCGCACAACATCGAGCTGATCGTGTCGCGCGCGTCCGTGCCGGTGATCCTCGACGCGGGCATCGGCACCGCGTCCGACGCGGCACTGGCGATGGAACTGGGCTGCTCGGCGGTGTTGTTGGCCACGGCGGTGACCAGGGCGCAGGACCCGGAGCGGATGGCCGCCGCGATGCGCGCCGGCGTCGAGGCCGGCAGGCTGGCGCGGCTCGCGGGACGGATTCCTCGGCGCTTTTGGGCCGAGGCGTCCAGCCCCGATCCTGACGTGTAGAACGACCTGTAGAACGACCCGTAGAACGTTCGGGCGCACCGGGAAGCGCTTTCGTTCCATCTTGCGGGGCCAAAGCCACCGGACTGCGGACCGTCGGTGCGCCGAGCCTGCACAATGGATGGCGGGGTGCTGGTTTCGGTACCCCTCCATCCCAGGAGGAGGCGAATCTGCCGTGACGGCCACGACGGCCGGTGAGGTCGAGGACGCCACCGCGCGGCTCTATCTCGCCATCGGCCGGTTGTCCAGGTTGTTGCGCCGCACGGGTTCGCCCGGTCTCGGCCCCGGCGCGGTGTCCGCGCTGGCGACGCTGGCGCGGTGTGGTCCGATGCGGCTCGGCGACCTCGCCGCCAAGGAGGGCGTCGCCCCGCCGACGCTGTCGCGGATCGTCGCGGCGCTGGTGGAGGCCGGCTACGTGCAGCGCGACCCCGATCCGCAGGACGGCCGCGCCTGGCTGGCCTCGCCGACCCCCGAGGGGGAGCGGATGGCGTCCGGCGTGCGGTCCGCCCGCGTGCACGAGTTGCAGCGCCGGATCGAGCGCCTCGACCCTGGGCACTTCGCCTCGCTCGTCACCGCGCTCGAGGCCCTTGAGGAGATCGTCACCGAGGATCCCGAGGTCTGACCGGGATCTCGGCGTTCCCGCGCCGCGAGACGTCGGCAGCGGATGTCCCCCGATCCAAGGTGTGGTCGGCCGCCGGCCGAGGGCTTACCGGCGGGCCGCGGCCTTGGAACGGTCCCGGTCGCCGTCGACGAACGCGAGGGCGAGCAGCACGAGCGCCCACGCGCCGAGCGGCCAGACGGGCCAGAAGTGCTGAGCGTGGCCCGCGACGAGGCTGCTCACGCCCCAGATGCCGACCATGATCACCGCGCCGCCGAGCCAGGCCCACCATTCGTCGACCCACTCGCGTAGCTCTCTGCGCTTGCGCTCGGCCGCCAGTTGCGCCGGGGTGGCCGGCAGGTCGGCGGTGAGCGCGACCAGCTCGCCGGTGGTGCCCGCCGACACCGCGAGGTCCAGCCTGCGCTCATACTCGGCCAGGTCGAGCCGGCCGTCGGCCAGCGCGGCGCCGAGCACCCCGCACGCGGCCTCGCGGTCTGCATCCGAGGCTCGGACGGACAGGTCGTGATCGGTCATGGCCTTCCTCCCCGTTTAGAATACGAGTGTATCCCAAAAGCGAGGTGAGTCGATGCCGAAGGTCGTGGACAGGGCGCAGCAGCGCAGGGACATCGGCGCAGCCCTGCTTCGGCTGCTCGCGCGCGAGGGCCTTGAGGAGGTCAGCGTGCGCACGGTCGCGGCCGAGGCTGGCCGATCCGCCGGGGCGGTGCAGAAGTACTTCAGCAGCAAGGACGAGCTGCTGCGCTTCGCCCTCGACCTGACCGGCGAACGGGCGACCGAGCGGCTGCTACGGGTCGATCCCGCCGGGCCGACGAAGGACGTGCTGCGCAGGTACGTCGAGGCCACGCTCCCGCTGGACGAGGATCGCCGCGCCGAAGCCGTGGTGTGGGCGGCCTTCGCGGTCCGTGGCGCGCTGCGCGCCGACTTCGGAGCCGTGCTCGCCGAGGTCGACCGCGAGGTGCGTGGCCACCTGGCCGAGCTGCTCGGCGCGGCGCTCGCGGCCGGCCGGATCCGCCAGGACCTCGACCCGTTCGCCGTGGCCGACGCGCTCATCGCGGTGTCGGACGGCCTGTCCGTCCGGTTGCTCTACAACCCGGACGACCAGGCCGTCCTGCTGACCGCGCTCGATACGGCCCTGACCGCCCTGCTGGGCGCCGGCACCGACGAGCTCTAAGGGCTCTAAAGCCCCAGTTCCGGCAGTCCTGACCGCCCTGCTGGGCGTCGGCACCGACGAGCTCTAAGGGCTCTAGAGCCCCAGTTCCGGCAGTTCCAGTTCCGGCAGCGCGCCGTCCAGCCGCCAGAACGGCGAGACCGGCCCGACACCGCCGCCGAGCGGATAGGCGTCGCGGACCGACCGCACCACGAACTCCTTGCCGAACCGCACCGCCTCCGGCACGTCCGCGCCCTTGGCCAGCGCCGAGGTGATCGACGACGCGATGGTGTCGCCGCTGCCGTGCGTGTGCTTCGTGTCGTACCTCGGGCCGGGCAGCTCGACGAACCGCCTGCCGTCGTAGAGCAGGTCGACGCACTCCGGATCGGTCCACAGGTGGCCGCCCTTGACCAGCGCCCACTGCGGCCCGAACGCGTGCAGCGCCTCGGCCGCCTTCCGTTGGCTGGCCCGGTCGGTCACGGTGATCCCGGTGAGCAGCGCGACCTCGTCGAGGTTCGGCGTGACCAGCGTCGCCATCGGGAACAGCCTGCGCCGCAACGCGTCCAGCGCGTCCTCACGCAGCAGCGGGTCGCCGTGCATCGACGCGGCGACCGGGTCGACGACGAACGGCGTCGACCCGGACCGTCCGATGTGGACCCGCTCGCACGCGTCGGCCACCGCGGCGATGATCCCCGCGCTGGCCAGCATGCCCGTCTTCGCCGCGCGCACACCGATGTCGGCGGCCACCGCCTCGATCTGGGCGGCGACCACCTCCGGCGGCAGCTCGGTGAAACCGGTGACGCCCAACGTGTTCTGCACGGTCACGGCCGTCACCGCGGTCATCCCGTGCACCCCGCACGCGAAGAACGTGCGGAGGTCGGCCTGGATGCCGGCACCACCGCCGGAGTCGGATCCGGCGATGGTGAGCACGGCGGGTGGTGCTGTGGTCAACTCAACTCTTTTCCACCACTGGCAGATAGACCTGCTTGCCGTGGTCGGCGAACTCCGTGGACATCTCCTGCATACCGGCCTCGATCGCCTCGACGGTCGACAGGCCCCGTTCCTCCGCGTACTTCCGGACGTCCTGCGTGATCTTCATCGAGCAGAACTTCGGCCCGCACATCGAGCAGAAGTGTGCGGTCTTCGCGGCCTCGACCGGCAGCGTCTCGTCGTGGAAGGACCGAGCGGTGTCCGGGTCGAGCGACAGGTTGAACTGGTCGTTCCAGCGGAACTCGAAGCGCGCCTTGGACAACGCGTCGTCCCAGTCCTGCGCCCTCGGGTGACCCTTGGCCAGGTCGGCCGAGTGCGCCGCGATCTTGTAGGTGATCACGCCCGTCTTCACGTCGTCCCGGTTGGGCAGCCCGAGGTGCTCCTTCGGCGTGACGTAGCAGAGCATCGCCGTGCCGTGCCAGGCGATCTGCGCCGCGCCGATCGCCGAGGTGATGTGGTCGTAGGCGGGCGCGATGTCCGTGGCCAGCGGGCCGAGGGTGTAGAACGGCGCCTCGCCGCACCACTCCTCCTCCAGCCGCACGTTCTCCGCGATCTTGTGCATCGGCACGTGGCCGGGGCCCTCGATCATCACCTGCACGTCGTGCGCCCTGGCGATGTGCGTCAGCTCGCCCAACGTGCGCAGCTCCGCGAACTGCGCCTCGTCGTTGGCGTCCGCGATCGACCCGGGCCGCAGCCCGTCGCCGAGCGAGAACGTCACGTCGTAGGTGCGCAGGATCTCGCACAGCTCCTCGAAGTTCGTGTAGAGGAAGCTCTCCTTGTGGTGCGCAAGGCACCACGCGGCCATGATCGAGCCGCCCCGCGACACGATGCCGGTGACCCGTCGGGCGGTCAGCGGCACGTAGCGCAGCAGCACGCCGGCGTGCACCGTCATGTAGTCGACGCCCTGCTCGCACTGCTCGATGATGGTGTCCCGGTAGACCTCCCAGGACAGCTCGGCCGGATCCCCGTTGACCTTCTCCAGCGCCTGGTAGATCGGCACGGTGCCGACCGGGATCGGCGCGTTGCGCATGATCCACTCGCGGGTCTCGTGGATCCGCTTGCCGGTGGACAGGTCCATCAGCGTGTCCGCGCCCCAGCGGGACGCCCACACCATCTTGTCCACCTCCTCCTCGATCGAGGAGGACACCGCCGAGTTCCCGATGTTGGCGTTGATCTTCACCAGGAACTTCTTGCCGATGACCATCGGCTCGGCCTCGGGGTGGCGGCGGTTGGCCGGGATCACGGCCCGGCCGATCGCCACCTCCGAGCGCACCAGCTCGGGGTCGACACCCTCGCGCTCGGCGCAGAACCGCATCTCGGCCGTGATGACGCCGGCCTTCGCGTAGGCCAGCTGGGTCACCGCGCCGCCGATCGGCTCGCGGCCCGCGATCCAGTCCTCTCGCAGCGCCGGAAGTCCACTGTGGACGTCGATGGTCGCGCTCTCGTCGGTATATGGACCGGAAGTGTCGTATAGGTCGACGTGCTCGCCGTTGGTCAGTTCGACCCTGCGGAAGGGGACCCGCACGCCGTCACCGGCGTCGCGGTACACCTTCCGCGAGCCGGAGATCGGCCCGGTGGTCACACTGGGGCGGACAGAGCGGTCGTCAAGAGCCGTCACGACATTCCTCCCTACGCCGGCATTACCCGGTCAGGTTCAGGCGGTCGGCGGCACCGGGTCGCTTCTCGACTCCAGCCGCCCTCTCAGCCCGCTATGGCGCGAGCTCCCGCGTTGTGTTGAGTTGTCGGCCCGACCATAACCACCCCACCGGTGGACTGCCAAGGGCAGACCGGTCGGCATACGGCTACGGTTCTCGGCGTGGCTGAGGATCAGCCCTATCCGCCAGGCGCGCGCCGGGCCAAGCGCCCCGCCGCCGCCTTGCCGTGCGCGGACTGCGGTGACCTGCTCGGCAGGGGGTATCCGGCCTGCTCGTCCTGCGCCGACGCGGTCGACGCGCTGTGGCGGCCGGACTGGCAGGCGCTGCTGGCCGCCGAGGGGGTCGAGCCGGGCGCGGAGGGGGAGCGGGAGCTCGCCGAACGGGTGCTCGCCGACGAGGTCGGCCGGCACCCCTGGACCTGCACCGACTGGGCGCTCGCGCTGCTGACCTGCGGCCAGTGCGGTTCGGAGCTCGGCGCTGGCCCGCTGGGCTGCGTGCGCTGCACGATCGCCGACACCAACCGGTGGGCCTGGGACCACCTCGGTCACCCCGGCGCGATGACCGGCAACGAACACGCCCTGCGGGTCTGCCGGGCCGTGCTGCGCGCCCCGCACCGGCAGCGCCCGACGATCGTGCAGAGCTGGCAGCTGACCATGCCGTTCCTGCTGGTCGGGGAGCTGACCACGACCGGCCAGGCGCAGCGGATCAGGGCGCACGTGCTGGCCGGCCGCTACGCGGACCTCGCCGAGTGCGCCAGCTACGCGGCGATGGCCGGGCTGCCGGAACTGCCGTGGCGGCGCACCTCGTAGGGTCTGGACCATGGAGTTGGCGCTGGTCTGGCCGCAGGGGGCGGAGTTCGACCAGCACGCCAGGCTGCTGCACCAGGAGCGGGCCGCCATCGAAGCCGAGTTCGGCGTCGAGGCGCGCGTGCTGCGCGCCGATCCTGGCGTCGGCCACCGCTGGGTGTTCCTGCTGGACCCGGCGCACGACGGTCCCGCGCTTATCCGCGCCGACGGCGAGCTGATCGAGTCGGTCGCCGCGACGCACCGGGAGCTGTGGGGCACGCTCAGCCTCCGGCACACCTGGCTGCGCACCAAGGCCGACGTGCGCGCCGAACCGGCGACGAACCTGGCCGGCGCCGTGGTCAGGATCGCGGCAGAGGTGGGGTTCACCTTCCCCGGTTTCGAGTTGCGCGGGCTGGACTGGGCGCGGACCTGCGCCGAGCACGGTCCGCGCGTGCTGGCCGCCGCCGATCCGCTCGCCGCCGCCCAGGAGTGGATCGCGGAACTCGGGGACGCGCACACCGCCCTGCACCCGGTGCCCAGGCCGGTGCCGCTGCCCTACGTCGCGGAGGTCGCCGGGCCGCCGGCCGGCGGTGGGGCTGGCGGGCGCGCGCGGTTGCTGCGGGTGCCCGAGGGCAGCGGGGCCTGGCTGGCCGGTGTCCGGCCCGGCTGGCGGCTCGCCGCCGACGACCCCGCCGACGTGTTCCGGCGCACCTGCGCGCCGCCGCACATGCGCCCGTACGCCGCCGGTCGACGCCTGTTGTCCTCGTCGCCGGGCGTGTCGAGGCGGCTCACCGCGTTCGGGCCGGGCGGAGCGGTGGTGCACTGGGCGGAGACGCCGACCGGGCTGCCGCACGGCGACCTGGTGTCCTGGCGACGGCTGCCGTCCGGGGCAGGCTACCTGCGGATACAGCTCTGGCTGGCGGGCGCCGGCATCGAGGACGCGGTCGACGCGGCGCTCGCCGACCTGGCCGGTTGCCCGGCCCTCGTGCTCGACCTGCGCGGCAACGTCGGAGGGAACTACCTGCTCGGCCTGGCCACCAGAGATCGCTTCGTGCGGGACGACACGATCATGGGTCGCACACATGTGCAGGACACACACGTGTGCGGTGCGGATGTGTGCCGCACAGACGTGGGCGGCACAGATGTGTGGGACACACACGTGCGGGGCACAGGTGTGCGGGACACGGATGTGCGGGGCACAGGTGTGCGGGACACGGATGTGCGGGGCACAGGTGTGCGGGACACGGATGTGCGCGTCGACGGGAGGGGCGCGGGCGGCACGGCCATGGGCGCCGTGCGGTACTCGGTCGGGCGCGGGCTGTCCGCGCCGGTGCCGATCATCGCCCGCCCGACCGAGGGAGTACGGCGCTGGCCGGGGCGGCTGATCGTGCTCACCGACGCCCTCACCTACTCGGCCAGCGAGGACTTCCTGCTCGGCTTGCAGGGGTTGCCGCACGTGCGGGTCGTCGGCGAGCGCAGCGGCGGCGGCAGTGGCCGGCCTCGCGTCCTGGACGTGTTCCCCGGCTGGCAGCTCGCCATCAGCACGGTCCTGACCTACGACCGTGCCGGCCACTGCGTCGAGGGCGCCGGCATCCCGGTCGACCTGCGCGTCCCAGCCATGCGGCCGGACGACGGCGACCCGGTGCTGGCCGCCGCCGAACGACTGGTCTGAGACCTGACTACTCGTCGGATCTGCTGCGTCGACCTGCTACTCGTCGTCGGCGAACGGGTCCTCGGCCGTCGCCGGGTCCCAGGACAGACCCGGCTTGCCCCATTCGTTCTGCCTGAGCATTCGCTTGGCCTCGCGCTTGTTCCTGCCGACCAGCCGGTCGAGGTAGAGGAAGCCGTCGAGGTGGTCGGTCTCGTGCTGGAGGCACCTGGCGAAGAAGCCGGTGCCCTCGACCTCGACCGGCTCGCCCCGCTCGTCCTGCCCGGTGACCTTGGCCCAGGTGGCGCGGCCGGTGGGGAACGTCTCGCCGGGCACCGAGAGGCAGCCCTCGAAGTCGTCGTCTGGGTCGGGCATGCCCTCGGGCACCTCGGACGTCGACAGCACCGGGTTGACCACGAGGCCGCGGTGCCGGACGCCCTCGTCGTCGGGGCAGTCGTAGACGAACACGCGCAGGTCGACGCCGATCTGGTTGGCGGCGAGCCCGACGCCGTTGGCCGCGGCCATCGTCTCGAACATGTCGTTGAGCAGGGTCCGCAGCTCGTCGTCGAACGCCTCGACCTTGCGGGTCGGGTTGTGCAGGACGGGGTCGCCCACGATGCGGATCGGGTGAACTGCCATGGGAGGCAGATTAATCTGACTCGGGAACGGACGCGCCGGGCGATCGCGGCACGGCGACGATGATCACGTGATGTAATAGCGTCTGGGAATCACGGGGGCGTGGTTCCTGCGACCGCAGGGATCCCCACCGCGAGGCGAGGAGCCAGATGGACGCCGCAGAGGCCCTGGCGCCGGCCGAGGAGCCGGATGACGGCCTGACCAGCCGGGAGCGAGAGATCCTCGCGTTCGAACGGCAGTGGTGGAAGTACGCGGGCGCGAAGGAACAGGCGATCCGCGAGCTGTTCGACATGTCGGGCACGCGGTACTACCAGCTCCTCAACGCCCTGATCGACAAGCAGGAGGCCCTGGCGGCCGATCCCATGTTGATCAAGAGACTCCGTAGGCTCAGGGCAGGTAGGCAGCGAGCGCGGTCAGCGCGTCGCCTGGGCATCGAACCGAGATGAGTTCCGTGGACCCAAGTCCATCCCGTCCGGCGCGGGTCGCCGGGCTCGCGCTGATCGCCGTCGCCGCGATCGCCGCCGTCATCGGTGTGGTCTCGCTGTTCGGCTGGGGTCCATCCCCGGTCGCGAGCGGCAACAACACCCCGGCGTCCCAGACCGGCACCGCGTCGGGTTCCTCGTCCGCCGATCCCGGCACGAGCGCCAGCACGGCGCCGACCTCGGCGCAGCCGCCGACCACCAGCGCCCCGGACTCGACGGCCCCGACCACGAGCGCGCCTGCGCCGACCACCGGTGGGCCGACCACGCAGCCCCCGACGGCGAACCAGAGCCAGCCGGGGAACCCGCCGCCCATCGCCGCATCGCCGGTGCGGGTCTACAACAACAGCACCATCCCGCGCCTGGCCGCCATGGCCGCCGACGACCTGCGCGGCGCCGGCTGGGACGTGATCGACGTCGGCAACTACTCGCAGGGGCAGATCCCGACCACCACGGTCTACTTCCGGCCGGGCACCAGTGAGCAGGACGCGGCCAACCGGCTCGGGGCCAGGGTCGGCGCCCGCGTCGAGCCCCGCTTCGACGGCATCGCCTCCGCCAGCCCAGGCATCATCTTCATCGTCACCAACGACTACAAGGGCATGAAGTAGCCGAGCCACTGGCGCCGTGGCCGGGCCACGGCGCCGGCTCGGCTCGTCAGCCGCGCGTCTCGGCGTAGGCGGCGAGCGCGGCCAGCTGCGCGGGATCCAGCGACGGGCGCACGGCCCCGCGCGCGGCGGCCAGGTGCGCCGCGGTGACCTCGGCGGCGTCCAGCGACTCCCGCATGGCGGTCAGCGCGGCCTCGCGGACCAGCGCGGCGCAGTCCGCCGCCGAGTAGCCCTCCAGCGACACGGCCAGCTCGTCCACGTCCACATCCCCGGCCAGCGGCGTGTTCTTCGCCGCGGCCCGCAGGATCGCCGCGCGGTCGGTGGCGCTCGGCGGCGGCACGTACACCAGCCGCTCAAGGCGGCCAGGCCGCAGCAGCGCCGGGTCGACCAGCTCCGGCCGGTTCGTCGCGGCGAGCACCACCACATCGCGCAGCGGCTCGACGCCGTCCAGCTCGGTCAGCAGCGCGGCGACCACCCGGTCCGCGACACCCGAGTCAGAGGACTGCCCGCGCCTCGGCGCCAACGCGTCCACCTCGTCGAGGAACACCATGGCCGGCGCGGCCTCGGCGGCGCGGCGGAACAGCTCCCGCACCGCGCGCTCCGACTCGCCGACGAACTTGTCCATCAGCTCGGCGCCCTTGACCGACAGCACGTTCAGTTGCCCGGTGCCGGCCAGCGCGCGCACCAGGAACGTCTTGCCGCACCCCGGCGGCCCGTACAGCAGCACCCCGCGCGGCGGCGCGACACCGAGGCGGGCAAAGGAATCCGGGTACTGCAACGGCCACAGCGCCGACTCGGTGAGCGCCTGCTTCACCTCGGCCATCGCGCCGACGTCGTCCAGCGTCAGGCCGCCGGTGCGCAGAATGTCCGAAGTGGACATCGAGGTCGGCCGCACGGTGTCCAGCGCGCCGAGCAGGTCCTCCTGGCCGATGCGCGGCTCGTCGGAGTCCTGTTGCCGCAGCGCCGACCGCACGGCCGCCTCCCGGCGCAGCGCGACCAGGTCGGCGGCGACGAAGCCAGGAGTCCGGTCGGCGATCGGGCCGAGGTCCACAGTGGACTCCATCGGCACGTCGCGCAGCAGCACCCGCAGCAGCTCGGTGCGGCCGGGGCCGTCCGGCGGGGCCAGGGTCAGCTCGCGGTCGACCAGTTCGGGGGAGCGCAGCCTCGGGTCGACGGCCTCCGGGTGCGAGCTGGTGACCACCAGCGCGAGCTGCGGGAACCCGACGGCCGCGCGCAGCGTCTCCAGCACGACGGTGGCGACGGGCGGCGGAGTGGTCATCGGCAGCAGCGCGTCGACGTCGGTCACCAGCAGCAGGCACGGGCCGTCCTGGTCGGCCAGCGTCGCGGCGGCCGTCACCGCGTCGGCCACCCGCTGGGCGGCGGCCCCGGCCTCAAGCACTGCGACGCTCGGCGCGGCCAGCTCGACGACCTCCGCGCCGAGGCTGCGCGCGACCGATCGCACCAGGGTGGTCTTGCCGACGCCCTCCGGCCCGCCGAGCAGGACGCCGAGCCGCGCCGTCGCGCCGAGCCTGGTCAGCAGCTCGGGCCTGCGGAAGCTCAGGTCGAGCCACTCGGTCAGCTTCCGCGCCGCGTCCCGGTGGCCGACCAGGTCGGTCAGCGGCGGCACGGGCCGCTCCTCGGCGGCGGGCAGTTCGAGCCTGGCGGGCGCGACCGGGGCGGGGGTCCGCGTCGCGATGACCGGCACGAGCTGGCCGCCGGTGTCCCCGGTCCGCGCGCCGTCCCGCCAGCCGACCACGGTCGAGGGCCCGACCGCGACAGGGCCGGGCGGCTCGGTCGCGGTGACGGTCAGCAGTTCGTTGGTCCAGGTCATGCCGATGGCGGCGGCGAGCCTGCTGCGGGTGGCGGCGAGATCCGTGCCGGGCAGGGGGTTGAGGTCCTGGGGCAGCAGCGAGACGGCGTCGCCGACCGTGAGCACCTTCCCGGTGAGCGCGAGCCGCAGCGTCTCCGGGGTGAGCGAGGTGGTGGCCAGCCGCGAGCCGCTGACGGTGACGGCGCGCGCCGCGGTCACCTGCACCGGCGCGACCACGATCTCCGCGCCCTCGGCGATCCCGAGGTTGGACAGCGTGACGTCGTCGACCAGCACGATGCCCGGCGAGCCAGCGCCGTCACCCGAGGCCGCCAGCGCCGCGCTGACGCGCGCCCCGGTCAGCCGCACCGCGTCCCAGGCGCGCAGGCCGAGGGCGTCGAGCACCTCGGGATGCAGTCGGACGACGCCGCGCCTGGTGTCCAGGGCGGAAGAGGCCAGCCGTGCCGTCAGCGTGATCACAGCGCCCGAGCTTAATGCGGCGCTCGACCCCGCCCTCGACTACGGCGTGCGGCGCGGCGGCTGGGGTTCCTTGGGGCCCTGGTTGCGGCGCAGGCCGATCTGCCGCCAGCCGCGTCGCCTGCCGGGGCCGACGTGTCCGCCGCCGTCGCTGACCTGGCCGTTGCGCCGGGGCAGCCGCACCGCGCGCATGGCCGCGCCGGCCACCCGGCCGCGCAACGGCTGCCGCAGGCCGAGCCTGCGGGCCGCGACGCCGTGCGCCCTGCGGATGGCCCTGCGGTCGGCGGCCGGCACGCTCCACGCCTCGGGGTGCTTGGCCAGCCAGCGGTACCGGCGCACCGCGTAGGGCAGGTGGCCGAGGTAGACGATCATCGCGGTGGCGAGCGCCACCAGCGGGAAGGTGATGATGGCCGCCGCGAGCAGTCCGACGAGCACCAGCAGCGGCGCGACCGCGCGCGGCGGCACCTTCACGGTCTTCACCGACAGCGTCGGGATCCGGCTGATCAGCAGCACCGCGACCGCGACGGTCCACACCATCAGCAGGCCGGGCGAGGACCACCAGCCGTCGCGGCCGATCTGCTCGGTGATGATCAGCGGCAGCAGGATCAGCAGGCCGCCCGCCGGGGCCGGCACGCCGACGAAGAACTCCTTGGCGTACGGCGGCTGCTCGGTGTCCTCCAGCAGCGTGTTGAAGCGCGCAAGGCGAAGGATCATGCACACCGCAAAGACGAGTGCGACGACCCAGCCGATGCGGTTCTCCTCCAGCCGCAGCTTCCACACGTAGACCACCAGGGCTGGCGCGACGCCGAAGGAGATCGCGTCGGACAGCGAGTCCAGCTCGGCGCCCATCTTGCTGGTGGCGTCGAGCAGCCTGGCGATGCGGCCGTCGAGGCTGTCCAGCACGGCGGCGACGCCGATCGACGCGATCGCCAGGTCCCAGTGCGCGCCGAGCGCGAACTGCACGGCGGACAGCCCCGCGCACATGGCGAGGACCGTGATCGCGTTCGGCAGCAGTCGGACCCCTGGCCCGGTGGTCGGCATGCTCAGCCCTTCGGGAGTTCGGCGAGCACTGTCTCCCCGCCGATGGTGCGCTGTCCGGCCTCGACCAGCGCGCGGCTGCCGAGCGGAACGTAGAGGTCCACCCGCGAGCCGAACCGGATCAGGCCGTAGGTCTGGCCGGCGTCGACCTTCTCGCCCTCGTTGACGTGGCAGACGATCCGCCTGGCGATCAGGCCCGCGATCTGCACGACGACCAGCTCGTGGCCGGAGGTGGTGCGCAGCAGCAGGGTGTTGCGCTCGTTGTCCTCGCTGGCCTTGTCCAGGTCGGCGGAGAGGAACTTGCCCGGCCGGTAGGAGACCTGCCTGATCTCGCCGTCGGCGGGGATGCGCTGGACGTGCACGTCGAAGATCGTCAGGAAGACGCTGATCCGCAGCATCGGCTCGGTGCCGAGGCCGAGTTCGGCCGGCGGGGCCGCCTCGACGACGTGCGACACGGTGCCGTCGGCCGGCGCGACCGCGATGCCCGGCCTGGTCGGCGTCACGCGCTTGGGCACGCGGTAGAACCAGGCGCACCACGCCGTCACGACCGCGCCGAGCACCCCGGCACGGCGGGAGAACCGCCGCAGCAGGAAGGTGACCACCGCCGCACCGAGGACGAACGGGCGTCCTGCCGGGTGCATCGGGGGGACGACGCCCTTGGCGAGGTCGAAGAAGTGGGAGAGCGCACCGCTGTTGGGGCGCTTGTTATCGGCGGTCATCTCGTCGGGGATCCGTTGCTCGTGGGTGCGGGCGGGCCTGCGGGACGCGCAACACGGTACGCCAGCAGGTCGGGTGGATGAGGTGTGGTTCGTGCCGTCGCAGATCGAGGACGACCAACACCCGTTCGGCCTAGCGGTGACGCGAAAACATCACTGAGAGTCATCGAACCGGACGCTATTGTAGCAGTCTCGGGACGGATGAGTTCCGGATCACCTGCGATCGGGGTCGCCCGCGCTACCGAGCCGGACAGTGTCCAGCCACACCGTGTTGCGGCCCCGCTTCTTGGCCCGATACATGGCGGCGTCGGCCCGCTCCATCAGCTGCCGCAGGTCGGCCGTCTGCCCGCAGCTGGCCGCCACGCCGACCGACGCGCTGATCGCGCGGTAGTCGGCGTCGACGTATCCGCCCGAGGCGGTCAGCAGGATCTGGTCGCCGGGGCCGCGCGGCGGCGGCGCGTCCCGGCCCTTCAGCACGATCTCGCCGCCGCGCCGGTCGGTCGCCGGCAGCGCGCTCGCGCCGAGCGTGGCGCGGATCCGCTCGGCCACCCGGAACGCCTCGGCCGCGCCCGTGTCGGGCAGCAGCACCACGAACTCCTCGCCGCCGAACCGCGCCACCACGTCACCCGGCCTGGTCACCGACCGCAACGTGTCGCCGATCAGCCGCAGCACGGCGTCGCCGGTCGGGTGGCCCCAGGCGTCGTTGATGAGCTTGAAGTGGTCCGCGTCGATCATCAGCAGCGAGATCGGCCGATGGTTGCCCCTGGCCCTGGCGACCTGCCTGGTGGCCTGCTCCTGCCAGCCGAAGCTGTTCAGCGTGCCGGTCTTGGGGTCGGTGCGCGCCTGCGCGCGGGTCTGCTCCAGCTCGGACTGGTGGCTCAGCGCCCAGTGGATGCCCGCGCCGACCGCCGCGACGGCCAGCACCGCGATCGGCACGTGCGTCAGGGAGACGGCGGCCAGCGTGCCGAGCACCATGCCGGCCGCGCTGAGCGCCTCGTCGCGCCACGGGCCGATCGGGGACCAGCTGTCGAGGCGTTCGCCCGGCGGCAGGTTGAGCGCCCTCGCGGCCGTGATGATCAGGTTCTGAACGATGCCGAACACCTCACCGCAGGCGATCGCCAGCACGACTTGCACCGCAGAGGTCCAGACGGTCAGGCCGGTCCACATGTGCGGGCCGGTGAGGTCCCAGAGCATCCGTGCGGCCACTGCCGCCGGCAGGAACGTCATGGTGGAGAACGTGTACCGGAAGGCGCTCTTGCGGGCACTCGGCCATCGCAGGGCGCGGATTCCGAGGATGACCGCAAGGGCCAGCGGTATCGGCAGGGCCAGCAGCGCCGCAACCACCGGCCACGTCATCGCCAGATCAGTGTTGTGGGTCGTGGTGTCGCCGGTGCGGTGTCGGCGACGCTCCTCGATCTGGGCGGAGGCCGCGATGTGGCCTGCGGTGGCGGCAAGCAGAACCCCGGCGCTCGCCCAGGCCGTGCCGCTGATCGGATCCGACCACAGGACTGCGCCTGCCAGTCCGAGCAGGACGGTGAGATCGACAACAAGCATGTAGGCGACGGCCATCGGCCGCTGCGACCACAGCTCCCACCTGCGCGGATGGCGCGCGCCGACCGCGACTGCCCGACCACCCCGCGAGACACCCGACCATAGCCAGTGCGCGACACGGCGCACTGAGGTCACACTGTGCCCAATCAAAACTGAAACCGGTCCCACTCGCAGCGGCCGGGCCGATTCCATCGGTCCGCCGTGAGCGCGACCGACCGTAGCTGCGAGAGGTCCGTGTTCGGCTGCCGGGCCACCCCCGGTCGACTCGATCATGTCTCCGGTCCTCCCGCCGTCATCGATGGAGGCGATTCCCCATGGGCAAGAAGACCAACGCGACCCCGGTCGTCGGCAGACCAGGCGGCGGCGACTTGCTGCGGCGCTGAAGGCGTCATTGGTTCGACACCTCCGCCACCGCGAACCGGGCGCGACGCACTGCCACCGCGACCGGCACCGCGACAAGCACCCCGAACACGCCGATCGCCGCGATTGTCCCACCTGCGGTGTGGCTGAGCTGCGCGGCGAGCCCGGCGCCTGCCGCCGCAAGGGCCTGGGTCACGCGCAGCCCGGACCGCGCCACGCTGTAGCCGGCGCCCATCAGGTGGTCGGGGATCAGCCGCGTGAGTGCCGCCTGCGCGGCCGGCGTGCCGACCTCGCACGCCCCGGAGACGCCGATCAGCACGGCGGCCACGACGGTGCTCTTCGTCACGGCGAAGCCGATCAGCGGCACCATCATGACGATCACCAGGCTTGGGAGCCAGCGCATGCGGTCCCACCGCCGGCCCGTCACGGCCTCGATCCTGGCCAGGGCGAAGGTCACCAGCAGCCAGCCGAGCGGACCGGCGGCCAGCAGCCAGCCGACGGCCCTCGGCGAGCCGCCGACCTCGGCCGCAAAGGGAACCAGCAGGGCGAACCCCGCGAACGGCACGGCGGTCAGCCAGACGAACAGCATCAGGGCGCGCAGCTCGGCGGTGCCGAACATCAGTCGAAACCCCGCCGACCAGCTGGGCTGCCGCTCGCCGGCGTGCTCGGCCGGCCGCACGGGAGTGGGACGGGCCAGCACGCCGAACCGCAGCACCAGCGCCGTGACGGCGAACGTGGCGGCGTCCAGGGCCAGCGCCCACCGAGGCCCGATCGCGGCGACGACCAGGCCGCCGCCGACGAGGCCGAGCAGCGAACCTGTCGACAAGTTGATCTGTCGCCAGGTCATGGCCGGCTCCAGCAGGTCGCCGGGCACCGCCACCCGCACGGTGGCGTTCTGCGCGGCCAGGAACGGGCACTGGACGAGCTGGACGACGACCAGCAGCCCGAGCAGCGCCCCCCAGGGCACCGAAGGCACGGCCATCACCGCGAGGAGCGCGGCCTGGAGGACGGCGCAGGTCACCAGCACGAGGTGCCTCGGGTACCGGTCGGCGAGCGCGCCGAGCCCGAACACGCCGGCCAGCGCCGGCAGGGTGATGGCCACGAACGTCAGGGCGGAGAACAGCGGGGAGCCGGTGCGTTGGTAGACCAGCACGGCCAGCGCGACCGTGGCGAGCTGGTCGCCGATCAGCGACTGGAGTTCCGCGAGCCAGATCGCGCGGAACTCGCGCACGGCGAGCGGCGCGCCAAGCGTGGCTGCTTCCGGCACACCCCCACCTCCCCCAAGACTCACCGGCCGCAAGACTCGCAGGCCTGTCGCCGTTCCCCTTCGGCTGTCGTCCTCGGCCGAGCACGCTCCCTCTGGTAGACGCTAAAGCGCACAGAGTAGTTAATGATTGGGTTTCGTGTAGACCACCCGACAGGACCAGCTTCACGACCGTCGGTAGCCCACCAGGGGATTGCGGTGAGGATACCGTCGGGTAGGGCCGCGCATAAGGTGGCCGGAGGTGCCGAAGGTAAAGGCGCGGCACGGTTTTGACCTGCGCACTGGGTCGGATGGGGTACCGGGCGGCGACCACCTGTCGCAGCCGGGCCGACGGCGGCGACCGTTAACTGAATTGGCTGCCGCAGTTGAATTGTCGTGCCGTCGAAGGCCGCAGGGGAATTGGGCAAGCGCGGCGGAGCGGGTCGAGGAGCGGGCCCGGGTTGGTCACCCGGCCGGCCCGTGCGCCCCCCGACGGCGTACGGGCCGGCCGGGCGTCCAGCTCGTGGGCGTCCCGCCGGCCGTCGGCGGCCAAGCCGACGGCCGGCGGGACGAAGCGGCACCGAGGCTCGACCGCTGTGACCCGACATTGACTAGGAGTCCGGAAACCGACCCCGGGTCGCGCGGAATCAGTGTAATCCGCGTCACATATACTGATCAATCGCCCCGAGTGAGCGCCCGGTCACATCCGGTCGCGCTCGCGCCGCCCGCCACCGGTCACCAGCCGAAGCAGGGCCAGCAGCACGACCGCGCCGAGCACCGCGACGCCGAAGCTCGTGATGTCGAACTCGAAGAACTTCTCGCGCCCCGTGACCAGCTTGTAGATGAGGCCGCCGAGCGCCGAGCCGACGATGCCGACCAGGATGCTGATGATGCAGCCCTGCGGCCGCCGGTTCCGGCCGCCGACCACCAGGTTGGCGGCCCAGCCCGCCAGGGCGCCGAACACGATCCACGCGAGTACTCCCACGGCGCCAGCCTACGGTGCGCGCCGATCAACCGGAGAGCAAACGCGCCCCGAGCAGCCGGCCGAGCGCCTGGTACGCCTCGCCCGCCTCCTTGGTCTCGTTGGTGCTGGCCAGCTCGACCTCGGTGCCGTCGTGCGCGCGCAGCACCAGCCGCCAACCGCCCATCCTGCGGTGGAACTGGCCCTGCGCGATGGCCCGGTTGTCCAGCCACCGGGTGTCCGGCCGCTGCTTGAGCTGATCGACCGGCGTCTCGACCAGGCCGGGGGTCAGCCCGTGCTGCACCAGCAGCAGTCCCGTGTCGCAGACCCACAGGTCGTCCAGCCTGCCGGCGTGCCGCACCGAGGTGAGCACCGCCACCAGGTCGGCCTCCGGATCACCGGCCGCCGCCGCGCCGTAGTCGAGCGGCACGCCCAGCTGCCGCAGCTGGTCCCTGGTCCACGGCACGGCCGCCGGATTGGCCACCGAGGGCCCGACCACCGCCTCAAGGTCCAGCGGCGCGCCGTCCCTGCCGACCACCTGGTAGGGGCCGCCCCAGTTCAGCCGGTGCTCGGCGAGGCCTGCCCCGACCAGCGCGGACACCGCCGTCTCCGCGAGCAGCTCGCGCATGACCGTGGCGGCCGCCTCCGGCACGTGCTGGGCCGCGAGCCCCGGGTTCAGCACCGGCGTCGCCAACCGCACCAGCTCGCCCCTGGCCAGCGCGGCCAGCGCCTCGTCGAGGGTGCCGCGCGGCGCGCACCCGCTCTGCTGGCCCGCCCTGGCCAGCTCGGCGGCGGCGTGCCGCGCCATGGTCGCGCCCGCCAGCTTGACGATCTCCGGCCACTGCGCGCGCGGGCCGAGGTCGTCGCGCAGCAGCGCCCGCTCCAGCGCCGGCACCCGGTTGCCGGCGTCCACCAGCACGCTCCACGCCGGGCGGTGGTCCGGCGCCAGCGCGGGGTCGGCGATCCGCTCCATCGCCTCGATCCGCTTGCGGATCGGCGGGTGGCTGTCGAAGACCGACTTGGGTTCCTCGTTGATCAGCTTCACCTCGGCCTGCCGCAGCTCGTTGCCGCGCTGCGGGTTGCTCAGGTAGGCGTGGAAGCCGAGCAGGATGTCCGGCGTCCGGTCGACGCCGCCGGCCAGCGACAGGTAGCTCCGCCCGTAGTCCGACCAGGCGAAGCTCAACGCCGGCAGCTTGCGCAACGCGTTCTGCGCGGTGGCCCGGCCGGCCGCGGCCACCGACGCGGCGTCCGCCCGCAGCTCCTGGCTGCGGTTGGCCGACGCGGCGACCATCGCGTAGAGCTTGGCGTAGCCGCCGAGCACCGCCCTGATCAGCCGGTGGCCGTCCACCTCGGCGATGGTGTGCGCGAGCGCGCTCTTGGCCCGGTAGGTCAGCGCGGACAGCGTCGTGTGGCCCTCGCCGTAGTGGCCGAGTTCGTGCGCCAGCACGGCCCGCAGCTCGCCGACGGACAGGCCGGCCAGCAGCGGCAGCCCGAGCTCCAGGTAGCGCCTGCCGCGCCGCAGGCCGAGCAGGTGGGACTCCTCCCACACGGCCGCGTTGACCTCGGGCACCAGCCGGATGTCGTCTGGGCCGCGCGTGCCGGCGATGGCCGCCAGCTCGTCCACCATCCGCCACAGCTCGGGCTGTTCGGCGCGGCTGACCGGAGCGCCGTGCGGCTCGACCTTGATCCGCATGGCCTTGGCCACGGCGGTGCCGACCAGCACGGCGATGGCGATGCCGCCCAGCCCGAGCTTGACCGCCCCCGCGCCGCCGTGCCCGGACGCGAACGCCCAGACGGACAGGCCGGCGAGCCCGAAGGTCAACGCCAGCACGAGCACGAAGAAGCCAAGCAACAGCAGCAGCGCGAGCACCGCGCGCAGCGAAATGCGCACCTGAAACCCCCAGACCAAGCGATGTCGACCGGGAGATCCTAGGTAGCCGGAGCCCTCAACAGAGCGGGATTTCAGTCACTTCATGGAGAACCTTCAGCCCTCCAGCAGGATCACCGTCACCTCGTCGCCGACGCCGACCGCCGTGACGTCCTCAGGCAGCTCGATCAGGCAGTCGGCGATCGCCAGCGAGGACAGCAGGTGCGAGCCTGGCCCGCCCACCGGCGTCACCACCCGCCCCGACGACGGGTCGTACGCGCCGCGCCGGTACTGGCGCCGGCCCGCCGGCGAGGTGATCGCGGCGGTGATCCGCGCGACCGCCGTCGGCCGGTCGGTCACCCGGTGCCCCATCGCGGCGCGCAGCGCGGGCCGCACGAACACCTCGAAGGAGACGTGCGCGCTGACCGGGTTGCCCGGCAGCGTCACGACCGGCACGCCCTCGTACCGGCCGGAGCCCTGCGGGGCCCCCGGCTGCATCGCGATCTTGACGAACTCCACGCCGCGCCCGGTGAACGCGTCCTTGACCACCTCGTACGCCCCCGCGCTCACCCCGCCCGAGGTGATCACCACGTCGGCGTCGGCGAGGTGTCCGGCGATGGTCGCGTGGAAGGCGGCCACGTCGTCCGGCACGAACCGCAGCAGCTCCGCCTCGCCGCCGACCTCGCGCACGGCGGCGGCCAGCATCACGCCGTTGGACTCGTAGATCTGGCCGGGCCGCAGCGGCTCGCCCGGCTCGACCAGCTCGGACCCGGTGGACAGCACCAGCACCCTCGGCCTGCGCCGCACCGGCAGCTCGCGGCAGCCGAGCGCGGCGGCGAGACCGAGCTGGGCCGGCCCGAGCCGCTGTCCTGCCGCGAGCACCCGCGCGCCCGCCGCCACGTCGCTCGCGGCGCGGCGCACGTGCAGGCCGTCGGCGGCCGGCGCGAACACCGTGACCAGCTCGGTGTCACCGTCGGTGTGCTCGACCTGGACGATCGCGTCCGCGCCCGCCGGCAGCGCGGCCCCGGTCATGATCCGCTGGGCCGTTCCGGGTCGCAGCGGCACCAGGTCGACTCGGCCCGCCGGGATGTCGTCGGCGACCGGCAGCTCGACCGGCTCGGCCGCGCTCGCCCCGGCGACGTCGGCCGCGCGCACCGCGTAGCCGTCCATCGCGGAGTTGTCGAAGGGCGGCAGCGAGATCGGCGCGACCAGGTCCTCGGCGAGCACGAGCCCGAGGCAGTCGGCAAGCGGCAGCCGGCGCACCGGCATGACGCCGATCAGCCAGGCGATCCTGGCGCGGTGATCCTCGACGCTGTTGACGGACGCGGAAGGCGAGTTCGACACCGCGCCATCTTGCCCGTGTCAGACTCGGGCGTCTTGTCGCGGGGTTTGGAGGAGTCGTGCAGGTCCGTGCCCGTCACACACCGGCGTCCGGGGTGGCCCGGCTCGTACTCGCGCCCGCCGAGCAGGTCCAGGTCGAGCTCGGCACGCTGGTGGCGACCAGCTTCGGCGTCGGGGTCGAGGCCAAGGGCAACGGCACCGCGTTGCTCGGGCTCGGCAGGGAGAGCAAGGACGGCGTGCTGGTGTGCACGGCTCCTGCCGACGGCGGCTGGGTCGACCTGGCCGCGCCGATGGCCGGCGACCTGCACGTGCTCGACCTGAACGGCAGCCAGGGCTGGTGCCTGGCCAAGAGCAGCTGGCTGGCGCTGTCCGGCACCGTCACGATGGACCAGCAGGTGCCGCCGGTGCGCGCGCTGCTCGGCGGCGAGAACGGCTTCCTCACCTATGTGTACGGCACCGGCGTCGTGGTGCTGGCGTGCTGCGGCGCGCTCGACGTGGTGACCCTCGCGGCCGGCGAGTTCGTGACGGTGGACAGCGGGCACGTGCTCGGCTTCGCCGACTCCATGCAGTGCCGGCTGCGCAGCCTGTCCCCTGACGCGCCGCAGTCGGTGCGCACCGGCGAGGGACTGGTGTTCGACTTCGCGGGGCCCGGCGTCGTGCTGACCCAGACGCGCAGCCCCCGGCAACTCGTCAATTGGTTGCAGGCCAATGGACTCAGTGCCCGAAGCTGATTCGTCGAGGTGGCCTAAGTAGGTGGCGCGCGGCCTGCGTTCGGGTAACTTGGTGATCGCTTTGAGCGACGCCCCGAGCGTCGTGCGTGAGATCTCAAGGAGGACGTCTTGGCTGTCGGCACGGTCAAGTGGTTCAACTCGGAGAAGGGCTACGGCTTCATCGCCTCGGATGGCGGGCCGGATGTCTTCGTCCACTACTCCGCGATCCAGATGGACGGTTTCCGCACCCTCGCCGAGGGCGATCGGGTGGAGTTCGACGTCCAGGCGGGCCGCGACGGCCGCAGCCAGGCGTCGGAGGTCCGGAAGGTCTGAGGAACGGGTGGTCCGGTCCCGGGTGCGGCCCCGGGGCCGGGCCACCGGTGGCAGCCGGTCGGCAGTGTTCACTGCCACCACTTGGTCGAACCGGCGGCGCGGCCGATCGGGCTGGCGTTAGGCTGCGCTCCGTGTCGGATGACCTCACCGGGCGGCGTCTCGGCCACTACCGCATCGACGGAGTGCTCGGCCGCGGCGGTATGGCCATCATGTACAAGGCCACCGACGTGCGGCTCGGCCGCAAGGTCGCGCTCAAGGTCATCGGTGAACACCTCACCGGCGACCCCGAGTTCCGCGAACGCTTCGTCGACGAGGCCCGCAACACCTCGGCCATCGACCACTCCAACGTCGTGCCGCTCTACGACTTCGGCGAGATCGACGGGCTGCTCTACATCGCCATGCGGCTGGTGGACGGCTCCGACCTGGCCAGCCTGATCAAGGACGGCCCGATCTCGCCGGCCCGCACGCTGACCCTGCTCGCGCAGGTCGCCGAGGCGCTGGACATGCTGCACGACCGGGGCCTGGTGCACCTGGACGTCAAGCCGGCCAACGTGCTGGTGACCAGCAGGGAGTCCGCGAGTGAGCACGTCTACCTCGCCGACTTCGGCCTGACCAGGCGCGGCGCCACCGGCCACCGCACCAGCAGCGGCGACTTCCTCGGCTCGCCGACCTACGCGGCCCCCGAGCACCTGCGCGGCGACTCCGTGGACGGCCGCACCGACGCGTACTCGCTGGCCTGCATGCTGTTCGCCTGCCTGACCGGCCGGCCGCCGTTCAAGGGCGGCGTGCAGGAGGTCATCCAGGGCCACCTCGGCAGCGAGGTGCCGTCGCTGACCGCCCTGGTGATGCTGCCAAGCGGCATCGAGGACGTGATGCGCCGTGGCATGGCCAAGGACCCGAACCAGCGTTACGGCACCTGCCGCGAGCTGATCGCGGCCGCCCGCTCGGCGCTGTCCGCGGTGGCGCGGCCGGGCACCCCGCCGCCGCCGCGCCGGCAGGACCCCGGGCAGTCCGGCTCGCACAATGCGGCCGCGCACGCCTCTGGGCAGCACACCGCTGGGCAGCACCCGTCGACCCCGCAGACCGGCGGCCAGCCCGCGCTCGGCTACCCGCAGCAGCGGCCGCAGGAGCAGCCAAGGCCCGTCGCCCCGCAGCCGACCTACCAGCAGCAGCCGCCGAGCTACCAGCAGCGGCCGTCCCAGTCGGACCCGGTGCGGCTGCGTCCGCCCGCCGCCGTCGGGTCCAGCGCGTTCACGAGCGACAGCGACGGCCCGCCACGGTGGTTGGTGCCGGTCATCGTGGGCATCACGGCCATCGTGGTGATCGTCGTGCTCGTCGTGGTGCTGTCCAATTCGGGATAACTCCAGGTAGTCCCTGACCTGCGCTTCTTGCACTCGGCCCCGGCGAGTGCTAAACACAAACTGGCACTCGGACGACCTGAGTGCCAGCAAGGCTGGGACGGTGAGGTCAGCCGCCGGGTACCCCTCGGAGGCCGATCGTCCGTCGCGGGCACCGAGCCTGGCCGAAGCACCGTGTTCCGCTGCGGGCGTTCGTTCGCAGTGGCCCCATTCGCAGACACAGGCGGAGGAACACACCGCAATGGCCAAGATGATCGCGTTCGACGAGGACGCCCGCCGCGGTCTTGAGCGCGGCATGAACATCCTCGCCGACGCCGTCAAGGTGACGCTCGGCCCCAAGGGTCGCAATGTCGTGCTCGAGAAGAAGTGGGGCGCGCCGACTATCACCAACGACGGCGTGTCAATCGCCAAGGAGATCGAGCTCGAGGACCCGTGGGAGAAGATCGGGGCCGAGCTCGTCAAGGAAGTTGCCAAGAAGACCGACGACGTCGCTGGTGACGGCACCACCACCGCCACCGTGCTCGCCCAGGCCCTGGTTCGCGAGGGGCTGCGCAACGTGGCCGCCGGCGCCAACCCGCTCGGCCTGAAGCGCGGCATCGAGAAGGCCGTCGAGGCCGTCACCGAGCAGCTGCTGAAGACCGCCAAGGAGGTCGAGACCAAGGAGCAGATCGCCGCAACGGCGTCCATCTCCGCGGGCGACTCGACCATTGGCGAGCTCATCGCCGAGGCGATGGACAAGGTCGGCAAGGAAGGCGTCATCACCGTCGAGGAGAGCAACACCCTCGGGCTCGAGCTTGAGCTCACCGAGGGCATGCGCTTCGACAAGGGCTACATCTCGGGGTACTTCGTCACCGACCCCGACCGGCAGGAAGCGGTCCTCGAGGACCCCTACATCCTGCTGTACGGCTCCAAGATCTCCTCGGTCAAGGACCTGCTCCCGCTGCTGGAGAAGGTCATGCAGGGCGGCAAGCCGCTGCTGATCATCTCCGAGGACGTCGAGGGCGAGGCCCTGGCCACGCTGGTCGTCAACAAGATCCGCGGCACCTTCAAGTCCGTCGCCGTCAAGGCCCCGGGCTTCGGTGACCGTCGCAAGGCGATCCTCCAGGACATCGCGACCCTCACCGGTGGTCAGGTCATCACCGAGGACGTGGGCCTCAAGCTGGAGAACGCCGACCTCTCGCTGCTGGGCAAGGCCCGCAAGGTGGTCATCACCAAGGACGAGACCACCGTCGTCGAGGGTGCCGGCGACGCCGAGCAGATCCAGGGTCGGGTCAACCAGATCCGCGCCGAGATCGAGAAGAGCGACTCGGACTACGACCGCGAGAAGCTCCAGGAGCGCCTCGCCAAGCTGGCCGGCGGCGTGGCCGTCATCAAGGCCGGCGCGGCGACCGAGGTCGAGCTCAAGGAGCGCAAGCACCGCATCGAGGACGCGGTGCGCAACGCCAAGGCCGCCGTCGAGGAGGGCATCGTCGCCGGTGGTGGCGTGGCTCTGCTCCAGGCTGCCGAGGCCGCGTTCGCCGGTCTGAAGCTCGAGGGCGACGAGGCCACTGGTGCCAACATCGTCCGCGTGGCCGTCGAGGCCCCGCTCAAGCAGATCGCCGTCAACGCCGGCCTCGAGGGTGGCGTCGTGGTGGAGAAGGTCAAGGGTCTGCCCACCGGGCACGGCCTGAACGCCGCCACCGGTGTGTACGAGGACCTGCTCGCCGCGGGCATCCCCGACCCCACCAAGGTGACGCGTTCCGCGCTCCAGAACGCCGCGTCCATCGCGGCGCTGTTCCTCACCACCGAGGCCGTCGTGGCCGACAAGCCGGAGAAGGCGGGTGCCGCCCCGGCCGCGCCCGACGCCGGCGGCATGGACTTCTGATCCACGCCTAGTTTCATCAGCTTCACCGCCGTACCCAACGCCCCCTGGGAGTGCCCTCCCGGGGGGCGTTAGGCGTTTCCGGATCTCGCACTGCGCCGTGTCCTTCGAATCAGGCGGACAGGCGGCGGGCGATGGCCGGGATCACGATCGCGGCGGCGACCAGGTGCGTCAGCATCAGCAGCGCCTTCGTGGCCGGGGCGGCGTCCGCGAGCGCGTCCGGCACCAGCGACAACGCGGTGAGCACGATCGTGGTGCGGACGAACGCCGTGCGCGGGCTGCTGGCCGAGCGGGCCAGCACCAGGGCGAGCGCCAGGCCAACCACGGAGAAGACGACGGTCAGCACGGCGAACCCCGGCACCGGGATCGGCGCGCCGCTGACGGCGAGGCTGATCCCCGCGAACTGGCCGGCCGCCGCGACTGTCGTGGTCGCCACGCCGGCGACGGCGGCGGCGGTCAGGCCGCGGGCGATCAGCGGCTTCGCGGGAGCGGTCGTGGCGGCGTTGGTGACGGCGTTGGTGGCGACGGACATCGCGGGCCTCCGGTGCGTGGCGACCGGCTCGCTGCCGGTCTCTCACCTTGGCTACGAACGGGCTCGACGCCGTTCGACATCACCGAAGAAAAATCTTGAGGAGATTTTCCGGTGACCATCCGTTACCGCGCGGGGTTTCGCCTCGCAAGACGCCTTCGAAAGATCAACGCGTAGCTGCACTAGTCGTCGAACCGCGTGAAGGGACCGGTAATCGGCACAGCTCCGCCCTCGTCGGCCGGGACAGCCCATTCACTGCGGCCGACGGGGAGAAGCCTCGTCGTCGGCGCCGGGGCGGCGGGTGTGGTGGCGTCGCTGGCACCCATGTTCACCAGGGCGAACGCCCTCGCCAGCTCTACCAGCGCTGCCGAGGAATGACCGGGCTGCTGCTCGACGACCGTGCTCGCCTCGCGGCCGATCGCGGTCAGCAGACTCTCGCGTGCCGCGGCGACAGCGGGTGCCTCCCGCACAACCTGGATCGGGATCTGCCGGATCTGCCCAGTGTCCGCGTTCTGCTCGGGCGTTTCCTGCGTGTCGGTACTCATAGGTTTCCCCTCGGACCCGAGATCAAGTACCCGTACCGCCGTTCAGACGAGGCCGGCGCCCTAGTGCCCGGACCCGAAGCACACGAACGGGCGGCGCAGCGGGTCCGCCGCGCACGCCTCGGCCAGGGCCGCCGCCGTGTCGACCCCCACCGCGAGCAGCCGGTGGAACTCGTCCATGGTCTTCGCGGCGGCCCGGTCGCCGACGTTGCTCACGGCGGCCACCACCGAGCGCGAGCCGCTGGCCAGCAGGGCCCCGGCGAAGCCGAGCGCCTCGTCGCCGGGCCGGATGTGGCTCAACGCCAGCTCGCAGGCCGCGAGCACCACCTGCTCCGGAGGGTGCGGCAGCCGCGCGGTCTCGTAGGCGAACAGCGGGCCGTCGGCGAGCTCGAGGCGGGAGAACAGCGCGTTGTCCGGCTCGTGCACGCCGTGCGCGGCAAGGTGCGCGAGCCGCGCGCCGTCCACGGCGGCCAGCACCCGGCTCGCCACCGCCCGGTCGCCGTCGAGCACCCGCGCGCCCGGGTAGACCGACCGCAGCCGCCGCACCTCGCCGACCGCCTCGGCCAACTCGGGACCGCCGATCAGCACCACCCGACCGCCGTCCCCGCCGGTTTCGTCGTTGCCGTCGTTGTCGGTGGCGGTCGCGTCGTCCGCGAAGGCCACCGAGGCACGGTCCTCCGCCGCGCCGGTCGGATCGCTCACCGCGCGCGCGTGCGGCACCGACAGGCGCAATCGGGCCGAGTCGACCACACCTCGCACGCCGCCTCCGCCCCTCGTGCCGCCGCCCGCCGCGCTCGCACCTGCCGCGCTGTCCGCCGCGCTCGCACCTGCCGTGCCGCGCGCGGCCGCCGCGGCGCCGGCTCGCGTCGTGTCGCGGCCCCCGTTCGCGTGCGCCGCGTGGGCGGGGCTCGGCGTGCCGTCGTGTCCCTCGGCCCGTCGGCTCGCCGCGCTGGCCTCCTCCGCGGCCAGCCAGGCCGTGGCGGACGGCACCACCACGACCGGTCGGCCGCGCAGCGACGGCAGCACGCCCCACGGCACCGCGTACAGCGAACCCGTCGGCACCAGCACCAGCTCGCGGTCGCCGAGCGCATCGGCCAGCGGTCGGATCAGCGCCTCGTCCAGCACCTTCGCGCGCAGCTCCGCCGACGCGGCGATCGCCGTCACCAGCCGCTCCGGCAGGTGGTCGGGGGCCAGCGCGTCCAGGTCGGCGTGCAGCTGGCGCACCGCCTCGACCGTCCCGACGGCCGTGCCGAGCCGGACCAGCCTGGTGCGGCCGCCCGCGACCACCACGGCGGCCAGCGAGTCCGCGTAGCCCGTGAAGGTCACCAGGGCCCGCTCACCGAGCCGCTCGATCACCTCGGGCAGCCCGCACACCGGCCTCGGCCGCCCCCACGGGCTGTTGTACCAGTCCAGCCTCCTGACCTCGTGCCGCAGCTGCTCGTGCCGCGCGGCCAGCTCGTCGACGGCCCTGCCGGCCAGCTTGGCCTGCTGCAACGCCCGGCTCAGCGATCGGATCTCGGCGACGCGCTCGGCCAGCATCGGGTCGTCGATGGCCGGCAGCGGCTCGTACCGGTAGACCTGCGCCCTGGTCCGTTCCAGCCACCCGAACAGCCGCCGCGCGTCCGCCTCGGTGTGGGTGCTGTCCAGGACCAGCCGCACCGCCAGCTCGCCGAGTTCCCTGCCGTGCACGGCCGTGCCGCACAGCAGGTCCAGCCCGCCCATCCGGTCGCGGACCTGACCGAGTTCGACCAGGCCGGCCCGCGCCTCGGCCAGCGCGTGCCTGCGGTCCCCGCTGGTCACCGACAGCTCCGCCCGGCACAGCCGCAGCAGCATCCGGTGGTCGACCGGGGTGGTGTGGCCCGGCTTCGGCACCTGCTCGACCAGCGCCCGCGCGGTGTCCGTGGCGCCCCGCCGCAGCGCGAGCCGCACCGCGAGCATCCTGGCCACGGCGGCCTCGTCGGTCAGGCCGATCGCGGCCAGCCGGTCCGCCAGCCGCGCCGCCCGGCCAGGCGACGCGGTGTGCGCGGTCGGGCCGGCCGCGGTCGGACCAGCGGGGGCAGCGGCAGCCGGGCCGGTCGAGCCGAGCGGCGTCGTGCGGAGCGCGGCCACCGCGTCGGCGCGCATCCTGGTCAACGCGGCGACCTCGGCCCAGGAGGTGCTGCCTCGGCGCAGGAACCGCCGCTGCGCCGCGCCGGCGAGCTGCCTGGCCAGCGCGAAGTCCTCCTGGAGCAGGGCGGCGGCCGCCCTGGCGAGTTCGGCCTCGGCGAGGTCCTGGCTGATCCGGTGCCTGCGCAGCGCGGGGAGGGCGTCGTCCAGCTGCCTCGCCGCCTCCTCGGCCAGCCCGGCCGCGAGCATCGCCCGCGCCTGGTCGATCCGCAGCCGGGGCACGAGGTCGGGCGCGAGCCTGCTGAACGCCAGCTCGGTCTCCGTGTAGTGCCGCAGCGCGCTGGGGATGTCGCCGGTCAGCTGCGCGATGTCGCCGAGGTTGTGCGTCGCCTTGGCCTTGAGCAGCGGCAGGTCGTGTTCCTCCGCCAGCGCGACGCAGCGCAGCATGTCCCGCTCGGCCGGTCCCGGCCGCCCGACGGCGATGTAGGTCAGGCCCCGGTTCATCACGGTCCTGGTCAGCACGATCGGGTCGCCGTCGCCGCCTGCGGCCGCGCGTTCGAGCAGCGGCACCGCGCGGTCGTACAGGTCGAGCGCCTCGGCCGTGCGTCCGGCGCGGTGCAGGATGAGCGCGTGCTGCTGGCCGACCAGCCCGGCCAGCGCGGACCGCCTCGGGCCCTGCGGCAGGCCGCCGAGCAGTTCCGTCGCGGTGTCCAGGTGGGCCAGCCCGTCGGCGACCGATCCCGTCTCGGCCTCGGCGTAGGCAAGGGAGTTGAGCACCTTGGTCCGCACGGTGATGGCCTCGAGGTCCGCCGAGTCCGCCGGCAACGCGCGCAGCGCCCGGTTGAGCAGCTTCATCGCCTCGGCCGGTCGGCCCTTGGCCGAGGTGGCGACGGCTCGTCTGTGCAGTTGTCGCGCCTGGTCGACGCCGTTGTCCGGCACGTCCATGGCCTCGGCGATCTGTTGTTCCGGCAACGCCGTGACGACCAGCGGACCACGTGAGGGGGGCACGTGTTCCATGTCAGCACACTCTGTGTGCCTCGAGCATCGGAAACCTATGGCCCGAAAGGGTTACGTTCGGTCCGTCGACCGCCGTGCCAGCGATCGGCGACCAGCTACAACATGATGGTCGGTGTGACGACGGTGCGGCCCGGCTCGCCCTGCGAGTTGACCAGGTGTACCAGGATCTGGGTGGTGCCGGCCGGTACGTCCGACAGCACGAAGCGCCCGCCGTCGTCGGCCCTGGTGGTGGTCGAGTTGTGGTCGGCGACGCGGACCTCGACGGTGTGCTGACCCGCCGGGACCAGCCAGCCGTCGATGCGATGCCGTTCGCCGGTCGAGGTGAAGTTGACCATTACGGTGAGGTTGTCCACCGTGAAGGTGATGGTGCCCGGCCGGTCGCCGCGCACGCCGGCGAACGAGCCGGCTCGCTCCCACCTGGCCACCTCGACGTCCAGGTGTTCAAGCGCGATGGCGAACTGGATTCGCTCGACCAGGCCTACCGGTGGCGGGTCCAGTTCGTGGACCAGCCTCCCCAGGTCGGTGAGGACGGCGGCGTCCTCGTGCCCTCTGTCGTCATCGCGCGGGTCGATGTCGTTCACCGCGATCCTCCTTCCGCATTCAGCAGCTCACGCAGCTGGCTCAGACATCGCCCCCTGGTGGGTCCGATGCTGCCGCGTGGCATCGACAACGCCTCGGCGACCGCGCGGTACTCCGCGCGACCGGCGAGCACCGTGAGCCGCAGGATTTCCTGACAACGATGGTTCAGCCGGGAGAAGGCCGTCCACAGCCGACGGTCCCGGTCGTCGCGCAACGCCTCGTCCTCCGGCAGCCAGTCCTCGGTCGGCAGCTGCTCGGTCAGTTCGACCGAGAGAGGAACCTGTCCCCGGTTGGTGCGCCACGAACGCTGCGCCTCCCTGCGCGTCGTGGTCACCAGCCAGCCGACGAGCGCACGCGGCTCGACCAGCCGGTCGAGATGACGCAGCAGCGCCAGCCAGACCGTCTGCACCACGTCCTCCGCCGTGCTGCGGTCGAGGCCGTTGCCCCGAGCCACATGCCACACGAGCGGGGTCAGTTCGGTGACCAGCACGTCGAGCGCCGTCCGGTCGCCGTCTCTGGCGGCCACCATGCATGCGGCGTGGCGATCCGAGCCGTCAAGTCCGTCCCACGGCGGGTTGGCACCCGCCGTGCGTAGTTCGCTCATCCCGTCACCTCCGATCGCCTGAGCCCCAGATCAGTAGTTCTTCGCCCCAACATGAGGTGTCACGGTATTGCCAGATACATCTATCACCCGAATGGGCTAATTCGTGCCACTCGCGGAGGCGGCCCGTGATGCCCCCCTCGCATCACGGGCCGCCACCGCTATGGGCGGCCGTCCGGTCGACACCCCTCGAAGCCGACCGATCCCTTCCGCCCAGCCCCTCGCTCCCCCTAGTTCGTGCTGCCCACCGTGCTCGTGCCGAGCGGCTCGACCACGGTGTGCTTCCGCTTCGGCGCCGGCTTGGGCGTCGAAGCCTCATGCGAACCCGTCGGCGGAACCGGCTCCGTGCCGGTCTCCAGGTCCGCCAGGATCGGCGGCTCCGGCTGCTGACGGTCCTTGGTTCCCTGTCCGTTTCCGCTCATGTTTCCTCCCCAGTAACGAGCCGCACGGGCCAGTCACAGGTAAAGAGTCGGGGCCGATTGCCCAGATACGTGGAGTTGTCGAAGTTTTCGCGACGTACGCCGAACGCGAAAACCGGCCGCCCGTTCGGCCGCCACATGGCACTATCCGCGCATGTCGACGCCCCGGCGAGCCGGACTGCGCGTGCTGAACGAGGGCGCAAGGGTCACTTCACTCGAGCTGTTCTTCGATCTGGTGTTCGTCTTCGCCATCACCCAGGTGTCCGAGCTGATGGCGCACGACCCGCGCTGGACGGGCGTGCTGCACGGGATGCTGATGCTCGCGCTGCTGTGGTGGTGCTGGTGCTGCTACTCCTGGATGGGCAACCGCGTGCAGGCCGACGAGGGCCTGGCCAGGCTGGTGCTGTTCGCGGTGACGCTCGTGATGCTGGTGGCCTCGGTGACGATCCCCGAGGCGTTCCACGACCTGCCGGGCGGGCTGTCCGGGCCGGTGGTCTTCGCCTGCTGCTACCTCGTGGTGCGGGTGCTGCACCTGGTGTTCTACTGGCTGTTCAGCGTCGGTGACGCCGGCCTGCGCCGGCAGCTGGTGCGCGCGGCCGTGCCGATGGGCGGCGGCGCGGCGCTGCTGTTCGCGGCGTCGTTCGTGCCGGCCCACCAGACGCTGCTGTGGGTGCTCGCGCTCGCGGTCGACTACGGGGGAGTGCTGGCGATCGGGGCCGCGGGCTGGTCCGTGCGCTCCGCGTCGCACTTCGCCGAGCGGCACGGGCTGATCATTATCATCGCGCTCGGCGAGTCGGTGGTGTCGATCGGCGTCGGCGTCAGCAGCCAGCCGATCTCCTGGCCGATCATCTTCGGCATCGCCTGCGGCCTGGTGATCGCCGGGACCCTGTGGTGGTCCTACTTCGACGTGGTCGCGCCGGTCGCCGAGCGGGTGCTCACAAAGGCACGGGGCGCCCGCAGGTCCGCGCTGGCCAGGGACTCCTACACCTACCTGCACCTGCCGATGGTCGCCGGCATCGTGCTGCTCTCGCTCGGGCTGAAGCAGGCGATGTCCTATCTCGGCGGAGTGCACGGGGCGTCCGGTTCGGCGCGCCTTGTCGGCATTCCGCTGTACGCGATGTACGGCGGGGTCGCGCTCTACCTGGTGGGGCACTTCGGTTTCCGGCTGCGCAACGTCGGCAGCGTGAACTGGGCGAGGGTGGTCGTGACGCTGCTGCTGGTCGCCCTGGTGCCGGTGGCCGCCCAGCTGCCGGTGTTCGGCTCGCTTGGGTTGCTCACCGCCGTCTGCGTCGGGTGGATCGGCTACGAGGTGCTGCGCTACGACGACTTCCGTAGGTCGGTTCGCACGGGCGAGCACGAGCACGGGGAGTCGGACATGACGGATCAAACGGCGTAATCCGTTGCGCCGAACGGCGATGCGGGAAGTTATGCACCGCTGTGGATGACCCTGTGGGTACGTGCAGTCGCATCGAGGCAACGCTGGGTCGTCATCGCGGGCGGGCCGGTATGGTCTAGACCAACTGCGCCGGGACTGCGGCGTGCCGGAGCCCGAGGAGAACCATGGCGGCGCCATCCCTGCTGGAGATCATCGCGCTGGACGCGGCGGACGCCGAGGCCGCTGCGGCCGGCGGCGCCGACCGGCTCGAGCTGGTCGCCGACATCGCCTCGGACGGCCTCAGCCCGACCGAGGCGACGGTGCGCGCCGTGCTCGCCGCGACCGACCTGCCGGTGCGGGTGATGCTCAGGGACGGCGCCGGCTTCGCGCCCCGCGACCTCGACGGGCTGCGCGGGACCGCCGCCACGCTGCGCGCGGCAGGCGCCACCGAGTTCGTGCTCGGCTTCCTCACCGGGACGGCCGAGGTCGACGCGGCCGCCTGCCACGCGGTGCTCGCCGAGCTGGCCGGCTGCCGGTGGACGTTCCACCGCGCGCTGGACCACTCGGCGGACCCCGAGGCCGCCTGGGCCGCCGTCGCGGGCCTCGGCTGCGACACCGTGCTCACCGCAGGCAGCGCGCGCGGGGTCGCCCACGGCCTGCCGGTGCTGGGCAGGCTCGCCGCAAGGCAGGCCGAGGACGGGCTCGCGCTGCTCGCCGGCGGCGGGCTCGCGCTCGACCACGTCGCGCCGCTCGGGCGGGCGGGCGTGCGCGGCTTCCACGTCGGCGGCGCGGTGCGCCCCGAGGGCTGGGCCGGGCCCGTCGCCGTTGAAGCGGTGCGGATCTGGGCCGACGCGGTCCGCCAGGCGGCCGACGCCGAGGCCGTGTCGACCGGCTGAGGATCGTCCGGCGGCCGGTAACCCGACCGGTGGGAGCAAGGACGCGATAGCCTCAGAAGTACTTAATCGGAAACGGACTGGGGCCGCGTCGAGTCCGCCCGGAGGTGTCGTGCGAGCTCCACGAGGGCGATCCGCCTGGCGAGTGGGTGTCGCGTGCCTGACGGTCCTGGCGCTGGCCGGTGCCGCTGGTTCGGCCGTCGGCGTCAACACCGCCCCGACGGCCGACGCCGCGACGCTGCCGTCGATCACGCCGAGGCCGCAGCAGCTCGTCGGCAACGGGTTCGGGCTCACCGTGCCGTCGAAGGCGCGGGTGCTGGCGGCCGACGAGGTGGACGGGCCGACCAGGGACCTGGTGACCTCGGTGCTGCGCGGCGCGGGCGCCACGGACGTCACCGTCGGGCCGCTCGGTGGCCCGTCGGGCGACGCGGCCGGGCTGACGGTGCTGGTCGGCCCCCTCGCCGATCCCGCCGTCGCCGCCGCGCTCAGGGCGGCGACCGACCGGAAACCGCCGACCCTGCCGGCCGAGGGGTATGCGTTGGCGAGCCGCGCCGCGTCCGGCGGCGGGACGGTGGTGCTCGCCGGCGCCGACCGGGACGGCGACTACTACGCGGCGCAGACGCTGCGGCAGATCGTCAGGGGCGACACCGTGGCCGGAGTGTCCATTGTGGACTATCCGACCAGCTCGGTTCGCGGAGTCATCGAGGGGTTCTACGGGACCCCGTGGACCCAGGCCGCTCGCCTCGACCAGCTCGCGTTCTACGGCAGCGTCAAGCTCAACACCTTCGTGTACTCGCCGAAGGACGATCCGTACCTGCGGGAGCGGTGGCGCGACCCGTACCCCGCCGACCAGCTGGACCAGCTCAGGGAACTGGTCGATCACGCGGTCGCCAACCACGTTCGGCTCGACTACGCCCTCTCGCCTGGGGTGTCGATCTGCTACGCCGACCCGGACGACGTGCGCGCGGTCGAGGCCAAGTTCCAGTCGCTGTACGACATCGGGGTGCGCGGCTTCCTGCTGCCGCTGGACGACATCGACTACAGCCGCTGGAACTGCGCCGCCGACCGCGCGAAGTACGGGAACACGCCGACGCAGCAGACCGCGGCCAGGGCCCAGATCGACATGCTCAACCAGGTGCAGCACGACTTCGTCGAGCAGCGGGCCGACCTGCGGCCGCTCGCGATGGTGCCGACCGAGTACTACGAGCTCAAGGACTCGCCGTACAAGAAGGAGATCCGCGACAGCCTCGACCCCGCGGTCAAGGTGATGTGGACGGGCCCCGAGGTGATCCCGGCGACGATCACCGTCGCGGACGCGCGCAAGGCCGAACGGACGTGGGGCCGCAAGGGCTACCTGTGGGACAACTACCCGGTCAACGACTTCGACTCGACCGGCCGCCTGCTGCTCGGCCCGTACAGCGGGCGGCAGGAGGGGCTGCCCGGCGCGGTGTCGGGCATCGTGCTCAACCCCATGGTCCAGGCGTCCGCCAGCAAGGTCGCCATCCTCGGCGGCGCGGACTTCATGTGGCACGACAAGGGTTACCGCCCCGAGCGGACCACGGTCGCCGCCGCCGACCTGCTCGCCGGCGGCGACCAGGACACCGCGCGGGCGCTGCTGGCGTTCTTCGACGTCGAGCACTACGCGCCGACCTCGGACCAGCCGCCGAAGGTCGCGCAGCCGCAGGCGCCGCAACTGGCGAAACGGCTCGCCGCCTTCACCTCCGCCTGGTCGCGCGGCGACCGCGCCGCGGCCTTGCGCGACCTGCGGTCCCAGGCGCAGCTGCTGGCCGACGCGCCCGACCGGATCAGATCGGGGGTGACCGACCGCGAGTTCGTGGCCGAGTGCGAGCCGTGGCTGCGCGCCCTTTCCCTGTGGGGGCAGGCGTTTCTGGCCACCGTCGACGGGCTGGACGCCAGGGTGTCCGGCGACGAGGACGCGGCGGGGCAACACTTCGCCGACGCGGCGACGCTGACGGAGCAGGCCGCCGCCGCGCACGCCAGGCCGGTGCCGCTGCCGACGGACGGCCCCATCCGCGTGGCCGACGGCGTGCTCGACACGTTCCTTCAGCGGGCCGTCGACCTGCACTGAACCGCGCCCGCCCTCGCTTCCCGCGACGCCCGGCGCGCATTCGGCCCACCGAATCCAGTGGTCCAGACCCTTGCTTATCGCCTTGTGATGCCCATAACATCCGAATCCGTTGCTCTTGATGAAACATGCGTTGCGCAATGTGCAATACATGACGGTAGGAGGTCGGCATGCGAGTCGTTCGGGTTCTGTTGGCAGCGGCCGTCGGGGCGCTGGCCCTGGCAGGCTGTGCCCCGGTGCAGTCCGGCTCCACCAGCTCGGCCAAGGACGAGAAGTCGGGTCAGCTGAAGGTGTGGCTGTTCGACGAGGTCAACCGCGGCCCCAAGGAGGAGGTCGTCAAGCAGGCCGTCAGCGAGTTCCAGGCCGCGCACGCCGGGGTCACCGTCGACGTCCAGTACATCCAGGTCTCCACCAGGGCCGAGCGGTTCAAGGCCGCCTTCAGTGACGCCAAGAGCGCGCCGGACGTCGCCGAGTTCGGCAACACCGACCTGGCCGGCTACGTCGCCGCTGGCGGCTTCGCCGACCTCGGCCAGGACGTCGCGGCCTGGTCCGACGGCAAGGACCTCAGCCCCAGGGTCACCGACACCGCCAAGGTGGACGGCAAGACCTACGGCGTGCCCTGGTACGTCGGCATCAGGGCGTTGTTCTACCGCACCGACGTGTTCGCCGAGCTGGGCATCGCGCCGCCTGCCACGCTCGACGACATCGCCGCGACCGCGCGGCGGATCCGGGCCGCCAAGCCCGACCTGCTCGGCATCTCCGTCGGCGGCAAGTACACCTACGGCATGCTGCCCTTCCTCTGGGCGCAGGGTGGCGACCTCGCCGCGCAGCAGGGCGGCAAGTTCAAGTCCACAGTGGACAGCGCGGAGGCCAGGGCCGGCATCGCGAAGTACACCGAACTGCTCCGCGACGACAGCTGCCCGCCCGCCCAGTGCGCCGGCAACGGCGGCGACGCCAGCGTCGAGGCGTTCCGCGCCGGCAAGGCCGCGATGACCATCGGCGGCAACTTCAACCGCACGGCCGTGGACAGCAGCGCGGCGGCCGGCAAGTACGCCATCGTCCCGCTGCCTGGCAAGACCGCGGGCTCCATCGCGCCCGCCTTCGCCGGCGGCAACCTGCTCGGCGTCACCCGCAGCACCGACCGCAGGACCCTGGCCGTGCAGTTCGTCGAGCTGCTCGGCGGCAAGCAGTACCAGCAGAAGATGTACCAGGCCATGGGAAACCTGCCCACGTTCACCGACCTCCAGAACACGGTGGCCGCCGAGAAGCCCGTGGAGAAGCCGTTCATCGACACCCTCAACGCGGGCACCAGGTTCGTGCCGGTGACGCCGGGCTGGGCCAAGGTCGACGCGCAGGGCGTGCTGCCGACCATGCTCCAACAGGTGGCCAGCGGCGCGCAGGACGTCAACACCGCGACGGCGGCCGCCGCACAGCAGATGAACAGCGCGTTCGGGTCCTGAACATCTGATGAGCCAACAGACTCTCCCAGCTCCCTCGGCCGCGCGGGCGCGGCGCAGGACCGGCGAGGGGCGCATGGCCTTCGCCTACCTCGCCCCGACGCTGCTGGTGCTCGCCGGCCTGCTCGGCTACCCGATCTACCAGCTCGTGCTCATCTCGCTCTACGACTACAACCAGGAACAGGTCAGCGGCAACGCGCCGCTGAACTTCCTCGGCCTCGGCAACTACCAGAAGCTGTTGTCGGACAAGCAGTTCTGGACCGTGCTGGCGCAGACGGTCGGGTTCGCCGCCGTCTGCGTCGCCGGCACCCTGCTGGTCGGCACCGCCCTCGCGGTGCTGGCCACCAGGGTGCGGGCGGTGCCGAGGACGCTGCTGTTCCTCGCCGCGCTCGGCGCGTGGGCCACGCCGGCCGTGGCGGGCTCGACGATCTGGCTGTTCCTGTTCGACGCGAACTTCGGGCTGGTCAACGAGGTCCTGTCCGGGATCGGCCTGCACGGCATGGCGGGCTTCTCCTGGACCTACGGCCAGTGGACGGCCTTCGGCCTCGTCGCCGCGCAGGTGATCTGGTGCTCGTTCCCGTTCGTCATGGTGACGCTCTACGCGGGCATCAGGGCCATCCCCGGCGAGGTCGTTGAGGCCGCCGCGCTGGACGGCGCCTCCACGACGCGCATCGCGCGCAGCGTCATCCTCCCGCTGCTGCGCCCGCTGCTGCTCGTGGTCACCATCCAGTCGATCATCTGGGACTTCAAGATCTTCACCCAGATCTACGTGATGACCAACGGTGGCGGCATCGCCGGCCGCAACCTGGTGCTCAACGTCTACGCCTACCAACAGGCGTTCGCCGCGTCGGAGTACGGGCTCGGCGCGAGCATCGGCGTGGTGACCACCGTGCTGCTGCTCGCGATCACCGTGGTCTACCTGCGGGTGCTCAAGCGATCGGGAGAAGTTCTGTGAAGCGGCCGGGGCGGACCATCGCCGAGATCGTCACCGTGCTCGTCGCCGCCGTCGTGGCGTTTCCGCTGTACTGGATGGTGCTCGCGGCGGTCAAGCCGGCCGACGAGATCGTGTCGACCAACCCGAGGCCGTGGACGCTGCGTCCGACGGCGGACAACTTCGTCCACGCGCTCACCGTGCAGAACTTCGGGCGCTACCTGCTCAACAGCGTGCTCGTGGCGGTGCTGGTGGTCGTCGCCGGGCTGCTGCTGGCGTTCCTCGCGGCCACCGCGCTGACCAGGTTCCGGTTCCGCAGCCGCACCACGCTGCTGGTGATGCTGCTCGTCGTGCAGATGGTGCCGGTCGAGGCGCTGACCGTGCCGCTGTTCTTCCTGATGAAGTCGGTCGGCGACGTCGCACCCGCGTTCGGGCTCAACCACCTCGGCTCGCTGGTGTTGGTGCACCTCGCGTTCAGCCTGCCGTTCGCCATCTGGATGCTGCGCGGCTTCGTCGCCGCCGTGCCGGTTGAGCTGGAGGAGGCCGCCACCCTGGACGGCGCCAGCCGCTTCCGATTCCTCTGGCAGGTGCTGTTCCCGCTGGTCGCCCCCGGCCTGGTGGCCACCAGCGTGCTCTCGTTCATCCACGCCTGGAACGACTTCCTGTTCGCCAAGACCTTCCTCATCTCGGGGTCGGACATCCAGACGCTGCCCCTCGCGCTCCAGGCGTTCGTCAAGCCGGACCAGAACGACTGGGGTGCGATCATGGCCGGGTCGACCCTCATGACGATTCCGGTTCTGGTGTTCTTCGTGCTCGTCCAACGCAGGCTGGTCTCCGGGCTGGCCGGCGCAGTGAAGGGATGATGATGACCAGCTTTGACGCCCTGCTGCCAAGGCCGGTCGAGCTCCGGCCCGCGGACGGCCTGCTGTCGCTCGACGCCGGGACGACCCTGGACGCCGACGACGCCGACGACGCCGCCGAACCGGCCGCCGCCTGGCTGCGCGGCGCCCTGCGCGCCGCGACCGGGCTGCCGCTGCGGCCGGCCGGCGCCGAGTCCACCATCAGGTTCGCGACCGTCGCGACGGTGACCGAGCCCGAGGGCTACCGGCTGCGCGTCGACGCGGACGGCGTGCTGGTCGAGGCGGCCGACCCGGCCGGGGCGTTCTACGCGGCGCAGACCATCCGCCAACTGCTCGGCGCGCCGGCGTTTCGTACAGGCGCAGTCCACAGTGGACCGTGGCGGCTGCCGTTCGGCGAGATCGTCGACCACCCGCGCTTCGGCTGGCGCGGCGGCCTGCTGGACGTGGCGCGGCACTTCATGCCGAAGGCGGACGTGCTGCGGTTCGTCGACCTGCTGGCCGCGCACAAGCTCAACGTGCTGCACCTGCACCTCACCGACGACCAGGGCTGGCGGTTCGAGGTCCGCCGCTACCCGAAGCTGACCGAGGTCGGCGCGTGGCGCACGGAGTCGAGGGCGGGACACCGCACCGAGGGCGTGTTCGACGGCCGCCCGCACGGCGGCTACTACACCCAGGACGACCTGCGCGAGATCGTCGCCTACGCGGCGGAGCGGCACGTCACCGTGGTGCCCGAGATCGACCTGCCCGGCCACATGCAGGCCGCCATCGCCGCGTATCCGGCGCTGGGCAACACCTCGGCGCAGCTGCCGGTCTGGACCGACTGGGGCATCAACGAGAACGTCCTCAACGTCGCCGACGGCACCCTGGAGTTCCTGCGGCACGTCTTCGACGAGCTGCTGGAGGTCTTCCCCGGCACGGTGATCGGCCTCGGCGGCGACGAGGTGCCGACCACGCAGTGGCGGGACAACGCGGTGGCGGCGCGGCGGATGGCCGAACTCGGCGCGACCGACCCGGCCGAGCTGCACGGCTGGATCATCCGGCAGATCGCCGAACACCTTGCCGCGCAGGGCAGAACGGCCTACGGCTGGGACGAGATCCTCGACGTCGGCCCGTTGCCGGCCGGCGCCGTCGTGGCGTCCTGGCGCGGCGAGGAGGCCGGCGTCGCCGCGGTCCGCGCCGGGCACGACGTGGTGATGTGCCCCGAGAAGCACGTGTATCTGGATTACCGGCAGTCGGAGCTCGCCGACGAGCCGATTCCGGTCGGGCGGCTGCTGACCGTCGAGGACGTGTACCGCTACGAGCCGATCCCGGACGGTGTCACTGGCGCGGAGCCGGGCCGGGTGCTCGGCGCGCAGGCCAACGTGTGGACGGAGTTCCTCGACTCGCCGAGGCGGGTCGACTACGCGGCGTTCCCGCGCCTGTCGGCGTTCGCCGAGGTGGTGTGGAGCAGGCCGGAGGACCGCAAGCCCGAGGAGTTCCTGCGCAGGCTGGCCGCCGACCACCTGCCCCGGCTCGACGCGCTCGGCGTCGAGTACCGGCCCCTCGCCGGTCCGCGTCCCTGGCAGACCCGTCCGGGGGTGCCAGGGTTTCCTCGGGACTGAGGGCCGTCACTGAGAGCGGTCACTGGGGAGTCGGTGAATGGGCACTGAGCAAAGGTCTCAGTCCTCCTCGGGGACGATCAGCCAGGCGGCGAAGTAGAGCACCGCGCCGATGCCGAACCCGAACAGGGTCGCGGCCACGAGCAGGATGCGCAGCAGGGCCGCGTCCATGCCGAGCATCTTCGCGGCACCGCCGCACACGCCGGCCAGCATCCGGTCCTCCCGGCTGCGGCGGAACTTCTTGATCTTGTCGTTGGCCTCGTTGAGCACGCTGTTTGTCATGACATGAATACTGGCCGGTCGGGCCGTCCGGGACATCGGGGATCGTCCCTGACCGGACCCTGATTCCCGGTCCAAGGGGCGTGTGGCCCGGCGCACTAGCGGCGGCGCCGGGAGGTCCACCGGCGCATGGCGTGCTCGACGAGGTCGATCAGGGACACCTTGGTGGACTGGCGGTTGCGGGCGTCCACGGTGATGATCGGCACCGACTGATCGATCGTCAACGCATCCCGAATGTCCTCGATCCGATGATGCAACAACCCATCGAAACAGTTCACCGCCACCACATAGGGCAACTGCCGGTCGTCGAAGAAGTCGATCGACGCGAACGCGTCGGCAAGGCGACGGGTGTCGACCAGCACGACCGCGCCGATCG
>NZ_VUOB01000207.1 GCF_008386585.1 Solihabitans fulvus
GTCGAATTGAAAATTAAATCAACTAAATACATATATCTTATTACATGATATTGAGCTGTTAGTTTTTTTCAAAGGAATTTAAGCTGTAACGCGTTTGAGTTCAGTTTCATATTTCTTTGTGAACTCGTTGGTGGGGTCGTATTTGGCCTTCAGCTCCTCCCAGAACTCGGCTTCGTGGTTGATGAGGTGACCAATCATCTTTTCGGTTCCACCCTTTTGCGCTTTGGTGCATTTAGCACAGTTGGTCTCGAGAGCTTCCTTGATGTGAGATTTAAGTTCCTTGCCTTCTGCGGTACATTGGCCCTTTTCGAGGATGCAATGTACGTAGGGAATGAGGAGCCGACGGTTAGATATGAGCTGGTCCAGATCGACAGTGTCGTATTTGTCTGTGTACTGTTCAGGGCGAGCGAGGGCCACAGCCGTCAAGGCAAGCAGGCAAACAATAACGGTCTTCATTCTGAG
>NZ_VUOB01000208.1 GCF_008386585.1 Solihabitans fulvus
ATCTCGCCGAGCTCGACCCGGTACCCGCTGATCTTGAGCTGGTGGTCCAACCGGCCGAGGTGCACCAGGACGCCGTCCTCGACGCGGACCCGGTCCCCGGTGCGGTACCAGTGATCGGCGGCCGGCACACCGGGCCCGGGCGCCGGCGCGCCGTCGGGGGCGGGGGAGCGGGCCGCCTGCGCCGCCCCGGCCCGGGAGCCCTGGGGGGGGGGGGGGGCCCCCCCCCTTCCCGGGGCGCCCCCCCCGGGGGGGCGGGGCCGGGGGGGGGGGGCGGGGGGGGGGGGGGGGCGCGGCGGCCGGGGGGGGGGGGCCCCCGCGCCCCCCCCGCGGGGGGGGGGGGGGCGG
>NZ_VUOB01000209.1 GCF_008386585.1 Solihabitans fulvus
CTCGCTGGTCGCGAGGTGGCCCGGCACCGCCATTCCCGCCGGCTACCGGCAGGCCGGGCCGGTGACGCGGCTGTCCACCGGGTACTGGTGGAACGGCTACTCCTACTCGCGCACCAGCCGGGACGCCAGCAAGGACCAGCGGATGCGGCCCTGGTGGGGCGATCCCGCCACCTGGCGCGACCTGCGGTTCACGGTGCTCGCGCCGGCCGCCGTCGGCGTGGTCGCCGCCGTGCCGCCCGCAGGGGTCGCCGGAGCGGTCCCCGGGTCCGCCCAGCCGACCCCCGCCGCGCGCGTGGCGGGTGTGCCCGGCGCGGCCGTCGCGGTCGCCGGCGCCCCGTACGCCTGGCGGCTCGCCGGGCCGGTGGCGGGCCGCCTCCTGCGCGCCTCGCCCG
>NZ_VUOB01000210.1 GCF_008386585.1 Solihabitans fulvus
TGCCTATGATGAGTTGTACAATATTTTAGAGCACTTTTATATGAGAATAATTTCTTAATTAACTTGAAAAAATATAGAATAATGTTTTTGAAATCCATATTATCTTTAATTTAACTTTGCATTATAATTTTGGACAGTCAGGAGAGCTAGCCATTTGCGGACATTCGCAAATCTTAACACAGGCCGAATTGTCGTCGAGTTTCAAGTAGTCTGGTTTGCAAGCGCATCCCTCTTCGCAGGGTTTGGGCTTACT
>NZ_VUOB01000211.1 GCF_008386585.1 Solihabitans fulvus
GACGGTGACGACGAAGGAGGACGTGATGGACACGCACGACACGGCGGTGCTCGACCCGCGCCGCGCGGTGGCCGAGGCGACCCGGTACTCGGGCAGCGTGCTCTACACCGCGACGGTGCTCGACCGCGCGGCCGCGTTGCTGGCTGACGTCTGGGCCGCTGGCGAGCGTCACGGAGTGCGTCCGGACGGATGGGACGTGGCCTTCCGCTGCCTGGAGGCGATCACCCCGACCTGGCGCACCGGCATCCCGCAGACCGTGCGGGATGCCCAGTCGCTGCTGGAGGTGCTGGTCGAGGAGTTCGCCGCGCTCGGCGTCACCGCGACCCTCGACGCCGGGCAGGGCTTGGTGCTGATCCCGCGCGGGCCGAGCACCCCCACGTGGGGCTATGACCGGGACTATGAGCAGCCGCCGCAGTTGGCGGTCACCGTGGCAATCGGCGACTTGGACGGCGGCTGGGACCTCGCCCTGAACCTGAAGCGCAGCGTCATGGTCGGCATCGCCGCGCCGTGCGACCGGGCCGGCGCGGCCGCGGTGGCCCAGTTGGTGATCGAGTGCAACGCGGGCCGGCGCGGCAACCCGTTCCGCAGGGCGTGAACGCCATGGCCGACGACGAGAACACCGCCGAGAACGCCCGGCCGTTCACGGCCTACACAGCCGCCGACCACGCCCGCATCGCGATGGCCGAGGCGGCCTGGTCGGCGCTGGAGTCCGCGTTCCGGGCGATCGTGCCCGAGGCCCACCGCACGGACGGGGCCGAGCCGGCGCTGCTGATCGAGGCCGCGTCGTGGGTTCAGGCTCGTGCGGAGGGCCTGCTGTGCGCCGCGGTGATCGCCAGCCATGAACGGGGCCTGAGCTGGAGCCAGATCGGGCAGTCGCTCGGGGTGAGCAAGCAGGCCGCGCACGAGCGGTTCGCCCCCAAGGTCACTGCCTTCCGCCAGCAGCTCGCCGCGCACCTGGCTGCGCTGGCCGACGATCCAGACGCCAAGCCGGACAAGCCCGAGGGATTCGCTTACGGCTGGGGGTTGGTGCCCGACACCGCGTGGTACGCGCCGCAACTCGACGCCTGGCGGTCCGAGCTGGGACAGCTTCCCGGTGCGTTCACCTCAGCCGGGAGACCGGGCGAGCTGCTGGCCTGCCTGTCCGACCCGGACACTGCGGTGACCAGGCTGAACGGCACCACCGCGCGCCCAGTCGACGCGACGGTGCCACGGTGCCCGTTCACCGCGGAGGCGGACTGGCATGAGGATTCCGAGCCCGGCGAGTACCTGACCTGCACCCTGTCCGACGGGCACCCCGGCCGCCACCAGCTCGCCGTCGCCAACAGCTACGACTGACCACCAACCGGACCACCCCGTCACGCAGGCGACTTCGATCCCAGGCACCGGCGCTGGCCTGGCCTGCGTCCTGAGGCGGCATTTCTGCGGGCCGACTCTCGTAGAGGGCTCGACACCATCACGATGGCGAGTCGCCGTTCGACTGCCCGGTACCGGGCAGGTCTCATCGACGACGCGCTCGCGAGGGCTGACCAGCCCGCAGCAACTGCACCACGCGGCGGGCGTCCGCCCGGCGGCGCGGGTCTCTGGCGAAGACCGCGACGGTGACCGCGAGCAGCAGCGGCGCGGAGGTGATCATCGAGATCGCGACGACGGTGGTCAGCACCGCAGCGTCACGACAGCTCGGCGCAGGCCGATAGGAGCCGGACTAGTCGGAAGTTGATCTCGTGATGCGCGTGGACGCCGCACACCGCCCGAAGGGGGCTGGTCGGCGCACAGGGGTGGCGCGTAGATGGTGGTAGGAACGATTCTCGCCCTAGGGTCACTGCTGTTCTTCCTTCGCCGCAACGACAGGCGCGTCTTGGAGCCGTGAGGCCGGGCTGGCTGATACCCGACTCCAGGACGCGATGATGGTGCCGCAGGAGCGAGGAGCATCGCGGTGGCGACCGCATTGATCACCACCGGCACGGGACTCGCCCGGGTGTGCGTCCGGGCGGGCCCCGTCGACGGGGCGGTTCCCTTTGCCCGGGAACCGCCCCGAGTCGCATGTCCACACGCCTGCGATCTGCGGCGAACACTAGGGCGCAACCCGAGGCCACAGACCAGGATCGCGCCGTCATAGCGCCGATCGGTCTCGTTGCGTCGGCGAAATGAAACTTGGACGTGGACACCGTGGAAGGACGGCGTTCTGGCGACGTCCACTCGACGTGCAATAGCCCCCAGTCAACGTATGCCCGCATTCACCCCGACGGCGAGGTCGACAGTCGAACCGGCGCGCTGTGGCCGCGCGCAGGCGTGGGAGTCCGGCCGGGAGTCGGTGTGCCTGTGGTGTCGGCCGCAGCGTTGACGCCAGTGCCACCATGAGGATATGGCTGGCGAACCGGGGCTGGTCGACACCGCGACCGCGCGGCGGCTGACCGTCGAGTTGGGCGCGGCGATCCACGGCGTGCGCCGGGCTGTCGAAGTTCTGGCCGCGCGGGTCCATGCCGCCCACCAAGCGAAGGTCTGGACGACGCTGGGCTACTCGTCGTGGGCCGACTACGCGCGCGCCGAGTTCGGCATCGGCCGCAGTCATGCCTACCGGTTGCTGGGCATCGCGGCCACCGTGCACACGTTGAGCACCGCCGTCGGTGCCCTGGCGGCGCTGTCCCCCACGGGGGACAGCGGGGACGGCATCGAGGTGTTCGGGCTGTCGGGCCGCGCGCTGCGCGACATCGCCAGCCGCGTCGACCAGGTCGTCGAGCACGTCACCGCACGAGTGAACGCGGCGGCCGCCGCCGCTGGCGGGTGGGGGCCGGGCCAGACGGTGCGCGGGAGCGGGCGGGGGGGCGTCGGCC
>NZ_VUOB01000212.1 GCF_008386585.1 Solihabitans fulvus
CCCACAGGTGCTCTATCGTGTTCAAGTCGGGTGACATACTGGGCCTGGGTAGTACAGACACTTTTTTACTGGAGAAAAACTGACTGGTAATCTTAGCTGTGTGTTTGGGGTCGTTGTCATGCTGAAATTTTGCACCTCTTCCTTGGGTTCCAAGGCTCGGCAGCATTTTATTCTTCAATATTTCACAGTACATCTTAGAATCCATCTTCCCCTCAATAAATTCCCACTCCAGCAGTACTCATACAGCCCCACACCATCACGCTCCCACCGCCATAGGCTTCACCAGCGCGACGCCATACACGTTTGATACCATCAGACCCAAACAAATTGATTTTGGTCTCATCAGACTATAATACCTTAGACCAAAAGTTATTTTCCTTATTCTTGTAAGTTTTGGGAAAGGAGAGGCGATTAGCTTTATGCTTGGCATTGAGAAATGGCTTCTTGCGAGGAATACGACCATGGAGTTCCATAGCGTTCAAACTTCGACGAATCGTCTGGGCTGATACACTTTTGCCAGTCGCAGAAGAAATTTCTTGGGTTATTGACGAGGCAGCACGATACCAGTCCTTTGCCACACACTGCCAAATGTG
>NZ_VUOB01000213.1 GCF_008386585.1 Solihabitans fulvus
GCTCGTGCAGCACCAGCAGCCGCGAGTCGCCGCGCACCGGGCTGAACCCGATGGCGTCGAGGCCCTTGCCCTCCCCGTCCCACAGTTCCGCGACGGTCGAGCCGTCCTCGACCGCGAGCACCCGCAGCGCCGGGTGCCGGTTGTCGCCGTGCTCGGAGTGCGAGATGGCCAGCAGCCGCTCGTCCTTGGACAGCGCGGCGAC
>NZ_VUOB01000214.1 GCF_008386585.1 Solihabitans fulvus
GGCCCAGGACTGCTGCGCGCGCTCGTCACGCACCGACCCGATGTGGCCGTTGTGGACGTTCGCCTCCCGCCGACGTTCACCGACGAGGGCATTCGGGCCGCCATCGAGGCCCGCGCGCAGGTGCCCGGCCTGCCCATCCTGGTGCTGTCCCAGTACGTCGAGCAGCTCTACGCCCGCGAGCTGCTGTCCGACCGGGCGGGCGGCGTCGGCTATATGCTCAAGGACCGGGTCTCCGACGTCACGCAGTTCGTCGAGGCGGTGCGCAGGGTCGCGGGCGGCCGCACCGCGATGGATCCCGAGGTGATCTCCCAGCTGCTGGCC
>NZ_VUOB01000215.1 GCF_008386585.1 Solihabitans fulvus
AGCTGCTCATTCTTATTGGTTCGTGGTCGAAACTTTATATTATAACTTAGAAAGCCTTTATACCCCAAGCGTAATGTTCGGGACTTCCGATTACTCTGCCGTTGTATCCCCAGGCCATGCGGTGACCCGAGGGCTCAACCGTCCTCGACAGTGTCAAAGCCTTGCTGTATTCACGGTTGTAGATGTAGAACAAGACGTCATTGTCGTACTTAGCGGGCTGCAGGTACCACTGGGCTCTGAAACTATCGACGCTGTTGACTCCGAAGGCCATGTGGTCGCCGTTCCAGTTAGTGCCGACTCCCAATACCAAGTATTGGTTACGTTCAGTGTTCAAGATCTTGAAGTAGACCTTGTTGTTCTCCCACAGAGCGATTAACTTCCAGCTGACTCTCGGGCTTGTCTTGTCCTTGCCGTCGCCGTAGGCAGGTCTGCCATCGTCGCCTTGAACATCATTGCTCAGCGTCAAAGCGAGACCGTCGCGCTTGTACATAAGCTTAATCGCGTTTTCGGCGAAGATAAGTCTGAACTCAACTGGGAAACAATCACGGACGATGTCCTTGGAGCCCTGGAGCCAAAGTTGATAGGCGTACTCCATGCAGTTCATCT
>NZ_VUOB01000023.1 GCF_008386585.1 Solihabitans fulvus
GCAGCGACACGCTACTAGCCGCGCAGGCCGGGACCGGGTGGGCCGCCACCCGGTCCCGGCCTGTTCAGCCGGGGGACATAGGCTGGTAAGCAGTACTTAGGGGAGGTTGTCAGCCGTGTCCATAGCCCAGCCCGTCGTCGGCGTGCTCGCCTTGCAGGGTGATGTCCGCGAGCACCTGGTCGCGCTCGCCGAGTGCGATGTGCTGGCCAGGCCGGTCCGCCGTCCCGAGGAGCTGGCCGAGGTGGACGGGCTGGTCCTGCCCGGCGGCGAGTCGACCACGATGAGCCGGCTGCTGGACACCTTCGAGCTGCTGGAGCCGCTGCGCGCCAGGCTCAAGGACGGCCTGCCCGCCTACGGCTCGTGCGCCGGCATGATCCTGCTCGCCGACAGGGCGATCGACGCGCGCGCCGACCAGCACCAGCTCTGCGCGCTCGACGTGGTCGTCCGGCGCAACGCCTTCGGCCGCCAGGTGGACTCGTTCGAAGCCGTCCTCGACCTCGCCGGGGTCGAGGACGGCCCGGTGCACGCGGTGTTCATCCGCGCGCCGTGGGTCGAGTCGGTCGGCGACAACGTCGAGGTACTCGCCAGGGTGCCCGAATCCCCGATCGCGGGCGAAGCCGCCGGTAGGATCGTCGCGGTTCGGCAGGGGCCCGTCCTCGCCACCGCGTTCCACCCTGAGCTGACCGGCGACGCGCGGGTGCACCGCCTGTTCGTGGAAACCGTCCGAGCTGCCTGAGCGGCGCCGCGGCATCGCGGCCCCGATCCGGACCCTCGGAGAGTTGACGGAGGAAAGATGAGCGGCCACTCCAAGTGGGCGACTACCAAGCACCAGAAGGCCGCCAAGGACGCGAAGCGCGGCAAGCTCTTCGCGAGGCTGATCAAGAACATCGAGGTCGCGGCGCGGACCGGCGGGAGCGACCCCGACGGTAACCCGACGCTGTTCGACGCGGTCCAGAAGGCCAGGAAGAACTCGGTCCCGCTGGACAACATCGAGCGGGCGCGCAAGCGCGGCGGCGGCGAGGAAGCCGGCGGGGCCGACTGGCAGACGATCATGTACGAGGGCTACGGCCCCAACGGCGTGGCCGTGCTGGTCGAGTGCCTCACCGACAACCGCAACCGCGCGGCCTCCGAGGTGCGCACCGCGATGACCCGCAACGGCGGTTCGATGGCGGACCCCGGCTCGGTGTCCTACCTGTTCAACCGCAAGGGCGTCGTCCTGCTGCCCAAGGGTGAGCTGTCCGAGGACGACGTGCTGATGGCGGTCCTCGACGCGGGCGCCGAGGAGGTCAACGACCTCGGCGAGAGCTACGAGGTGGTGTCCGAGGCCGGCGACATGGTCGCGGTGCGGACGGCGTTGCAGCAGGCGGGCCATGACTACGAGTCGGCCGAGGCGAACTTCCTCCCTTCGGTGAGCGTCGCGCTCGAGGCCGAGGGCGCGCGCAAGGTCTTCAAGCTGATCGACGCGCTCGAGGACTGCGACGACGTGCAGAACGTCTTCACCAACATCGACATCTCCGACGAGGTCATGGTGGAACTCGACGCCTGATCGTCGCGGCGGCTCGACAGGGGTGCACGAGGTACGGTTGGGGCCATGTCCGAATCGCGCGAGGCGTTCGAGCGACTCTGTGGTGCGGCGACCACAGGGGAGCTCGGTGTGCTGTGCCGACGATTCGGGGTGACTCTGCTGGTTGTGTTCGGCAGTGCTGTCCGACCGGACGGCACGCCGCGCGATCTGGATATCGCTGTGCGTTTTTCGAACCACTCCGACGTGCTCGGATTCCTTGATCAGGTCGGCGCGCTCGCCGGCACGATGCGCGTCGACCTGATGAATCTCGACCGGGCTGGTCCCGTGGCACGTGAGCAGGCGCTGGTCGGTGGAGTGGCCTTGTTCGAGGAACCGGTCGGGGCCTTTGCGCGGGAGCAGATGGCTGCGATCACGGAGCGGATGGACACCGACTGGCTGCGGAGGCTTGAACTCGAGCAGTTGGCTCGATGAACGTCAACCGGGACGTCGTGCACGAGCGCCTACGGCTGATGCGTGATCTCCTGACCGATCTTGACGAGATCGGTCAGGTGACTGTGGAGCGGCTTGGCGCGGATCGGATCATTCGGCACGCGATCGAGCGGATCGTCACTCAGCTCGTCGACCTGTCGGTGTCGATCAACAGCCACATCGTCGCTGCCACGCGAGGCGAGGTCCCCAGGACGTATCGGGAGTCCTTCGGCGCGTTGGCCGCTGTCGGCGCGATCTCCACCGATCTCGCACAGGAGCTGGCCCCCAGCGCGGGGCTTCGGAACGTCCTCACACACGAGTACGTCACCATCGATCTGTCCATCGTGGCCAGGGCCGTTCCACTCGCACACACTGGTTTTCGGCAGTATGTGGTCGAAGTGGCTCGCTACCTCCTGGCGGGGTAGGGCTTGCCTTTCCCGGTCCGCGTCCGGGCAGAATGGACCCCGTGCCGATTCAGGGGCTGACCGAAGAGGACCAGAGGCTTCGCGCCAGGCTGCTGCGCGACGCCGAGGAGCACGGCCACGCCGTGGTGCATGTCGCCGAGGATGACGAGGGCGCGCCGTACTCGTTCTCGGTCGGCGCGTGGCGGCGGTTCGGGGTGGCCGAGGCGGTCGTCGTCGGCCTGCCGGCCGAGATAGCCCAGGTGCTGATCGCCGCGTACGTCGAGCGGGCCAGCCAGGGGCACCGGTTCCTGCCCGGCCGGCTGTACCACGACTTCTTCGAGGGTGTGCCGATCACCTTCGAGCGGGTCTCCGGCGGCTACTACCCGGAGTTCTTCGGCAGCGCCTTCCTGCTCTACGGCAAGGGCGACTTCCCGGCCGTGCAGATCATCGTGCCGACGCCGGAGGGCGCGTGGCCGTGGCACCCGGCCGCGCCGGAGGGCTTCGCCGACTGGCAGCTCCTGCTCACCGCGAGCGGCAGACCCGAGAGCTGGACGCCGGGAGTGAACGGCCCGTGACGGCCCAGCCTGTGACGGTCCAGTCCGGGACGGTCCACATCGGAGCGTTGACCGCCGAGCACGCAGGCGAGGCGCTGACCGTGCAGCGGGCCGCGTACGTCACCGAGGCGCAGCGCTACTCGGCGCCCGACATCCCGCCGCTGACCGAGACCCTCGACGAACTGCGCGCGGAGATCGAGGCGTCCTCGGTGCTGGCGTTCGGCGCGTGGCTGGGGCCGAGGCTGGTCGGCGCGGTGCGCGGCAGGCTCGACGGCGACCGCATGGAGGTGGCCAGGTTCGTGGTGGCCCCCGACATGCAGGGCCGGGGCGTCGGCCGCGCCCTGCTCGACGCGATCCACGACGCCGTGCCGGCGACCGTGCGCACCCTGTGGCTGATCACCGGCGCGGACAGCGTGCAGAACCTGCGCATGTACGAGCGCGCCGGCTACCGCAGGGTCGCCGACCGGAAGGACTCCGTCGGCGTCGCCATCACCCTGCTGGAGAAGCAGCTGGGCCATTAGGTCCTGGTGGCCCTCGCCTGGTCGATGCTGTCGCGCAGCGCGGTGGCGAGGTCGACGTGCGTGTCCGCGTCGCGCGGCTCCGGGATGGCCGGCAGGTCCGCGCCGGCCGCCTTGGCCTCGATGAGCCCGGCGAGCGCGTCGCGGTAGCGGTCGGCGAACTCGCCGGGGGTGAACGGCGCGCTCATCGTCGCGACCAGCGAGGTGGCCATCGTCAGCTCGGCGGGCCGGACGGTGACGTCGCGGTCGAGGAAGGCGAAGTCGGGCACCCGGATCTCGTCTGGCCACAGCATGGTGTGCAGCACCAGCAGGTCGCCCCTGGTGTGCAGCGTCGCCAGCATCTCGCGCTGCCGCACGGTGATCCGGACGATCGCCATCCGCCTGGCGCGCTCCAGCGCCTGCCGCAGCAGCACGTACGCCTGCACCGCGGCGTCGTCCGGTTCGAGGTAGTAGCTGCGCCGGTAGTAGATCGGGTCGATGTCCTCCGGCGACACGAACTGCACCACGTCGATGGTGTGGCTGGTCGGGCTCGGCAGCCGCTCGAAGTCCTCCTGTTCCAGCAGCACCATCCGGCCGTCGTCGAGCTCGTAGCTCTTGGTGACGTCGGCCGCGTCCACCTCCTCGCCGCAGGAGGCGCACACCCTGCGGTGCTGGATCCGCCCTGCATCGGCCCGGTGCACATGGTGGAACCGGAGGTCGTGTTGGTCCACGGCGGCGAACAGTCGGACGGCGATGGTCACCTGTCCGACCGAGATCGCGCCTCTCCACGTTGCTCGCATACCAACTGACTACCGCCCCGCTTCGCGCGACACACCGTTAGTCACCTGGATGTCCCAACCGGCCGCGCGTTCGCCACGGGATGCTGCGCCGGGTGTCCCAACCGGCGGAGCCAGTCCGGCCACGCCAAGTGGAATACCGCCTCGATCGGCCGGTCGAATCGAGCCCGTGACGGTGATCCACGTCGAGGGCGGAGGCGGTCTCGCCGGGATTGCAGGGCCAGATCGCGATGCAGATCAGCCGCGACTCGGGTCAGTAGCGGCACTCGGTGGTGGGCGACGCCCACCACCAAGCGACCGGTCAGTTGTTGTTGATGAACTGCTGCGCCAGGCTCTGGCCGAGCGAGGTCGCCTTGTCGTGGTTCTCGATGGGGGAGACCTTCGAGTTCTGGAAGGCGATGTAGGTGACGCCGGAGTCGACGCCGCCGGTCTTCGGGTTCGGGTCGATGCCGAGGCTCACCGCCGTCGCGTAGGACGCCTCGCCGATGATCTTGTTCGGGCCGGTGTCGCCGACCACGGCGTAGGTGACCTTGTTGTTGTAGATCACCGCGACGACCGAGCCGCCCTGGATGCCCGACTTGCGGTAGTCCCAGATGGCGCTCGGGCTCGGCATCACCACGTACGGCAGCTTGGCCGCGTTCAGCGGCTTGCCGTCGGACTGCGGGAACGCCGTGTCCGGCTGGAAGCAGCAGTCGGTCTTCTCGTTGCACTGCGCGGTGCGCTGACCGTCGCAGTCGATGTCCATGTCTGCCTTGAAGAACACCGCGCCCTTCTTGCCGCAGACCGGGACGGTCGCCGGCGAGCCCTCGTCGGTCGCGTACTTGCCCTTGGAGATCTGGCTACAGCTAGTCAGTTTCGCCAGCAGCTCGCCGGCCGTTGGCGCCGCCGCGGCTTTCGCGGGGGCTTGTGCCGGGGCCGCCTGTGCCCCGGTGGAGACCAGCAGGGATGCGCACAGGGCGCACAGCGCCAGCAGTCCGGCGACGAGCCAGGAGAACTTGCGCATGGCCACCTCTCTCAGTTAGGAAACTTTCCATACTGTGGCGGCGGATCCCGAATATTGGCCCCCTTCGTCCGGAACGTCAACCCCGGCACGGACAGCTATGGCACGCCGCCCGACTCGCCGGGCTCAGGCCCGCGACAGCGCCCTGATCCTGGCCGCGTGCGCGGGATACTCGGCGCACAGCTCGTCGGCCCTGCCGAACTCCACGCTGTCGTCCTGGTAGGGCGGCACCACGACCGTGCCAACCAGGCTCCACTCGCCGAGCGTCTCGCTCGCCTGCCACACCCCGGCCGGCACCGCCACCTGCGGCCGCTGGCCGTCGCCGAGATCCATGCCGAGCACGGGTTCGGTCACGGTGCCGTCCGGGTGCAGCAGCAGCATCCGCACCGGCGCGCCGCCGTGGAAGGCGTAGATCTCCAACCGGTTCAGCCGGTGCACGCCCGAGAACTCCGGCGCGGCCAACAGGTAGTGGATCGCGGAGCACTCCGCGCTGCGCCAGCTCTGCGCCCAGCTGCCGCCCTCGACCGGAAGTTGTTGCAGGCCAAGGGCTTTGATGACCTCGTCGGCACGCATCCTGGCAGACCCTCCAGCTCAGTTGTTCGGCATCGACGCCGCGCCGTGCACGACGACGAGGCCCCTGCCGAGCCGCTTGGCGGCGTACATCGCCGCATCCGCCCTGCCGAGCAGCTCGTCCGCGGTGATGTCCGGCTCGCGCGTGCTCAGGTGCACGATCCCGATGCTGGCGTGCACTTCGCGCTGCTGGCCCTCGATCAGGTGCGGCAGCGTGAGCGTGCCGCGCACCCGCTCGCCGATCTGCTCCGGCGTGCTGTCGTCGCCGTCCAGCAGCACGCCGAACTCATCCCCGCCGAGCCGCGCCACCATGTCCACCGCGCGCACGCATCCCTTCAGCCGCGCCGCGATCGTGCGCAGCACCGCGTCCCCGGTCGCGTGCCCGAAGCCGTCGTTGACCGCCTTGAAGCCGTCCACGTCGACGAACAGCAGCGCCAGCGGCCGGCACGTGCCGTGCCGGCCAGCCACGGCGGCGGCCAGCCGCTCCTGGAACAGGCTCCGGTTGGCCACGCCGGTGAGCGGGTCGTGGAACGCCTGGTGCGCGAGCCTGCGCTGGCTGTCGTGCAGCCGTTCGAGCAGGCGGATGTTGTCCATCAAGGTGATCAGCTGGCGCAGGATCACCAGCACGATCACGGCGAGCCCGACGTAGATCTCCGTGGGACTCAGCGCGACCCCGGTCGCCGTGCCGACCACCACGAACAGGCAGGTCACCAGCAGCGGCAGATAGGGCACCACCAGGTGCAGCAACTGCCCGGTGCGCAGCCGGCCCTCGGGATACTCGCCGCGCGGCGTCCTGGTCGGCGCGACGGAGGCCAACGCGAACAGCACAGGGCAGGTCATGAAGCCCGCGTCCGCGAGCGGCGGGATCGTGCCGACGCCATGGTTGACCAGATAGGCGAAGATCCAGCCCGAGGTCGACTGCGCCACGAAGGCCAGCGCCACCAACAACATCGGCAGCCTGCGGATGGTGCGGTGCGTCCAGGACAGCACCACCAGGATCACGATCGCCACGAGGTAGGCGGCCGGGTGCGCCACGACCGCCGTCGCGAAGCCGGCGCCGTCGCGCTCCCAGGTCCGCACCATCGACTCGATCGCCGACGTCCAGGCGAGCACGAACAGCGAGCCGATGACGATCACCGTGTCCAGCACGATCACGGCGGGCCTCGGCCGCGTCTCGGCGCGGCCCTCGCCGCCGCCGTGCGCCAGCGTGACGATCCCGCACGTGGCGAGCACCGGCGTCATCAGGAAACCCAGCGGCGCCAACGTCGAGGACGGCAGCTGCACGCCGAGGATCTGCTGACCCCAGATCCACGCGGACAGTCCGACGGTCAGGCTCGCCATCGCCGCGCCGAACCACAGCCGCCACAGCCGCTCGGCCCCGTCGGCCCGGCGCGCGCCGCGCAGGAAGCCGATCATGGCGAGGACCGCGGCGACCAGCTGGAGCAGCTTGTCCGCCGCGACGGAGCCCTGCCGGCCGAAGGCCCCCGAGGACACCGCTAACACCGTGCCGACAAGCAAGACACCGGCGACGACGGTCACGGCGCCGAATCGTCGTTGGGTCATCGCTCCAGGTGGTGCAGTGGCTTGGTCGAACGGGGACCGAGCCACTGTAGTGAGGCCATGACTCTGTGTCGACCTTCGATCGCGGAGTTCGGTCACGCGGTCGCCGAGTTCGATCACGCGTCCCGTCGGCAGGACGTGCGTGTCAGGCGTGGCCGGCGCAGGCCGACCCCGTAGGATTCGAACGGATGTTCGTCCTGGTCGCCCCGACGCGGGCGGCAGGTGCGACGGACGAGTTTGCGGTCCGGCGGTTCGACGGTGGCGGGGGAGAGGGGCGGCGTGCGGGTGTTCGGCGTTGACCCGGGGCTTACCCGGTGCGGGTTCGGCGTCGTCGACGGCGGGGCGGGCCGCACGGTCCGTTGCGTCGCGGTGGACGTCGTCCGCACGCCGGTCGATGCGGACCTGGCCATCCGGCTGCTCCAGCTCGCCGACGCCGTCGAGGTCTGGCTGGATCGCTACCAGCCGCAGGCGGTCGCCGTTGAGCGGGTGTTCAGCCAGCACAACGTGCGCACCGCGATGGGCACCGCGCAGGCCGGCGGCATCGTGGCGCTGGCCGCGGCGCGGCGTGGGCTGCCCGTCGTGTTCCACACCCCCAGCGAGGTCAAGGCCGCCGTCACCGGCTCGGGCCGGGCGGACAAGGCGCAGGTCACCACGATGGTGACCAAGCTGCTCGGGCTCGTCGAGGCGCCGAGGCCCGCCGACGCGGCCGATGCCCTCGCGCTGGCCATCTGCCACCTGTGGCGGGCGCCGATGCGCTCCCGGCTGGAGGAGGCGAGGGCGCAGGCGGCCGACCTGGCCAGGAAGCACAAGGCCCGGCTGGCCGCGGCGGCGCGCGCCTCGGCGGCCAAGGCGGCCGTGCAGTCCGGCCAATCGGCCGCGAAGGCCGGAGCAGCAAAGGCCGTGGGCGCGAAATCCGTCGGCGCGAAGTCTGTTGGTCAACCATCACGTCAACGATCTGGAGGTGCGGGCCGGTGATCTCCTCGGTGCGCGGGCCGGTTCTCGCCGTCGGACTGGACCACGCGGTCATCGAGGTCGGCGGGATCGGGTTCGCCGTGCAGGCCACCCCGACGACCCTGGCCACGCTGCGGCGCGGCGAGGAGGTCGCGCTGGCCACCGCGTTGGTGGTGCGCGAGGACTCGCTGACGCTGTTCGGCTTCGCCGACGCCGACGCCCGCGAGCTGTTCCGCCTGCTCCAGACCGTGTCCGGGATCGGGCCGAGGCTCGCGCTCGCGACGCTGGCGGTCCTGGAGCCGGACAAGCTGCGCGCCGCGCTCGCCGACGGCAACATCACCGTGCTCACCCAGGTGCCCGGCATCGGCCGCAAGGGCGCGGAGCGGCTGATCATCGAGCTGCGGGACAAGGTCGGCGCGCTGCCGGCCGCCGAGGGCGGCCCTGTCCCGACCGAGGGGCGCGGGCAGATCCGCACGCAGGTCACCGAGGCGCTGCTCGGCCTCGGCTTCCCGGCCAAGCAGGCCGAGGCCGCCGTGGACGGCGTGCTCGCCGAGAACGGCGTCTCCGACACCTCGGACGCGCTGCGCAGGTCGCTGGCCGTCCTCGGGCGCAAGCGGTAGGCGCGGGTGGACACCGTGGCGGACGAGTCCGGCTGGGACGAGGACATGCTGTCGGCGCTGGCCGAGCCGACCGAGCGCGACGACGAGTCGACGCTGCGGCCGAAGCGGCTCAGCGAGTTCGTCGGCCAGCCGAGGGTGCGCGAGCAGCTGGAGCTGGTGCTGGAGGGCGCGCAGCGGCGCGGCCAGCCGCCGGACCACGTGCTGCTGTCCGGCCCGCCCGGCCTCGGCAAGACCAGCCTGTCGATGATCATCGCCGCCGAGCTTGGCAGCGCCATCCGGATCACCTCGGGGCCCGCGCTGGAACGGGCGGGCGACCTCGCCGCGATGCTGTCCAACCTGGTCGAGGGCGACGTCCTGTTCATCGACGAGATCCACCGCATCGCCCGGCCCGCCGAGGAGATGCTGTACCTGGCGATGGAGGACTTCCGGGTCGACGTGGTCGTCGGCAAGGGCCCCGGCGCGACCAGCATCCCGCTGGAGATCGCGCCGTTCACGCTGGTCGGCGCGACCACCAGGTCGGGGCAGCTGACCGGGCCGCTGCGCGACCGGTTCGGCTTCACCGGCCACATGGAGTTCTACGAGCCGCACGAGCTCGAGCAGGTGCTGCGGCGCTCCGCGACCATCCTTGGCGTCGACCTGCGGCCCGAGGGCGCCGAGGAGATCGCCGGCCGGTCCAGGGGCACGCCGAGGATCGCCAACCGGCTGCTGCGCCGGGTCAGGGACTTCGCCGAGGTGCGCGCCGACGGCGAGGTCACCAGGGAGGTGGCGCGGGCCGCCCTCAAGGTCTACGACGTGGACGACCTCGGCCTCGACCGCCTTGACCGGGCGGTGCTGTCCGCGTTGGTGCGGTCCTTCGGCGGCGGGCCGGTCGGGGTGTCCACCCTCGCCGTCGCCGTCGGCGAGGAGCCGACCACCGTCGAGGAGGTCTGTGAGCCCTACCTCGTGCGCGCCGGCATGCTGGCCCGCACCCCGCGCGGCCGGGTCGCCACGGCGCTCGCCTGGGCCCATCTCGGGCTGACGCCGCCGCCGCAGGCACCCGGCGAGGGGACGCGCTGGCCGCCGGTGGAGTGAGGCGGGGCACACTGGTGAGGTGCGCCGATGCGTGGCCACCTGGGTGGACCTGGCACACTCGATGGCAGGCACGCAGAAATACCGGACGTTTCAGCACCAAAGCGGCGTCCCGCCGAACGGAGAATGATGAACCTCTCGTCCCTGATGTTCCCCTTGCTGCTCGTGCTGCTCGCGGTGCCGCTGTTCCTGAGCGCCCGCAAGCAGAAGCGCGCCGTGGCGGAGCAGCAGCAGTTGCAGAACTCGCTGGAGCCCGGCACCCGGGTGATGACCACCTCCGGTCTGCACGCGACCGTGGTGAGCACCGAGGACGACGCCACCATCGACCTGGAGATCGCTCCCGGCGTGGTGACCACCTGGGTTCGCGCCGCCGTGCGTGAGCGGATCGTCACCGACGTCGAGGAGACCGTCGTCGAGGAGGAGGTCGTCGAGCCGGTCGTCGCCGACGCGGCCCCCGAGCACGTCGCGACCGAGCAGGTGACCGCGCCCGAGCACGAGGCGGCGGCCGAGCTGGAGCACGACAAGACCAAGAGCTGAACCCACTTCTGCACGGTTGGGTCACGGTTGGGCAAAGCTGACTCCCGTCAGTGACGCTCGCCTCACACCGTGCGGGGTACAGTGCGCCCTCGCCCGCATCGACACTTGTGGGTGAGGGCGCACGGCCGTGACCAAGACCGGTTTCGGCCGCGCGTCAACAACAACGGATGCTTGAGGAGACGGACGGACCGTGGCACCTCCGGCCGGGCAAATCCGCCCTGCGCGTTATCTCGCGGGCTTTGCCCTTATCGTGGTCGCGCTCTACGCATTGGTGTTTCTCACCGGTGACCACCAGTTGAAACCCAAACTGGGCATCGACCTCCAGGGCGGCACGCGGGTCACTTTGACCGCTCGCACCCCGGACGGTAAAGACCCGTCCAAGGAAGCCCTTGACCAGGCTCGGCAGATCATCGAGCAACGGGTGAACGGTCTCGGTGTCTCTGGCGCGGAAGTCGTGGTCGACGGCAGCAACGTGGTCATCACGGTGCCCGGCGAGCAGGGCGACCAGGCCAAGAGCGTCGGCCAGACAGCCAAGCTCGGGTTCCGCGCGGTGCTCGGCCAGCCGGTCCCGGCGCAGGCCCAGCCAACGCCGAACACCCAGTCGAGCACGCCACCGAGCGGCACCCCCTCCTCAGGCAGTCAGCCATCGGGCTCCTCGACGACGCCCTCCGCGGGCTCGCAGCCGAGTTCCGGCGCGCCGCAGGGCCGTCCCGCCCCGGCGCTGGAGCAGGCCGGCAGCAGCACCCCGCCCGCGCCGAGCAGCGGGGCGAGCACCCCGCCCACGAGCGGCTCGGTTGCGCCGAGTTCGCCCGCCCCGAGCAGCAACGGCGTCGACCCCAAGGTCGCCGAGGAGATCGCGCAGGCCAAGGCGCTGCGGCAGAGCACCGACCCGCAGATTCAGCAGCAGGCGCTCGCCCTGTTGAGCTGCCAGGTCGACCCCAAGCACCCGGACCCGCTCGCCGGCAACGACGACCCGAACCTGCCGCTGGTCACCTGCGACAAGGACGGCCAGTTCAAGTACGTGCTGGACAAGGTCTTCCTCGACGGTGACCAGGTCTCCAGCGCCTCGGAGGCGGCCGACCCCAAGGGCGCGGGCTTCGTGGTGAACCTGAACTTCAACGGCAACGGCACCAAGGTCTGGGGCGACTTCACCTCGGCGAACGTCGGCAAGCAGGTCGCGGTCGTGCTCGACACCAGGGTGATGTCCGCGCCGAGGATCAACGAGGCCATCCTGGGCGGCAACACCCAGATCAGCGGCAAGTTCAGCATGAAGGAGGCGCAGGACCTGGCCGGCGTGCTGAACTTCGGCAAGCTGCCGCTGTCCTTCACCTCCTCCGAGGCCGAGACCGTGTCCGCGTCGCTCGGCGCGGCCTCGCTCAAGGCCGGTCTGATCGCCGGCGGCATCGGCCTCGCGCTGGTGTTCGTCTACTGCCTGATCTACTACCGCGCGCTCGGCGTGCTCACGATCCTCTCGCTCGGGTTGTCCGGCGTGATCGTGTTCGGCGTGCTGGTGCTGCTCGGTCGGTGGGTCGGGCTCTCGCTGGACCTCTCCGGCATCGCGGGCTTCATCGTCGCGATCGGTATCACGGCCGACTCCTTCGTCGTGTTCTTCGAACGAATGAAGGACGAGGTGCGCGAGGGACGCACGTTCCGCTCTGCGGTGCCGCGCGCCTGGGTCAGGGCGCGGCGGACGATCCTGTCCGCCGACGCGGTGAGCTTCCTGGCCGCCGCCGTGCTGTACGTGCTCGCGGTCGGCCAGGTGCAGGGCTTCGCCTTCACCCTGGGCATGTCCACCGTGCTCGACCTCATCGTGGTCTTCCTGGTGACCCACCCGCTGGTGGCGCTGGCCTCGAAGTCCAAGTTCTGGTCCAACCCGAAGTTCTCCGGCCTCGGCGCCGTGCAGCGCTCTGGCGCAGCCCAGCGTGCCGCCGCCGCCAGCAGCCGGCCCGCCGTCGCGAAGGAGGCCTGACATGTCCACCCCAGACAACGGGATCAAGGCCGACTCCGGGACCTCGGCGGACCAGACGCCCGTCCGGAGCGCCGCACCGGCCGCCAAGGAGAGCTGGTTCCACAAGCTCTATGTCGGCTCCGGCGCGTTCGACATCATCGGCAAGCGCAAGCGCTGGTACACGTTCTTCGCGCTGCTGATCCTGGTGTGCATCGGCTCGATCGCGATCAAGCACTTCAACCTCGGCATCGACTTCGAGGGCGGCACCCGGATCCAGCTGCCGGCCGCCAGCGCGTCGGGCCCGATCACGGTCGACCAGGTCAAGAGCATCTACCAGGACGCCATCGGCAAGCAGGCGGCAGCGGTGCAGAGCGTCGGCTCCGGCTCCTCGGCCAGTATCCAGATCCGCTCGGACGCGCTGAACACGGTGCAGACCGCGAAGCTCAAGGGTGAGCTGACCGACAAGCTGCACCCCAACGGCAACGTCAGTGACAGCCTGGTCAGCGCGACCTGGGGCGGTGAGATCTCCAAGCAGGCGCTCATCGCGCTGATCGTGTTCCTGGTCCTGGTGACGATCTTCCTCTCCGTCTACTTCGAACGCGTGATGGCGATGGCCGCGCTCGCGTCCGTGGTGAGCGTCGTGATCATCACCGCCGGCATCTACTCGCTGGTGGGCTTCGAGCTGACCCCGGCGACGGTGATCGGCCTGCTGACCATCCTCGGCTTCTCGCTGTACGACACGGTCGTGGTGTTCGACAAGGTCCGCGAGAACACCAGGGGCCTGCTCGGACTGACCAGGCGGGACTTCCCCGAGGCGGCCAACCTCGCGGTCAACCAGACGCTGATGCGGTCGATCAACACCTCGCTGATCGCGCTGCTGCCGGTGCTCGGCCTGCTCGTCGTCGGCGCAGGCGTGCTCGGCGTCGGCACGCTCCAGGACCTGGCGCTGGTGCAGCTCACCGGCATCCTGACCGGCACGGTGTCGTCCATCTGCCTGGCCACGCCGCTCGCGGTGGACCTGAAGATGCGCGACCCGAAGTACCAGGCGCAGGCCAAGCGCGTCGCGGCGCGCAAGGCGACCCTGGCCCGCCGGGCCGCCGCGGGTGCAGCCGGTGACGTGGAGTCCACCGACGACGAGACGCTGGACGCCGAGCTCCGCGAGGAGAAGGCGTTCGCGGCGGCGGCCGGCGTGCCGGCCCGCACCCCGAGGGCGTCGGACGCACGACGCGGCGCAGGGCGGCCGACCGGCCGATCCTCGGCGCGCCCGACCGGCAAGAAGCGGCGTTGACGAACGCGGTCACGACCCTGGACGGCGCGCTCGGGCTGATCAGGGAGGTCCCCGACTTCCCTCAGCCCGGCGTGCTGTTCCGGGACATCAACCCGGTGCTGGCCGACCCGGCCGCCCTGCGCGTGCTGGTCGACGCGCTGGCCGCCACCGCCGACCCGGTGCCGGACGTGGTGCTCGCCCTCGAGGCGAGGGGCTTCCTGCTCGGCGCGGCCGTGGCGTACTCGCTCGGCCTCGGCGTCGTTCCCGTGCGCAAGGCGGGCAAGCTCCCCGAGGTGGCGCACCGGGTCGACTACGCCCTCGAGTACGGCACCGCCACGTTCGAGCTGCCGGCAGGCGTGCTGCGGCCCGGCCAGCGGGTGCTGGTGGTCGACGACGTGCTGGCCACCGGCGGGACCGTCGAGGCGGCCTGCGAGCTGGTGGAACGCGCCGGCTGCTCGGTGTCCGGTGTGTCCGTCGTGTTCGAGATCGGTGCCCTCGGCGGTCGCGAGCGACTAGTCGGGCGGAAGGTTTCGGCGCTACTGGGCGTGTGAACCCGCGCGTTCATCGCCCCGCGGGAAGTTTGACTGCTCCGACAGGGTTATTCTCGGTATCCGGGTCGCAGCCGTGATTCGGACATGGTGCGTCGGCCACGCCAGTCCGGCCGACGCCCTAGCAGGCCGGGAGCGTGGTTGAGCCAGGACACGGAACCCGCCGCGGCGCCGCAGCCAGTACCTGCGAGGCAGCCGTCGGCAACCAGGCGCGTCCGGGCCCGCCTTGCCCGCCGGATCACCGCGCAGCGCGCGGCCCCGGTCAAGCAGGTGCTCGAACCGCTCGCCGCCGTGCACCGGGAACTGCACCCGAAGGCTGACCTCGCCCTGCTCCAGAGCGCCTACGACGTCGCCGAGGAGAAGCACCGGGCGCAGCGCCGCAAGTCCGGCGACCCCTACATCACCCACCCGCTGGCCGTCGCGACGATTCTAGGCGAGCTGGGCATGGACACCACGACGCTGGTCGCCGCGCTGCTGCACGACACCGTCGAGGACACCGACTACTCGCTTGACCTGCTCCGCGAGGACTTCGGCGACGAGGTCGCGCACCTGGTCGACGGGGTCACCAAGCTCGACAAGGTCCAGCTGGGCGCCGCGGCCGAGGCGGAGACCATCCGCAAGATGGTCATCGCGATGGCTCGCGACCCGCGCGTGCTGGTGATCAAGCTGGCCGACCGGCTGCACAACATGCGGACCATGCGGTTCCTGCCGCCGGAGAAGCAGGCCCGTAAGGCCCGCGAGACGCTCGAGGTGCTGGCCCCGCTGGCGCACCGGCTCGGCATGGCCACGGTGAAGTGGGAGCTGGAGGACCTGGCGTTCGCCATCCTGCAACCCAAGAAGTACGACGAGATCGTGCGGCTGGTGGCCAACCGCGCGCCGTCGCGGGAGATCTACCTCAGCGGCGTGACCACCGAGCTGTCCGGCCAGCTCGACGCGGCCAGGATCACCGCGAAGGTCGAGGGCAGGCCGAAGCACTACTACTCGATCCACCAGAAGATGATCGTGCGCGGCCGCGACTTCGACGACATCCACGACCTGGTCGGCGTGCGCATCCTGGTCGACGAGGTGCGCGACTGCTACGCGGCGATGGGCGTCGTGCACGCGCTGTGGCAGCCGATGCCCGGCCGGTTCAAGGACTACATCGCCCAGCCGCGCTTCGGCGTCTACCAGTCGCTGCACACCACCGTGATCGGCCCGGACGGCAAGCCCCTCGAGGTGCAGATCCGCACCCAGGACATGCACCGGACCGCCGAGTACGGCATCGCCGCGCACTGGCGCTACAAGGAGACCAGGGGCACCCACAACGGCAAGGGCGTCGAGGTCGACGAGATGGCGTGGATGCGCCAGCTGCTCGACTGGCAGCGCGAGGCCGCCGACCCCGGCGAGTTCCTCGAGGCGCTGCGCTACGACCTGGCCACCAGGGAGATCTTCGTCTTCACGCCCAAGGGCGACGTCCGGACGCTGCCGGCCGGGTCGACGCCGGTCGACTTCGCCTACGCCGTGCACACCGACGTCGGGCACCGGTGCATCGGCGCGCGGGTGAACGGCAGGCTCGTCGCGCTGGAGCGGAAGCTCGAGAACGGCGAGGTCGTCGAGATCTTCACCTCGAAGGCCGAGGGCGCGGGTCCAAGCCGGGACTGGCTGTCCTTCGTCGCCTCGCCGAGGGCCCGCGCCAAGATCAAGCAGTGGTTCGCCAAGGAGCGCCGCGAGGAGGCCATCGAGGCCGGCAAGGACACGATCGCCAAGGAGGTCCGCCGGGTCGGCCTGCCGTTGCAGCGGCTGGTGTCGGCCGACTCGATGGCGGCGCTGTCGCGAGAGCTGCGCTACCCGGACGTCAGCTCCCTGTACGCGGCGGTCGGCGAGGGACACACCTCCGGCCGGCACGTCGTGCAGCGGCTCGTCGCGCTGCTCGGCGGCGTCGACCACGCCGAGGACGAGCTGGCCGAGCGGTCCACGCCGTCCACGGTCACGCATCGGCGGGTCACCGGCGACGCTGGTGTCGTGGTGAAGGGCGCCACCGACATCTGGGTGAAGCTGGCGCGCTGCTGCACCCCGGTGCCCGGCGACGACATCCTCGGCTTCGTCACCAGGGGCGGCGGGGTGAGCGTGCACCGCACGGACTGCACCAACGCCGACGAGCTGTTGGCCTCGCCTGAGCGGCTGCTCGAGGTGGAGTGGGCGCCGTCGTCGTCCTCGGTGTTCCTGGTGGCCATCCAGGTCGAGGCGCTGGACCGGCACCGGCTGCTCTCGGACGTGACCAAGGTGCTCGCGGACGAGAAGGTGAACATCCTGTCCGCGTCGGTGACCACCTCGCGGGACCGGGTCGCGGTGAGCCGGTTCTCCTTCGAGATGGGCGACCCCAAACACCTCGGCCACGTGCTGAAGGCGGTGCGCAGCGTGGAGGGCGTCTACGACGTCTATCGCGTCACGTCCGCGTCCTGATCGGCTCGCCGGATATTCGGGAAATCGTCATTGTAATTGTGGTCGATGAAATCCCGATGAAACGTTACTCCTTTCGGCTCGCATCACTTCGAGATCTGGTGTCCCGTGGCGAATGCGACTAACGTCCGAAACCGCTCAGCGCGCCAGGTTTCATATCTGGCCTAGTCACATGAGTGGGGAGTCGGGATGAGAAAGATTGCGGCCTTGCTGGCCGGCCTTCTGGCGTCGACAGGGCTTGCCCTGATGGCCGCGCCCGCCGCGCACGCAGCTTCGTGCGACGGCACTTACACGATCGTGGTCGGCGGATACACCGACCGCGATTCGACGATCTTCTACAGTCCATCCAACAGCATCAGCCAGCGCGTCGGATATTCGGCCGAGCTCAACAGCCAGAGCGCGCGGCAGGGCGTCGACGAGCTGAACCGGCTGATCCGCGACCAGCGCGCGGCCTGTCCCGGCCAGCACGCCAAGGCTATCGGGTTCTCCGAGGGCGCGGCGGTCGTGCACATCTGGGTCACCGAGAACTGGCAGAGTTTCGACAACGTCAACGCGGTGCTCATCGCCGATCCCAAGCGCAATCCCAATGGCCTCGGCGGAAACGGGCTCGCTGGTCAGGCGCCTTCTGTCATTTTCGGCCCGATCGTCGGCTACCCGCTCGTCGGTGTCGACAGTTTCTTCGGCAACGTGCCCACCGTGTCGCTGTGCGCCGACGACATCATCTGCGACGAACTCGCGCCGTCGGGTTGGATCGGATACGCGCAGCACAAACACACGGAAAACTACAGCTTCAACGTCGACAACTACTCCGATGACGGCGTGGGGCAGTGGTTCGACGGCCAGTACTACCCCGATCGGTAGACAGCGCGTATCGCGGTGCGCGACCCCGGCGAAAGGCCGGGGCCGCGCACCGCGGTGATAGTGACTAGAGGATGGCGCCGCCGTCGACGTGGATGACGGACCCGCTGACGAAGGTGTTGCCGAGCAGATGCAGCACGGTCGCGGCGATATCGTCGGGCTGGCCGATCCTGCCGACCGGCGTCGCTGCGGCGACCTGCTCGAACAGCTGCTCCCTCGCCTCGGCGGGGATCCCGTCCCACAGCGGGGTGTCGACCATGCCGGCCACCACGACGTTGACCCGGATCGGCGCGAGCTCCACCGCCAGGGCACGACCGAGGCCGCCGATGCCGACGTTGGCCGCCCCGGTGATCGACATCCCCGCGTACGCCTTGTAGCCGCTTGCGCCGGCGAGCAGGGTGATCGAGCCGTTCGGGGCGAGCTTGCGGCCGGCGTGCCGGACGCACAGGAACTGCCCGACGATCTTGGTGTTCAGGCAGGCGAGGATGTCGGCCATCGGCAGGTCGTAGACCGAGCCGTTGGCCATGTCGCCGGGGCAGACCACCAGGTGGTCGAGGTCCTCGACGGGGGAGAAGAACGCGGCGACGTCGGCCTCGTCGGTGACGTCGACCGTGCGGGTGCTGACGCCCTCGCCGAGCTCGGCGCGCAGCGCGGCGAGCTTGGCCGCTGACCGCGAGCCGACGGTGACGGCCGCGCCCGCGGCGACCGCCTGTGCGGCCACCGCGCGGCCGATGCCCGTGCTGCCGCCGATGACGACGACGTGGGATCCGGCCAGGGTCTTGGAAATGGTGTCGGTGGACAAGACGGCTCCAGAGTTCGTGCTTGGTTGGATGACTCAAGACTCGTCCGGGATGATCGGGTTAACCAGGCGTCGTTGACGCTGGTAGTGGCAGTACCACCCAGGCCGAGGAGACCGATGGCGACGACGGAACGACAGCGGCGCGAGCTGGCCGCGTTTCTGCGCAGCCGCCGGGAGCGCCGCGACCCCGTCGACTTCGGCCTGGTCCCCGGCCGCAGGCGGACGCCGGGGCTGCGCCGCGAGGAGGTCGCGACGCTGGCCAGCGTCAGCATCACCTGGTACTCGTGGCTGGAGCAGGCCAGGGACATCCGCGTGTCGGCGGACGTGCTCGCCAGCCTGGCCAGGGCGCTGCACCTGGACCCCGCGGAGACCGAGCACCTGTACCAGTTGGCCGGCCACGTGCCGCCCGGCGCGGTCGCCGAGCCGGTGCCGGAGGTGGCTGCACAGCACCGGCTGCTGCTGGCGAACCTGGAGCCGAGCCCGGCGTTCCTGTCCAACCGGCGCTTCGACGTGTTGGCCTGGAACCGCGCGCACACCGTGCTGTACGGCGACTTCGCGCGGCTCGCGCCCGCCGACCGGAACATGCTGTGGCTGCTGTTCACCGATCCGGCCCAGCGGGCGCTCGCCGTCGACTGGCCGGCCGCCGCGGCCTACGGCGTCGGCCTGTTCCGGTCGCAGGCCGGGGAGTTGTTGTCCAGCCCGGAGTTCGTCGCGCTGGTCGAGCGGCTGCTGGCGGCAAGCCCTGAGTTCCGCGAGCTGTGGGAGCGCCGCGACCTGAGCTCGTTCGTGCCGGCCAGCCAGGAGTGGAACCACCCGCTGCTCGGCCGGGTCGCGTTCGAGTACGTGAAGATGTACGCCGCCGACGAGGACCGGACCCTGGTGGCCCATCTCGTCCGACCGGGGTCGGAGCTGGCGACGCGGCTGGCAGAACTCATCGCGGCGGATTCCGCCGTCGAGAAACCGGGATCGTGATCGCGACCGTTTCCGGTCGATCATTGTTGGTCGAGTTCGTCGATCGGTGCGAATCGACAAACGGATAGGTCGACGGGAGTCAGTCGGCGTGTTCGGCGATTGTGCGGCAGGCCCGCGCTCAGCGCCGCCCGACGAACTCGAGCGTCGTCATCGGCGGGGGTGGCTGGTACCAGCGGAGGGTGGGATTACCGTCCGGCCCCGGACGGAGCGGGCCGTTGTCCTTGTACCAGTCCGGCCGGTTCGCGGCGAGCCAGCCGTTCATCTCGCGGTAGATGTCCACGTCGTCCACCCAGGCCGCCGTGCGGGTCGCCGGCCGGTCGACGATGTTCCCGATCTTTCCGATGTCGAGTCGCGTCATCGTGTGCCCCTCGCGCCAGAAACCGCGCGTCACGTACTGGAACCCGTCGCCGCGCGTCCAGATGAACGACAGGTCGACGCTCCGCACGTACACCATGGATCGCGGTCGGACAGGGGCCACTACATCCCCTTCCCGGTTCCGTAGCAGTCCCCGCAGGTCGTGCCGTCCCGCAGCACGCCGTCGCCCTTGCAGGTGGCGCAGTTCTTGGTGATTTTGTTCTGGTCGTGTTTCCCCATTCATCAATTGTCACCGCAGTCGCTCGCATAATGACAGCGCCGGTTGTCCCCCGAACTGGTGATATTACGCGAAGAATATCAATGGAGCCCGCGAATAGGGTGAAAGGCGCTCGAATAATGCGGTGACGCAAACGAGCGGGGCACCCGGCCTGGCCGGATGCCCCGCTCGTGGTCCGCGTCGGATCAGTTGGCGATCGTCGCCGTCTTGATGTCGACCGGGGTCTTCGGCTTGCCGTCGCCGGGGGTCGGTGAACCGTCCTGCGGGTTGGTGCCCCGCACGACCCCGTTGTTGGCGACCTTGTCGACCAGCTTCAGGCTGTCCGCGTCGATCGAGCCGAACACGGTGTAGTTCGGCGTGAGGCCGGAACCATCGCCGTAGACGATGAAGAACTGGCTGCCGTTCGTGCCGGCGTTGTTCTGGCCCTTGCCAGCATTGGCCATCGCCAGCGTGCCCCGCCCGTACTTCAGCTCGGGGAACACCTCGTCGGCGAAGCTGTAGCCGGGACCGCCGCTGCCCTTGGCCGTGGGGTCACCGCACTGGAGCACCTGGAGGCCCTGGCCGGTGGTCATCCGGTGGCAGGTGGTGTCGTTGAAGTACCCCTGCTTGGCCAGGCTGACGAAGTTGTTCACCGTGCACGGCGCGAGGGCGCGGTCCAGCGTCAGCTTCAGGTCGCCGACGGAGGTGCCCAGGGTGGCCTGCACGGTGCCCTGCGCGGAGATGTTGTCCTTCGGCGGGGCCTGCACCGGCTTCGCGGCCGGCTCCTGTGGCGTGGCCGGGTAGTCGCACGCCACGGTCGAGGCCAGCGGGGTCGGCCGCTTGGGGGCCGCGGCGATCTCCGTCGGGATGGACGCGGGCTTGTCGGTCTGGTCGGCCGCCGCGCTGTTGGACGTCGACGCCGAGGCGTCGGTGCTGCTGCCCGTCTGCGTGGCGAGGAGGTAGACGCCGCCGACAACCACCAACGTGCCCACGACTGTCGCGAGCACGGTGATCTGCCTGCGCCGCTTCTGCCGTACCGCCCGGCGGGTCAGCTGACGCTCAAGCTTCCGCTTGGCTGCCTGGCGACGCTGCTCGTTGCTCGGCACCTGCTCCCTCCTCAGGGATTCATACGATGGTGGACTCAAGTGCGGCGTCCGGGGACCCGGCACTAGGCGCGCAGTCTAGGGGTTCCGTATGAGACCACTGTGTGGCGGTTATGTGTTGTGCCTGGCCAACGCCCGTCCCGCTAGGCTGGTGCGGTGGTCCCCGGCCGCCGTCGCGGCGGGTGCCGTGCCGAATCCACCGTCACCGGAGGTGCTCCTCGTGCTCGTCGTCGGGTTCCCGACCGGCGCGCTACAGGCGAACTGCTACCTGCTCGCCGCAGGTGAAGGCGCGCCGTGCGTGGTCGTCGACCCAGGTCAGGACGCGGTTGAGCCGATCGCCGACGCGATCCGCAAGCACCGGCTCTCGCCGGTCGCCGTGCTGCTCACGCACGGCCACTTCGACCACGCCTTCTCCGTCGCGCCCGTCTGCGACGGCAACGACGTGCCCGCCTGGATCCACCCGGACGACCGGGAACTGCTCTCCGACCCCCTCGCCGGGGTGAGCAGGGAGTCCATGGCCTTCTTCGGCGGCAGCCTCACCATGCGCGAGCCCAAGCAGGTCCGCGAGCTGACCGACGGCGCCGAGCTGGACCTCGCCGGCCTGCTGCTGACCGTCGACCACACCCCGGGCCATACCGGCGGGTCGGTGACCTTCCGAACCGGCACTGAGGACGGGGGACGGCTGCTGCTGTCCGGAGACACCCTGTTCGCCGGCTCGATCGGACGCACCGACCTGCCGGGTGGCAGTTCCCAGAGCATGGTGACGTCGTTGCGCAGCAAGGTGCTGCCGCTCCACGACGACACTGTGGTCCTGCCCGGCCACGGCCCGACGACCACCATCGGCCGCGAGCGAGCGAGCAACCCGTACCTGCTGCGACTGCGCCAGGAGAACGTGGACGACGCCGCACCCGCCGGCCCGCACCGAGGACTGTGAAACAACCGTCATGACTACGTTCTCCGCCCCCAAGGGCGTTCCCGAGTACTTCCCGCCGTCGTCGGCCGACTTCGTCGCCGTGCGGGACACCCTCACCGAGCAGGCCCGCCTGGCCGGCTACGGCTACGTCGAGCTGCCGATCTTCGAGGACACCGCGCTGTTCGCGCGCGGCGTCGGCGAGTCGACCGACGTGGTCCGCAAGGAGATGTACACCTTCGCCGACCGAGGCGACCGTTCCGTGACGCTGCGCCCCGAGGGCACCGCGGGCGTCATGCGCACGGTGATCGAGAACAACCTCGACCGGGGCCAGCTCCCCGTCAAGCTGTACTACTCCGGGCCGTTCTTCCGCTACGAGCGCCCGCAGGCCGGCCGGTACCGGCAGCTCCAGCAGGTCGGCGTCGAGGCGATCGGCGTGGACGACCCCGCGCTGGACGCCGAGGTGATCGCCGTCGCCGACGCCGGCTACCGGGCGCTCGGCCTGACCGGCTACCGGCTGGAGCTGACCTCGCTCGGCGACTCCACCTGTCGCCCGGACTACCGGGTCAAGCTCCAGGAGTTCCTGCGGAAGCTGCCGCTGGACGAGGACACCAGGGCGCGCGTCGAGCTGAACCCGTTGCGGGTGCTCGACGACAAGCGGGCCGAGGTGCGGGAGCTGCTCGCCGACGCGCCGCTGATGGTCGACAACCTGTCCGAGGAGGCGCGGGCGCACTACGAGCAGGTCAAGGGCTACCTCAACGACCTCGGCGTGAAGTTCGTGGAGAACCCGCGCATGGTGCGCGGGCTCGACTACTACACCAAGACGACGTTCGAGTTCGTGCACGACGGTCTCGGCGCGCAGTCCGGCATCGGCGGCGGCGGCCGCTACGACGGCCTGATGGCCGAGCTGGGCGGGCAGCCGCTGTCCGGGGTCGGCTTCGGCCTCGGCGTCGACCGCGCGCTGCTGGCCTGCCGGGCCGAGGGCCTCGACGTCGGCGACCAGGCCAGGTGCGACGTGTTCGGGGTGCCGCTGGGCGAGGCCGCCAAGGCCAGGCTGGTCACGATCGCGGGCGACCTGCGCGCGGCCGGTGTGCGGGTGGATCTCGCCTACGGCGGCCGGGGGCTCAAGGGCGCGATGACGGCGGCCGACCGGTCCGGGGCGCGGTTCGCGATCGTGCTCGGCGAGCGCGATCTGGAGGCCGGCACCGTGCAGCTGAAGGAACTGGGCAGCCGGGAGCAGCGCGAGGTGCCGCTGTCGGATGTCGTGGCGGCCGTGCTGGAGTCGCTGGGGGCTGCGCAGCGGTGAGCGAGCAGGTGCAGGAGGGGGCTGCCGAGCGGATTCCGCTCGACCTGTTGGACGCGGGGGCGGTGCGCAAGCGCGCCAGGCTGGTCGCGGCGGGCGGCGTGATCGTCGCCGCCGCGTTCGGCGGGGTCGTCGGGCTGCTCGGCGGCCGTCTACCCGGACTGATCACGGCGGCGGTCGTGCTCGTGCCGTTGCTGCTGTTGGCCTGGAGCGAGTCGCGGCGTCGGGTCTGGTTGCAGGGCAGCACGGTCTCGGTGCGCGCCTTCGGGATCCGCTCGGTCGACCTGCACCACGCCGACCAGCTCGACCTGTTGATCACGGACGTCAGGGGCACGAGGACCGTCGGCCTGTTCATGCAGGCCGGCGGCAAGGCGATCAACCTGGCGTTGGCGATCTACGCCGGCACCGGCGGGCGGGAACTGGGTGTGTTCCCGCTGCGCCGGCTGGCCGACACGCTCGCCGGCAGCGGCGACGCGCGCGGCCTGGTCTACTCGGAGCTGCTGGTCGCCCAGCTGCGCGCCGAGGCGCGCGGCGAGGCGGCCGCAGACCGCCCGCTGTACCGGCTCGGCTCGCTGGCTCCCGGCGGCCGGCTCGCGCAGAAGCTGCATCCCGACGCGGTGTCCCGGTTCGTGACCACGCTGGACTCATAGGCGGAACGAAGCTGTATCCCGAACGCGGTGTCTCGGTTCGTGGCCACGGTGAACTCGTAGCCGGAACGAATCTGTATCCCGACGCGGTGTCCCGGTTCGTGACCAAGCTGGACTCGTAACCGGAACGAATCTGCACGCTGGCCGCCCGCCACGGAACAAATCCGCTGTTTCCGCCGAGCTGAGTGGAACGTCCTCGGCGGCGCGGCCAGGCTTCCGGCACGAGGTGGGCACCCCGCCCGCCCGGAGCCGGAAGGCAGTTCGCAGATGATTCTCGTAACCGGAGCCACCGGCACCGTTGGCCGCGCCGTGGTCGACCAGCTCCTCGCCACGGGCGCGACCGTGCGCGCGACCACCCGCAATCCCGCGACCGCCGACCTGCCGGCCGCCGTCGACGTGGTCCGCGCCGACCTCGGCGACCCGACCGGCCTGCCGGCCGCGCTCGACGGCGTCGAGCAGGTCTTCCTGCTCTCCGGCGGCCCGGAGCTTCCCGTGCACGACGGCAACCTCGCGCGTGCGGCCGCCCGCGCCGGGGTCGACCGCATCGTGAAGCTGTCCGTGGGCAGGGCCGGCGACCCCACCGCCACCGACCCCATCCCCAGTTGGCACCGCGCAGGCGAGCAGGCGGTCATCGACAGCGGGCTGGCCTGGACGTTCCTGCGTCCGCTCGGGTTCATGTCCAACGCGCTGCACTGGGCGCCGACCATCCGCGCCACCGGCACCGTGCACGCCGCGTTCGGCGACGGCCGCATCGCCGTCGTTGACCCGCTGGACATCGCCGCCGTGGCCGCGACCGTGCTCACCACGCCAGGCCACGAGGGCCGGGTGCACACGCTTTCGGGACCGGAGCCGTTGTCCGCGCCGGAGCAGACCGAGATCCTCGCCGAGGTGCTCGGCCGGCCGCTGCGCTACGTCGAGGTGTCTCCGGAGGCCTCCAGGCAGGCGATCCTCGACCACGGCGTGCCGGCCGGACTCGCCGACGCCATCATGGCGCTGCGGGCCACCGCGCTCTACGAGTTCACCTCCGTCGTGCACGCCACAGTCGAGGAGGTCACGGGTTCGCCTGCCCGCTCCTTCCGCGACTGGGCGCTGCGGCACCGGGCGAGTTTCTGACGGGCGGGTGTCCCGATTGGCCCCTCCCGTTCGTCGTGATGGTGAGATGACCATGACGACGGGAGAGACCATGAAGTACATGCTGCTCATCTGCGCCGGCGGCGGCGGTGTCGAGGATCCGGGCGACGTGCCAACCATTGAGCAGTGGCTGGAGGAGGTCGGGGAGCGGCGGCTGCACGGCTCGCAGATGCGGCCGGGCGACGCGACGACCGTCCGGGCGCGCGGCGGCGAGGTGCTGTTGACCGACGGTCCGTTCGCGGAGACCAAGGAGCAGATCTGCGGCTACGACCTGCTCGAGTGCGACAGCCTCGAAGAGGCGCAGGGGATCGCCGCCAGGCACCCCGTCGCCTTCTTCGGTTCGGTCGAGGTCCGGCCGCTGTTCGACGACGAGTAGCGGCCGGACCGCGGGAGAGCCGCGTTGGATTAGACCCTGATGGAATCGTGGCGAGCCGGGCCGCCCGCATCGCAGGCTGAGCGCAGCACCTTCCCAGTAGGGAGGGGGCGACACTCACGATGGGGGAGTTCTCGTGTTCAAGAAACTGGCAGCGGCCGTTGCGGTCACCGGAGCGTTGGTGATGGGTGTGCTCGCCGAGCCCGCCATGGCGAGCGCCAGCGAGGCGACGCAGGCGGCCGCCACTCCGGCGGTCGTCAGCCCGCACTACTTCGCCGGCGGCCGCGCGGTGACCGGCGGGCCGACGCTCAAGGTCCGCAACGGCCCCGGCGCCAGCTCGTACATCGTCCAGACGTTGTCCAACGGCACGACCTTCGGCATCGGCTGCTACGTGTGGGGCGACTGGGAGAACGGCACTCAGGGCTCCACCAACGTCTGGTACTGGGCCTCCGACTACAACGGCTACGTCAGCGCGGCGTACGTCCAGACCACGTTCGGCAACCCGAGCGGCGCGTTCTGCGACTTCTGAGCCTGATCCGCTGACCCCACGGGAGCTGGTGCCGTGGGGTCAGCGGCCGCGCTCAGCCCTGAGCAGCTGGATGGCCCTCGGGGTGCGCTCGTAGAGCACGGTGCGGCCGGTCCGCCGGGAGCTGACCAACTGGCTGCGCCGCAGGATGGACAGGTGGTGGCTCACCGAGGGCGGGCTGATGCCGAGGTTCGCGGCGAGCTGGGTGGTGGACAGGGGAAGGTCGAGCTGCGCCAGGATCGCCGCCCGGCTGCGGCCGACCAGCTCGACCAGCGGCGTACCCGTGGTCGAGGCGGAGCCGCCCCACAGCTCGGCGATGCCGCGCGGGACGTAGGTCAGCCCGGGGACGCCGGAGCTGTTGTCGTACACGACCCTGGACGTCGGCCAGGTGAACACCGACGGCACGAGCACCAGTCCGTTGCCCGGCAGGTCCCTGGCGAACTGGTGGTGCGGTTTGTGCACGAGCAGCCGGTCGTCGGTGAACTCGACCTCCCTGTGCAGGCCGGCGAACATGGTGGCAAGGCCGCCCGTGGTCAACGTCCTCGCCCGGTAGCCGAGGTCGGCGTCGAGCAGCGCGCGCACCCGCGACCACACCGGCTCGACGGCGGAATTCCAGTAGGCCGCCAGCAACCCGGCCAGCCTGCCGAGTTCCCGCTCCGGATCGTCATACAGCGCACGGAGTTCCGGTGGCTGGGGCGCTCCCGCGCTGATCCTCTCAAGCCCGTCGCGCACGTCGTCCGCCGTGCTGGCGCGGAACTGGCCGAGCCCGTCCGCGAACCGGGTCTCCACGCCGTCCGCCGTAGGACGCAGGAAGGCCGGGGAGAGGTGCGGGTTCCGCACGAGTGCGAGCAGCGGACGGATGTCCAGTCCGGACAGTTGTCTGCGGACCGAGTTCAGCCACGGCCGGTGTGCGGAACTGTTGGCCGGGTGGGCGATCGCCACCAGGCTGTTGGCCATTTCCTCCATCGGGGACAGTGCGAACCGGACCCTGGCGAGGTCGGCGGAGCTGAACCGCAGCTCGATCATGATCGCGAGGCTAGGCGGCACGAGGACGGTTCAGAACCTGTTTCACCGCAACACTTCTGTGAGGTTCGCCGGCTGGACATGACCCCGGGGATCATGGTGGGGTAGGAGCTAGGCGCGCAGTGCGGCGCGGATGTCCCGGCGGACCAGCACGGGCAGGCACAGGACCGTGCCGAGGCCGCCGACCCACAGCACGCCGGGCAGGCCGACGAGCTGGATGACCGCCGCCGCGAGCAGGCTGCCGGCCGGGATCGCGCCCATCACGAGCAGCCGCTGCACCGAGCCGACCCGACCCATCAGGGCCGCCGGGGTGACGGTCTGGCGCAGCGTCAACGAGGTCGGGCCGAACGCGCCCTCGCCGACACCGTGCACGACGCTGCCGACGACCAGCCCGACCACCGATCCCGCGCTGCCCGCGACGGGCATGGCGACGATCCCGGCCACCGACACGAGCGCGCCCAACATCAGCGCGCGCTGCGGCCCGAAGCGGCGCATCAGCCTGGCGGACACCAGGTTGCCGAGCGGGAAGCCGAGGGCAGCCGCGCCGACGACCAGGCCGATCGTGAACGTGTCCAGCCCGAGCACGTTGCGGCAGTACAGCACCAGGCTCGCCTCGATCATCGACAGGAACAGCACGTAGACCGTGCCGCACAGGATGACCGGCTGGAGTTGGCCGTGCCGCAGGACGAACCGCAGGCCCTCGGCGATGTCCCTGCGCAGCCAGCCGCGTTCGCGGGGCGGGCCGGCCGGTGCGGCGCTGCGGCGGCGGATGGCCGACAGCGTCAGCGCGGACAGCACGAAACTGCCGGCGTCCAGCGCGATCGCGGCCACCGCGCCGGTCAACGCGATGACGGGTCCGGCGAGGATCGGACCGACCGACCGGGAGACCGATTCGGACAGCGACAGCCGGGTGTTGCCCCGGTGCAGGGCCTGTTGGTCGGTGAAGATCTCCGGCAGCACGGAGGTGTAGGCGACCTGGAAGAAGACGGTGGCGCAGCCCGCCACGACGACCAGGACCAGCAGGAGCGGGAAGGACAGGGCGTGCGTGGCGGCCAGCGTCGCGATCAGCAGGAAGGCCAGCGCCTGCACGCCGTCGCAGAGCAGCATCGCGGTGCGCCGGGGAACGCGGTCGACGATCGCGCCTGCCGGGAGTCCGAGCACCCAGAACGGCGCGTAGAGCGCGAAGGGGAGCAGCGCGGCGAGCGACGCGGAGGCGCCGAGGACGGTGACCGCCAGGAGGGGGAGCGCGAGCGCCATGAACTGGTCGCCGACCATGCTGACGGACTGGCCGGCCCAGAGGAAGCCGAAGTCGCGCCGCGCGGTGCTGTGCCGGAGAGCGGTGCTGTCGGGGTACGTGGTGGTCACGCCGACAATCGTGTGCTCGCGATGAGCGTTGCGCTGGCGTGTTTCGGACGTGGGGTTGGCCGCCTGCTCGGGCGGGCGGCCCGGCCGCCGTGCTCAGTTCGCTTGCGAGACAGGTGGGTTGAAGCGGGAGTAGCCGGGTTCGGTCCAGCGCAACGGAACCGCGTGCAAGGTCTCCCGCACCTCCGTCACGTCGAAGTCGACGATCCGTTGCGCGCCGGGGAACTCGGCGGCCAGGTCGGGGTTCCAGTCGGTGCGGGCGGTGCCGGTGAGTTGGAGTACCGACCCGGTGTCCCAGCCGGGCACGACCAGCCCGGCCGTCGGGCGCAGCGCGAGGTTGCCCAGGGTCAGGAACATCGTGTTGCCCCGGTAGTCGGGCCACCGCAGCCGCGTCGGCGAGAGCACGCGGACGAAGCCGGGGTTGCCGCCCCGGTGCGAGGCGTCGGCGTCGCCGTCGGGCGATGCGGTCGCGACGAAGAACGTGTCCGTTGTGGACAGTCGAAGCTGTTGTCCGACGGTGAGTTCGGCGCCCCGGCGCACCGTCGGTGACTCCGCGGCCGGTTCGAAGGCGAAGCTCCGTTGCTGGATGTACTTGGGACAGTTGGAGATGACCTGGTCGGTGTCGACGCGCAGGCCGCCGTCCCGTGGTGTCGCGGTGCCGTTGACCCGCATCCTGCGGCGGGTGGCCGGCTCGATGGCGATCATGCCGACCTTGGCCGGGCCGTCCCCGAGGACCGAGGCGAGCGGGTCCTCGGGGAGGGGCAGCGCGTCGATGAGCACGGTGGTCGGGTCGGGCACCCGAAGGAATCCCGGTTCGCCGGTGAGCAGCGAGGACCAGGCCCGGCCCGCGCCGTCCACCGCCCCGACGACGATCATCGGCTGCTCGGCGAGGAACGCCGCGGCGACGGCCGGGACGGTCGAGCCGATGCCGCGCAACGCGTGTGCGGCCGGTGTGGCGAGCCCGGCGCGCTGCTGGACGGCGAGTTCGCCACGGTGGTAGGTGGCCACGGCGTTCCTTTCCGGTCGCGGTGGATCAGTCGCGGTGGATCAGTCGCGGTGGATCAGAAGAAGCCGCAGGTCGGCGCACCGGAGGTGGGCGCATCGGTCCCGTCGACCGCGGTCGTGGTGTAGATCTCCAGGCGGATCCCGTCCGGGTCGGTGAAGAAGATGCCGCCGGACGCCGCGCCCTCGCCGTGCGGCACCACGCCGTCGTAGGCGAACTCGGCGCCGATGCCGCGCAGCACCTGCTCGGCCGCCTCGACCTCTTCGATCGAGTCCACCTGGAAGGACAGGTGGTGCAGGCCGGCGAGGTTCGTGGCGTGGCCGCCCGTGCTCTGCTGCCAGAGCGTGAGGGTCGGCACGCCCCCGCTGCCAAGGAACGTGAAGCGACGCTCCGCCTCCTTGCCCTCGGCCACGACCTCGAAGCCGAAGACTGTTGTGTAGAAGTCCACCGAACGATCCACGTCGGTGACGTTCAGCCCGACATGGCCGGTCCGCAACGACCTCACTGCGCTCACGGTCCCTCACATCTCTGGGGATTTGTGCAGGTCAGAGCGACCCTCTAACCTTCGTTGCAGAGGTTAGAAGGTTAGGTGAATGGATGTCAACCGGCAAAGCGTCGATAGTCGGTTAGACTGCGCGGGGTCTGGAAGCTGAGGAGCGAGCGTGACTGTCGAGGACCCACGGCCGTTGGTCGGCGAGCCCCTGTCGATCGACCTGCTCAACACGCGGTGGATGGACGCAGGCGTTCGGCACGACCTACTCGAGTCCGTCGAGGGACTGGCCGCGTGGCTGGCCGGCCCGACCGTCGAGCGGGACCTGCGCGGCCACGCCGTCCGGGCCGACCGCGCCACGCTGGACGCCCTGCTCGAGGCGCGGGATGCCCTGGCGACGCTCGTCGGCCGACCGGAGGACCCGGCGGGCGCGGCGGCGCTCAACGCGGTGCTGCACCATGGGTGCGTGCGGCCCGTCCTCGGCGCGGACGGCCCGGTCCAGGTCGTGGAGGTCGACACTCCCGCGTGGCTGCCGGCCTGGGTCGCCGCGGAGAACTACCTGCGGCTGCTCGACGATCGGCCCGACCGGATCAGGCCGTGCGGCAACCCCGAATGCGTCCTGTACTTCTACGACGTGTCCAAGAGCGGCACCCGGCGCTGGTGCTCGATGACCGCGTGTGGCAACCGCGCCAAGGCATCCCGGCACTACACGCGGCACCATCAGAGCTAGCTAGTGCGGTAGGCCGGTATTCGCTGTGGTGTCGGTCCAGTCGATCCGGTAGTACTTCAGCTGATCGTCTTCTGCGGTCAGCCGCATGCCGGCTGCGATCATGACGTGCTGGGATGCGGTGTTGTCGTGGTCCGTGTCGCCTTCCACGCGGGTGACACCGCGAGCGCGCGCGAACGCCAGCAGTGCGCGGAGAGCCTCGGACGCGTATCCGTTGCCGTGCACTGATGGGACGAGGCCATAGCCGATCGTGACGCTGCCGTTCTCGTCCGGAGTTCCGTGGAAGCCAACGCCGCCGATGGCCTGCCCGTCCTCGCGGCGACGAATCTCGTAGTTGCCGAACGGTCGGGGATCGCCGGTGTTCGTGCAGGTCTCCAGGAAGCGCCTTGCCGCGAACACCTCGCCCTGGCTCGGGTAGCCGGGCGCCCATCGGGCGGCGTCATCCGGCTCGCCGGCCGCCACTCGCCGCGACTCGTCGACGCTCAACAGATGAAGCACGAGCCGCGCTGTCCCAAGATCGTCCATGACAGGCAGGGGTATCACCCGCGATGGTCGGGACGCCATCGAAATACCCGGCCTGGCCTCGCGCCGTCGCAGTTCGACGCCGCAGGGCGCTTCCGCAGTCGCCGCCACGTGGGTCCCGCGGTCAGTTCAGCGCGGGCCGAGGCCGTTGAACGTGAGTGTCACGGCGCGGGCGCGCTGCATGCCGTCCCAGTTGTAGTGCTCCGCGGCGACGCAGAGCCCGTACAGCAGCGAGAACAGTTCGGCGATCGTGACGTCCTCGGTCACCACGCCGACCCGCTGGCCGGCGGCGAGCAGGTCGGCGAGCGCGGCGCGCATGTCGGCGGAGGCCTCGGTCATCTCGTCGGTGGACTTCACGTCCCGGCCCGCCGCGGTGAGCGCGTCGGCGAAGTCCTTCTTCACGGCCGCCTCGCCGACCACGCGGTCGACGATCTCGAACAGCGCGGTGTGCGGGTCGCCGTCCTCGACGAGCGCGCGCGTCTGGTCGGCGAGCCGCCGCGTTCTGGCGATGACGATCGCCTCGAACAGCGCTTCCTTGTTGGGGAAGTGCCGGTACACGGTGCCAACGCCGACCCCGGCCGCCTTGGCGACCTCCTCGATCGGCACGGCCAGCCCGCTGGTGGCGAACACGGTCTCGGCGGCCGCGAGCAGCCGCGCCCGGTTGCGTTGGGCGTCGGCGCGCAACGGCCGGTCCTGCGAGGGCTTCGCGGTCACCACGCACGACCTCCCCGGCCACCGGTAACCGGAACCCTCATTCCGCAACCCCTGCCTGTGCCGCCGGCCCCACCCGTGTCTCGGGGAGAGGGTAGCCGGAATCCGGGTTCCACCTGGACGGGCACAAGCGGAACGTGGATTCCGTCTTGCCTCTAGACAAGCGGAATCCTCATTCCGTATCTTCTAAGCGGAACCATGATTCCGAATGTACCGACACGAGGAGACCCCGTGCACTACTCGCCCCTTGGCCGGTCCGGCCTTCAGGTCTCCCGCGCCAGCCTTGGCGCGATGAACTTCGGCACCTCCGGGCATGTCGCCAGCTGCGACGAGCCCGAAGCCCGACGGATCATCGACGCGTTCCTGGCCGCCGGCAACAACGTCATCGACACCGCCGACCGCTACACCGGTGGCGAGTCCGAGGGGATCGTCGGCCGAGCCGTGCGCGACCGCCGCGACTCCGTGGTGATCGCCACCAAAGCGTTCCTGCCCCAGGGCGACGGACCCAACCACCGGGGACTGTCGCGGGCGCACCTGACCCGCGCGCTGGAGGCGAGCCTCCGCCGCCTGGACACCGACTACATCGACATCTACTACTGCCACCAGTGGGACTACTCGGGCACGCCGATCGAGGAGACCATGGCGACGCTGGACGGCTTCGTCCGTTCCGGCAAGGTCCGCTACCTCGGCTGCTCCAACTTCACCGCCGCGCAGCTGGTCGAGGCCCAGTGGGCCGCCGCGCGTGCCGGGGGCACGCCGTTCGTCGCGCTGCAACCGCAGTACTCGCTGATCTCCAGGGTGATCGAGGCGGAGATCGTGCCGACCGCGCAGCGGCACGGCCTTGGCCTCATGACGTGGAGCCCGCTCGGTTCGGGTGTGCTCACCGGTCGCTACAAGGAGAACGTCACACCCGAGCCGGAGAGTCGCATGGGCCGGCTGCTGGCCTCCCCGGCTCCGCAGGCGAACAGGTGGGCGCGGGAACTGCTGACCGAACGGAACCTGCGCATCGCCGAGGAGGCGGGCAAGGTCGCGGCGGAACTCGGCACGACCACGGCGGCCGTCGCCCTGGCGTGGGTGCGCGACCGCCCCGGTGTCAGCTCGGTCATCGTCGGACCTCGCACGCTGGAACAGCTCGAACAGAACCTGGCCGGACTGGACCTCGACCTGCCGAAGGAGTTGGCCGCCCGGCTCGACGAGGTGTCCCAGCCGGAGAACGGGCCCGTCAACGGCCTGCCCGCCAGCGCGGCCTGAGCCGCGACACCGCTTCTGGTCGCCCCCGTCACCAGCGGGCGGTGTGCTCGGCGGCCCGGGGCCGGCGCACCGCGTTTGGTTGCATGCGGTCGGGGGAGAAGGCGCACGCTCCTAGCCGAGTTCGGCGGCGGTGAGCGCCGCGCGGCGGCCGGCGATGAGGTCGAGCGAGTCTGCGGGGGACAGGGCGCGGTCGGCGAGGACGGCGAGCGTGTCGCGGGCTTCGTGGATGTCCTTGGGGAGTTCGGAGAACAGCGTTTCCAGGAGGAGCGGGACGCAGGTCGACGGCGGGCCCGAGCGCGGTTCGAGGAGCGTGAACGGGCAGCGCATGCCCGTGTAGGGGTCGATCCGGAAGGGGAGGACGCGGAGCGTGATGGTTGGCAGGGCGGACAGTTCGATCAGGTGGGCGAGCTGGTCGGCGAGGATGCGGGTGCCGCCGACCTTGCGCCACAGGGTGCTTTCGTCGAGGTAGGCGGTGTAGGCGGGCGCGCCGGGCCTGGTGAGGAGGCGGCACTGGCGGGCGAGGACGTCGGGGAGTTCGCGTTCGCGGTGGTGGACGAGGAGTTCGGCGCGCGCGTAGTCCTCGGTGCGGAGCGGTTCGGGGATGACGGACTGCGCGAGGGTGGTGACGGCGGTGGCGGAGTTCTCCAGGCGGGAGAGGATCTGCCGGGCGAGCGACTGGTCCTGGACGCGGGTGGTTGGTCGGTAGCGGTGGTGGATGGTTTGGTGTCGGCGCATGCGGAAGTCCTTGGGTGGGAAGGAGATCGGCCGGGCGAGAGCGCGCGCAGCGTCACCTGCGGTCTCATGTGGACGGTTACGGGGAGCCGTCGACCGCCCGGCCGACCACGGCCGACGGCCGCATCGCAAAGGTAACGGCAAAGACTTTGACAGGCCATCGCTCGATCGTGTGTCATCGGCGAAGGCAGGATGATCGGCGCGACCGACACACAGGAAGGCGGGCCGACGATGCCGCGACGGGACACTTCGGCGCTGAAGTGGCTGCTTGGCGCGACGCTGCGGAACCACCGGAAGGGCGCCCGCAAGAGCCTTCGGGACAGCGCCGACCTGCTCGGTGTCTCCGACAGCAAGATCAGCAACATGGAGTCGGGTCGCTACGGGCAGCCCGCCGACGAGGTCGCCAAGCTGTTTGCCTTCTATGGTGCGGAATCCGACCGCGTCGAACGCATCATCGAGTTGATCGAGGCCGAGGACGAGGGCACCTGGTGGTCGCCGTGGTCCCGAATCCTGCCGGAGTGGTTGCGGCTGTATTCAGGCTTGGAGGGTATGGCCAACTCGGTGTTCGTCTACGAACCGCTGGTTGTGCACGCGCTGCTCCAGACTGAGGACTACGCCAACGCGGTCGCCGCGTCGGCCCGCCGGCTGCGACCTGCTGATGCCGATCAGGTGGTCCAGTTCCGGATGGAACGTCAGCGGCGGATCTTCGAGGAGCCTGATTCGCTGCGACTTCATGCCGTGCTGGAGGAATCCGTCCTCCATCGGCCTGTCGGCGATCCCAGGGCCATGCGAGGCCAGCTGCTGAATCTTCTGAAGGTCGCCGAGCTGCCCAATGTGGATCTTCAGGTGATCAGGACCGATGTTGGCGTGCATGTTGGGCACAACGGTCAGTTCACCTTGCTCGGCTTCGCGGACTTCGATGACGCGGTCTACGTGGAGCTGCAAGAGGATGCGGTTCATCTGCACGATCCGGCGCAGGCCAGGGCCTATAGGATGTCCTCGATGAGCCTTCGTGATGCTGCACTGGGGCAGCGTGAAACCGCATCCTTGATCACGTCACTGATCAAGGAGCTGTAGCCAGACCAGGAGGTCGCCATGACCACCCACGCCTTCACCGCCGCGCGGTGGATCAAGTCCAGCCGCAGTGCCGAGAACGGCAGCTGTGTCGAGGTGTCCGCCGTCCCGGGCCTCGCCGGGGTGCGCGACTCCAAGAACGCCGACGGGCCCGTCCTCACCTTCCCGGCACCGGCCTGGCGGCACTTCCTCGACTCGCTTCGAACCGCCTGACCGCTACCGCCTGATCCTTACCGCCTCGGCCGCCGCGGCTCCGGCTGCGGCCTCGCCACCACCTCGGCCAAACCGATGATCGGTCCGGTGACGGGGTCGTCGTCCAGCTGCGCGACCGCGGGCTTCGTCGTGGGCAGCTTCTCCCGGCTGGCCACCCACGCGGCCAGCGCCGTCGTGATCGGCACCGCCGCCACCAAACCGATGCTGCCGACCAGCGTCCGGACGATCTCCTGCGCGACGTTCTGCGCGGTCAGGATCTCGCCGAGGTTCCTGCCCGACACCGCGAACGTCAACAACACCGGCAGCGCGGCCCCCGCATAGGCCATCACCAGCGTGTTCACCGCAGACGACACGTGGTCGCGGCCGATGCGCAGGCCCGCCGCGTACAGCTCGCGCCAGCTCAGCTCCGAGTTCGCGCGCCGCAGCTCCCACACCGCACTCGTCTGCGTCACGGTGACATCATCGAGCACGCCAAGCGCACCGATCATCATGCCGGCCAACAACAGGCCCCTGGTGTCGATCCCGTGCCCGAGCAAGCCGACCAGGTTGGCGGTGTCCTCGTCAAGGCCGGTCAGCCTGGACACCGCCGCGAAGCCCCAACCGAGCCCACCGATCAGGCCGAGGCTGAGCAGCGTGCCCAACACGGCCGTGCTGGTTCTCGCTGACAACCCGTGCGTCAGGTACAGCACGACGAACATGATCAGTCCCGCACCGACCACCGCGACCGTGAGCGGGTCCTTGCCGGCCAGGATCGACGGCAACACGAACCCCAGCAACACCACGAAACTCAGCACCAACGCGCCGAGCGCCGCGAGGCCCTGCCACCGCCCGAGCACCAGCACCGCGAGGGCGAACAGGATCGCGAGTACGCCAAGCGGCAGGCTCCGCTGGAAGTCGACCACCTGGTAGGAGCGGCCGTCGTGCGCATCGCCGCCGGTGTAGTTGAGCACCACCTTGTCACCGACGGCGAACCGTGGCGTCGTCGGTTCCAGCGGCACGAGCGTGTCGACGCTGCTGCCGCCGGCCGGACCGTCGGACATCGCGACCGTCACGGTGGCGCACTTCTTCGCGTTCGGATCATCCGGCTGCGGCGTGCCGACCTGCACGCTCTGCGCGACGCAGCTGCGCTGGGCCACGGCGGTGACCTCGCCGCGCACGGCCGTCTGGTGCAGGCCGAGGTCCGCGCCGGTGCGCTGGTCGTGGCCGAACGGGTACAGCAGGAGGGCGCCGACGACCGTCGCCAGCACGCACGGCAGGAGGAGGAACAGGAGGATCCGGCGCACCCTGGCCGACGCGGGAGCCGCCGGACCGTGACCGTGCCCATGGCCGTGACCGTGGCCCAGATCGAGGCCCTGGTCGAGATCGGTGGAACCGCGCGAACCGGCCCGACGGCCGACGGAACGGCGTCCGGTGGAGCCGCGCCCGGTGGAGCTGCGCCTGGTGGGGCTGCGGTCGCCGGAGGCAGGGCCACCGGAGGCAGCGCCTGCGGAGGCCTGTTCGGCGGAGCCTTTGCCAGCGGAGCCTTTGCCAGCCGAGCCTTTGCCAGCGGAGCCTCTGCCGGTGGAACCGCCGCCAGTGGAGCTGTTGTCGGTGGAACCGCCGCTGGTAGGCCTGCGACTGGTGGGCCTGCGGCTGGTGGAACCGCCGCCAGTAGAGCTGCCGCCAATAGAGCTGCCGCCAGTAGAGCTGCCGCCGGTCGAACTGCCGTCGGTAGGCCTGCCGCTGGTGGAACCGCGGCCGGAGGCGTCCCGCCTGGTGGGGCGTTGCCCGGCGGAACCGTGGCCGACGTCGGCCTGGGGCTCGGGCGCGCGGGCGGACTTCCCGGCGGCGGAGCCTGGTCGCTGATGCCGCCCGGAAGGCGCGGACCCGTCGTTCACACCCGACATCTTCCCCCGGCGACCGTCCCGGCCCTCGACGGAGGGTCAGCCCGCCAGCTCGGCGGGGTCGTCGACGGCGATCCGGGCCGCCACGGCGTGCGCCACCAGGCCACCGAACTCCGCCGCCTTTCGGAGGTCGGGCTGGGCGCGTCAGGCTGGCTGCGTCGGCCGGCTGCGTCAGGCTGGCTGCATCAGGCCGGCCCGGTAGGCGAAGGACACCAGTTGGGCGCGGTCGCGGAGCTTGAGCTTGCAGCGCAACCGGTACACGTGCGTGCGGACCGTGGTGATGCCGATCGCCAGCTCGTCGGCCACCTCGTCGGTGGACATGCCGCGCGCCATCAGCAACAGCACCTGCCGCTCCCTCGGCGTCAGCGCCGCCACCACCGGCCTGAGCAGCTCCTCCGGCTGGGTGTCGCGCTGCCGGAACCAGTCCACCAGCCGCTGGGCGACCTGCGGCGCCAGCATGGTCTGGCCCTGCGCCGCCGCGCGGATCGCCGACCCCAGCTCCTCCCTGGTGGCCTCCTTGACCAGCAGGCCGTTCGCGCCGGCGTGCAGCACGTTCGTCACCATCTCGTCGCTGTCGCTCATCGCGAACACGACCACTCGCGGCGCCGGTTCCAGCGCCTCCTTGTTGAGGCGGCGGATGAGTTCGAGGCCGGGGATGCCGTGCAGGCTCAGGCCGGTGACCACCACGTCCGGCCGATGCGTCCTGGCCAGCATGATCGCGTGGATACCGCTGTCGGTGGTGTCGATCACCTCGATGTCGGGTTCGGCGTCCAGGAGCGTGCGCAGGCCGTCGCGGACGATCGGCAGTTCGTCGCAGACCAAGACCCGTAGCGGCATTGTCACAGGCCCTTCTCGGTGGAGGTGCCGCCGGACCCGGTGTTCTTCACCATGCCGCCCGCCACCGTGTGGTTCGTCCTCGGATCGATCAGGACGAAGCCGCCGGTGGTCCGGTTGAGCTGGTAGTCGTCGCACATCACCGGCTGGGCGGTGCGCAGGCGGACTCGCCCGATGTCGTTGAGCCCCAGCCGATCCGCGTCGGCGCGGTGCAGCGTGTTGACGTCGATCCGGTAGTCGATCTCCTGGAGCACGGCCGGCACGCACCGGCTGGTGTGCTTGAGCAGCAACCGGGTTCCCGGCGTGACGGGCTCCTCGCCCATCCAGCAGACCGTCGCGTCGATGTCCTGTAGGACGGCGGGTCGGTTGCGCGGCCGGCAGATCAGGTCGCCGCGCGCCACGTCGAGGTTGTCGGCCAGCCGCAGGGTGACCGACATGGGCGGGAACGCCTCGTCCAACGGCCCGTCCGGCGAGTCGATCGAGGCGATCGTGGTGTGCTTTCCGCTCGGCAGCACCACCACCTCGTCACCCGGACGGAGCACGCCGCCGGCGACCTGGCCAGCGTAGCCGCGGTAGTCGTGGAACTCGTCCGAGCGCGGCCGCAGCACGTACTGCACCGGGAAGCGCGCGTCGATCAGGTTGCGGTCCGACGCGATGTGCACGCTTTCCAGGTGGCTCAACAGGGTCGGCCCCTCGTACCACGGCATGTGGTTGGACCGCTCGACGACGTTGTCGCCGCTGAGCGCGGACATCGGGATCACCGCGAGGTCCTGCACCCGCAGCTTGGTGGTGAACTCGGCGAAGCTGTCCCTGATCTTGTTGAACTCCTCCTCGCGGTAGTCCGCCAGGTCCATCTTGTTGACGGCGAGCACCAGGTGCGGGACTCCGAGCAGGGACAACAGGAACGCGTGCCGGCGGCTCTGCTCGGTCAGCCCGTTGCGGACGTCGACGAGCACGATCGCCAGGTCCGCGGTCGAGGCGCCGCACACCATGTTGCGGGTGTACTGCGTGTGGCCCGGCGCGTCGGCGATGACGAACTTCCTGCGGCCGGTCGCGAAGAAGCGGTAGGCGACGTCGATCGTGATGCCCTGCTCGCGCTCCGCGCGCAGGCCGTCGGTGAGCAGCGCGAGGTTGACGTACTCGTGACCCAGCCTGCGGCTGGTCCGCTCGATCGCCTCGAGCTGGTCCTCCGCGATGGCCTTGGAGTCGTAGAGAAGACGTCCGATCAACGTGCTCTTGCCGTCGTCGACCGAGCCGGCCGTGGCGAACGTGAGCAGTTCCATCAGAAGTAGCCCTCCCGCTTGCGGTCCTCCATGGCCGATTCGCTGAACCGGTCGTCGGCGCGGGTCGCGCCGCGCTCGCTCACCCTCGTGTTCGCCAGTTCGGCGATGACCTCGGCTGGTGTGGCCGCGGACGACAGCGACGCGCCGGTGCAGGTCATGTCGCCGACCGTGCGGAACCGCACCTGCTCGGGGTGCACCCGCTCGCCGTCGCGCAGCGTCAGGAACTCGTTGGCCGCGAACAGCATGCCGTCGCGCTCGAACACCTCGCGCTCGTGCGAGTAGTACAGCGAGGGCAGCTCGACCCCGCGCTGCTCGACGTACTGCCAGATGTCCAGCTCGGTCCAGTTGGACAGCGGGAACACCCGCATGCTCTCGCCGGGATGGATCCTGGCGTTGTAGAGGTGCCACAGCTCGGGACGCTGGTTGCGCGGATCCCACTGGCCGAAGCTGTCCCGGAAGGAGAACACCCGCTCCTTGGCCCTTGCCTTCTCCTCGTCGCGCCGGCCGCCGCCGAGCAACGCGTCGAAGCGGTGCTGCGAGACGGTGTCCAGCAGCGCCGCGCTCTGGAGCTGGTTGCGGCTCACGCTGCCGATCGGCTCGTGCATTCGGCCGTCCGCGAGCATCTCGGGTATCGAGCCGACCACCAGTCGCATGCCGACCTCGTCGATCAGCCGATCGCGCAGCTCCATGGCCTCGGGAAAGTTGTGGCCGGTGTCGACGTGCACGGCCGCGAACGGGATCGGCGCTGGCCAGAACGCGCGTCTGGCCAGGTGCACCATGACGATGGAGTCCTTGCCGCCGGAGAACAGCAGGCCGGGATTCTGCGTCTCTGCCGCGACCTCCCGCAGGATATGGACGGACTGCGCCTCAAGAGTGTCGAGATGTGTGAGTTGGCACGTTCCCCCAGTCACGCGAGCTTGCTCCTCTCGGTTGGGTCAAACCTCGACGGAGCCTCCGCGCGGGCGATCGACGTGGTGACGCCTCGACGCCGCGCGGAGGTGCAGATCAGTACACGCAGGCGGGCATGCCGGAGCCACGGCCGCCCGGTCCGGCCGTGCCGGTTTCGAGCAGCCGTGTGCCGCGACCCACAGGCCGCGTTGTTTCTCGCACGATGACGCCCCCAGTGCCCCGGTCGAACGGCGCCTGTGCTGGGCGGTCGTCCGAGCTTCGAGCCTCACTAGGAGTGAATCTAACTCAGCGTCCCCTGAATAGGAAGGGACATTTTGTCTAACCTGTAACAAGGGGGCTAGGCCATAGGAAACACTGTTGGGGGGCGGACTGTCGGATAGGTCTTCCTTGCTGTGGAAAATACATCTGTTCGGCGAGGCGTTCACCCGATCAGCGCCTAGCGGCGACGTTTATGCTCCGAAAGGGGCAGCATTTGATCGTACGATGTTGATGCTTTCGGCGGTACCTGACGGATCTGGGCGTCGTCAGGTCAACGGTGGGATCATCCGACTGTGAGGACCCGATCTACCTGCGTAAAGATCCGGTGAGCACGACGGCGGATCCGGACCGGGATCCGGCTGATCGCCCCTTCGGTCGGGTGGGGGTGCCCGTTCGGTCGCCCCGGTGGCCGGCGGGCCGACCGCCGCGCGGACCGGCAACGTCGACCCCGGTGCGGTAGGCGCCGTGCTGACCGCCGGCGCGCCTCGGCGCATACTGAATCGTTGACGCAACGCGCCGCTCGTGCTGATGATCGGCGCTCGGGAGTATGCCCAAGGTGGTTTCATGCGGTTCGGCGAGCCGGGTGGGATTGTTGTCGAACCGCGCGTCGGCAAATGAATACCACCGTCATTGTCGTCGAATTCTCGCTTTGTGAATTCAACGATTTTCGCGGCGGAGTGCGAGGTGTGATCACACGGAACGGGCTGCTAGGGGCCGCCGGGCCGCCGAGCCGGTGGCCGAGCGCGGGCGGCGGGTCCGGGTGCTCGACGGCGACGAACTGCGCCGGCGCCTGTTCGTCGTTCTCGGTTTCGACAGGGCGGATCGCGACGCGAATGTACGACGCGTCGGATTTGTCGCGGAACTGCGCGCCCGACAGTCCACAGTGGACTCGCCGAGTTCGGTGAGATAGCCCGCCGGCCCTGCCGTGACAGGGCGGCGATCCTCAGTCGTCGTTGGGGTCGTCCACCTCGGCGCTGCCGTCGTCGATGATCGCCTGCGTCGGGTCGATGATGGCGAAGGTGGCGTGCGACGGGTCGTCGAGGACGGCGATCCGGCCGAACTCCGTGTCGTAGGGGCGAACGCGGATGCGGCCGCCGATCCTGGCCGCGTGCAGCGCGGTGTCGTCGGTGCCGACGTCCGGGTCGACCACCAGGTGCGTCAGCCAGTGCGGCGGGATCGTGCCAGGCACGGCGTGGCCCATCCTGATCCGGCCGAGCACGACCTGACCGTCGAGCGACCAGACGCTGTAGTCGAAGTGCCGGACGTCGCCGAGCTGTTCCTGCTCGTAGCCGAACAGGTCGCGGAAGAAGTGGTCGGCGCCTCGGCCGTCCCGCGTGCTCAGCTCGGCCCAGATGAACGAGCCGGGCACGCCCGTCAGGAACGGCCACTCGGCGGCGGCCTGCCACAGCGAGATGCATGCGCCGCCGGGATGCCGCACGACCAGCATGGTGCCGTGGCCCGGGAGCGTGAGCGGGCCGGTGAGCACCTGCGCGCCGAGCCGGGGCAGGCGCGCGGCGACGGCCAGGACGTCGGGAGTGGTCAGGTAGATCCGCCACTGTGAGGGATGGCCGTGCGGGGCGGTGTAGAGGCCCGCGACCGGCTGGTCGCCCAGCAGGGCGAAGGTGTAGTCGCCGCCGGCGATGTCGGGCTTCGTCTCGTACCGCCAGCCGAACAGCTCGGTGTAGAACTGCCGCGTCGCGCCGGGGCGCGTGCACGGAAGGTCGATCCAGCACGGCATCCCCGGCGCGCGGGAGCCGGTCGTCGACGCGGTCATGGTCGCCTCCCTGGTGATGGTCACGTCCAGGAACCATGATCAACGCTACGGACCGGAAGCGACAGACCCCGTTGCGTCACACTGCAACAGTCGGGAAACCAGCGGCGTTGCGGGCGCACCACTCGGCAAATGTCGTCGGCCGGCGGCTGAGCAGCCGCGCCACCGTGTCCGTGCGGAGGCCGATCGTGTCGGCGCGCATGAGCGCGAACCCCTCGGTGATGGCGGCGGCGAGCGCGGGCGGCGCGCCGTTGGGGAACCGGGACCGGACGGCCTCCTCAGGGGTGGCCACCTCGCGGACCTCCAGGTCGCGGCCGATCGCCCCGGCGAGGATCGCGACCTGCTCGGTGACGGTCAGCGGCTCGTCGCCGGTGAGGACGTACTCCTTGTCCTGGTGGCCCGGTTCGGTCAGGGCGAGTGCGGCGACCGCAGCGATGTCCGCCGGGTCGATCGGCGCGTATCGGCCGGGGCCGACCGGGTCGAGGACGAAGCCGCCGGCCAGGATGGTCGGCACCCACTCCAGTGCGTTGGTCATGAAGCCGCCTGGCCGCAGGACGGTGGCCGGGATGCCGGCGGCGCGGACGATCTCCTCGCGCTCGTGGTGCCAGCGGCCCATGGCGGGCATCGGGTCGCCGAGCACGTTGCTGGAGGACAGGTGCACGATGCGGCGCACCCCGGCGGCCTTCGCCGCGGCGACGATGTCGGCGGCCTGGTCGGTGCCGATGCCCGGGGTGAGCAGGAACAGCGCGTCGACGCCGTCGAGTGCGGGGGCCAGCGTCGCCGGATCGTCGAGGTCGCCGACCACGCGTTCGGCGCGTGCGGGCAGGGCGGTGGCGCGGGCGGGATCCCGGACGAGGACGCGGAAGGGGACGGCCCGGTCGTCGAGCTCGCGGCTGAGTTCGCGGCCGATGTGCCCGGTGGCTCCGGTGATCAGTATCATTAGGCTTCCTGAGGTCGTTTGCCGTCTAACGATTACCGGAAGAACGTTAGCCGGGAAATGATTAGCCGTCAATCGATCTGTCCGGGGCGATCCGTCGAAGGCCGGATCGGCCGGTTCCGCACGACACCGGGAGGCCCGCGGTGCCCGAGTTCCTCGACCTGCACGGCAGGACCGGAAAGGCGCTGCGTGCCCTCGCCGACGAGGCCATGCGGCGGCACGGGCTGCACGTCGGGCAGAACGTCCTGCTCGCGGCCCTGTGGGAGCGCGACGGCAGCACCCCCGGCGAGGTCGCCGCCGCGCTGCACGTCACGACGCCGACCGTCGTCAAGATGGCGACCAGGATGACCGCGGCCGGCCTGCTCACCCGGGTCCGCGACGACCGGGACAACCGCCTCGTCCGGCTCTGGCTCACCGATGCCGGCCGCGCGCTGCAAGGCCCGGTCGAGTCGGAACGGCGGCGGATGGAGGACGCGGTCACCGCCGACCTCACCGACGCCGAACGCGAGCACCTGATGAGCGCGCTGACGAAGATCCACCGGTCGGCCACCGAACTGCTCGGCGCGAGCGGGCCGGCCGACCACGACGACCCGGCCGCTGGCTGACCGCGACGGGCGGCGCGCGGGATACGACCTAACCCACGCCGAGCACCAGCGCGGCCGCCGACAGGAGCAGCGCGCCGAGGCCGCCGACCGCACCCGCGATCGTCGCACCCCGGCGATCGGTCCGGTCGAACCGGGCCCGCGCGGCGAGCACGAGAGCGACCCCGCCGGCCAGGAACCACGGGCCCCACAGGTAGGTGTACCAGCGGTTGATCGGCTGCAACGCCGGGTCGAGGTCGATCACGTGCGCCTGCATCAGCAGGCCCTGCCCGACGAACAGCGCGCCGTGCCAGACCAGCAGCACGCCAGCGCCCCAGGCCAGGAACTGGAGGAGGCGGCTCATGCCCAGCCCCCACGCGCGGCGGCGCGCGAGGGCGAGGCCGAGCAGTCCGCCGACGACCTTGAGCGCGCCGGTCACCCACAGCACCGTGAGGAACGCCGGGTCCCGGTCCCGCGCAAGCTGGACGAGCGCGGGCGCGACGGTGGACGACGCCCCGGTCACGCCGCCGAGCGCCCAGTAGAAACTCGGCACGGCGAACGCGAAACCCCATACGGCGGCGGCATATCCGGGCCAGCCGGGACGCCTCGTCATGTCACGCGACCTCATGATCGAGATTCTGGGCGGCCGATCCTGAGACGGCGCTGAGAAGGCGGTGCTCTGGCGGCCGACACCGACGTGGCGAAGGCCACGAAGGCCCGGACCGCGCCGCTGCCGGCCGTTCCGTGCGTGTCACGTCCGTTCGGGGGCGTCAGCCGAGGAAGTCGACGCGGTCGATCAGGCCGTCGCGGACCCGGTAGGCGACCAGCACCCGGAGGGGGTCGTCCGCGAGGCCGTGGGCGATCTCGTGATCCACCACCCAATCTCCCTCGGTGAGGCGTCCGACGATCTCGGCCCGGCACCGACCCAGCGCGAACTGCTCGGCGTATCGCTGCCGCAGGGCGTCGCGCCCGAGGAAGTGGCTGCCGTCGCGGCGGTTGACGCGCACGTCGGCGGCGTACGTCGCCGCGAAGGCGTCGAGATCATGGCTGTTGTACGCGGCGAGCTGGCGTTCGACGACGGTCTCCGGGGCGGTCACCGGCCGATCATGCACGGCGTTCGTCCGATTCGTCCAGCGGGGATGCCTAGCCACGCTCGGCGACCAGCCGCGCCACCATCCCCTCGCAGCTGCGCACCACCGTGGCCGCCGCCTGCCGCTGCCGCGCGGTGAACAGGGGGTTCTCCGCCTGCACCCGCCAGCGGTCCACCACGTCTACCGCGAGCTGCCGCAGTTCCGACCCGGTCGCCGCCTCGGCCACCCCGAGCCGCGCGTGCACGCCCGTGCCGGCGGCCCCGAGCAGCCGCTGCGCCTCCAGGTCGAGACCGTCGGGCAGCGTGGTCCTGCCGCACTGGAGCGCGGCCGTCAGCCGCAGCTCGCGGAACTCGTGCGCGCTGGCCAGGACCCGTTCCAGGTGCGCGGTCAGCCTGGCCGCGCCAGGGTGCGGCTCCATCCGCAGCACGTCCTCCAGCGCCAGCAACGCCGAACGCGCCTTGAGCACCTCGCGCCGCTCGGTGAAGCACTGGCCGATCGACTCGCGCAGTTCGGCGAGTCCGCTGCGCTGCACCAGTTCCGCGGTGAGCGCGGCCTGGTTGTGGCACCCGGTGCGGATCAGCGTGACGGCCAGCCGCACGCCGAACACGCCGAACCGGTTCAGCAGCTCCTGCCGGATCTCCTGCGACACCGCGGCGGGAAAATCGGTGCCGGCGAAGCGATCCGCGGACAGCAGCGCGCCGTCCAGCGCGGCACGGGGTGTGCCGGCCAACGCGCTCAGCGCGCCGAACTCGTGCTCCCGCAACGTTCTCGCCGTGTGCGCGAGCAGCCCGGCCACCGCGACGACGTTCTGGCACAACGGGCTCACCTGCACGTCGGCGCGGTAGCGGCGGGCGACCCGCTTGGCCGCGCTGAGCGCGTCGATCCGGCTCGCGCCGAGCTCGTCCGCGTGCGACAGCACCAGGATCGCGTTCACCGGCCCGGCCGACGCCAACGGCGGATGCTGCAACGACTCCAGCGACTGGGTGTCCGTGCCGTGCAGGTGCCTGGTCAGGTACAGCACGGCGTCCGCCTCGCGCGCCAGCCGCTCCGCCGCGCTCGGCGGGCAGGCCGGCGTGTCGATCAGGGTCGCGCCGCGCAGCGCCCGGCTCGGCCAGTCCACCGAGATCCGCTCGACCTGCGGCGGCGGCCAGGACCGCAGGTCGATGCGCAGCCGCCGGTCCACCCGGTCCACCGGCACGTCCTGCGCCGCGCCGTTGCGGGTGACCAGGCTGGCCCTCGGCGGAGCGCCGTCCCGGTACCAGGTCGGCACCTGTGTGCCGTCGGACAGCTCGATCGGCGCGATCTGCTCGCCGACGATGGCGTTGACCAGCGTCGACTTGCCCGACTTCTGTTGGCCCGCAACGGCAATCCGCACCGGCTCGGCGAACCGCTCCAGCTGGTGACCGAGCCAGTTCGTCGCCCTCGGGTTCCCCCGGTAGAGCGCCGCGGCCTCGTTCAGCGCGCCCCACACCGCCTCGTCCAGCGTCACGCGGAGATCTCCAGGCTGCCGTGGTGCTGCGGCGCGGCCTGCTGGCCCGCCAGCGACTGGACCCGTTGGTGCAGCGCGACAAGCTCGGCGACACCCTGCTGCGCCTGGCGCTGCCGCCGTTCCTGCTGCGCCGCCTCGGTCAGCGCCGCCCTGCGCGCCTCGGTGGCCGCCTCGACGAGCGCCTGTTGCAGTTCCTCGGCCAGCGCGGTGAAGTGGTCGCGCAGCGTGCGCTGCACTCGCCGGATGGTGTCCCTGCTGTCCTTGCTGACGGCCAGGAAGAAGTCGTCGACGTGCCGCTGCGCCGCGGCCTTCGCCGCCGCCTGGCGTCGCTTGAGCCTGCTGTCCGCCTCGTCCTTGATGCCCTTGCCGCCGAACGCCGCGCCGGCCCCGAGCGAGATCGCGTTCAGCAGCGGCATCCCGGCGAGGCTGGTGATCAGGCCGAACATCAGCACACCGCCGTAGGAGTTGCGCAGCGCGGTGAACGCCTTCTGTCCTGCGGTGAACCGCTCGAGGCGCGGCCGTTCCAGCGCGCCGACACCGCCGGTCAGGTCCTCGGGGAACACCAGCCGCGCCGCCGACGTCTCGCCGCCGGGGCGGCCGGGGAAGTACTGCGCGAGCCGGTCGGCGATCCACCGGGACCGCTCGACCAGCCAGGCGAAGTTCGTGTCGGCGGCGTCCGCGAGGTGCTCGGCCAGCCAGTCCTCGAACGCGTCCCAGGACAGCACGGGGTCGGCGTCGTCGAAGACCCGGTCGACCTCGCGGAGGATCTTGCGGGTGCGGTCGCGCATGTCGTGTTCGACGTCGGACACCAGGTCGGCCATGTCGTCGGCCAGCATGGTCTGCCACCGGGTGGAGCGCCGCCGCAGCTCGTCGATCGCGCGCTGCACGTCGCCCCGGTCCGCGAGCGCGGCGGAGGCTGGCGAGGAGTCCGAGGCGGCCTGCTGCTCGCGCAGGGTCACCACGAGCTGCGCGAGCGCCGAACCACCGACGACGGCGACCGACCGGCGCGCCAGCACGTCCGGTTTGCCCGTCATCTCCTGATGCAGCAGGCCGATCAGGTTGGGGAAGCCCGACTCCTGGTTGAGCGCGGCGTCGCCGGTGCGGGTGGCCTCCAGCCGCAGCGTCGCCGACGCGGGCACCAGCGTGACGGGCAGTCCGTTGCTGTCCAGCCGCGCCCGGTTCCGCTCGGCGACCTGCCGCCACCTCGGCGACAGGTCGATCTTGCTGAGCACCACGAGGATGTTCGGGCAGGTCGCGGCGACCCGGCGGAGCAGCGTCAGCTCGGTGTCCGACAGCTCGTGCGTCGCGTCCGAGACCAGCAGCACGGCGTCGGCTTGGTCGAGCGCGGCGAGGCTGTCGACGGCCGGCCTGGTGTGCGGGTGGCCGGAGGCCGGGGTGTCGATCAGGACGAGCCCGGCGGCGAGCAGCTTGCGCGGGATGCCGATCTCGGCGCTGACCAGCTCGGCGTCGCGGTGCGCGCCGGACCTGCGGCCGACCTGGCGGGGGATCTCGTCGATGGGCACCGGCACCCGGCGCAGCGCGGGCAGTGCCCCGGTGGCGGTTCTCGGCGTGAGGGCGGCCGGGTCGAGCACGAGCGTGGCGCCCGGCGACTCGGCGTGCCGCACGAAGGTGGGGACCGTGGTGGTCAGGTCGTCGCCGACCGGACACACCGGCGCGTTCACCAGCGCGTTGATCAGCTGGCTCTTGCCCTGGCCGGACTCGCCGATGACCAGGATGTGCAGCGCGGGATCGAGGAGTCTCGCCCGCTGCCGGCGCAGCCGTTGGGCGAGGTCGGGGCGCGCGTGCGCGGCGCATGCCCTGATCGTGTCGTCCAGGAGTTCGAGCCAGGGCGGTGCTGTCACCCGGTCAGTGTGCCGTCTTAACCCGTTCAGGTGTAACAGTGCGTTTCCCTGCCAGACAGGAGTCGGGCCCGTCCAGGGAGGCGGACCCGACTCCTTCGCCACGGGGTCTTAGAGGCCGAGGTGCAGGTCAACGCCGAGGACGCCGTGCACGGTGTGGTCGACGAGACCGGCGTGCGCGTCGCTGTTCACGGTGCCGACCGGGGAGGCGCTGGCCGAGTCGCCGACCGGGCTGTGGCTGACGACGTCCGCGACCGGGCTGTGGTTGACCACGTCGGCGACGGGGCTGTGCGCGACGGCGTCCCCGAGGCCGGTCTGGCCGACGACGCCGGTCACGGTCGAGGTGACGTCGTGGACGAGCTGCGTCGGGTCGGTCGGGAGGTGCCCGACCGGCAGGTGGCTGGTCACCAGGTCGGTGACCGAGCCGTGCTGGGCGTGGCTGAGGGCGTCGTTCGCGGCGTGCTGCGCGGCCTGGAGCGCCTGGCCGGGGTCGGCGGGCAGGGCGGGCACGCCGGCCGGCAGGTGCACCGGGAGGTTGCTCGGCAGCTCGGTGGGCAGGTGCGCGGGCAGCGCGGCGGCGGGCAGGCTCGGCACGCCGAACGGCGTGACGGCGCCGAGCGGGCCGACCTGGCTGGCCAGCGCGTTGAACGCCGACGCCGGGTTGGTCAGCGCGCCGGCCGCGATGTCGGTGGCGCCGGTCACGGCGTTGGTGACGGTCTGCGCGGTGCCGGTCGGGTTGGCCAGCGCGCTGGTGACGGTGGAGGCCGCAGTGCCGAACGCGCCGGAGTCCAGCGTGTCGGTCACGTCGCCCGCCGCCTCGAAGCCGGCGTGCAGGCCGTGGCCGGGAGTGAACCCGACGACCCCGCTGGCATGGCCGAGCGGAGTCCTGACCCCGCCGGCAGCGTCGAAGCCATGGGTGTGGTCACCGAAGTGCGCCACACCGCCGACCCGGAACTCGGGGCTGGGCAGCTGGCCGCTGAGCGCCTTGGTGACGAAGGTGAGGTGCGCGACGGCTCCGGAGTGGCCGGCCTGGAGCGTGTCGACGTGCAGGTCGCCGAGCGCGTGGTCGAGGCCGCCGAGGCCGTGCACCGGCGCGTAGTCGACAACCAGCGGGATGACCTCCTGGACGTCCTCGGCGCTGATGTCGCTCAGACCCGCGTGGTGGAGGGTGCCCTCCGGGTCGAGTTGGAAGGCCGACAGCGCCTGCGGGTCGCTCAGCAGGTTGAGGACGAAGCCGTGCAGGGTCTGGTCCGAGTTGACCATCGGGGAATTACTCCTGAGGAAGTCGTGCCGGTGGGGGGAGGGCTGGACGTGTGCCGGTCCAGTGCAGGTAGGGACGCTACGGCGGGTCGCCGCGACAGGACATCGGGGATTACTCCGAGTTTGGATCCGTTCCCCTATGGGGTGAGGGGATCTCACCCGTTAGGGGATTAGGGGATTTTGGGATCCGGGAAACCTAGGTTCCCCTCGGGAGCCGACCCCTGGTACGAACATCGGGTCCACGGGCATCACTCTGACGGGTGAGGTCCGATTGGGTATGCGACCGGCGCGACGCAAGCGAAACCTGGAGGAATCACCTGTATGCCGTACGTCCTCGGGGTCGACGTGGGCACCAGCCGTGCGAGCGCTGCCGTCAGCAGACGGCGCGGCTCCACCTGGGGTGACGTGGAGGACGTCCGGCTCGGCGTCGGCTCCGCCACCGTCCCCTCGGTGCTGCACCTCGCCGCCGACGGCTCGGCCCTGGTCGGCGAGGACGCGGAACGGCTGTCCCTCGCCGAACCCGAGCGGATCGTGCGCGGCTTCAGCCGTCGCGTCGGCGACGACGTCGCCGCGGCCACCGGCGACACCGCCCAGGACCTAACCGCCGCGTTCGTCCGGTGGATCGCCGACCGGGTCGCGGAGCGGGAGGGCGGCGCGGCCGACCACGTCGTCGTCACCCACCGCGCGGGCTGGGGCGGCTACCGCAGGGGCCTGCTGCACGAGGCGCTGCGGCGGGTCGGCCTCGGCGGCGCGACCCTGCTGCCCGAGCCGATCGCGGCGGCCGAGAGCCTCACCGTCCGCGACCGCGTCGAGTCCGGCGACACCGTCGCCAGCTACCGGCTCGGCGGCGGGCCGTTCGAGTCCTCGGTGGTGCTGCGGACCGAGAGCGGCGCGTTCGAGCTGGTCGCGAGCGCGGAGAGCGCCGACGACCTCGGCGGGGCGCAGTTCGACGACGTCGTGTTCGAGCGGCTGCGCGGCGAGTTCGGCCGCGCCATCGACGCGCTCGACCCCGCCGACCCGCAGGCCCTGCTCGCCGCCGCCGACCTGCGGGACCGGTGCGTCGAGGCGAAGGAGGCCCTGTCCACGGCCCCCACCGCGACGATCCCCGTCCACCTGCCCGGACTGCGCGCCGACCTGACCATCACCAGGATCGAGTTCGAGGAGCTGATCCGGCCCGCCGTGGACACGACCGTGGCGCAGCTGCTGCGCACCGTGCGCGCCGCCGCGACGCGGCCCCGCGTCGTCGTGCTGGTCGGCGGCTCGGCCAACATCCCGCTGATCGCGGAGCTGGTGGCCGCGCGGCTGTCCTGCCGGGTCGCCGTCGAGGCCGCCCCCGAGGGCACCGTGGCGCGCGGGGCTGCCCTCGCCGCCTGCCGCCTGGCCAGGTCGGCTGGTGGGCGCGCCGCGCTGCCGCTGCCGGCCGAGCCGACCACCGTGCTGCCGGCCGTGGTCGAGGCCGAGCCGCCGCACCTGCCCGAGCTCGTCCGGCGGCCCGACGACGAGCTGGACGTGCCGCCGCCGCGCCCCTCCTTCGAACTCACCCCGCTCGACTTGCCGGAGAAGCGGTCGCTTGCGCGGCTCGTGCCCGGCGTGCGGCCTGCCGCGCTGAAGGCGATCGGCGCGGTGCTGGTCGTCGCGGGCGTCGCGCTCACGATCTTCTTCCAGGCCGGCACCTCGCCCAAGCAGTCGCCGGCCGGCACGTCCGGCGCCGGGCCGGCCAAGCCCGTGCTGAACACGGCGCCGGAGACCCCCGTCGCGGACCCGTCGATGCTGTCGTCGTCGATCCAGCCATCGTCGGCGCAGTCCTCCCAGACCAAGGACAGCGGCCGTTGAGCCAGCGCACCATGACCCGGGCCATCCTCGACGCGACCGCAAGGGGACTGGTCGACGAGATCGCGGCCGACCCGTTCGCCCCGCTGCGCGTCGCCGTCCTCGCGCCGGGCGGGCACGGCAAGACCACGTTCCTGCGTGAGCTCGGCGAGGTCTACCGCGGTGCCGGCGTGCCGGTGCTCGAGTCCCTCGCGGACGCGGTGGCCGCAGCCGACGACGACGCCGCGCTGCTGGTCGACGACGCGCACCTGCTCGACGACGCGACGCTGGACGAGCTGCGCGGACTCGTGGACACGCGACGCCTGCGGATCGCCGTGGCCTGCCGGCCGTGGCCGAGGCCCGCCGCGCTGACCGAGCTGACGGCGGCGCTGAGCCGCACCCGTCCGCCGCTGCTACCAAGGCCGCTCGACCACCAGCAGACCGAGGACTTCCTCGCCGCGCGGCTGCACCTGCCGCCCGGCCCGGCCGTCGTGGAGTTCCTGCGCGGCCAAACCGGTGGCGTGCCAGGGTTTCTGGACCGCGTCGTCGCCGCGCTCGACCCGTCCGGTGAGCCCGCCGCGCACCTCCCGCCCGCCGCGATCGCCGCGTTCGGCCCCGACCTCGACCGGCTCGACCCGGACGCGCAGCGGCTGCTGCTCGCGGTCGAGGCAGGGGTCGGCCTGCACATCGACCTGCTCGGCCAGCTCCTCAGCCGGGACCAGGACGCCGTCAGCGACGTCATGCAGGCCTGCCGGGCGACCGGGCTGCTCGGCAACGACGGCACGCTGCTGCCGATCGGCCGGCGCGCGGTCGCCGCGCTCATCCCGGCCGAACAACGGATCGGCGTCCGGCAGCGGCTCGCCGAACTCCAGCTCGACCGAGGCGCGCCCGTCCTCGGCCTTGCCAGCTCCCTGCTGGACAGCGGCGCGAGCGGCGGCAGCGTGGCCACCGTCTTCCACGTCGCGGCCCGCGAGGCGCTGCCGGACGAACCGGCGCTGTCCGCGCGGCTGTTCGCCGCTGCCGTCGCGGCTGGCGAGCCACCCTCGGCCGTGAAGGTCGGCTGGGCGGGCGCGGCCGCGCTGTCCGGCGACCTCGACGCGGCGCTGCGGCTGGCCGACCAGCTGATCGCCGCGCCGGACCCGGTGGACCGGGCGGCCGGCGCGAACGTCGCCGCCGCCGCCCTCGCGCACTGCGGACAGCTCGGCCGCAGCGCAGAGCTGTACCGGTGGGCCGGCACGGACTCCGCCCGCGCGTTCGCCGCGGTCGGCCTGCTCGGCACCGGACATCCCGACAGCGCGGCGAAACTCGCCGAGACTTCGGCGGACGACGGGCCGCCGACCCTGCTCGCCGGCGCGGCATCCCTGATGTCGCAAGGGATTCACGACTCGGTCACCGGATCGGCGACCACCGCGCTGTCCGCGCTGCTCCGGTCGGCCGCGCTGCTGGAGCCCGCAGGCAGGGCGGCGCTGCTGCCCGACAGCCCGGCCGCGCTGGCCGCCGTCGTCGCCGTGCACTGCGGCGAGCTGAGCATCGCCGAATCCGTGCTCCAGCGCGCGGTCGCGGCCAACACCGGCGGCCCGCTGATGTCCGTCCGGCACCTGCTGCTGCTCGGCTGGATCGCCATGGTGCGCGGAAACACCGTGGCGGCACGGGACTTCCTCACCTCGGCCACCGCGAAGACCCCGACGCTCTGCCCGCGCGACTGGCTGTTCGCGACCGCGCTCGAACTCGGCCTGGCCCGCCGCACCAGCGACCTTGCCGCGCTGCACCGCACCTGGGGCGCCGCGTGCGAGGCCGTCATGCGGCACCCGGTCGACCTGTTCACCCTGCTGCCGCTCGGCGAGTTCGTCATCGTGGCCGCCCGCCTGCGCGACCAGGACCGCCTCGCGCCGCACCTGCACGAGGCGCTCGACCTGGTGACGCGGCTCGGCGGCGCGCCGCTGTGGGCGACGACCCTGCACTGGGCCGGACTGCACGCCGCGATCATCGCCGAGCAGCCCGACGCGGCGGCCGAACACGCGCGGGCGCTGACCGCCTGCGCGGGCCACAGTCGTTACGGCGCGGTCATCTCCGCCGCCGCCGACAGCTGGATCGCCGTGGTCGGCGGCGATGTCGACCCCGCGCGGGTGGAGGACGCCGCGCGCGGGCTGCACGGCGTCGGCCTGTGGTGGGACGGCGCGCGGCTGGCCGGACAGGCGGCGATCCGCACGTCCGACCGTGCCGCGATGGTGAGCCTGCTGGACTGCGCGCGGCTGTTGCAGGGCAAGGCGACCGGCCGGGCCGCGCAGGCGACCCCGGCCGACGAGCACAGGGCCGCGCGCGCCGCGGCCCCCACCGACGACCTCGCCGCGACGAGGCTCAGCGACCGCGAGCGGGAGGTCGCCGAACTCGTGCTGTCCGGGTTGACCTACAAGCAGATCGGCGACCGCCTGTTCATCTCCGCCAAGACCGTGGAACACCACATGGCACGGATGCGCCAGCGCCTCGGCTGCACCAGCCGAGGCGAACTGCTGACCCAGCTGCGCCGCCTGCTCGGCGCGACCGCCTAGCCGGGAGCCTCCCGCAGCGGTGCTGCCGCCGCGCGACGCCGGGTAGCGGGGCTCGATTGCTGGAGCGCCGGGTACTCGACACCCGCGCCGATTCCGCGCGTGGTGACGTGGTGATCTGACACACTGGCCAAGTGAAGCTGCGTCGGCCTCCTGCGCCCGTGATGGGGGTTTTGGCGTCCGCTGGCCCAACGTTCGGCGCTCTGGCGGCATACACCGGGCAGCTGTCGGTGGCGCATTTCGTCTGGCTGGGGGCGATGACCTCGGCGCTTGGCCTCGCGACATGGTGCTCGGAGTTGAAGCCCGGCAAAAAAAAGACCGGACAAACACCCGCCATATGTGGCCGGTTCACGTTCCTGTCCTTGCGGTCCTAGCGGGTCGTTCCGGGGCATTTGCGCTGGCGGGAGAGGAAGCCAGGGTGGACGAGGCGAGCGCGGGGGACGGCGGGAAGGCCGTTGGCCAAGCCAGTTCCTGGGGCGGCTCGCCGGGGAACACCAATCCGCAGCCGGGACCTCAGTCTGGCCAGGGTGGCACCGAGGAGGCGGAGAGGTTCGGCGAGCTGCTGCGGCGGGCGCGGGAGCGGCGGGCGCTGACGCAGAATCAGCTCGCGGGGCGCTGTGGATTATCTGGGCGCACCATCCGCCGGCTGGAGACCGGCGAATCCACCCCCCGGCTGAGCACGCTGCGGTTACTGGCCGAGGCGCTGGGCCTGGAGCCCGCCGAACGCGCCCGGTTCCGCCGGACGGCCGGTTTCGGGCTGGATCCGACAGGGGCGTTGGAGTTCGGTGCGCTGCTCCAGTGGGCGCGGGAGCGGGAAACGCTGACGCAGGAGCAGCTGGCGGAACGCTCCGGGGTGTCCCCGCGCGCCATTCTCGGGCTGGAGACCGGCGCACGAGGCGGCCTCACGGTGGCCACACTGCGGTTGCTGGCAACGGCGCTGGACCTGGCGCCCGCCGAACGCGACACGTTCCTGCTGGCCGCCGCAGACGACCGCCCGCGACTCCTCCACCAGACGCCCGGATTCGGAGAAAGCGCGGACATGGAGGAAGGGTTCAGCGCGCAGGGCGTGCAGGAGTGGATCCGTGCGATGTTCTACGGGGAGCGGAGGCGTGCGGGGCTGACGCAGGAGCAGTTGGCGGTAAGCTCCGGGGTTTCCGTGCGTGCCTTGCGCCGACTGGAGTCCGGCGACCACGGCGGCCTCACGGTGGCCACGCTGCGGTCGCTGGCCGACGCGCTCGGCCTTAAGTCCGTCGAGCGCGACGTGTTCCTGCTGACCGCCGTAGACGGCCGCATGCGCCACCCACACCAGACATAGGGTTCACGATCATACTTACCGCGCAACGCTATCGAAGCTCGGCCAACTCCGGTGTGGACACGTGCAGCACCTCGTACCGCTCCGTCGCGTCCTCCTCCGGCGGGACCGCGTCCGCCCACAGGACGAACCGCAGCAGCCGCCAGTCGCGCGGATCGACGGCGAGGGCGGCGGTGTGCACGTCCTCGCGTCGAGCCAGCTTCGCCAGTTCCTCGGTCTCCCGCTCGATCCTGGCGGCCAGGCCGAGCCCGGTGTCGTCGGCGTCGGTCGGCAGTGCGGTGAGCCGCCGCGAGGCCGCCTTCGGCGCGGCGGCCCTGGCGGGCCCGGCCACGGCGGCGATGCCGGTCCAGTGGTCGACGCTCGGGCGGCCGAAGAAGCGGATGATGTTCTGGAACCGGCCGCTGCCGGTGACCAAGAAATCGCTCATGGACGCGGTGTCGTTCCACAGGTACACGCAGGCGTACTCGTTGACCGGCGAGCCGTCGACGCCCCGGTCGCGAAAGAGGTACGCCTTGAGGCCGAGGCCGGCGCGGTCGTCCAGGGAGTGCACGGCGGCCCCGACGCGCTCGCGGAGCTGCCGCGTGTCGTAGTCGGCCGGCAGGGTGAAGGCGTACTGCATGGCGTACATGGGATGCGTCCGTTCCTCGATCAGCCGGCCAGGTACTCGGCGTCGGTCACGGGTTCGCCGCGCTCCGCCTCGGTGCCGTCCTCGGCGACCTCCTGGATGGCCAGGTGGGTCATGAAAGTGGTCGGCCCTGCGCCGTGCCAGTGCCACTCGCCGGCGGCGACGCGCACGCTGTCGCCCGCGCGGATCGTCTCCACCGGCCCGCCGCGCCGCTGAACCAGCCCGGTGCCCTCGGTGACGTACAGGACCTGGCCGAGCGGGTGGCTGTGCCACACCGTGCGTGTGCCGGGGGCGAAGTGGACGCTGTCGACCCGCACCCGGGACGGCTCGGCCGGGCCGCTGATCTCGTCGATCCAGGCGGGCCCGGTCAGCCATTCGGTCGGTGCTGCGGCGGTCGGGGCCTGCGTACGCGTGACGTGCATGGTGTGGCGCGCTCCTCGGCGATTCCTGGCTCTGCTGGGTGATTCCTGGCTCAGCGGGTCTGGGCGGCGAGCAGTCCGAGCACGCCGTCGACGGCCTGGTCGAACGGCGCCGTGGAGTCGGCGGCGCGGGCCAGCACATAGCCGCCCTGGAGCACCGCGACGATGGTGGAGGCGGTGGCGGCGGGGTCGAGCGTGTCGGTCAGTTCGCCCCGGTCGCGGCCCTCGGCGAGCACCTCGGCGAGCCTGCCGCGCATCGCGGTGAAGGTCTGCTCGACCGGGCGGCGCAGGACCGGATCGGCCATCACGTCGGGGTCCTGGGTGAGCCGGCCGATGGGACAGCCCTTGAGCACGTCCCGCTCGCGCCGCAGATAGGCGGCGATCCGCTCGACCGAGGTGCCGGGCGCGGTGAACTGCCCTTCGGCCGCCGCGAGCATCTCCTCGGCGGTGCGGCTGATCGCGGCCAGCGCCAGGTCGGGCTTGCCGTCGAAGTGGTGGTACATGCTGCCCTGGCCGACCCCGGCCCGCTGCTGGATGGCCTTCGGGCTGGTGCCGACATACCCGCGCTCCCACAACAGCTCGCGGGTGCTTTCGATGAGGCGGTCCGCCGTGTACGTCACGGAGTCAGTGTACATACCAGTAGGTACAACGCGTGGTGCGGTGTTGAAGACGACTCCGGTGGATCTTGTGCCTTTCAACGGGCACCCGCCCTCGGCAAGATGTGGACCATGCCCCGTCGCCTGCTCGTTCTCGGTTCCTCCTGGTTCCTCGGCCGCGCCGTCACCGACGCCGCGCTGACCGCAGGATGGGACGTGACCACGTTCCGCCGTGGCCGCGTCGAGTCCGGGGCCGACCCGGCCGGCGTGACCACCGTCCGCGGCGACTACGCCGACCCGGCCGCCGTGGCGGCCCTGGCCGAGGCAGGACCGTTCGACGCCGTGGTGGACAACCTGGCATATACGCCACGGGAAACGCTGGCCGTGGCCCGCGCGCTGGAGCCGGTGGTCGAGCGGTATGTGCTGGTCTCCACCCTCTCCGCCTACGCGGGCTGGCCGATCGAGCCGCTGACCGAGGACTCCGCCACGCTGGACTGCGCACCCGACGCCGGACCGAACCCCGGACACAACGGCGACCCCGGCCCGTCCACCTATGGCTTCGGCAAGGCCGGCTGCGAGCGAGCCGTCACCAGCACGTTCGGCGCGGATCGGGTTGCCGTCCTGCGGGCGGGTGTCATCCTCGGCCCGCACGACTACGTCGGCCGGTTGTCGTGGTGGCTGCGGCGCGTGCGGCGCGGCGGTCGAGTCCTCGCTCCCGGCGACCCGCTTCGCGGGATCCAGCCAATCGACGTCCGTGACGTGGCCGCGTTCGCGCTCCGCTGCGCCGCCGGGACACCAGGAGTGTTCAACGTGACAGGCCCCGGCACGGAGACTTTCGGCGACCTCCTCGACGCGTGCGCGCGCGTCGTCGAGCCCCCGACGGGTACGGAACTGGTGTGGGCGTCGGACGAATTCCTTGTGTCCCAAGGCCTTCGGCAGTGGACCGAGCTGCCGCTGTGGCGCGCCTACCCCGGCACGTGGGCCGTGGACGCCTCCCGCGCCCGCGCGGCCGGGCTGGTCACCAGGTCACTGGCGGAGACGGTGCGGGACACGTGGGAGTGGTTGACGGGCGACGCGCCGGTGGGCCACGAACGGGCGGGGGAGTTGGGGATCATGCCGGAGCGCGAGGCTGAGGTGCTGGCGGCCTGGACGGACCGTCAGAGCGGGCGGTAGCCGCCGGCCGAGGCCGTGTGACGGACAGGGATTGCGCCCTACCAGCCCCGCCCGATGACGATCACGGCAGGCACGACAGACACCAGGAACACGGACCAGGAGGCCACGAGCCACGGCAGAGTGGGTGTTCCCCGGCGGGCGGCGAGGCCGCCGCCGGCCACGGTGAGCAGGATGCCGAGCCCCACGGCGACCAACGGCAGAAACCCCAACACCAGATTGACCGTGCTGAGGTTCCTGCTCCCGTCGTGGGACGCGGTGATGTCGGTGAATCCCATGAGGAGCAGCGACAGCGGGACGCAGGCCAGCATGAGACCGGCCGACAACCGGAGCCCGCGCCACGGGCCAGGCGTGCGCCTCGTTGGCATACCGGCAAGGAAGTCGCCCGCGAAATGGGTATCGGCACCGGCGGGCTTCGACATGCGACGGCGGTCCCGGGGACGGCGGTCACGTGCTCCTGACCGCTCAGCTCGCAACACGTCGACATCAGCCACGGGGGAATCCTCGCCGGCCCATCGCCGCACCGGTATCCGCGTTGCTACTCATTCCGGGCTTGAGTGGCTGACCGGAGCGAGCCAGGTGCCCCGGCGCCATTCCCCATGGGGCTCAGGGCAATCCACTGATCTTCGTCTGCGGCTACTCCGACGGGGTGGCGTCTCGTTGGCCTCGCCCTGTCGCGCCTCACAGCCCGCGACACTGACGCGGGGATCGCAGGCGGCACATCCACCACCAGGGGATCAGGTCGTGGCCGGCAGGTGGCGCAGGAGAGCGATTCCCCAGCCAATCCGGCAGAACCCGCAGGGGGTTGGAGTGGAGTTTCGTGTTCTGGGGCCGCTGGAGGCCCATGGATCCAGCGGTCAGGCTCGTCTGCCGGGGCAACGGCAACCCGCACTGCTGGCCGTCCTGTTGCTGCACGCCAACCGAGTGGTCACGGTCGACCAGCTCAGCGAAGTCCTGTGGGGTGAGGCGCCCCCGCCCAACAGCGAGGCGGCGGTGCAGACCTACGTGTTCCGGCTCCGGGCCGCGCTGGCCGCCGTCGAACCCGACGGGGGCCAGCGGCTGTCGTTCTCGTCCGGCTACCGGCTGCAGGTCGAGCCTGGCGAGTTGGACTTGGATGCCTTCCGCGAGCACGTGCAGCGCGGCCGTGACGTGGCCGCTGACGGGCACGACGACACAGCGGCAGCGGCATTTTCTACAGCGCTGGGGCTGTGGCGCGGCGACGCCCTGGCAGGGCTGCCAGGTACCTACTTCCAGGCCCAGGCCGTTCGGTTGGCAGAGGAGCGGCTGGCCGCGCTGGAAGACCGCGTCGACGCCGACCTTGCCCTGGGGCGACATGCTGAAGTGGTCGTCGAGTTGCAGGAACTGACCGCGCGGCACCCGGTGCGGGAACGCCCGCGCGGCCAGTTGATGCTGGCCTTGCACAGATCCGGTCGACGCGCCGAAGCGTTGACCGTGTTCACCGAGCTTCGCGACCACCTCGCCAACGAGCTGGGCATTGACCCCAGCGCGGCGTTGGCGCGGCTGCACCAACGGATCCTCGCCAACGACGCCACCCTGGACACCCCGCGTCCCGCGCCGTCTGCCCCGCGCAACGATCTGCCCGGCGACATCGCCGATTTCACTGGCCGCACTACCGAGATGGACCGGCTGCTCGCGGAGATCCCCGCAGACGGGGGACAGGCGGCCGTGGTGATCGAGGCGATCGACGGCATGGCCGGCGTCGGCAAAACCACCCTCGCCGTGCACGCGGCCCACCACCTCACCGACCGGTACCCCGACGCCCAGTTGTTCATCGACCTGCACGGCCACACCACCGAACACGACGCCACCACGCCGCTCACCGCCCTGGACAGCCTGCTGCGGGCGCTGGGCGTGTCCGGCCAGCAGATTCCCACCGACCTGGATCAGCGCGCGGCCCGCTGGCGTGCCGAACTGGCCGACCGTCGGGCGGTCGTGGTGTTGGACAACGCCGTCAGTGCCAACCAGGTCCGGCCGCTGCTGCCCGGCTCACCGGGGTGTCTGGTGCTGGTGACCAGCCGCCGGCGCTTGGGCGACCTGGAGACCGCGCAGACCCTCTCGCTGGACGTGCTGCCGGAACAGGACGCGGTCGACCTGTTCGGTCGTGTCGCCGGAGCTGCCCGCGTCGCGGCGGAGCCGGAGGCTGTCGCGGAGGTGGTGCGGCTGTGCGGGTACCTGCCGTTGGCGATCCGGATCGCCTCAGCCCGCCTGCGCAGCCGCCCCGCCTGGACCACCGACCACCTGGCCACCCGACTGCGCGCAGAGCACCGCATCCTGACCGAGCTGGCCACCGACGACCGCAGCGTCGCCGCCGCCTTCGACCTGTCCCTGCGCGAACTGCCCGCCGACCGTCAACGCCTGTTCCTCCTGCTCGGTGGCGTGCACCCCGGCCCCGACCTCGACGCCCACGCCACCGCCGCCCTCGCCGGCACCACCCCCACCGCCGCCGACCATGCACTGGATGCCCTGCACGCGGATCACCTGATCCAGGAGACCACTCCCGGCCGGTATCAGTTGCACGACCTGCTGCGTGCCCACGCCCGCAACCACGCGGTTGACCTCGACCCCGACGACTGTGGCCGGGCCACTGCGAGGGTGCTGGAGTATTACCTGCACACCGCCCACACCGCCACGGGTCATCTGCCCACTCGGCATTTGCCGTTGGTGTCGGTCGCTCCGATCGCTCCTGACCATCCGTACCCGATCAGCGACGCCCAGCACGCACGCACCTGGCTGAACACCGAGGTCACCACCCTCACCTCCATGGTCAACCTCGCCGCGCAGCACGCCCTCCACACCACCCATGCCGTGCATCTGGCAGCGGCTCTGCACGGTTTCCTGCGTGCCCAGGGGCATTGGGACCGCGCGCTGGGTATCCACCAGACCGCGCTGGACACCGCCCAGCACACCGGTGATCGACTTGGTCAAGCCAGCGCCCTCACCAACCTTGGTGACGTGCATTGCCTGCGGGGCAACAATGATGCGGCGATGGATAGCCTCACCCGCGCCTACGCCCTGTACACCGACCTCGGCAACCCGCTCGGTCAAGCCAGCGCCCTCACCAACCTTGGTGACGTGCAGCGCCTGCGGGGTGACTCTGGTGGAGCGATGGATAGCCTCACTCGCGCCTACGCCCTGTACACCGACCTCGGCAGCCAGTTCGGTCAAGCCAACACCGTCCTCCAGCTCGGTGACGTGCAGCGCGTGCGGGGTGACTTTGGTGGAGCGATGGATAGCCTCACTCGCGCCTACGCCCTGTACACCGACCTCGGCAACCCGCTCGGTCAAGCCAACACCGTCCTCCTGCTCGGCGTGGCGCACCGCGAGCGGGGTGACTTTGGTGCGGCGATGGATAGCCTCACCCGTGCCGACGCCCTGTACACCGACCTCGGCAACCAGTTCGGTCAAGTAAATACCCTCGCCAATCTCGGCGTGGTGCAGCGCCTGCGGGGTGACTTTGGTGGGGCGATGGAAAGCCTCGCTCGCGCCTACGCCCTGTACACCGACCTCGGCAACCCGCTTGGTCAAGCTCACGCTCTCGCCCGACTCGGCCTTGTGCAGCATGCGCAGGGTGACTTTGGTGCCGCGATGGATAGCCTCACCCGCGCCGACACTCTGTACACCGACCTCGGCGACCCGCAGGGCCAAGCCACCACGATGCTGGGCCTCGGCATCACACGACACCAGACCCAGCACTACGACGCTGCCATCGAATCTCTCAACCAGGCACTCGCCCTGTTCACTGATGTCGGCGACACCGATGGTGAGGCCGAGACGTACAACGCGCTAGGCGATCTGGCGCTGGCGCACTCCGGCGCCGGCGATCCCCGGACGTACTTTGACCTGGCACTCACCCGTGCGCACTCCAGCGGCTGGGCCCTGCACGAGGCCAACGCCCTGGCCGGACAGGCACGCTGCCTCCTAGCCGCCGACCCCAGCGGTGCCACCACATTGCTGCGTCAAGCCCTGGCCATTCACCAACGCCTCGGCGTACCCGAAGCAGCCCGCACCGCCGCACTCCTAGCCAGCATCGACTCCTGACCACACCGCCCCGACCTGAGTGCCGACCACTGCGATCACCGAGCACGTGGGCAGACAAGGTCCAGCTGGCACCAATTCCAGAAGAACCCACCGCTACGGCACTACGCCGAAGGCCGCTCGGGCGAGTGTCGGCCCCACCCGGGCGTTGATGGTGCCAGGATCGACGTGCTCGGGTGATCGAGGCAACGCCATGCCACCACCAACGAAGGTCGAATTGTTCGCGGCCATCCGCCGGGACTCCCGGATGGAGAAGCTGTCGATCCGTGGTTTGGCGCGCAAATACGGGACTCACCGACGCGCGGTGGGTGACGCACTGAGTTCCCTGGACCATCCAGGCCAACGGGTGCTGCACCGGGCCCATACCGGGATCCCCTTCCAGCGGCCCGCAACCGCCGCATCCGGGATGCGAGCGGATGCTGGAGCTGATCGACAAGCGCATCGACCCCAGCATGACCCGCACGGTCGTGCGGCGGCTGACCGAACGGGGGATCAACGTCAAGAGCTATGCCATCCTCGGCTTTCCCGCCGAAACCGCCGCGGAGATCGACACCACCGTGCGCCTGGTCCACGACCTATGGGAGCTCGGCGATGATCACCGGTGCCGGGTCGTCCCGTACTGCGATTTCGCCCGAGGCGCGTCACACCCGTGACCGCGCACGACTCGTCGTGCTGGCCTACGGGCCTGATCTGGTCGCACTCAGCGGCCACGCCGGCTGAATCATCCTGTCCGCGTCAGCGGTCGGGCTGGCGCTGGCGATCGGCGCGCTGCCGGCCCAGGCCGCGACAGCGCACGCGGTGGGCCACCCATCCGCGCGTTCGGACGCCAGCGACGACGCTGTGGAGGACGGCATCGACGAGGCCGAGCTCACCGCCGCCGATAGGGGGTCCATCGAGGGGTCGGCCCTGCGCGTCGACGAGGGCCTCTGCCACAAGAAGCAATTCAGCGACCAGTCGCTGCACGAGCTGGATCAGGCCATTCAGATGTCACCGATGAAGTTCTCGACGAACCCGTTCCACTACGCGCGCGAGCAGGCGACCAACAGCGTCCACTACGAATACACGAACGAGTTCCGCTTGAAGTTGTGTAATAGCCGAGGGTTCAGGGCGGAGTACCTCAACGCGTTCAAGACCGGCAAGTCCAAGTACGCCACCGGCCTCAAGCCTGGCTACGACGACGAGAAGGCCGTCATGAGCCTCTGCGAGAAGAAGCTGGCCAGCATGCTGAAGACCCTCAAGCAGGAGAGCGTCATCGACAGTTGATCGCCCCTGTCCTGCCCAGTCCCGGCGCCACCGAGGCTGGGCAGGACCCCGCGAGCCGCCGAAACGGCCACGGGCCTCGACCGGTGGGTCGGTTGTGTGTGCGGATCTGGCCGGCCCCGCACGGACCTTGACCGCGTCCGTGCGGGGCGGATGCGGCTGCGGTCGCTCAGCCGATCGTCACGGTGAAGACAAACTTGTCGCCTTCAACGTTGCGGTTGGCCTGGATCTTCACGACGTCGCCGGTCTTGTGCTTGGCGAGGGCGGCGTTGAGTTCGTCCGCAGTGTCGGTGGACGTTCCGCTCTCAAACTTGCCGGTGCTGTCGATGTATTCGATCCAGTCGGCCCGCTTCAGTCCGGCCTTGGCTGCGGGCCCCTTCGGATTCAGCGTGTGGATCTTGACGGCGACGGGCTCGCCGTCCTGGGTGTACTGGTCCATGATCTGTGAGGTCTCGGTGATGCCGAGTCGGGGATCGGGTGCTTGTTCACCTTGAGCGCCATGCGGTGCGCCGGGGCCGCTGCCCCGTGGAGGGCGGGGGACGCCTGCGGTGAGGTGGCGTGGGCGGGGGTGGCGAGCAGGGCCATACCGCAGGAGGCGACGAAGGCCAGGGCCATGGACGTCGTACGGAAACGCGAGGACATCGCAACTCCGATCAGTGCGCCCGACTCGTTGGTGAGCGGGCGGACTCAGCGTTCCTCGCGGCCTGACCAGCCACAACACGCACCACTCGAACGGTTGGGTGGCACGCGAGCACATTCCTGCACGCCTGTCTTTCGCCCCCCGCGCCCCGGCAGGCCTCGCCCGGCGAACACCGCGACGTCGGTGACGGGGTTCCCGTGTGTGCGACAGCTCGCCGCCGAGGCAGGCACCCATCGCTACTCATGCGAAGACCATCCCAATGGGTGGTCAGGCGACTGACCCGCACGTGTCAGAACACTCCCGCCGACGCCCTATTGCCTGCGAACCGTTTCTCGTGGACGTGGCGGCGCGTTGATCACCGACGCCCACGGCGCGGTGGCCCAACGGCGAGCACGATCACCTGGCACAGCAACACCAGGGAACACACGGCCAGCCAGCTCAGTACTTCCCAGGGCGGGAGGCTGGTAGTCGGGACACTCGCGATCAACGTCATCGACCGCACGATGGCGGCTGTGGCCAGGCCGAGGGACAGGTAGGGAAACAGCACCGGGGCCAGCGGCCAGAAGCTGCTCGGCAGCCAACGGCCCAGCCGTCGCCGGAAACTCCACGCCAGCAAGGAGACGGCCAGTTGCCCGGCAGGCAGCAGCAGGGCCACGGTGGAGATCTGCCGGTGGAAGGCGGTGTTCTGGGCGACGAGAAGCTGGCCGGCTTCGATCTGCCGCCACGGGGCCGAGGCGACGTCCTCAGCCCCGGACAGCATGAACAGCGTCGCCAATGCCGGGCCGAGCACGACCACGATCAGCCTGGCGTGCACGCCGATGGCCGCTATCCGGGACAGCGCGACCAGTTGCACGATCGCGTACATCAGCATCACCACCGCGAACGCGAACGCCACCCCGCCGAGAAACTCCTCGGCGGCGGCCCGGCCTTGATACAGCGCGCAACCGCGTTCCCCGGCCAAGGCCGCGAACTGCATGGTCGCGATGATCAGGCTCACGAATGTGGCCACCAGCGCGAGCAGCAGGTGCACGTCGGCCCGCTCCCGCCTCGAGTCCGGGGTGTCGCTGCGCCTGTCGGCACCCCGGTGTTCGCCGGGCAGGACCAGCGCGATGGCCCCGAACGCGAAGGCCGCCAGCACGCCGGCCAGTTGGGAGAACAGGGCCGCCGAACCGGAGATGTCGAATGTCAGCCCGCTGGTGTCACAGCTCATGTCCCACCCGGCTCGCTTCCACGCCCTGTGGTTCGGCTCGGCCGAGCGCGGCGTTACTCACCAGGGCCAGGTGGTGCACGGTCTCGCGATGCGTCGAGTTGACCCCCATTCGAACGCATGTTCGAATGGGGCATGCGTTGGGAACGTCAGCGAGTCGGCAGCGGTGACCAGGCCATACCCGGTCTGATCCAGACGGTGGTCAGCCCGGCCCCGGAGTTCGCCGGGGTGACGTTCCACGAGGTGCGGGCGCGGTCGGTGCTCAACCGAGTGCCCAGCGGGTCTCGGATGCCGTTCGGCTGGACGGTGAACCCGTACCGGGGCTGCTCCCACGCCTGCACCTACTGCTTCGCTCGCAATTCCCATACATACCTGGACTTCGACGCTGGCCGCGACTTCGACAACCAGGTCGTGGTGAAGGTCAACGCCGCCGAGGTGCTGGACAAGCAGGTCCGGTCGGCCAAGTGGCAGCACGAGCACGTCGCGATGGGCACCAACACCGATCCGTACCAACGCGCGGAGGGCCGGTACCGGCTCATGCCGGGCATCATCCGGTCGCTGGCCGCGTCGGGCACGCCGTTCTCCATCCTCACCAAAGGCACCGTGCTGGCGCGGGACCTGCCGCTGCTGGCCTCGGCCGCCGAGGATGTGTCGGTCGGCATCGGGGTCTCCATCGCGTTGCTCGACCGGGATCTCCAGCAGACCTTGGAACCTGGCACGCCGAGCCCGCAGGCGCGGCTCGACCTGGTCCGCAAGGTCCGCGAGGCGGGCCTGCCCTGCGGCGTGTTCGTCGCCCCCGTCCTGCCCGGCCTGACCGACTCCGTCGACCAGCTCGACGCCCTGCTGGCGGCCGTCGCCGATGCCGGCGCGACCGGCGTCACGGTGCTGGCGCTGCACCTTCGTCCCGGCACGCGCGAGTGGTTCGCGGCCTGGCTACGCCGCGAACGCCCCGAACTCCTTGCGCGGTACCGGGAGCTCTACGGCGACGGCAGCTACGCCGACCGCCGGTACCGGCGCAGGCTCGCCACCAGGGTGGGGCCGCTGGTGCGTCGGCACGGCCTCGGCCCGCACACGCGGCAGGAGCTGGGCACGGACGAGGTCGGCTGGCCCGACGGCAGTCTGCCGAGCGGCGCGCCGAAGCCTGCGCTCGTCGACCCGGAACAGTTGACGCTGCTGTGAAAGGCGGCGGGCTCGGCTGCCCGTTCGGGGCCGCGTGGATGCCTGATTCGCCCCGGTTCTCCTGCGGCCTCGAAGCTGTCCGTTCCCGCCCGACTACAGTGGGTGTTCCCCTGGGTTGATCGGCGACCGGAGGCGCGATGGAGTTCCGAATCCTGGGCCCGGTCGAGGCCGAGGGGTCTGCTGGTCGCCTGCGGCTCGGCACCAAACAGACCGCGCTGTTGTCGGTGTTGTTGTTGCAGGCCAACCGGGTCGTGCCGGTCGACACGCTGGTGGACGCCGTGTGGGCCGACGACCCGCCGGCCAGGGCGAGCGCCACCCTACAGACCGCCGTGTTCCGGCTGCGGCAGGCGCTGGCCGCCGCCGAGCCCGGCGCGGAGCAGCGCCTCGCCTTCGTGCCGGGCTCCTCTGGCTACCGGCTCGACACCGAGCCCGCCGAACTCGACCTCGACGTGTTCCGGGCGCGGGTGGCCGGGGCCCGCACGGCGGCGGGCTCGGGCAGGCTGTCGGAGGCGGCCGACCAGCTGCGCGCCGCGTTGGCGCTGTGGCGGGGCGCGCCGCTGGTCGCGTTGCCCGGCAGGCACCTCGCGGCGCAGGCGGACCGGCTCGCGGAGGAACGCCTTGTGGCGCTTGAGGAACGGCTGTCCGTCGACCTCGCGCTGCACCGGGCCGCCGAGCTGGTGCCCGAGCTGCGCGAGCTCGTCGCGGACCATCCGCTGCGCGAACGCCTGCGCGGCCAGCTCATGCTGGCGCTGCACCTGGCCGGCCGGCAGGCCGACGCGCTCCGGGTCTTCGACGACACCCGGCGCACCCTCGCCGACGAACTCGGCGTCGACCCGGGGCCGGAGCTGTGTCAACTGCACCAACGGATCCTGCGCGGCGACCGCGACCTGCCAGCGCCGGCCGGGGCGGCCCGCCAGGCCGGCCGCAACGACCTGCCCGGCGACATCGCCGACTTCACCGGGCGGGACACCGAGGTGCGCAGGCTGGTCGCCGTGCTGGCGGACAACGGCCGCGACGGCGCGACGGCGGTGGTCATCGCGGCCGTGGACGGCATGGCCGGCATCGGCAAGACGACGCTGGCGGTGCACGCGGCGCACCAGCTCGCCGACCGCTATCCCGACGCCCAGCTGTTCATCGACCTGCATGGCCACACCACCGATCAGAACGTCGTCGAACCCATGGCCGCGCTGGACGTGCTGCTGCGCGCGCTCGGCGTGCCGGGCGACCGGATCCCCACGGCCCTGGACGATCGGTCCGCGCTCTGGCGCGCCGAACTGGCCGAGCGGCGTGCCCTGCTGGTGCTGGACAACGCCGCCACCGCGGCCCAGGTCCGGCCGCTGCTGCCTGGTACGCCGCAGTGCCTCGCGCTGATCACCAGCCGCCGCAGGCTGGCCGACCTGGAGATCGCCAGGACGCTGTCGTTGGACGTGCTGCCGGCCGTGGATGCCGAGACCATGTTCACCGCGATCGTCGGCGCCGGCCGGATCGCCCCGGAGTCGGCGCTGGTCCCCGAGGTGATGCGGCTGTGCGGCCAGCTGCCGCTGGCGATCAGGGTCGCCGCGGCCCGGTTGCGCAGCCGTCCGATGTGGACGGTCCAGCATCTCGTGGAACGGTTGGCCCAGGGGCACAGCGGGCTGTCCGAGCTGACCGCGGGCGACCGCAGCGTGGCCGCCGCGTTCGCGCTGTCCTACCGCCACCTGACCGCCGCGCAGCAGCGGTTGTTCCGGCTGCTCGGGCTGCATCCCGGCCCGGACTTCGACGTGCGCGCCGCCGCCGCGCTCGCCGACCTGCCGGTGGGGGAGGCCGAGCGACTGCTGGAGGACCTGGTCGACGTGCACCTGCTGCGGCAGCCCGCGCCGGAGCGGTACCAGTTCCACGACCTGCTGCGCCAGCACGCCAGGCAGACCGCGCAGCGGGCCGACTCGCCGGCCGCGCGCACGCGGGCCGTGACGCGGCTGCTGGACTACTACGTCCGCGCGTCCTGGGCCGGCGACCGACTGCTGTACCCGCACCGGCCGCCGCTCGAACTGGAGCCGTCGGCCGAGGGTGCGGTGGCCTGCCCGCTGCCGGACGAGGACGCGGCGCTGTCCTGGTTCGCGGCCGAACACCCGTGCCTGCTGGCCGCGCAGCGACTGGCCGTCGACGAGCGCCGGCACGTGGAGGTGTGGCGGCTGGCCAGGACGTTGGACTCCTTCCACCTGCGGCGCGGCCACGTGCACTGCCACCTCGACACCTGGCGGGCCGGGCTCGCCGCCGCCGACCGGCTCGACGAGCCGACCATGCAGACCCCCGCGCTGCGCCTGCTCGCCCTCGCCTGCTCGCAGCTCGGCCGGCACGACGAGTCCCTCGGCTACCTGCGCCGGTGCCTCGCCATCACCGAGCGGACCGGTGACGTGCTCGGGCAGGGCCACACGCACCGCTTCCTGGCGATGGCGTTGGCGCAGCGGGGCGACGACCACAGCGCGCTCGACCACGCCCGGCACGCGCTGCGGCTGCTTTCCGGCTTGGACAGTCCGGTGCCGCTGGCCGACGCGCTCAGCGCCGTCGGCTGGTACCAGGCCAGGGTCGGCGACTACGCGGAGGCAGCCGCGTCCTGCGAGCGGGCGCTTGACCTGCACCGGCGGCACCGACACCGCGAGGGCGAGGCGGCGACGCTGGACAGCCTTGGCTACATCGCCCACCACACCCGCCGACACACCGACGCCGTCGACCACTACCGGCACGCGCTGGCGTTGCGGCGCGACCTCGGCTACCGCTATGGCGAGGCCACCACCCTCGACCACCTCGGGGCCGCGCACGCGGCGCTCGGCGAGCACACCGAGGCCCGCGAGGCGTGGCGGCAGGCGCTCGACCTCTACCTCGACCAGCACCGGGGCGCGGAGGCCGACGCCGTCCGCCGCCAACTGTCCACAGTGGACCAACTGGGCTGACGCGCGACCCGGCTCGGGCTGCCGGTCCGGATCGGGCGGTCGGCGCTCTCGGCGCGGTCGCCGCTTGAGTCTGTACCTACTAGTATGTACATTCTGGTTGGCGAGAAGATCCCGACACGAGAACGGCCAGCTCATGTACGCGATGCAGTACGAGATCACCCTGCCCGCCGACTACGACATGGGCATCATCCGCAACCGGGTGGCCACCAGGGGGCACCTGCTCGACGACTTCGCCGGGCTCGGGCTCAAGGCGTACCTCATGCGCGAGCGCGGCGTCGACGGCTCACCGGTCAACCAGTACGCGCCGTTCTACCTGTGGCACGCCGTCGACGGCATGAACCGCTTCCTGTGGGGCGGCGGGGGATTCCAGGGCATCGTGGCGGACTTCGGCCGGCCATCGGTGCTGAACTGGACCGGCGTGGCGCTGGAACGGGGTCCCGCCAACGCGACCGTCCCGCGCGCCGCGAGCCGGCACACCGAGCCGCTGCCCGCAGGCGCCGACCCCGTTGGCGCGGTGGAGCGCGCGCTCGCCGAGCTGGCCGACCACGCGGTAGGCGCGGGAGTGCACTCGGCCGCGCTGGCGATCAACCCGCAACACTGGGAGCTGACCCGCTTCACGTTGTGGGAGAACGAATCCCCGGCCACGGAGGAGAAGCGCTACCAGGTCCTGCACCTGTCGACGCCGCAGCTGGCCGACCTGCCGGCCGGCCGCGCCTGGTAGCTGGGCGGTGTTAGTTGGCGCTGCGCAACGACATCGACGCCTCGCGCGCGTCGAGCAGCTCGTCCCAGTGCTCCGCCGTCCACTCGCACGCGGCGGCCATCGGCCCGAGCATGCTGCGGCCGAGCGGGGTCAGCGCGTACTCGACGCGGCGCACCGGCGTCGGGTGCTCGGCGCGCGCGATCAGGCCGTCGCGTTCGAGGGCGCGCAGCGACTGCGTGAGCACCTTCGCGGTGACGCCGCGCAGCGGCACACGCAGCTCGGAGAACCGCCGGGGGCCGTCCTCGAGGCAACGGATGATCAGGCCGGCCCACTTGTCACCGAAGCGGATCGGCGACAGGTCCGACGGGCAGACCGGGTCGAACATGTCCGGGTCAAGTGGCGTGGTCACGGCTCAACAGTAGTTGGTACCCCTTTGGTAACCGGGTGCCTGGCTACCGTCCGGACAGCGGTCGGCGATCAGGCCCGGCCGCACGAACCGGAGGTGCACCGATGGGCAGGATCATCGTTTTCGGCGCGGGTGGTCGGGCCGGGCGGGCGGCCGTCACGGAGGCGCGGCGGCGCGGCCACGAGGTGACCGCCGTCGTCAGGAACCCGGCGGGGCACCAGGATCTCGCCGAGGATGGCGTCCGGCTCGTCGCGGGCGATGTCACCGACGCCGCCAGGATCGCCGAGGCCGCCGCGGGCCACGACGCGGCGATCACCGCGGCGGTCGACCTCACCGCGCGGTTCGAGGAGTTCTTCACCGGGGCGGCCCGCGCCCTGCTCGACGGGCTGAGCAAGGCCGGGGTCGGCAGGCTGGTCGCGGTCGGCCTCGCCTCCGTCCTGGAGACGTCGTCCGGGGCGCTGTTGATGGACACGCCCGGCTACCCGCAGGAGTACCGCGCCTTCTACCTCGGGCACGCGGCCGGCGTGCGGGCACTCGGAGCGGCGGCGACCGAGGTCGACTGGGTGGTCCTCAGCCCGGCAGGCGACTTCGACCACGGCGGCCCGCGCACCGGCGGCTACCGCCTCGCCCCTGCGGCGGCGGACAGCCGGATCTCCTACGCCGACTTCGCGATCGCGCTGCTCGACGAGGTCGACTCGCCGAAACACCACGGCGGCCATCTCGGCGTCGAGACGGCCGGAGCGAGCGTCTGAGAACTCAGGTGGCTGGCCCGCTGGTGCGGGCCAGCCTGCACCTTTCCATGGCGTTGCGACCGTAATCATCCGCTGCGATGCTGCCTGGATGACCAGGCAAGAGCTGGATCGACAGATCCGCACGGCCGCAGCGGCCGACGCGGCCACCGTTGCCACGCTGTTGGACGCCTTCAATCGCGAATTCGACACGCCCACACCGGGAATCGAGATCCTCACCGCACGCCTGCGTCGCACCCTGACCGGCGGTGACCTGGTTGCCCTGCTGAGCGGCAACCCGGCCACCGGCGTCGCGGTCGTCTCCTTCCGCCCCGCCGTGTGGACCGACGGACCGGTGGCCCTGCTGGAGGAGCTGTACGTCCAGCCCGCCCTGCGCCGCCACCGCCTCGGCCACGCCCTGCTGGAAGCCACCTGTCACCTGGCCCGCACCCGCGGTGCCGAGGAACTACAGATCAACGTCGACGGCGTCGACACCGACGCCCGCCGCTTCTACGAAGCCCACGGCTTCCGCCACACCGAACCAGGTGCACCCGAACCGATGTACTTCTACTACCGCGACCTCACCGACTGAACGCCGACGGGATCAACCCGTGGCGGCCCTGGCGTTCCTGGCGATCAGGATGGTCGCGCGGCGCACCCAGCCCAACGCCGAATACAGGTGCTGGCCGTCCGCGCTGGCAATCAGCAACCCGGCCGTCGCGCCCCGCTCGCGCGCCCGCAGCACGAGGGCGCTCATCACCACGCTGGCCAGGCCGAGGCGCCGGTGCTCGGGGTCGGTGCGGATGTTGTGCGCGACGGCCTCGGTTCCGGCGACGCCCATGGTGCCCCTGGCCGCCACCGTCCCGGACGCGTCCCTGACCTCGGCCTCGATCACCGGCCCCGCCACCGTGGTGGTGACGGCGTACGGCTCGGGGGCGGCCTGCGTCGGGTGCCCGGCCAGGTCGGTGGTCATCAGCCACTCCGGCCGGTCCAGCAGCGTCAGCCCGGCGGCCAGCAGCACCGCCGTGGCCTCCTCGGGACGGTTGGTCGGCACGGTGAGCCAGTCGGCGTCGGCCGAGGCGGCGACCTCCTCGGCGAGGTCCCGCAGCGAGTCGGGGTCCTCGTCCGGGCGCACCGCGACGACCTCGCGGTGCCGGCCGGGCTGCCCGAGGACGACGTGCAGCCCGCCGCGCGCCTCCGCTGCCGGCGCGAGGCCCTTGGCCAGCCCCCATCCCAGCTGCCACTGGCGCACGAGATCGGGCAGCGACACCACGAGTTCGGTCATGACCCGAGCAGATCACACAAGCCCGACAACGATGTCCCTGCCGTCCCGAATCACGCTCCGACGGTCCCGTCGACTCCCTCGCGCAGGAGGTCGGCGTGGCCGTTGTGCCTGGCGTACTCGTGCATCATGTGCAGCATCACCAGCCGGAGCGACACGTCCTCGCCCCAGCGCGGCTGGTGGCCGATGACGTCGAGGGACTCCGCCTCCCGCTCGATCCGGCGGGAGTGCTCGACCTCCGCCTGCCAGGCCGCGAAGGCCTCGGACCGCGTCGACGCGCTCGCGTCGTAGGCGACCTGGTAGTCCATCTCGTCGGACCACACGAGCGGGATGTCCTCGCGGTTGATCACGCGGCGGAACCAGGTGCGCTCCACCTCGGCCATGTGCCGCACCAGGCCGAGCAGCGACAGCGTCGACGGCGGCATCGACTGCTCGCGCAGTTCGTCGTCGGTCAGGCCGTCGCACTTCATCGACAGCGTCGCGCGATGGAAGTCGAGGAAGGCGCGCATCATCTCGCGCTCGTCCGCGATGCTGGGCGGGCCGATTCGTTCGGTGGTCACGGCGGACGCTTCCCTTCGACGACGAAGGTTCCACCCTATGTTGCGTCGTCGTTTCGCCCCAACGCGGTTTCCAGCAGCAGCACCGCGTGTTCGTCGCCGTCCCGCGTCGGTTGGCGGGTGAGCCCGGCGCGCTCCGCGACCGTGATGGCCGCGGTGTTCCATGGCCGGGTTTCCACCAGGACCGGCCACCCGGGGTGCACCGAGGAACCCGCTGCGACGGCCTCGCGCGCGGTCTCCGTCGCGATGCCCAGCCCCCGGAAAGCCGGGTCGACGCGGTAGTAGAGGTTCCAGCAGCGCCGGTCCCGCCAGAGCTTGGGCTGGACGCCGCCGAAGCCCGCGACCTGCCCGAGGAACTCGATGGCCCAGTAGCCGAGTTCGCCGCGATCCCACACGCGCGCGAAGTCGGCGAGGTAGCCGGCGGAGCTCGCCACGGCCGGCGGTTCGCGCGGCGGCTCCTCGGCAGCCCGCAGCGCGGTTTCGAGCGCGACGAACGCGTCGAGGTCCGCCATGGTGACGCGACGCAGGCGCAGCCGAGCCGTGGTCCGCTCCAGGGAAGCCATGGGGGAGAAGGTAATCCTCGTCCGGTGGCGAGGGCGTCCTGACCCGACCGCTATCGACCGGCCGCCCTGCCCTGGCCGAACTCCTCCGGCCGCAGGATCACGATCCCGCGATCCAGGTCGACCCCGTTCCTCGGCGGGGCGCCCTGGGCCTCCTCCTCGCGCATCATCGACATCGAGTCCCGGTGGTCGAGCTCGACGCGCTTCGTGCCGTAGAAGATCGCCGTGTACTCGTCGATGTAGGTCCCCGACAGCCGGGGCTTGGTGCGCTTCCTGCGCCGGTCCCGCATCAGCTCGTACGCGCCGACGACGACCAACAGCACCATCCAGCCGGGAATGCTCCACTCGAACAGCGCAGCCGCCATGCACCCGTAACGTCCATGCGCCCGAAGGAGTTCCGCGTCGCGAGCCGCCGCGGTACACGGACGCTGACCGGCGGAGGCGCGCTACCTCGCCGACTGCGGCCGACGACGGGGTCAGCCGACCCTGGCGCGCCAGCCGGCCGGCGGGTCCTCACCGACGCGCCCGTCGATGGCCTCGCGGAGCAGGTCGGCGTGGCCGGTGTGCCGGCCGTACTCCTCGATCAGGTCGCACACCAGGCGCCGCAGGCTGGCGCGGCGGCCGTCGGGCCACGCAAGATGGACGAGCTGGTCGAGTCCGCCGTCGGCCAGGGCGGCGTCGAGCCTGGCCCTGGACCGTTCGACGGTGTCGTCCCAGAGCGCGTAGAGCTGTTCCGGGGTGTCGTCGGCGGCCGAGTCGAAGTCCCAGTCGGGGTCGGTGGCCCAGTCGACGGCGTGCCACGGCGCGCCGACCGGCGCACCGCTGAGCTTGGTGCTGAACATCTGATCCTCGGCGCGCGCCAGGTGCTTGAGCAGGCCGCCGAGGGTCAGCGAGGAGGCACCGACGGAGGTCCGCAGCCCAGCCGGGTCGAGGTCGTCGGCCTTCCAGCGGAAGGTCGTGCGCAGACGCTCCAACGCGCCGACGAGGTGCTCGACCTCGGTGCCGGCGAGGGGCGGTTCCCAGGGGCGCTCGTTGTCGGTCATGGCGGCACCGTAGGTCTCATTGCGGACGTTCCGCTTCCGGAAGCCGTCGGATCCGTGTGGTCCGACAACTAAAAAGCAGTCTTGACTGTTTGTTAGTGAGCCAGCACACTCGAACCCGTGGTGACCGAGACGAGGCAACGGCAGGCGGACCGCAGTCGCGAGACCCGGCGCAAGCTGATGGTCGCGACCGTGGAGTGCCTGGTGGAGCGCGGCTGGTCGGGCACGACGACGACGCTGGTCGCGGAGCGGGCCGGGGTGTCTCGCGGCGCGCAGCTGCACCACTTCCGGACCAGGGGCGAACTGGTCGCCGCCGCCGTGGAGCACGTCGGTGCGGAGAGCGTCCAGCACCTCAAGGCCAGGGCCGAGCAGGTCGCCGACGCGGCCGACCGGACCACCGCCGTGGTCACGCTGATCGCGGACTTCTTCGCCAGCGACCTGTTCACCGCGGCCCTCGAACTGTGGGTGGCCGCGCGCACCGATCCCGAGCTGAGGACCGTGGTCGTGCCGCTGGAGGTCCGGCTCGGCCGAGAGACCCACCGGCTGACGGTCGAACTGCTCGGTGCCGACGAGGCGCGGCCCGGCGTGCGCGAGGCGGTGCAGGCCACGCTCGACCTCTGCCGGGGGCTCGCGCTCGCCAACCAGCTCACCGACGACAGCAAACGACGCGCCCGCATCGTCCGGCAGTGGGCGGCCATGGTGGACCAGGAACTGGGAAGGGCTGGCACATGATCGACGTCGCGACCGTGCTCGACGACCTCCGCGCCGAGGGCGAGGACCTGGACACGCTCGTCTCCGGCCTGCCCGACGACGCCTGGGGCACGCCGACCCCGGCGCAGGGCTGGAACATCGCGCACCAGATCTCGCACCTGGCTTGGACCGACCGGGTCTCGGTGCTCGCCGTCACCGACGGGACCGCCTTCGCCGACTCCGTCCGGACGGCGATGAGCCGGTCGGCCGACTACGTCGAGTCGACCGCAGCCGAGGGCGCGGCGCTGCCGCCCGCCGAGCTGCTGGCCGACTGGCGGGGCCGCCGGGCCGGGCTCGCCGCCGCGTTGGCCGACGTGCCGCCGGGGGTCAAGATCCCGTGGTTCGGGCCGCCGATGAGCCCCGCGTCGATGGCGACCGCGCGGATCATGGAGACCTGGGCGCACGGCCAGGACGTCGCGGACGCGCTCGGCGTGCGCAGGGAGCCGACCGCGCGGCTGCGACACATCTCGCACATCGGCATTCGCACCATGGGTTTCGTGTTCGCGCTGCACGACCTGCCCGCGCCGACAGATCCCGTGCGGGTCGAGCTGACCGGTCCGGCGGGGGAGGCGTGGAGCTGGGGGCCGGAGGACGCGAACGACCGCGTCACCGGGTCGGCGGTGGACTTCTGCCTGTTGGCCACGCAACGCCGGCACCTCGACGACCTCGCACTGACCGTGCGCGGCGAGACCGCGGCCCGCTGGCTGCCGATCGCGCAGGCGTTCGCCGGTCCGCCTGGGGCCGGTAGGAAGGCAGGGCAGTTCGCGTGATCGGCCGCGACCCCGACGTGCTGCGCGTCGGCAACGCCTCCGGTTTCTACGGCGACCGGTTCACCGCGTTCCGGGAGATGCTGGAAGGCGGCAGGCTCGACGTCCTCACCGGCGACTACCTGGCCGAGCTGACCATGCTCATCCTTGGCCGGCAACGGATGAAGGACCCGACGCGGGGCTACGCGAGCACCTTCCTGCGTCAGCTGGAGGACGGCCTCTGGCTGGCGGTCGACAAGGGCGTCCGGATCGTGGCCAACGCAGGCGGCTTGAATCCGGCCGGGCTGGCCGACGCGGTCCGCGAGCTGGCCGACCGGGTCGGCCTGCGCGTGCAGGTCGCCCACGTCGAGGGCGACGACCTGCTCGACCGCGCCGACGAGCTGGGCTTTCCCGGTGTGCTGACCGCGAACGCCTACCTCGGAGGCTGGGGCATCGCGGAGTGTCTCGCGGCCGGCGCCGACGTGGTGGTGACCGGCCGGGTCACCGACGCGGCGCTGGTCGCCGGGCCCGCGGCGGCGCACTTCGGTTGGGACAGAAGGGACTGGGACGCGCTGGCCGGCGCGACCGTGGCCGGCCACGTGCTGGAGTGCGGCCCGCAGGTGACCGGCGGCAACTTCGCGTTCTTCAAGGACCTGCCGAGCAAGGACGTGCCCGGCTTCCCGTTCGCCGAGCTGCACGCCGACGGCTCGGCCGTGATCACCAAGCACGCCGGCACCGGCGGCGCGGTCACCGTCGACACCGTCACCGCCCAGCTGCTCTACGAGATCGCGGGCCCGAACTACGCGGGGCCGGACGTGGTCGCCCGGTTTGACACCGCTCGGCTGACCCAGGACGGCCCGGACCGGGTGCGGATCAGCGGCGTGCGCGGCACACCGCCGCCGCCGACCGCGAAGGTCTGCCTCAACACGCTCGGCGGCTTCCGCAACAGCGCCACGTTCGTGTTGTGCGGCCTGGACATCGAGGCCAAGGCCGACGTGGCGAGGCGGCAGCTGGAGGCCGCCGTCGGCGCGGACGGGCTGACCTGGACACTGGCCCGCACCGACCACCCCGACGCCGAGTCGGAGGAGACCGCGAGCGCGCTGCTGCACGTGACGATCAAGACCACGGAACCCAAGCGCGCCAAGGAGTTCTCCCGCGCCGGCATCGAGCTGGCGCTCGCGTCCTACCCCGGCTTCCACGTCACCGCGCCGCCGTCGGACGGCACGCCGTTCGGCGTCTTCTCGGCCGCCCACGTCCCGCACGACGCGGTCGCGCACACCGCGGTGCTGCCGACCGGCCGCCGCGTGCCGGTGCCGCCGCCCGCCGAGACCAGGCCGCTGGACCAACCGGCCCCGGTGGCGCAGCCGCAGCCGCTCGCGGACGGCCCGACCCGCCGCGTCCCGTTGGGCCGCCTGGTCGGCGCGCGGTCCGGCGACAAGGGCGGCGACGCGAACCTCGGCGTGTGGGTGCGCGGCGACGACGCGTACCGGTGGCTCGCGCACGAGCTGACCGTGCCCCGGCTGCGCGAACTGCTGCCGGAGGCCGCCGAGCTCGCCGTCGACCGGTACGAACTGCCCGAGCTGCGGGCGCTGAACTTCGTGCTGCACGGCATCCTCGGCGACGGCGTTGCGGCCTCCACGCGGTTCGACCCGCAGGCCAAGGCGCTCGGCGAGTGGCTGCGGTCGCGGCTGGTCGACATCCCGGAGGTGCTGCTGTGACAGGAACATCGGTCGATGCCGAGCCCGTTACCGGCGACCTGTTCGAGACCGCAGAGCGTCGGCAGCTGCGCGAGTCGGTGCGCCGGTTCGTGACCGAGGAGGTCCGCCCGCACCTGGCCGACTGGGAGCGGGCCGGCGAGCTGCCGAGATCGCTGCACGAGCGCGCCGCCGAGGTCGGCCTGCTCGGCATCGGCTTCCCCGAGGCGGTCGGCGGCAGCGGCGGCACGCTGCTGGACACCGTGGTGCTGAACGAGGAGATCATCCAGGCGGGCGGCTCATCGGGGCTGATCGCCGGGCTGTTCACGCACGGCATCGCGCTGCCGCACATCGTCGACACCGGCGACCCCGGCCTGATCGACCGGTTCGTCCGGCCAACGCTCGCCGGCAGGCTGATCGGGTCGCTCGCGGTCACCGAACCCGGCGGCGGCTCGGACGTCGCCGCGATCCGCACCACCGCCGTCCGCGACGGCGACCACTACGTCGTCAACGGCTCGAAGGCGTTCATCACCTCCGGCTGTCGCGCCGACTTCGTGACGACGGCCGTGCGCACCGGCGGGCCGGGGCACGGCGGCGTCAGCCTGCTCGTCGTCGAGCGCGGCACGCCGGGGTTCACCGTGACCAGGCCGCTGGAGAAGATGGGCTGGCACTGCTCGGACACCGCCGAACTGTCCTATGTGGATGTTCGGGTGCCCGCGGCGAACCTGGTCGGTGAGCGGGACGGCGGCTTCGCGCTGATCATGCGGCAGTTCCAGGTGGAGCGCCTGTCGATGGCGGTGCAGGCGTACGCCACCGCGCAGCGCTGCCTCGACCTCGCCCTGGACTGGGTGCGGCTGCGTGAGACATTCGGCAGGCCGCTGGTCTCCCGCCAGGTGGTGCGGCACCGCCTGGTCGAGATGGCGCAGCGGACCGCGCTGGCCCGCACCTACACCAGGGAGGTCGCCGCGATGGTCGCCGGCGGCCGGGAGCGCGTCGCCGAGGTGTGCCTGGCGAAGAACTCCGCCGTGGACGCCTGCTCGTTCGTCGTCGACGCCGCCGTCCAGCTGCACGGCGGCGCGGGCTACCTGCGCGACGCCGAGGTGGAGCGGCACTACCGGGACGCCCGCATTCTCGGTATCGGCGGCGGCACCACCGAGATCCTGACGGAACTGGCCGCACGGCGAATGGGGTTCACGGCATGACAGCGGCACCACAGGCTCTGCGGTCCACAGTGGACACACGGTCGGACGACTACCGCCGCAACCGTGACACGCTGCTGGCCAAGCTCGCCGAGCTGGACACCGAGCAGGCCAGGGCGGTGGCCGGCGGCGGCGCCAAGTACACCGACCGGCACCGGGCCAGGGGCAAGCTGCTGGCCAGGGAACGGATCGAGCTGCTGCTCGACGAGGACTCGCCGTTCCTGGAGCTGTCCGCGCTGGCGGCCTGGGGCACCGACTACCAGGTCGGCGCGAGCGTGGTCACCGGCATCGGCGTCATCGAGGGTGTCGAGTGCCTCGTCGTGGCCAACGACCCGACCGTGCGCGGCGGCGCGAGCAACCCGTGGACGCTGCGCAAGACGCTGCGCGCCAACGACATCGCGCTCGCCAACCGGCTGCCCGTGGTCAGCCTGGTCGAGTCGGGCGGCGCGGACCTGCCGAGCCAGAGCGAGATCTTCATCCCGGGCGGCCGGGTCTTCCGCGACATCACCAGGCTCTCCGCCGCCGGCATCCCCACCATCACCGCGGTGTTCGGCAACGCCACCGCTGGCGGGGCCTACGTGCCTGGCATGTCCGACTACGTGATCATGATCAAGGACCGGTCCAAGGTGTTCCTCGGCGGTCCGCCGCTGGTGAAGATGGCCACCGGCGAGGAGGCCGAGGACGAGGCGCTCGGCGGCGCGGAGATGCACGGCACCGTGTCCGGCCTCGCCGACCTGGTCGCCGAGGACGAGGCGGACGCGCTGCGGCTGGCCAGGCGCGTGGTGGCCAGGCTCAACTGGCGCAAGCAGGGTCCGCCGCCCCGGCCCGAGGTGCGCGAGCCGCGCCTTGACCCGGAGGAACTGCTCGGCCTGGTGCCGACCGACCTGCGAGTGCCCTTCGATCCCCGCGAGGTCATCGCGAGGATCGTGGACGGCTCCGACTTCGACGAGTTCAAGCCCCGCTACGGCACGAGTCTGGTCACCGGCTGGGCGTCCGTGCACGGCTATCCCGTCGGCGTGCTGGCCAACGCGCGCGGCGTGCTGTTCAGCGAGGAGGCCCAGAAGGCCACCCAGTTCATCCAGCTGGCCAACGCCTCCGACACCCCGCTGCTGTTCCTCCAGAACACCACCGGCTACATGGTCGGCGCCCGCTACGAGCAGGGCGGCATCATCAAGCACGGCGCGATGATGATCAATGCGGTGTCCAACAGCAAGGTCCCGCACCTGACCGTGGTGCTCGGCGCCTCCTACGGCGCCGGCAACTACGGCATGTGCGGGCGGGCCTACGACCCGAGGTTCCTGTTCACCTGGCCCAACGCGAAGTCCGCCGTGATGGGGCCAGCGCAGCTCGCGGGCGTGCTGTCGATCGTCGCGCGGCAGGCCGCCGCCGCCAAGGGGCAGCCCTACCTCGACGAACACGACGCGGCCATGCGTGAGATGGTCGAGTCGCAGATCGAGGCGCAGTCGCTGGCGCAGTTCCTGTCCGGCCGCCTGTACGACGACGGCGTGATCGACCCCCGTGACACCCGCACCGTGCTCGGCCTGTGCCTGTCCGCGATCCACAGCGGACCGGTCAAGGGCGCGGACGGCTACGGCATCTTCCGGATGTGAGGCACCGATGATCTCGCGTTTGCTCGTCGCCAACCGGGGCGAGATCGCCCGCAGGGTGATCCGCACCTGCCGCGCGCTCGGGGTCGGCACGGTCGCCGTGTGCTCCGACCCCGACGCGGCCGCGACGTTCGTGGCCGAGGCCGACACGGTCGTCCCGCTGCCGGGAGCCACCCCGGCCGAGACCTACCTGCGCGGCGACGCGCTGGTGGCCGCCGCGCTGGCCGCCGGCGCCGACGCCGTGCACCCCGGCTACGGCTTCCTCTCGGAGAACGCGTCCTTCGCGCGGGCCGTGCTGGCCGCGGGGCTCACCTGGGTCGGGCCAGACCCGGACTGCATCGAGGTGATGGGCGCCAAGGTCGCCGCCAAGAAGCGGATGGCCTCTGCCGGCGTCCCGGTGCTGCCGGAGCTGGACCCGGAGTCCGTTATGGACGGTCAACTCCCGTTGCTGGTCAAGGCGTCCGCCGGCGGCGGCGGCCGAGGCATGCGGGTGGTCAGGTCGCTCGCCGAACTGCCAGAGCAGGTCGCCGCCGCCCGCCGCGAGGCGGAGTCGGCCTTCGGCGACGGCACGGTGTTCTGCGAGCCGCTGCTGGAGGGCGCGCGGCACATCGAGGTGCAGGTGCTCGCCGACCGGCACGGCACCGTGTGGGCGCTCGGCGAGCGCGAGTGCTCCATCCAGCGGCGGCACCAGAAGATCATCGAGGAGACGCCGAGCCCCGGCGTCGACCAGGACACCAGGGACCGGCTGTGCGCGGCCGCGGTGGCAGCGGCGCGGGCCATCGGCTACGTCGGCGCCGGCACCGTGGAGTTCCTGCTGTCCGCGACCGGCGAGTTCCACTTCCTTGAGGTCAACACCCGGCTCCAGGTGGAACATCCGGTCACCGAGTGCGTGTTCGGCCTCGACCTGGTCGCCTGGCAGCTCGCGGTCGCCGAGGGCGCGCGGCTGCCGGCCGACCCGCCGACGCCGAGCGGGCACGCCATCGAGGTCCGGCTGTACGCGGAGGACCCGGCGCTGGACTGGCGGCCGGCCAGCGGGCGGCTGCTGCGCTTCGCCGTGCCGGGCGTCGACGCGGAGTTCGCGGTGCCGCCGGGGCACGGGCTGCGGCTGGACAGCGGAGTCCGTGACGGCGACGAGATCGGCGTGCACTACGACCCCATGCTGGCCAAGCTGATCGCGTGGGGGCCCGACCGCGCGTCGGCGGCCCGCCGACTGGCCGCCGCGCTCGCCGGCACCCGCCTGCACGGCCTGGTCACCAACCGCGAACTGCTGGTCACCGTGTTGCGCCACAGGGACTTCCTCGCCGGCGACACCGCGACCGACTTCCTGGACACGCACGACCTCGCCGCGCTCGCCGCCCCACTGGCCGACGCGGACGCGGTGCGGCACAGCGCGATGGCCGCCGCGTTGGCCGAGGCGCACCGGCGGCACCGCGACCGCCCGGTGCTCGCCGGCCTGCCCATCGGCTGGCGAAACCTTGTCTCGCAACCCAACCGGACCTCGTTCACGCGCGACGAGGACACCATCGACGTGGAGTACCGGCACCCGGCGCCCGGCCTGGTGTCGGTGACCGACGGCCCCGACGGCGACCTGCACGTCGTGCTCGACCTCAGCGGGGTGCGGCAGCGGTTCGCCGTGGCCGGCTACGACACCGACCGGGGCAGGGTCGTCGAGGTGGACTCGCCGCTCGGGCCGGTCGCCCTGCTCACCGTGCCAAGGTTCCCCGATCCGACCGAGCGGACCGTGCAGGGCGCGACCGTCGCGCCGATGCCGGGCACCGTCGTGCGCGTCGCCGTCGAGGCGGGCCAGCGGGTCGAGGCCGGCGCGGAACTGCTCGTGCTGGAGGCGATGAAGATGGAACACCGGGTCGTCACGGCCTGCGGCGGGACCGTGGCCGAGATCCGCGTGGTGGCAGGCCAGCAGGTCGACGCCGGCGAGGTGCTCGCCGTGCTCGAACCGGAGGAGGAACAGTCGTGACGGACACCGTGAACTACACGGAAAGCGTTGAGCGCAGGGCGTTACGGGCCGCCGTCGCGGACCTCGGCGCGCGCTACGGCCAACGGTACTTCCTGGACAAGGCCCGCACCGGGGGCAAGACCACCGAGCTGTGGGCCGAGGCTGGCAAGCTCGGCTACCTTGGCGTCGCCGTGCCCGAGGAGTTCGGCGGCGGGGGCGGCGGCATCGGCGACCTGGCCGCGGTGTGCGAGGAACTGGCCGCGACCGGCTGCCCGCTGCTGCTGATGGTCGTGTCGCCGGCGATCTGCGCCACCGTGATCGCCAGGTTCGGCACGGACGAGCAGAAGCAGCGCTGGCTGCCCGGCTTCGCAGAGGGCACCACGACGATGGCGTTCGCGATCACCGAGCCGGACGCGGGCTCGAACGCGCACGAGCTGGCCACCTCGGTGCGCCGCGACGGCACGGACTGGGTGCTCAACGGCGGCAAGTACTACATCTCCGGCGTGGACGAGGCCGACGCCGTCCTGGTGGTCGCCCGGCACGTCGACGAGAACGGCCAGCGGCTGCTGCCCTCGCTGATGATCGTGCCGACCGACGCGCCCGGCTTCACCTTCCAGCCCATCGAGATGGACATCGTTTCGCCGGAGAAACAGTTCACCTGCTTCTTCGACGACGTCCGGCTGCCCTCCGACGCGCTCGTCGGCGCGCCGGACGCCGGGCTCGCGCAGATCTTCGCCGGGCTCAACCCGGAACGCATCATGGCCGCCTCCTTCTCCACCGGGATGGCCAGGTTCGCGCTGGACAAGGCCACCGCCTACGCGCGCACCCGCTCGGTGTGGGGCACGCCGATCGGCGCGCACCAGGGCATCGCGCACCCGCTGGCGCAGTGCGCGATGCAGCTCGAACTGGCCAGGCTGATGACGCAGAAGGCCGCCGCGCTCTACGACGCCGGGCAGGACAAGGCGGCGGGCGAGGCCGCGAACATCGCCAAGTACGCCGCGGCCGAGGCGTGCGCCGCGACCGTGGATCAGGCCATCCAGGTGCACGGCGGCAACGGCATCGCCAGCGAGTACGGGCTCGGCGCGCTGCTGACGGCCTCCCGCGTCAGCCGCATCGCACCGGTCAGCCGTGAGATGATCCTCAACTTCGTGGCGCAGCACACACTCAAGCTGCCACGGTCCTACTGAGCACCCTGGGGCGCCAATGGTCTTCGCGAGTCCGTTCCCCGACGTCGCCACCGTCGACGAGCCGGTGCACGTCCACGTCCTGTCCGGGGCGGCGGCGCGGGGCGATCATCCCGCGCTGATCGACGCGGGGTCCGGCGAGACCGTGACCTACGCCGAACTGGCCGGGTCGGTGGAGCGCCTCGCGGCGGGGTTCGCCGAGGCCGGGCTGCGCAAGGGCGACGTGCTCGCCTTGCACAGCCCGAACTCCGTGCTGTTCCCGGTCGTGCTGTTCGCCGCGTCCCGGCTCGGCGTCGTGGTCACCACGCTGAACGCGCTGAGCACGGCGGGGGAGTTGGCCACCCAGCTGGCCGACGCACGCGCCAGGTTGGTGGTGACCGTGTCCGCGCTGCTGCCGGCCGCGGTGGCCGCCGCGGCGCAGGCGGGCGTCGAGGAGGTGCTGGTCTGCGACACCGCCGAGGGACACCGTTCGGTCCAGGAGTTGTTGGCCAGCACCGCACCCGTGCCCGAGGTGCCGATCGACGTCGACAACGACCTGTTCGTGCTGCCCTACTCCAGCGGCACCACCGCGCGCCCCAAGGGCGTCATGCTGTGCCACCGCAGCGTGGCGACCAACATGGACCAGGTGCACGCCGCCTGGACGGAGATCGGGCCGGATACCAGGGCCATCGCGGTGCTGCCGTTCTTCCACATCTTCGGCATGGCCATGCTGTTCGACTTCCTGTCCCGCGGCGCGACGCTGGTGGTGCTGCCCAGGTTCGACCTCAAGCAGTTCCTTGCCGGGATCGCCGAGTACCGGGTCAACCGGCTGATCGTGGTGCCGCCCATCGTGCTGGGGATGGCCAAGCACCCCGCCGTCGACGACTACGACCTGTCCAGCCTCACCATGGTGTTCAGCGCAGCGGCCCCGCTCGACCCCGATCTCGCCGGGGCGTGCGCCGCGCGGCTCGGCGTCCCGGTCGTGCAGGGCTACGGGATGACCGAGCTGTCCCCGGGCACGCACCTGGTGCCCGACGGCGAGACCGACCCGGCGCCGGGCACGGTCGGCAAGCTGCTGCCCGGCACGCGGGCCAGGCTCGTGGATCCGGAGACCGGTGTCGACGTCGGCGCGGACGAGGTCGGCGAGCTGCTGATCAGCGGCCCCCAGGTGATGAAGGGCTACTTCGGCCAGCCGGAGGAGACCGACGCGGCCATCGACGCGGACGGCTGGCTGCACACCGGCGACCTGGCCAGCGTCGACGACAGGGGCAACTGGTTCATCGTCGACCGCGTCAAGGAACTCATCAAGTACAAGGGCTACCAGGTCCCACCCGCCGAGCTGGAGGCCGTGCTGCTGAGCCATCCCGGGATCGCCGACACGGCGGTCATCGGCCGCTACAACGCGGACGGTGACGAGGAACCGGTGGCCTTCGTGGTGCCGACGCCGGGAGCCGGGCTGACCGCCGAATCCGTCAAAGCCTATGTGGCCGAGCGGGTCGCGCCCTATCGGAAAGTGCGGCAGGTGGAATTTGTGGACGCGATACCCAGGGCCACCTCGGGCAAGATTCTTCGCCGCGAATTGCGCCAGCGACCGCCGTCGGCGATGTAATTTTCGCGCAGCACGGTATTTCGTGGCCCGGCATGCTCTTCCGGTGGCCGAGGGTCGATCGGCCGCCGGCGTGCCCGATCCATTCGACCGAGTGCGGCGCGAACCGTCAATATGGTCCGGCAGGTGGACGCGGGTCAGTGCTGCCAGCGCATCCCGAACACGCCTGGGCCGAAGCCGAGCGCCACCGCGTGCGCGTAACCCCAGGCGTCCACGGTGAGGTTGCGGTAGAACTCGGGGCTCCGCTCGCCGGGGGCCGAGGTGAACTGCTGGCAGCGGACCGGCCGCGCGGCCGGGTCGAAGCGGACCTCGAGCACGTACTCGCGCACCGGCAGCCGGAACCGCCGGCAGTAGCTGTCGTCGCCGGTCGGGTAGTGCGGCCCCGGATAGGCCAGCTCGTACTCCATCACTACCGTCTCGCCCCTGGCCAACGGCACCGCGAACATCAGCTCGGCGACCAGGACGCCGCTGGACTCGTCGGCGAGCACCTGCCCAAGGCGGGCCGATCGCAGCGCCCTGACCTGCGGCAGCGGGCCGCCGCGCGGGGCGCCGTCGTAGACGAGCACCCAGCGGTCGGCTCCGTCGCGCTCGGCCCGCAGCACCTGGCGCACGCGCAGGCTGCGGTGGCCGCCGTTCTCGGCGATCTCCACCCTGTCGTGCTGGCTGATCCGGCTGAGCAGGGCGTCGGAGCTGGTGTCGACCTTCGCCAGCAACTCGGCCAGCCGCTCGTTGCTGTGCCACAACGCCTCGATGGGCAGCACCGCGCTCGGCCCGTACCCACGGCCCCTCGGGCGCGGCGGGCCGAGCAGCGCGCCGAGCGCGCCGGCCGGCACGTCGAGCACGTCCTCCAGGTGCCGCAGGGCCGCCAGCGACTCCTGCCGTTCCGGGCGGCGGCGGCCGGACTGCCAGTAGCTCAGCGCCGCGATGCTGATCGGTGCGCCCTTGGCCGACAACCGTTGCTGGATTCGTTGCAGACTAAGGCCCTTGGCCTCGATCGCGGCGCGCAGCGCGTCCGGGAACGGCCCGGTGACAAGCAGATCGGCCAACGCTGCCCGGCTCGACCTCGGCGAATCGCAACAGGAAGTGTCGGGCCGCGAGGAAACGTCCGTGGCGGATTCTCGCACGACTGTATGGCCCGGCATCTCCACTCCCTGGTCACCTCGACACGGCCGCGACTCTACGGTGTCGAATAGTGTTCCGGGTACGGCCGATCGGGGTCCAGGACGCAATCCGGGTGATCACGCTAAGTGTGTGACCAAGCGGTAACCGGGATATTTTCCCGCTTTTCCGGGATGTGCATTGCGGGTGTCTGCGACGGATTCGCGTGAGGTGCACGCGCCGTTACCGCAAACGGCGGACACGCTGCTCCGTTCGACCGCTTTCATAGCATCTGTCCGCGTTGGCCGATACCGTCGAAACGGGAACCACGGAGAGTAGAGGGGGCATTGTGCTACGGACAAGAATGCTGAGCTGCGTCGCGGCGATCGCGATCACGCTGGGTGTCGGCTCCGCCGTGCCGGCCGTCGCGAGCCCGGCGGGCGCGCGGCCGTCGACGGCCTCGGCCGCGCCGGCCGCAGACCGCGCCGACCTGCGGCGCGCGCTGGACGCGGTGGTGGCGGGCGGCGCGACGAGCGCGATCGCGCGGGTGCGGGACGAACACGGCGAGTGGTCGGCCGCGAGCGGTGTCGGCGACCGCCGCACCGGGCGACCCGCAGACCCGAACGGCCGCTTCCGGGTCGGCAGCGTCACCAAGACGTTCGTGTCGACCGTGCTGCTCCAGCTCGTCGGCGAGCACCGACTCGGGCTGGACGACTCGATCGAGCGCTGGCTGCCCGGCCTGCTGCCGAACGGGCAGGGCATCACGGTCCGGCAGATCCTCGGCCACACCAGCGGCATCTACAACTTCACCGACGACGCGTGGACCGCCGAGTGGGTCAAGAACCTGTTCCGTCACTACGAGCCGAGGGACCTGATCGCCTACGCGGTCAGCCACCCTCCGCTGTTCCCGCCGGGCACCGGCTGGTCCTACTCCAACACGAACTACCTGGTGGCCGGCCTGCTCGCGGAGCGCGTCACCGGCCATCCCCTCCGCCAGGAGCTCCAGGCGCGCCTGTTCGGGCCGCTTCGGTTGGCGCACACCAGCTATCCCGGCGACTTCCCGCTGATTCTCGGGCCGAACAACCGGGGGTACGAACAGCTCGCCCCGACCGGTCCCGCCGCCGACGTCACCGAACTCAACCCGTCGCCGGCCGGCTCGGCCGGTGCGATCGTGTCCGACACGGAGGATCTGAGCCGGTTCTACGCGGCGCTGCTCGACGGCCACCTGCTGCCGCCCGACCAGCTGGCGCAGATGGAAACCATGCGGGACACCGGAAACGCCGGCATTCCGCGCTACGGCCTCGGGCTGGCCTCGCCCAACCTCAGGTGCGGCCTGCGGGCGTTCGGGCATGACGGCGGCATCCCCGGCTACAGCACGGTCACGTTGCGCAGCGCGGACGGCGCGCGACAGATCGTCATCTCAATCTCCGGTCCGACCAGCGACGCGGTATACGCGGCGGCGGCCGGGCTCGTCGACGCGGCGATGTGCCCCAGCGCCTGACCCGGTAGCGGTGGGACGGGCTTCGGCCCCACCGCCGAACACGGTGACGCCGTTGGCCGCATCGGCACCGGCCCGGCGTGTTCGGTCAGCACAGCACAGCCGGGGTCACTTGGCTCCGGCGGGACAGAACTTGGCTTCGAGGACCTTCGCGAAGGCCGTGAGCGGGTTGACCCAGTCGCCGCTCATGTTGCCGGTGACCAGGTGCTTGCCGTCGCGGGTGCCCATCGAGTAGGTCCACGACCCGGGGATGGCCCCCGCGGTGCCGTAGACCGTGACCCCGCAGCCCAGGGTCTGCTGGAAGGTGCCCATGCCGTAGCGGGTCTTGTCGATCCACCGCGCGCCGGGGTCGACCGTCACGGTGTCCCACATCTCCCGCGCCATGGCGGCGGGGAACAGCCGGCCGCCCAGCAGGGCGCTGACGAAACGGCCGAGGTCGTCGGTGGTGGAGACGATGCCGCCGGTCGCCCAGGGCCAGGACGGGTCGACCTCGGTCACGTCGTAGACCTTGCCGTTGGCGTCGCCAAGGGGCAGCTTGGAGTACTCCTTGGTGTGCTGGCCGCGCAGGTCGAGCTCCCCGTCGCGGGGCAGGTAGGTGTCGGTCAGGCCAAGCGGCCGCAGGATCTGGCTGGACAGTTCCTCGGCGTAGGTCCGCCCGCTGGCCTTCTCGATGATCCTGCCCAGCAGCAGGTAGTTGGCGTTGGAGTAGCGCAGCACGGGGCCCTGCTCGTGCTCCGGTGCTCCGCCAGGGGCGAAGTAGGGCCGGTACTTCAGGGCGATCCCCACCAGCTCCTCGGGCGTCTTCTTGTCGAAGCGGTGCTCCAGGTAGGCGGGGGTGGTCATCTCGATGAGCCGCTCGGGGTCGTCGGCGTCGGGGCTCTTGAGCCCGCTGGTCTGGTGCAGCAGGTGCCTGATCGTGATGGCGCTGCCGTCGTTGCCGTTGCCCTTGACCAGGCCGGGCAGCCACTGCTCAACCGTGTCGTCGAGGCTCAGCTTGCCGTCGGCGACGAGTTTCAGGGCGAGGGTGGCGGTGAAGGCCTTGGTGACGCTGCCGATGCGGAACCGGTCCTGGCGTGCACGGGCGCGGCCGGTGTCGGTGTCGGCGACCCCCGCCTTGCCGAACCAGGTCCGGTGGCCGTCGCGGACCTCGGCGACCATGCCGGGCACACCGCCCTGGGCCGTGGACTGGTCGAGCACCTGCTGGATGGCGGCGTTGCGGCCTGCCGAGGACTCTGCGGACTCCGCGGAGGCGGTGGGGGTGGTCACGGTGGCGACCGTCACGGCCATCGCCGCGGTGAGCAGGCCGGCGCGGACTCGGGTGGTGGTCTTCATGGGTCTCTTCCTGTGTGTGCTGGAAACCTGGATGTCATTGGTCGGCGGCGGGGGATCCCCGTCAGGCCGCCGGGAACTCCGCTTCGAGGATCTTCCAGAACTCGGCGATGGGGTTGACGAAGTCGCCGTTCACGTTGCACACCACCAGGTGCCTGCCGTCGCGGGTGCCCATCACGTACGTCCACGAGCCGTTGAGCGCGCCGCCACCGCCGAACACGGTGACGCCGTTGGGCAGGTTCTGCTCGAAGGTGCCCATGCCGTAGCGGGTGTTGGGGATCCAGCCCGATCCCTCGGTGGAGACGGTGGCCCACATCTCGGCCTGGAGGGCGGGTGAGAACAGCTCGCCGCCGAGCAGCGCGCCGAAGAAGCGGGCGAGGTCGCCGGTGGTGGAGACGATGCCGCCGGCCGCCCAACCCAGCGACGAGTCCAGTTCTGTGACGTCGTAGACCTTGGCGTCGGGCTCGCCCATCGGCAGCTTCGTGTACATCCTCGGGTGCGGTCCGCTGATCGTGACCTCGTTGCCGGCCAGGTACGTACCGGTCAGGCCGAGCGGGCCGAGGACCAGTCGGGACAGCTCCTCGGCGTAGGTGCGGCCGCTGGCGCGTTCGATGATCAGGCCGAGCAGCTGGTAGTTGGCGTTGGAGTAGCGGAAGTCCGTGCCCGGCGCGTAGTAGGGCGGGTACTTCATGCCGATCTTCACCAGCTCCTCGGGCGTCCACCTGTCGAAGCGGTGGGTGAGGTACCCGGTGGTGATGTACCGGTCCATCATGTCTTTGTCGTCGTAGGCGTAGTTGACCAGGCCGCTGGTCTGCTGCAACAGGTGCCTGACGGTGATCTTGCTGCCGTCGTTGCCGTTGCCCGTGACCATGCCGGGCAGCCACTGCTCCACCGTGTCGTCCAGGCGCAGCCGGTGCTCGTCCACGAGCTTGAAGGTCACGGTCGCGGTGAACGCCTTGGTGAGGCTGCCGGTGTGGAACTGCTCGTCCTGGGTGCGTGTGCGGCCGGTCTCCAGGTCGGCCACGCCCGCCGTGCCGAACCAGGTCCGGTCGCCGTCGCGGACCTCGGCGACGATGCCCGGGATGCCGTCGGCGACGGCCTGGTCGAGTGCGTTCTGGATCGTGTTCACGAGGGTCTCCCATTCGATGTGCGGCTCGGTCTTCGCCGTCCCGCAGTTGATGTTCGGTATGCGGTAAAAGCTATGTTGCGTTCAATAAACAGTCAATCTCGATGTTGTCCATAGTCGGCGTTTATGCAGCTAGATTGCCTGCAATTGTTGCAATGGGCCTGCCGTTGAATGCAAACTCGACTCAGCGCGTGTTGCAATGAGATGGAGTTGAACGCACACTGTTGTGCCAGCGGAAGGGCCGTGCGACAGGGGAGGGCACCGATGCCGGGAGGCAGGCTCAGCCAGCAGGACCGCCAGCAGATCGCCACGGGCCTGGCCGAAGGGCTCGCCTACACCGAGATCGCCAAGCGCCTCGCGCGCCCGACCTCGACCATCACCAGGGAGGTGACCCGCAACGGCGGCCCCAACGGCTACCGGGCCGACCAGGCGCACCGGGCCACCGAACGGCGCGCCCGCAGGCGCAGGGCGTCGCCGTCCGCGCCGTCGCCGGCCGAGGCCGACGCCTACGGGCGCGACCCCGAGGCGGTGCACGGCTTCGAGGAGCAGTTCACCGAGCTGTTGGTCCAGACAGGGCTGCCCAAGATGGTCGCCAGGGTGCTCGGCTGCCTCTACGCCACCGATACCGGCAGCCGCACCGCGGCGGACCTGGTCCAGCGGCTCCAGGTCAGCCCTGCATCGATCTCCCTGGCCGTCCGCTACCTCGAGGAACAGGAACTGGTCCGCCGCGAACGCGACCCGAGCAACCGCCGCGAGCACTACGTCATCGACGACGACGTCTGGTTCAGGGCGATGCTGGCCAGCGCCGCCGCCAACGCGGTGCTTGCCAAGGGCGCCCACGCCGGCGCCCTGACCCTCGGCGCCGACACACCCGCCGGCGCGAGGCTCGCCGACATGGGTCGGTTCCTCGACCACGTCGGCCGCGACCTGGTCACCTCGGCCGAACACTGGCGGCAGTTCTTCGCCGCCCGACCGGCCCCGAACCAGCGGCCCGTGCTGCCGGACACCGGCGCCTGACCTACCGTCACCTGACCCGACTGTCGACACCCACTGCTGACCGACAACCCCGGCAGGCCGACGACCCCGGCGCGAAGGAGAACCACAGCCGTGCTGCACCTGCGGGCGGTCTGCCCGACCGGCCAGACCGACGCCGTGCTGCGCGCGCTGCGCGGGCGAGCCGGCGTTGCCCACCTCGTGCTGCTGCCCGGCGCGGCGATCCAACCGCCCGGCGACCTCGTCGAGGCGGACGTCGTGCGGGAGGTCACCGACGAGGTCCTTGGCGACCTGTACGAACTGGGCATCGAACGCACCGGCGGGATCACCCTCGAAGTGATCGACACCGTCCTCTCCGACGCCGCCGACCGCGCCGGAGAGGACGCGCCCGGCGAGGGCGCGGACACCGTGGTGTGGGAGGAACTGCTCGCCAAGACCGGCGAGGAGTCGAGGCTGAACTGGACTTTCCAGGCCTTCCTCACGCTGGCCTGCCTGCTCGCCGCGGTCGGCGTGGTCACCAACTCGCCGATCACCATCGTCGGCGCGATGATCGTCGGCCCCGAGTTCGGCCCGCTGGCCGCCATCGCCGTCGGGCTGGCCCTGCGGCAGTGGGACCTGGTGCGCCGCGCGGCCATCGCGCTCGCGGTCGGATTTCCCTCGGCGATGGTCGTCACGGCCGCCGGCACGCTGCTGTTCGGCCTGTTCGGGCTGTTCGACCGGAATGACGTGCGAGCCGCCAACCAGGTGGACTTCGTCTACCAGGTCGGACCGTTCTCGCTGATCGTCGCGCTGCTGGCTGGCGCGGCCGGCATGCTCGCGCTGACCTCAGCGAAGTCGGCCGCGCTGGTCGGCGTGTTCGTGTCGGTCACCACGGTGCCGGCCGCCGGTTACGCGGTGGTCGCGGCCGCCGTCGGCGAGTGGGGCCGCTGTCTCGGCTCGCTCGCCCAGCTCCTGGTGAACCTGATCGGCATCGTGGTCGCGGCCTGGCTCGTGCTGACGCTGTCGCCGAGGAGAATTCCGGTGTCCACAGGCTGAGAACCCAACGGGTTCAGGCAACCTTGTGGCGGGGAACTCCGTTACCCAGCAGGGTGGATTAGGTGGCCGGCAGCTACTACGGTCGCTTGCGCTCCTCCTTGACGGCGTTCGACCCCGTGCTCGTGGTCGAGGGCGCCGCCGGTCGGTGGTTCATCGGGAGTATGGTCGGAGGAGATGAGCGTGGAGATCACCGCCGGCCCCCCGGACGTCGACGACGCAGCCGATCCGGAGGTCGCTGAGACGGTGGCCGCGGCGGAGGCCGTGCTCACCGGGCGCTTCGGTGCCAAGGTCCGGTTAGCCGATCCGGAAGACCTCGGTGGGGCAGGCAAATCCGTGGTGGTGCGGGTCAGAGTGGCCGCGACGCCGTTCTCCATGCCGCGCACCCTGGTGGTCAAGCGCTACCCGCCAGCGGCCGTCGACCGCGACCCGTTCGCGCACGAGGCCGTCAGCCACCAGCTGCTGACCGCACTGCCTGCCGAGGAACGCCTCACCCCCGAACTGGTCGCGCACGACAGCCGCAGGCGGCTGGTGGTGCTCGAGGACCTCGGCAAGGCGCCGAGGCTGGCCGACAAGCTGCTGGGCAACGACGCCCGCGCGGCCGAACGCGGGCTGCTGGCGTGGGCGCACTCGTTGGGGCGGCTGCACGCCACCACGGCGGGCCGCGACGCCGACTTCGACGCGCTGATGCGGCGGCAGGGCGGCCAGTGCTGCCGCGACCCGCTCGCCGAGGACCTGACCGCCGCGCTGGCCGGCCTGCCCGAGCTGAGCGACGCCGCGCTTGGCGTGCCGATCTCGGCGGCCGCCGTGGCGTTCGCGCAGAAGGCGGGCCGCCAGTTCAGCACCTCGCGCAGGCGTGCGTTCAGCCCGTCGACCGCCTGCCCGGACAACAACCTCGTGACCAGCAAGGGCGTGCGGTTCCTCGACTTCGAGGGCGGGTGCGTCCGCGACATCGTGTTCGACGCGGCCTGCCTGCGGGTGCCGTTCCCGACCTGCTGGTGCGCGTTCGGGCTGCCGGCCGGCATGTCCGAGGCGATGGTCGCCGCGTGGCGGGCCGAGGTCGGCTCGGTGTGGCCGGACCTCGACGACGACGCCGTGCTGATGCCAAGGCTGCTGGAGGCCCAGCTGCTGTGGGTGTGGCTGTCCACCTGGCGCGGGCTGCCAAGGCTCGCCGCCGCGGCCGACCCGGCGCACCGGCCGCTCCAGTCCCCGCCGCGCAGCGCCTCGCTCACCGCGCGGTGGGCGCGGCTGCGCATCGACGCGGCGCTGCTCGGTGCGGACGAGATCGTCGAGCACGCCGAGGCGATGGTCGCGGCCCTGACCCGCCGCTACGGCCCGGCAGCCCTCGAACTACCGCTCTACCCCGCATTCCGGTAGCCGAGCGGGGGAACGGCACCGACCGTTCCCCGAGCCGTCTCCGGCCGGACATCGCGACCTCACCGCAGGTGAGCCCGCCTGCGCCATCGTGTGATCGTGGCAGCGCCATTGATCGGAGCCGAGGCGGAGAGCGGGCGCGCGGTGCGCACCCTGGTGGCCCTCGGCGACTCGACGACTGTGGGGCTCGGCGATCCGTTGCCGGGCGGTGGCTGGCGTGGGTTCGGCCCATTGCTGGCGGACGCACTTGGCAGCACCAGGTACCGGAACCTGTCCTTCACCGGAGCGCGGATCGGCACCGTGCGGGAGACCCAACTGCCGACAGCCATCGCCCTGCGACCCGACGCAGTTGTCCTGGTCGTCGGCATGAACGACACGCTGCGGTCGGACTTCGACCCGGTGCGGCTGCACGACGACCTCGACCACGTCGTCGGTGAACTCCGCGTGGCCGGCGCCGAGGTGGTCACCGTGCGGTTCCACGACCACGGCCGCGTCTTCCGGCTGCCCGGACCGTTGCACCGCGCCCTGGCGCGCCGGATCGGCGAGCTCAACGACGTCATCGAGACCGTGGTCACCCGGCACGAGATCGGCTGCGTCGACCTGGACCTGATGCCCGGCGCGTACGAGCTGTCCGCGTGGAGCGTCGACCGGCTGCACCCCTCCGAACTGGGGCACCGCATGCTGGCGAGGGCCTTCGCCGACCGGCTGGCCGAGGCAGGCTGCCAGGTGCCGGAGCCGGTCAGCCTGGTCTGCACCGGGGGCGCGCGGATCACCCCGCTGCACCACCTCGGCTGGCTGGTGGTCAAGGGGGTGCCGTGGCTGTGGCGGCGCGGCAGCGACCTGGTGCCGCACGCCGTCGGCATCCTGCTGCGCGCGCTGGTCGACGGCGAGCGTGCCGAACCGCCCACACCGGAAACACCGGGCACCGTTGGTCAACCGGGCTAGCGGTATCTGCGGCAGAAGGCCGAGCGGCGTCGTAGGGTTCTCTCGTGACCTTGGTTGATCGCGTGCTGCTCGGCCCCGGGCCGTCCAACCCCTATCCCGAGGCGACCGCTGCGCTTGCCGCGCCGCTGCTCGGCCACCTCGATCCCGTGTTCCTGGGGATCCTGGACGAGACCTGCGAGCGGCTGCGCACGGTGTGGGGCACCGACAACCGGCGCACGCTGCCGCTGTCGGGCACCGGCTCGATCGGCATGGAGGCCGCGTTCGCGAACACCGTGCGGGCGGGAGACCCGGTGGTCGTCGCCGTCAACGGGCTGTTCGGCGAGCGCATGTGCGAGGTCGCCGGCCGCTACGGCGCCACCGTGATCCGGGTGGACCACGAGTGGGGCGACCCGGTCGACGTCGAGCGGGTCCTCGCGGCGCATCCCGCGCCGAGGCTGGTCGGGGCCGTGCACGCGGAGACCTCCACCGGCGTGCGCAGCGACCTGGCCGCCCTCGGCGCGGCGCTGCGCGAACGCGGCGGAGACACCCTGCTGCTCGCGGACTGCGTCACCTCGCTGGCCGGCATCGAGGTCGCGGTGGACGACTGGGGCGTCGACCTCGCCTACTCCGGCACGCAGAAATGCCTTGGTGTGGCACCGGGTCTCGCGCCGTTCACCATGTCGGAACGGGCCTGGGAACGCCGCGTCGAGCACCCGCCGACCTGGTACCTGGACCTCGGGCTGATCGGCGACTACGTGAGCGGCTCGGCCGGCGGTGGCCGGACCTACCACCACACCGCGCCGGTCGCCATGATTGCCTCGCTGCACGCCGCCCTCGGCCGCGTCCTCGCGGAGGGCCTGCCGTCGGTGTTCGAACGACACGCGGCCGCCGGCAGACGCCTTCAGGAGGGGCTGGTCGAGCTGGGCCTCGACCTGTTCGCCGCCGAGGGGCACCGGTTGCCGGAGCTGACCACCGTGCGCGTGCCGGCCGACGTCGACTCCGCGCAGGTGCGTCGCAGGCTGCTGGACGAGTACGGCATCGAGATCGGCGCGGGCGCCGGCAAGTACGCCAGCACCGTCTGGCGGATCGGCCTGATGGGCCACAACGCGCGGCTGGACCGCGCCGAGCTGGTGCTGGCCGCGCTACGCCGCGTCCTCGGCCGCTGACGGCCGAGCGGAAGCGGAATCGCAAGCGAGACAAGGGGAGTACGCGCACGTGCGTTATCGACTGTTGGGCAACACCGGGCTCCGGGTGTCGGAGCTGTTCTTAGGCGCTATGACGTTCGGCGAGCAGGGCGGCGTCGGCGCGCCGCTCGAGGAGTGCCGACGGATGCTGGAGGCCTACGCCGAGGCCGGCGGCAACGTGATCGACACGGCGATCAACTACCGGGCCGGCAAGAGCGAGCTGATCCTCGGCGAGCTGCTCGAGGGCAGGCGCGACGAGTTCGTGCTGGCCACCAAGTACACGGTGAGCCGCAACGGCGCGGACCCCAACGCGGCCGGCAACCACCGCAAGAACCTCGTGCAGTCGCTGGAGACCAGCCTCCGCAGGCTGCGCACCGACTACGTCGACGTGTACTGGGTGCACATGTGGGACCGGCACACCCCGGTCGAGGAGACGATGCGCGCCCTCGACGACGTGGTGCGCTCGGGCAAGGTGCTCTACGTCGGCATCTCCGACGCGCCCGCCTGGGTGGTGTCGCGCGCCAACACGCTCGCCGAGCTGCGCGGCTGGAGCCAGTTCGCCGGCCTCCAGGTGCCCTACAGCCTGCTCAAGCGGGACATCGAGCGGGAACTGCTGCCGATGGCCGAGGACTTCGGCATGAGCGTCGCCGCGTGGAGCCCGCTGGCGGGCGGCGTGCTGTCCGGCAAGTTCACCAGGGAGGGCGGGGCCGAGGCCGGCACCCGCCTCGCCGCCGACTCCATCAGCGAGCACGACCACACCGTCGCGCGCGCCGTGCAGGACGTCGCCGACGAGCTGGGCGCCACCCCGTCCCAGGTCGCTATCGCCTGGACCAGGGCGGCGTCCCGCGCGGTGCATCCGATCGTCGGCGCGCGGCGGCTCGACCAGCTCGTGGACAACCTCGGCGCGGTGGACGTGACGCTGCCGGCGGAGGCGGTCGCGCGGCTGAACGACGCGACCGGTTTCCAGGTCGGCTTCCCGACGGACTTCATCGAGGAGATCGGCGGCTGGGTGTTCGGCGAGGCGAGCGCGCGCGTCGACGGCCGGTCGGCGCGCGGCTGACGGTGCGAGCCCGACTGATCCGCCCGCCCGCGCTGCGGACCGGGGACGCCGAACGCGCCTCCAGCTGGTTGGAGCTGCTGTTCGACCTCGTGTTCGTCATCGCGGTCACGCAGGTCGGGCTCGCACTGCACGGCAACCTGTCCGCGCCGGGGTTCGTGCGCCTCGCCGTGCTGTTCGTGCCGATCTGGTGGGCGTGGGTGGGCTACACCAACTACGCCGACCGGTTCGACTCGGACGACGTGGTGTTTCGGCTGCTGGTGCTCGCCGCGATGCTCGGCATGTCCGTGGTGGCCGTGGCGATCCCGGACACGTTCCACCACCGGTCGCAGGTGTTCGCCGTGGCCTACGCGGCGGTCCGGGCCCTGCTGATCGTGCTGTACCTGCGGGCGCGTCGGCACGTGCCGGCGGCGCGGCCGCTGTGCGACGCCACCATCTCGGTGTTCGTGGTCGGCACCGCGCTGTGGCTGGGGTCGCTCGCGGTGCCGGAGCCGTGGCGGTTCCTGGTGTGGGCGGCCGCGCTGCTCATCGAGGGCGCGACGCCGTGGCTCGCGCGCCGCGCGATGGCCGCCGTGCCCTACCACGCGTCGCACCTGCCGGAGCGGTACGGACTGTTCACGCTGATCGTGCTCGGCGAGTCGCTGGCGGCCGTCGTGTTCGGTGTGCGCGGCGGCGACTGGCGGGCCGGCTCGATGACCACGGCGGTCCTTGGCTTCGGCTGCGCTGCGGCCCTGTGGTGGCTGTACTTCGACGGGGTGGACCGCGCCGCCGTCGGCCGAGGACTGTTGGCGCGCAACACCTTCATCTACGGCCACCTGATCGTCGCGCTCGGCCTGACCCTGTTCGGCGTCGGCATCAAGGAGGCGATCCTCGCGTCCGACGGCGGCGACCTGCCGGCGGGCGGCTGGTGGGCGCTGTGCGCGGGCCCCGCGATGATGCTGGTGGCGCTCGCCCTCGTCCGGCAGGCCGCCAGGCAGCCGGGTGCAGGGCGCGCGCCGCTGGTCGAGTCGGCCGCGGCCGTGCTGCTGCTGGCCGTCGGCGCGATCGGCGGACACTTGTCACCCGAGCTGCTGACCGGGACCGTGACGGCGCTGCTGGTCGCGACCGTCGCGACGAACCTGCTGACCGCGCAGGCCGAAGCGGCCTAATCCGCAGGCTCCCGGCAGCGGCGGCGGCCCACCACGGCGGCCACGGTCAGCGGCACGGCGACCACCGCCGCGATGCCGAACAGCAGCGGGTAGCTGCCCCGCTCGGCCAACACCCCGTCCGCCGAGGACGCGGCGGCGCTGCCGACGAACAGCGCGGCCGCGAAGAAGGCGACCGCGGTGCCGCGCGCCTCCGGCGCCAGCGAGGTGGCCCAGGTCTGGAGCGACGAGTGCAGGAACGACCAACCGCCGCCGAGCAGCAGCGCGGTCACCGTCACCGTGGCGATGGTCACCTGCGCGGCCACGACCGCGTAGCCGAGCACCATCAGCGTGCCGCCGACCGTCATCAGCTGCCAGACCGGGCGGCGCTGGGACAGCGCCTTCACCAGCCGCGAGGACACCCACACGCCGACGCCGTAGGCGGCCGTGGCGAGGCCGGCCGTCGCCGCGCCGACGCCGTGGTGTTCGAGCGCGGACGCGAGGAAAGCCATGGTGCCCAACAGGACCGCGCCCTCCACGAAGGCGAGGCCGAACACCAGCAGCGCCCACCGGTTGCGCAGCACCCTGCCCAGCTGCGCGCGCACCCCGGCCGCCGCGCCGCGCGGCGGCTCCGGCAGGCCCCGCATCGCCACCGAGCACACCGCCGCGCAGGCCGCCGGCACGGCGAACACGGCCCGCCAGTCGACCAGGTGCGCGAGCAGCCCGCCCGCCGCCGTCGCCAGCGCGGTGCCCAGCGCCATCGCCGCCATCAGGTCCGACAGCGCGCGCTGCCGCTGCCGCGCGGACACCGTGTCGCCGACGTAGGTGAGCGAGGTCGGCACCACCGCGCCGAAGCACGCGCCGGCGACGATCCTGGTCACCACGAGCAGCGCCAGGTTGGGCATCAGCGCGGACGCGAATCCCGCCGCGGCGCCGGCCAACAGCGTTGCCCGCATGAGCCGCACCCGGCCGAACCGGTCTGACAGCAGGCCCCACACGGGTTGGGACAGCCCGTAGGCCAGGAAGTAGCCGCTCGCGGCGGTGACCGTGGCGGCCAGCGGCGCGCCGAGGCCCGCCGCGACCAGCACCAGCATCGGCGTGATCGCGAAGCGGTCGAAGTTGCTGACGAAGCACGCGGCGGACAGGGCGAACGGCGGCCGCGTCGAGGCCGTCGCGTCGATGGGGTCGGAGCGGGTCGGGCTGGTCATGAAGGTTCCCTCGCGGTCGATGTGTGTGCACTCATGGTCGAATTGGCGCGGCGGGTGAACCAGAGACCAGTCAACCTGTCACCGGCACCACCACCCAAGGGGGGACGCGATGAGCGAGGCGCAACGGCGGGCGCTTGGCGGGTTCCTGCGGTCCCGCCGGGAGCGGCTGAGCCCCGAGTCCGTCGGGCTGCCGCCCGGCCTGCGCCGCAGGGCGCGGGGGCTGCGCCGCGAGGAGGTGGCGCTGCTGTCGGGGGTCAGCGTGAGCTGGTACACCTGGCTGGAGCAGGGGCGCGACATCAACGTCTCGCGGCAGGTGCTCGACGCGCTGGCCCGCACGCTGCGGCTGGTCGGACCCGAGCGGCGGCACCTCTACCTGCTCGCCGACGAACTCCCGCCGCCCCAGGACACGCCGTCCGGCGAGGGGCTGGACCACCTGCTCGCGGTGCTTGGCGCGCTCGAACCGCACCCGGCCTGCCTGCGCGACCGGCACTGGGACCTGATCGGCTGGAACCGGGCAGAAGCGGCGCTGTTCACCGACTTCGCCGAGCTGCCGGCCCGCCTGCGCAACATGATCTGGGTGATGTTCGGCTGGCCGCCGGTGCGGACGCTGCTGGTCGACTGGGCGGCGCACGCCCAGCACCTGGTCGCGCAGTTCCGCGCGTCCGCCGACCGCCATCCCGACGATCCGCGCTTCGCCGAGATCATCGCCGACCTGCACGAGACCGGCCCGGCCTTCTCGCAGTTCTGGGAGCGGCACGACATCGCCGGCTTCGAGGTGGTGCACCGCGAGTTCCGGCACGAGCGGGTCGGCACGATGCGCCTGCGGACCACCAAGCTGCTGGCCGCCGAGGACACCGAGCTCCAGATCATCACGCGCGTCCCGACCGACGAGGACTCGGCCGGCCGGTTGTGGCTGCTGACCGCAGCCGACTGACCCCAGCCGACTAGGCCGAACGGCTACAACACCTGTGGCCCATCCGGGCTCACCGTGTCGGCCGATCGCCGCGCCAGATCATCGCCCGATCACGCCGTCCCGCCACCCACTTCGAGTAAATGTATTTTCCTCGGATTACCCGCCGTCATTGTCGCGATAATCCAACAGGGTGACCGGCCGGAAGCTGCTGTGGCGCCGAACTGTCGAACGCAAAACCAAGCGCCTGACCCGGCGGGATTCCCAGTGCTAGCTTCAGCGGCGGAATCCTCCGCGAGCCACAAGGCGAACTCGCCAGTGCTATTCGGGCAACCCGGCAAAGCCTCGACATCACTGGTCGCCACACGCGTCACAGGAAGGAACTCCGCCATGCCCGTGTCAGGCAGCCTTCTCGTGTTGGGCATCGCCGTCGCCACCTGCGTCCTGCTGGTCCTGGTGACACGGTTCGTGCCGTCCGAGCGTCGCGCGCTCCAGAACGAGGTCGTCGGGTTCGTCTACGCCGTGGTTGGCGTCATCTACGCGGTGATTCTCGCAATGGTCGTGGTGGGACTGTGGACCACGGCCGACGCGACTCGCACGAACACCTACAGCGAAACCAACGCCCTGCTCCAGATCTCCTGGTACGCCCACTCGCTGCCGCAGCCCGCCCACAACGAGATTCGGGACCTCAACCAGCGGTACGCCGAGGCCGTCGAGAACACCGAATGGCCGCTGCTGGCCAAGCGACAGTCCAGTGATCAGGCGTGGCGGGAGTTCACCGCGCTACGCGACACCGTCGTCTCCCAACAGCCCGCCACGGGCGCCGACCAGGTCCGCTACGCCCAGGCACTCGATGCCGTCGCCAGACTCGGCGACGCCCGCCGGGAACGACTCAACCGGGCATCCGACACGATGCCCGCCCTGCTGTGGGTGGCGCTCATTCTCGGCGGCCTGGTCACTGTCGGGTTCGCGTTCATGTTCGGCATGACGAGTCTGCGAGCCCACATCGTCGTTGTCTTCTCTATCACCCTGTTGATCGGCTCGATGCTGCTGTTGGTATATGAACTCAGCCAGCCCTTCAGTGGCACCCTGCGGGTCGAACCCACCGCGTTCGAGTTGGCGTTGCAACGCATCAACCTGATCAGCTGATCGGGCCGGTCCTCGTCGGGAACAGACCCCGATTCAGAGCACCTCGACCTTTCCCTGCCAATGCCCGGCCGGGATGGACGGCGCGGCCATGGCGTTGATCACCTCGGTCAGCTGCTTCCTTGCCCGGTCCGGCGTGCAGGACCGCATGCCGGCCTGGTCGCAGCGGCGCACCACGGCCGGCTGCTCCTGCCACAGCCGGAAGCCGCGGCGCAGCAGCACCGGCAGCGGCTTGCGGGCCTCGGCGGTGTCCCGCGCCAGCCTGCGCAGGAACGTGACTCCCGGGCTCGGCGCGAGCACGATCGCGTCGGCGAGCACCCCGGCCTCGCGACAGCCGTTCACCAGCCGGTCCGCGAACAGGCCCTCGGCGACGAACAGCGGCGCGCCGTCCAGCGCGACGGTGTGCGTGCCGACCCTGCGGTCCTCGCCGATCGCGTACACGGGCGCCTCGACGCGACCGGTGGTGGCCAGTTCCACCACGGCGGCGAGGGCGTCCTCGACGTGCCAGGACTCGGGGTCGTCCCAGTCGACCATGCCGTGCTCGTCCCGGGGCAGGAGCAGGTCGTCGCCGTTGCGGTAGAAGTCGTCCAACCGCAGCACCGGCAGGCCGAGGTGCGCGGCGAGCGTGGACTTCCCGGAACCGGAGGGGCCGGCGAGCAACACGGCCCTGCGGTGAACGGCGGATGGCGGCACGAGAAACAAGTCTCGCACAAGGCTGGCCGAACTCGCGCCGCCGCAGGCCGCGTCCCGGGTGTCGGTGCCCACAGGTAGCGTCGGCGTCGTGGAGGACGGGCTGTTCGAGGACCAGGAGCTGTTCACCGCCGGCACCGGGGACACCGGTGCGCGGCGTGGGCCGCTCGCCCCGGCGCGTCCAGGTCCGAACACGCCGCTGGCCGTCCGGATGCGGCCGCAGTCGCTCGACGAGGTCGTCGGCCAGGACCATCTGCTCGGGCCGGGCGCGCCGCTGCGCAGGCTCGTCGAGGGCGCCGCGCCGGCCTCGATCATGCTGTACGGGCCGCCTGGCACGGGCAAGACCACCCTGGCCACCCTCGTCTCGCAGGCCACCGGCCGGCGCTTCGCCGCGCTGTCCGCGCTCTCGGCCGGGGTGAAGGAGGTCCGCGCGGTCATCGAGGAGGCCCGCCGCAGGCTGGTGCGCTCCGGCGAGGCGACCGTGCTGTTCATCGACGAGGTGCACCGGTTCTCCAAGACGCAGCAGGACGCCCTGCTCGGCGCGGTCGAGGACCGCATCGTGCTGCTGGTGGCCGCCACCACGGAGAACCCGTTCTTCTCGGTGGTCTCGCCGCTGCTGTCCCGCTCCCTGGTGCTCCAGCTGCGGCCGCTGACCGACGAGGACGTGCGCGCGGTGGTCCGCCGCGCCGTGTCCGACGAGCGCGGGCTCGCCGGGACGGTCGAGCTGACCGCCGACGCCGAGGACCACCTGGTCCGGCTGGCCGGCGGCGACGCCCGCCGCGCGCTCACCGCGCTGGAGGCCGCGGCCGACTCGGCGAGCAGCACGGCAAGCGGCGTGATCGACCTGGCCACCCTGGAGGCCACGGTCGACAAGGCCGCCGTGCGCTACGACCGGCAGGGCGACCAGCACTACGACGTGACCAGCGCGTTCATCAAGTCGATCAGGGGCTCCGACGTGGACGCCGCGCTGCACTACCTGGCCAGGATGATCGAGGCGGGGGAGGACCCTCGGTTCATCGCGCGCCGGCTGGTCATCCACGCCAGCGAGGACGTCGGCATGGCCGACCCGACCGCGCTCCAGACCGCCGTGGCCGCCGCGACGGCCGTCCAGCTCGTCGGCCTGCCGGAGGGTCGCCTTGCGCTGGCGCAGGCCACCGTCCACCTGGCCACCGCGCCCAAGTCCAACTCCGTGATCACCGCGCTGGACGGCGCCATCGCGGACGTGCGGGCCGGCGCGGTCGGCTCGGTGCCGGCGCACCTGCGCGACGGCCACTACGCGGGCGCGGCCAAGCTGGGCAACGCGCAGGGTTACCGCTACCCGCACGACGTGCCCGACGGCGTGCTCGCCCAGCAGTACCCGCCGGGCGACCTGGTTGGCAGGGACTACTATCAGCCGACGTCGCGCGGGGCCGAGCGGGTGCTGGCCGAACGGGTGCCCAGGCTCCGCCGAATGATCCGAGGCCAGGATCCGGCAGGCTGACCACACCGTTTCTTGACCAACGCTTGACCATCACTATGGGCAACGATCGCCGAACGTTCATCCACCCATGGGCTCGGCGACACGTGCGCCGAAGAGCATGCTCTGCATGGAGATTCCCAGGGTTGGCGTCCCCGACGCGCTGGCGAACAGACTCTCGATTGCCGAACAGCACGAGTACCTGACCAGCCGGTTCGGCCGGCGGACCCTGCTGCGCGGCGGCATGGCCACGGCCGCCGCGCTCGCGGCGGGCCCGACCCTGTTGGCGGGCCTGGCCTACGCCGACGGCGACAGGGTCGCGCCCTTCGGCCGACACCTGGCCTTCGGCCGCAACCCGCGCCACGAGATCAGGGTCGCCTGGCAGGTGCCGGCCCCGGTGCGCCGGCCGTTCCTGCGCGTCGGTGCCCGCCCGCACGAGCTGACCCACCGCGTGCCGGCCGAGGTGCGCGCGCTGCACTCCGAGGTGCCCGGCGTGATCGCGCCGACCGACCAGTACTACCTGCACGCCGAGATCGGCGGGCTGCGGCCGGGCCGGACCTACTACTACGCCGTGGGGCACGACGGTTTCGACCCGGCCAAGGGCGACGGCGGCCCGGCCGCGATCTCCACGTTCACCACCGCGCCCGCGCGGGGCTTCCCCGGCGAGCGGTTCACCTTCACCGCGTTCGGCGACCAGGGCGTCAGCACCGCGGCGCTGGCCGAGAACGGCGTGGTGGCCAGGCAGAACCCGGTGTTCCACCTGCTGGCAGGCGACATCGCGTACGCCGACCCGAGCGGGCGCGGCCTGCCGATCGGGTCGAAGCCCGACGGCACCCACGACATCTTCGACCCGAAGGTCTGGGACGCCTACCTCACCCAGATCGAGCCGCTGGCGTCCCGGATCCCGTGGATGGTCGCGACCGGCAACCACGACATGGAGGCGCTGTACTCCACCGAGGGTTACGGCGGCCAGGTGGCCAGGTGGGCGTTCCCCGGCTCGGGGCCGAGCGGCTGCCCGAGCGTCTACTCGTTCATCTACGGCAACGTCGGCGTGATCTCCTTGGACGCCAACGACGTCTCGTACGAGATCCCGGCGAACCTCGGCTACAGCGACGGCGGGCAGACCGAGTGGCTGCGGCGCAGGCTGGCGTTCCTGCGCTGCCAGCCCGACGTCGACTTCGTCGTGGTGTTCTTCCACCACTGCGCCTTCTCCACGACCAGCGCGCACGCGTCCGAGGGCGGGGTGCGCGACGAGTGGGTGCCGCTGTTCGACCGGTTCAAGGTCGACCTGGTCATCAATGGCCACAACCACGTCTACGAGCGCACCGACGCCCTGCGCGGCGGCCAGGTCGCGACGCAGGTGCCCATCGGCGGCACCGTGCGGCCCGACCGCGACGGCACCGTGTACGCGACCTGCGGCTCCGGCGGCCGAAGCCTGTACAGCTTCCCGGTGCCCGACAGCTACGCGGGCCACGAGACCGAGCACGTCGACGTGCCCACCTACGTGTGGAAGCGGGGCGGTGGCAAGGAGAACGACACCGTCGCGTGGTCGAGGGTGCGCTACACCGGCTACGCGTTCATGGCCCTCGACGTGCAACCGGCGTCCTGGGGACGGCAGACCACGATCACCGCGCGCGTGCTGAGCAACACCGGCGTCGAGATCGACCGGTTCGTGGTGTCCCGCACCGCCGGCCTGCACGTGGGCATCGACCTCGGCGACGGCAACCGCCTCGAGCGGACTCCGGCAGCCGTCGGCGCGGGCGCGGACCCCGGCGACAGCTGACCGGCGGCCCGGTACTCCGCCTGCCGAGGCGGAGTGCCGGGCGCCCGGCACGGACGTCCTTCTGTAGCAAGGGTTCCGTGCGGGGTCGGTCAGTCGGTGTCGGCCGAGTCCAGCAGCACCGGCGGTGTCGTTGGTTCGGGAATGTCCCAGCGGGTGAACAGGAAGTACCCGCGCCTGACCGGGCACCGGTGGTCCACCCCATCGAACCGGACCGCCGCGATCGGGGTTCCCTCCGCCACCTGGTCCCAGAAGGTCAGCACGCCAAGGGAATCCCCTGTCGGCCGCCAGCCTGGCCCGTTGACGCCGCTCACCTCGACCCATCCCGCCGCCGTCCTGCGGCAGAACACCTCGTACGGGTAAGACCGCCCCGCCGCGTTCGTCGCCAGCAGCACGACCGCGTGTTCGCCGGACTCGGCCAGGAACAGCACGCTGGTCTGCTCTGGCGGGAAGCCGTTGAGCGCAGCCTGTTCCGCGGTGGTGAATCCAGGACCGGTCATCGCGAACCTCCTGCCTGTTCGGGCGCCGCGGGCAGGGCGACCGGTCGCCCTGCCCGCGGCTGGTGCCCTCCGGTCACGGAACCCGGCAGTTGTTCGGCACGCTGTGGTAGGTGTTCCCGTCGACCGACACCAGTGTGGCGTCTACCCGGAACACCTGGCCGCTGCGCGCCTGGATCGACCCGTGCGGCACGTACACGCCGACCGTGCGGTGGAAACCACTGGTGGTCTTGTGGTTGTTGAGATAGGTGTCAACATCCCACCTGCCGGCCGACCGCGATGGCGGCTGCATCTGGATTCCCCAGGCCACCACCTTGTTCGGGCTGGTCTGCACCGCGATGTACCCGGCGTTGCCCGGATACGTGATGTGTGCGCAGGACGGCAGCGCCTCGGGCGCCACTTCGGCCTGCGCCGCAACGGGTGCGTCGGTCATGCCGCCCTGTACGACGGTCGTCTCCTCGGCGTTGGCCGCGAGCGCTGGTGCGGACATGCCGACCAGCACGGCCAGCGCCGCCAGCACGGACAACAGAATCTTTCGCATCATTCCCCCTGGTGCGATATACGGCGAACGTGCTTCGCCGTACCCCCAGAGTCGCTCACGATGTCGAGGCGGGAGAGCGGTTCTCGCTCCGGACCACTCGGACGAGTGACGTATTCCATGTTGGCTGCGGCCACTACCAACCATCGGCCGGAGCCACCTGGGGGACGGCGTGCAGCGGATTGGGCAGCCGTCCGCTCGACGGCACCGGCGGCCGCTGCGCCAGGTCGCCGTACCCCATCGTCAACCGGTAACCGTTGAGCGGATATCTGGCGAAGGTCGGCCCGAGCAGGTCGCCTGCGTCCATCCGGTCGGCCACCGAGGAGTGCCGCGTCCGATACGACTCGATCTCGCCCCGCACCATGCCCCAGAACCGCTCCTCCGGCAGGTCGTGCCGCTGCGCGAGCAACCCGGCCAGCGGCCGGAAAACCCCCACCAGCAAGGCGTCCACCACATACTGGCGCAGCACCGGCCACTGCTTCCTCGGCAACACCCGGTCGTGCGAGTCGGGCTCGACGCCCCGCTGCGGCACCCGGTCCACCGACACGTTCACGTCGTCGACGAGGTCCTTGAGCACGACCCGGCTGGGCAGCCCGTCCGGCCCGCACACCACCAACACGTTCTCCCCGTGCGGGTTCACCGTGATCCCGTAGGTGTAGAGCAGGTGCAGCAGCGGCCGCAGCAGGGCGCGCAGCAGTGCCGCCGCCCACGCGGCCGCGTCGCCGCCCGCCCGCCGCACGTACTCGCTCACCAACGCGTCGCCGGCCGGGTCGAGGTGCAGCAACGCGGCCAGCGCCCAGGCGTGCTCGCCGTCGCGCAGCCGGGGCGTCAGCGGCTCCCGCCAGATGCAGCCGAGCGTCTCCAACCACTGGTAGGGCACGGCGCCCGCGCGCGACAGCTGCGGATGCCGCACCGTCACGGAGGCGACCTCGCCGAGCAGGATCGTGCCCCACTCGCCGAGCAGCTGGTCCGCCGCGAAGATGCCGCGCAGCCACTGCGAGGTCATCGGCGCGGCCAGCGTGCAGTGCGGCGGAATGCCCCGGTACACCGAGGTGTTCAGGATCCGCAGTGGCAGCTTGACCTGGTGGCGATCGGGCGAGTCCACATTGGACAGTGTGCGGATCGCCTGCGTCGGCAGATAGTGGTCCTGGCTCTCGCCAAGCTGCACGATCCGGCCGGTCGCCAGCTCCGGCGCCCACAGCGTGCGCACCACGTGGTCGAGCTGCCACGGATGCACCGGCAGCCACACGAAGTTGTCCGGATCCGCGCCGGCCAGCCGCAGCGTCTCGGCGAACCGCGCCACGGTCTCCTCGCCCAGTTCCCGCTGCCGCACCACGTGTTCGGACAGCTCGGGTGTGCCGCGGAACTCGGCCAACCCCCGGTGCACCGCGAGCCACGGCAGCCGCAGCGGCGTGCGGGCCTCCGGCGCGTACCGCGCCTGGTCCTGCGCGGAGAACCCGATGCGGCCCTTGTTGGCGAACAGCCACGGATGACCCGTGAGGTGCCCGTCGAGCGCGGCGTGGCCGAGCTCGGCCAGCTCGGCGGCCGGGCGCGCGGTGGCGGCCATTGCCACGTCGGCGGTCAGCGTCGCGGTCACTTCGGCCAGCAGGCCGGCGACCGTCGCGGGCTCGACCCGCATCGCGTCGCAGGCGTCGACCAGGAACTGCTGCACGTCCTCGGTCGGCTCGGTGACGTCGTCGCCGAGGATCCCGCTCGCGCTGCGCCGCACCGACCCCGGCAGCACCGTCCATCCCTCGAAGGAGGTGCGGCGGGCCGAGAACGTGTACCCGGCGGCGCCAAGCGACAGCTGGTAGCCGACGAAGCCCGCGTCGTCCTCGGCGCCGCCGGCCACGGGCTCAGGTGTCAGCAGCTGCTCGAAGCACAGCTCACCGATCGTCTTGGCCAGCAGCGCGGCCGACCGGTCCAGCCAGAGTTCCGTCGTGTTCACGCCAGGTCTCCCGGTGCCGCGAAGCTGGTGAACGCCGTCCGCTTGGGCAGCCGGTACGCCTCGCGCCCGGTCACCGCGTTGAGGATGGTGGCGTTGCGGACCGCGCCGATGCCGAGGTCCGGCGCGGCGGGCCCGTGGCTGTGCAGATCGGCGTTGGCCACGAAGATCCGCCCGGTCACGGCGTGATCCAGCTCAACGGAGTGGTCCAGCCGCACCCGGTACCTGCCGCTGTCGTCCCTACGCAGCAACGGTTCTACGGGTTGCAGGAACACGGGTCGGCGCTGCCGGTAGCCGGTCGCCGCGACCACCAGGTCCGTGGTGTGCGTGAAGGTCCGCCCGGTGTCCCGGTGCAGGCAGGTCAACACCGCCCGGCCGGCGCTGTCCACCGCCGAGTCCTGGATCGCGGTCGCGCAGCGCAGCTCGACGTCGGCCAGCCCGTGCGTCAGCTCCCGCCGGTAGAGCAGGTCGTGCAGCTCCTCCAGTGTCTCCGCCGAGATCGCCTTGTAGTGCCGCCACTGCTCGGCGACCAGCTCGTCCCTGGTCCGCTCTGGCAGCTCGTGGAAGTACCTGACGTAGGCCGGAGTGGTCATCTCCAGCACGAGCTTCGTGTAGTCCAGCGGCGCGAAGGTCGGTGTCCTGGTCAGCCAGCTCATCCCGCCACCGCCGGCCAGGTTGCGCCGCAACAGGTCCAGCGCCACCTCGGCCCCGGACTGCCCGGAGCCGACCACCGTCACGTGACCTGCTTTGTCCACATCGGACTGTCGGTGCAGGTACTCGCTGGTGTGCATGAGTCGGTCGCCCGGCAGGTTCGCGAGCGAGCGCGGCACCGAGGGCTCGGTGCCGACCCCGACCACCACGTCCTTGGCCAGCATCAGCAACCTGGCGCCGTCGCCGCGCACCACCCGCACCTCGAACCGGCCGTCGCTCTCGCGCCAGCGCACCGACTCGACCCGGTGCGAGAACCGCACCGACGGCAGCCGGGACGCGGCCCAGCGCAGGTAGTCCTCGTACTCCCGCCGGGTCGGGTGGAACCGCTCGCGGATGTAGAACGGGTACAGCCGGTCGTTGTCACGCAGGTAGGCCAGGAACGACAGCGGGTGCGTCGGCTCGACCAGGCTCACCAGGTCGGCCAGGAAGCTGACCTGGAGCAGCGCGTCGTCGAACATCAGCCCGCTGTGCCAGCGCAGTTCCTGGCGTGCCTCGAGCACCACGAGGTCGAGGCCGTCGACCGTGGACGCGAGCGCGGCCAGCCCGAGGTTGAACGGGCCGCAGCCGACCGCGATCACGTCGTGCTCGCTGGTCTCCTGCGCGGGTGTCCGGTGGTCGGTCACAGCATGTCCTCCTCGGTGCGCGGACACACGAACAGCGCGGCCGTCTTGTCTGGTAGGTCGATCTCGCCGGCGAGCCGGAAGCCGCCGGAGCCGAACGCCCTGACGGCGGCCGTGTTGCGGACGTCGGGCTCCAGCAACACCCTGCCGCACAACGGATCGGCCTCGAACAACGCGGCGGTGAGCACCGGCAGCAGCGAGCTGACCAGCCCCCGGCCCGTCCTGCCCAACTCGCCGATCGCCAGGTGCAGCCCGACGTCCTGCGGCCGCGCGGGGTAGCAGGCCCCGAGCTGATCAAGGACCGGGCGGTAGATCTCCAGGTACAGCACGGGAATCCCGTCCCGGCTGACCAGGCATGGCCGGGAGTGCGTGCCGCCGAGCTGCCTGCTGAGCTCCTCGTGCCAGCGCTGCCTCGGCCACGCCTGGAGCCAGTACGCGGCCACGTGCGGGGCCTGCATCCAGCGCTGGACGAGGTCGAGGTCGGGGCTGTCCGGATCGACCACCCGCAACGCCCAACCGTCCCCGAGCACAGGTACCGGCGGCGCCGAAACGCCAACCAACTGTTCACTCATCGCCGCGCCCCCCGCAGTGGATTCGGCGCGTCCAGATACACCGACTGGGCGTCGAGCGGCGCGAGCACCTCGTCGATCCCGTGCAGCCTGGTGAGCAGGTTCCCCTTGCACGGCAACGTGTCCGCGTCCAGCCAGCGGCGCGCCAACCGATCCCCGTCCGGTCCGGCGTCGGCGAGCGACCCCAGTGCGGCGTCCAGGCGTTCGGCGACCACGCCGAGCAGGTCCTCCTCGCTGGCGAGCCCGTCGACCGCGAGGCAGCCGACGACCGCGAGCGCCTGGTTGCGCAGCAGGTAGTAGGACAGCCGCTCGTCGACGATCGCGTCGTCGACCACCGCGAGCGTGCTCGTGTCGGCCTCGGCGCGGGCCAGCAGTCCCGGCAGGTGCGAGGCGGCCAGGTAGTAGCCCTGGTTGTCCCGGAACGCGCCGCCGACGACCTCGCCGCGCTCGTTCAGCCGCACCAACGTGTTCTGCTGGTGCGCCTCCAGCCCGATGCCCGTCTCGGCGTGCAGCCGGAGCATCGGCACCAGCACGTGGTCGACGTAGTCGCCGACCCAGCGCCGAGCCGCGCCGGGACCGGACGCCGCCACCAGCTCGCCGAGGCGGCTGCGGCCAAGACCCGGCCGGGGAGCGACCAGCCCGACCAGGCACCGCAGCGCGTCGATCCCGGCCGGCACCTCCCGCACCGCGACGTCGAGACCCGTCACCTCGGGGCCCGCCGCGCGGCCCGGTTCGTCGACGGCCAGCCACGCCGGGTCCCGCACCACGTGGAACTCGGGATGCGCCAGCTCGGTGCCGGCCGCGTAGCCCGCGTCCAGCAGGCGATGGATCTCCAGCCCGCGCCGCAGTTCGGTGCGGGTGGACTCGCGCCGGGAGTTGGTGATGCGCAACCCGAGCGAGAGCTTGAGCATCACCGGGGCGTCGGGCCGGTAGACCGTGCGCAGGCTGGACGTCGGCCACCAGCGCGGGCCGAGCTCGCCGAGCGCCTCCAGCCGCCCGTCGGCCAACAGCGCCGCGATCCTCGGCCGGTGCGGCAGGTCGCGGGCCTGCCACGGGTGCGCGGGGATCAGCACCCTGCCGTCGGCCAGCCGTCGTTCGCTCAGCTCGGCCAGCAACGCGACGGTGTCGCGGCCGCCGAGTGAGGACGAGCCGGCCACCGCGTCGTGCGAGACCACCGACTCGTCGGCCGCGAACCAGTGCAGCCGGAACGAGCCGCGCAGCTCGGGGGCGTAGGCGGCGTCCTCGGCGACCGAGACGCCGTCCCGGCTCTTCGGCGCGGGATGGTTGAGGTGCCCGAGCAGCAGGGCCTGTTCCGCGTCGAGGAAGCCGTTGACCCCCTCGGGCACGGCGGTCTCCGCGCGGCGGTGCGCCACGTACCCGGTGACCCGCCGGACGGACTCGGCGGTGCGCTCGACCAGGTCGTCCGCCTCGCCGGCCGGCACGCCGCCGCGCGCGGCCGCCTCCTGGGCGACCAGCGCGACCGCGAGCACGGGGTCGGCCGGGCCGACGGGGACGCCGTCGGCGCGCAGCAGCGAGACCGGGCCGAAGCGGTGCCAGCCGGTGGGGGAGCGGTGCAGGACCTCGGTGGCCAGGGTCAGGCCGGTGGCGGGCAGCGGCACCCGCAGCTGGCCGGCCGGCACGTCCGTCCCGGTCTCGCGCAGCCAACACCGCAGCAGCGCCTCCAGATGCGCGTGCTCGGCCGAGGTCCTCGGGCTGGCCGCGTCGAGCCGATCGGCGGGGGCGTCCGTGTGGACGGCGCTGTTGCTGGTCATGCGGCACCTTCTTCGTGCGCCTCGGCGACGGTCGGGGAGTGGCGCTCGCAGGCCGCGCCCGCGTCCAACACCAGCGCGAGCAGGTCGTCGATGTCGGCCTCGGTCGCGGTCGGGTTGAGCAGGGTCAGCTTCAGGCAGGTGACGGGCTCGTCGGCCGGCCCGGCCGGGCGCGCGGAGGTGCGGCCGATCAGCGCGGTGCCCCGATGCAGCAGCCTGCGGCGCAGCTCGCCGTTGACCCGGTCGCGGGTGGCCGGATCCTCGGCAAGGTAACGGAACACCACGGTGGTCAGCTCCGCCCCGGCGACCAGTTCCAGCCTGGGTTCGGCGGCGATACGGGCCTCGGCGTGCCTGGCCAGCCGGTGGCAGGTGTCCACGAACTGGCCGAGCCCGTGCCGCCCGTAGGCGAGCAGGGTGGCGGCGATCTTGACCGCGTCGGGCCGCCGGGTGGTTTGCAGGGTGCGGCCAAGCAGCCCGTCGTAGCCTGCGGCGCGGTCGTCGGCTGGGTTCAGGTAGTCCACCGACCGGTCGAGGGCGGCGAACGCGGCCCGGTCGCGCACCAGCAGCACGCTCGCGGCGGCGGGCTGCCAACCGATCTTGTGCAGGTCGACGGTGACGGAGTCGGCGTGGGTGAGCCCGTCCATCCGCCCGGCGAGCGAGTCGGAGAACAGCGTGCCGAACCCGTAGGCGGCGTCCACGTGCAGCCAGGCGCCGTGCTCGCGGGCCAGCGCGGTCAGCTCGGCAAGCGGGTCGACGGAGCCGAAGTCCGTGGTGCCGGCCGTGGCGACGACCGCGATCGGGGTGTGCTCCTCGCCGAGGTCGCGCAGCATCGCGGCGAGCGCGTCCGGCCGCATCCGGTGCCGTTCGTCCACCGGCACCGCCCGCACGGCGGACTCGCCGAGCCCGAGCGTCGCGCAGGCGCGGTGCACCGAGAAGTGCGCGAGCTCCGAGCAGAACACCACGGGCTTCGGCAGCGCGGCCACGCCGTCCCTGCGCACGTCCACCCCGCGCCGCGCCGCCGCCGCGTCCCTGGCCAGCAGCAGCGCGGTCAGGTTGGACAGCGAGCCGCCCGGCGTCAGCACGCCGTCGGCCCCGTCGTCGAAGCCGGCAAGCGAGGTCAGCGCGTCGACCACCCAGCGCTCCACCGCGATGGTGGCCGGCCCGGAGTCGTAGGTGTCCAGCGAGGCGTTGCCGGCGCTGGCCAGCGCGTCGGCGGCGACGGCGACGGTCAGCGGCGGCGGCTGGAGGTGCGCGGCGGCCATCGGGTGGCTCAGGTCGATGCCCTGCTCGACCAGCACGGTGGCCAGCCGGTGCAGGGCGGCGTCGGTGCCGACGCCGCGTTCGGGCATGCCGGCCGGGCCGAGCGCGGCGGTCGTCGCGGCGAGCACGTCGGCGGGCGCGCCCTGGGGCAGCGGGCCGCGGGGGCGCCGTGCGGAGCGCGCCCCGGCCACCGCGCGGGTCACCGCGACGGAGAGTTCGACCAGCCCTTCCGCCGACCCGGCCAGCAGACCGGGCGGCGGGGACGGTGCGACGGGTGGGGCCTCGGCAGCCGGGATCACGGCACCTCCGGAAGATCGACGAGTGACAGCGAGGCAAGGCTAACCTCGCAAAGGTAAGGCTTACCTCACCTGCACCATGATCCGCGTGTCAAGCGGCCGCTCGGCTTTGCTAGCCACGTCACGTTTGCCGCCGGTCACTCCTCGTGGTGACGGTACCGGCGGTAACGGTGATCCGATCGGCTCCGTTCGGGGGAGGCGCGGTAGCCTGACCGGCAATCGGATATTCGCTTCGGCCGCCAACCGACGGGACCTACGCTCGCGTCGGGTAGCTCGTCATGTGGGTCGAGCCCGGCGAGTCGCTTGGTACAAGGAGGACCCCGTGTCGCCAGGGCAGATCGCCGCGCTGATCGCAGCCGGCGCGTTCGTGCTGCTGGTGCTGTTCTTGGCGGTCACGTTGGTCAAGCTCGGCCGCACCCTCGACGAGGCCACCGTCGCGATCCGCAAGGCGCACAAGAACAGCGACCCGCTGTTCCTCGAGGCCAACACGACGCTGACGCACGTGAACACCCAGCTCGAGCGCGTCGACGGCATCACGGCCAACGCCCGCGCGGTCAGCGGCAACGTCTCGGCCCTCACCTCGCTGTTCACCGCGACCCTCGGTGGCCCGCTGGTCAAGGCGGCCGCGCTGTCCTACGGCCTGAGCAAGGCGGTCCGCGCGCGCCGCAAGGCCGCGGTCGAGACCCCTGGCAAGCACTCCCGCCGGCCGGGCCGGCGCAAGGGAGGCCGTCGATGAGAAGGCTGTTCTGGTTCGGCGTCGGCCTCGCGGCCGGCGTCGCGGTCGCCCGCAAGGCCAGCAACACCGCCAGGCAGATCACCCCGGCCGGCATCGCCGCCAACGTCGGCGACGGCCTGCGGGAACTCGCCGGCGCCGTGGGCGCGTTCGGTGCCGAGGTGCGCGTCGGCATGGTCGAGCGCGAGCAGGAGCTGCACGACGTCGTCGAGCGCCAGACCGGAGTCGGCACCGGCGGCAGGCCCCGCCGCGACACCCGCGACAGCGAGGACTTCGCCCTCGGCGCCACCGGTTGGCGGCCCGACGAGCAAACCGTCCGCAGGAGCGCGAGGGCGCGAGCGCGCCGGGCGGGCGGCTGACCCCGCGCCACCACCCGGCGCAGGGGCACGCACCGCAGTCGCCCGCCTTCGCAGCGACCCACCCGACTTCGAGCCGGCGGCAAACACCGGCCGGCTCAGCACACCGAGGACATCCAACCGTGCAGACAAACGAGATCATCAAGCGTTTCCGCGAGCATTTCGAGCGAAACGGCCACTCCGTCGTGCCCAGCGCCTCGCTGCTGCTCGACGACCCCAACCTGTTGTTCGTCAACGCGGGCATGGTGCCGTTCAAGCCGTACTTCCTCGGCGAGGCCCCTGCGCCGTGGCCGCGCGCCACCAGCATCCAGAAGGTCGTCCGCACCGGCGACATCGAAGAGGTCGGCAAGACCAGCCGGCACACCACCTTCTTCCAGATGGCCGGCAACTTCTCCTTCGGTGACTACTTCAAGGAACGGGCCATCGAGCTCGCCTGGGAGCTGATCACCAAGTCGCAGGACGACGGCGGCTACGGGCTCGACCCCGAGCGCATCTGGGTCACCGTCTACCAGGACGACGACGAGTCCATCGCGCTGTGGCAGAAGATCGCCGGCCTGCCCGAGGAGCGGGTCCAGCGCAGGGGCATGGAGGACAACCTCTGGTCCATGACGGTGCCGGGGCCGTGCGGGCCGTGCTCGGAGATCTACTACGACCGTGGGCCACAGTTCGGCGAGGAGGGCGGGCCCGTCGTCGACGAGGACCGTTACCTCGAGGTCTGGAACCTCGTCTTCATGCAGAACGTGCGTGGACCCGGCGGGGCGAAGAAGGACTTCGAGATCCTCGGCGAGCTGCCGAACAAGAACATCGACACCGGCATGGGTGTCGAGCGGATGGCCGCGCTGTTGCAGGGCGTGGAGAACGTCTACGAGACCGACCTCGTCCGCACGGTGATCAGTAAGGCGGAGGAGCTGTCCAGGCGCCGCTACGGCGCCGACCACACCGACGACGTGCGGTTCCGGGTCATCGCGGACCACGCCCGCACCGGCGTGATGCTGATCGCCGACGGCGTCACCCCCGGCAACGAGGCCAGGGGCTACGTGCTGCGCAGGCTGCTGCGCCGCATCGTCCGCTCGGCGCGGCTGCTCGGCGTCACCGAGCCCGTGCTCGCCACGTTCGCCGCCGTCGTGCGCGACACCATGGGCTCGTCCTACCCCGACCTGGTGACCGACTTCGCCCGCATCGAGTCGATCATCAAGGCCGAGGAGGACACCTTCCTCACCACGCTCACCGCGGGCTCGAAGATCTTCGAGGTGGCGGCCGAGGAGATCAGGTCCGCCGGCCGCGCCATGCTGCCCGGCGACAAGGCCTTCCAGCTGCACGACACCTACGGCTTCCCCATCGACCTCACCCTGGAGATGGCCGCCGAGCAGGGCCTGTCCGTCGACGAGGACGGCTTCCGCAGGCTGATGGCCGAGCAGCGCGCCAGGGCCAAGGCCGACGCCGCGTCCCGCAAGACCGGGCACGGCGACCAGTCGGTGTACCGGGAGCTGCTCAACCTCGGCGCCACCGAGTTCACCGGCTACGCCGAACTCGCCAGCGAGGCCACCGTGCGCGGCATCGTGCGCGACGGCCAGCGCGTGCGCAGCGCGGTCGAGGGCGAGATCGTCGAGGTCGTGCTCGACCGGACCCCGCTCTACGCCGAGTCCGGCGGCCAGGAGAGCGACGCGGGCGTGATCGTCGCCGACGGCCTCGACCTGGAGGTCGTCGACGTCCAGAAGGTCGCCAAGAAGCTGTGGGTGCACCAGGTTCGGGTGCGCGGCGGCGAGCTCGTCGAGGGTCAGCACGTCGAGGCCAGGGTCGACCAGGAGTGGCGGGTCGGCGCGCGTCAGGGGCACTCCGGCACGCACGTCGTGCACGCCGCGCTGCGCCAGGTGCTCGGCCCGTCCGCGCTACAGAGCGGCTCGTACAACAAGCCCGGTTACCTGCGCCTGGACTTCGCCTGGACCGGCGGCCTCTCCGAGGAGACCCGCAGCGAGATCGAGGAAGTCTCGAACCTGGCTGTCCGCAAGGACCTTCCGGTCAAGGTGGTGTACACCTCGCTGCCAGGAGCCAAGGAGATGGGCGCGGTCGCGCTGTTCGGCGAGACCTACGACGAGGAGGTGAGGGTCGTCGAGATCGGCGGCCCGTGGTCCCGCGAGCTGTGCGGTGGCACGCACGTGGAGCACTCCTCGCAGATCGGCCCGATCACCCTGCTCGGTGAGTCCTCGGTCGGCTCCGGCGTGCGCCGCATCGAGGCCTACGTCGGCATCGAGGCGTTCCGCTACCTGGCCACCGAGCGCGCCCTGATGCAGAACCTGGCCGCCATGCTGAAGGTGCCGGACGCCGACGTGCCCGGTCGCGTCGAGGCGCTGGTGGAGCGGCTGCGCGTGGCCGAGAAGGAGCTTGAGCGGTTGCGCGGTGCGCAGCTGCTGTCCTCCGTTGGCCAGTTCGTGGAGCAGGCACAGGACGTTCGCGGCGTGGCCGTGGTAGCCGTCGCCGTCCCGAACGGCGTGTCCGCCGGCGACCTGCGCACGCTGGCCGTGGAGGTGCGCAACCGGCTGGGCAGCAGGCCCGGCGTGGTCGCGCTGTTCTCCGTCGACGGCTCGAAGGTGAGCTTCGTGGTCGCCACCACGGCCGCTGCCCGCGACCTGAAGCTGGCCGCCGGCAAGCTGGTGCCGGCCTTCGCGCCGGTCATCGGCGGCCGCGGCGGCGGCAAGCCGGACCTGGCCCAGGGCGGCGGCACCGACGCCACCGGCGTGGACAAGGCGATCGCCGCCTTGCGGGCCGAGGTCGACCGGGCGGTGGCCGGATCTTGACGGGCAAGGGGCAGTCCGCTGCCGGGTCGGGCGCGCGCAGGCCCGACCGGCCCGGCACGGACGACCCCGGCCGCGGCCGGCGGCTCGGCGTTGACGTCGGCGCGGTGCGCGTCGGCGTCGCGCTGAGCGATCCGTCACCCTTTCTCGCGACTCCACTGGTTACCCTGTCTCGTGACGAAAAGGCCAACCGGGACCTGACCGAGTTGGTTGCTCTCGTGACGGAACATGAGGTGGTCGAAGTGGTCGTCGGACTGCCGACGACGCTGGCCGGGCGGCACGGGCCTGCGGCGCAGATCGCCGAGGCGTACGCTGCCGCGTTGGCCGAGCGTGTCGCCCCGATTCCGGTCCGGCTCACCGACGAGCGGTTGACCACGGTGACCGCCAGCCGGGTGCTCGCCGAGCGGGGCGTCCGTGGGCGACGGCAGCGTGCCGTCGTCGACCAGGCCGCCGCGGTGGAGATCCTCCAGTCGTGGTTGGACGGGAGGGCCCAGCACCTGGCGCGATCGGCCGAGGAGGACCGGTGAACGACGACCTCGGGTTGTTCGAGGAGGCTGGCAGCGACACGGCCGACGCGGCCGGCACAGGTCGCGAGGGCAAGGCCAAAGCCAAGGGCAAGCCCGCTCGCAAGGTGAGCAGCCGGAACAAGAAGCTCGTGCTGCTCCTGGTCGGCCTGTTGGTGCTGGTCGTGGTCGGCGGGGGCGCCTGGTACGGCGTCACGACGCTGCTCGGCATCGGCAGCTACGACGACTACCCGGGTGGCGGCGACTCCGACAAGGTCATCCAGGTCCAGTCCGGCGACTCCACCGGCGACATCGCCACCCGGCTCAAGGACGCCGACGTGGTGGCCAGCGCCCGCGCGTTCGTCAAGGCGGGCGAGACCGTCGACAAGCTGCGCGAGGTCCAGCCGGGGTACTACCTGCTGAAGACCAAGATGTCCGGCACGGCGGCCGTGGCCAAGATCGTCGACCCGGCCAGCAAGGTGCAGGCGCTGGAGGTCAAGGGCGGCAACATCCTCGCCGACCACAAGGTCGGCGACAAGGTGGTGCCCGGCATCCTGTCCATGCTGTCCCAGGCGAGCTGCGCGACGCTGGACGGCAAGAAGACGTGCGTGCCGGTCGAACAGCTCCAGCAGGCCGCGCAGACCGCGGACGCCAAGGCCATCGGCGTGCCGGACTGGGCGATGGCCGACGTGGCAAGGGCCGAGCCGAAGCACCGCCTGGAGGGCCTGATCATGCCGGGCATCTACCAGGTCAAACCCGGTGCCAGCGCGGAGGAACTGCTCAAGAACGTGCTCGCCTCGTCCTCGGCGCTGATGCAGGTGCCCGGGTTGCCGGCTGCCGCGGCGGACACCGGTTTCCGGCCCTACCAGATCCTGATCATGGCGTCGCTGGTGGAGAAGGAGGCCATCACCGACGACTTCGGCAAGGTCTCCAGGGTGATCTACAACCGGTTGTCCAGCAGCACCCCGCTCGGCCTTGACTCGACCACCAACTACCAGAAGGACCAGCCGGACGCGCGGCTCACCGATGCCGAGCTCAACGCCGAAGGCCCGTACAACACTCGTCTGAACAAGGGTTTGCCGCCGACGCCGATCGGTTCGCCGAGTAGCGCGGCGCTCACCTCGGCGATGAAGCCGGAAGCAGGTGACTGGCTGTTCTTCGTGAAGTGCAAAAAGGACGGCCACAGCTGCTTCAACACCACGCAGGCCGGCCACGACAAGGACGCCAACGACGCCAAGAACAACGGGGTGTTCTGACCTTGACCCTCGGTCGTCGCCGGGCCGCCGTGCTCGGCTCGCCCGTCGCGCACTCGCTGTCGCCCGTGCTGCACTCGGCCGCCTACGCGGCGCTCGGCCTCGCGGGCTGGACCTACGACCGGGTGGAGTGCGACGAGGCGGCGCTGCCCGCGCTCGTCGCCGGCCTCGGCCGGGAGTGGGCCGGCCTGTCGGTGACCATGCCTGGCAAGCGCGCCGCCCTCGCGGTGGCCGCCGAGGCGACCGAGCGGGCCGCCGCCGTCGGCGCGGCGAACACGTTGGTGCCGCTGCCCGACGGCGCGGGCTGGCGAGCCGACTGCACCGACGTCGACGGTGTCGTCGGGGCGCTGCGGGTGGCTGGTGGCTTCGCTGAGCGACCGGGAGCGCGCGGCGCTGTGCTCGGTGCCGGCGGCACGGCCTCGGCCGCGCTGGCGGGCCTGGCCGATCTCGGCGTGCGGGACGTGCGGGTGGTGGTGCGCGATCCGGCCCGAGCCGCCGAGGCCGTGCAGTGCGCGCGCCGCGTCGGCGTCGACGTGACCGTGCTGCGCTGGGCCGACACGGACCTCGGCGAGCTGGCGTCCTCGGTGGACGTGCTGGTGAGCACCGTGCCGGCGGCCGCCACCGAGCGGCACGCCGAGGAACTGGCGCTCGCACCGTGCCTGCTGGACGTGATCTACCACCCGTGGCCGACGCCGGTGGCGAACGCCGTGCTGCGGCGCGGCGGCCGGCTCGCGACCGGGCTGGACATGTTGCTGCACCAGGCTTTCGGCCAGGTGGAGCAGTTCACCGGCAGGCCGGCCCCCAGATCCGCCATGCGCGACGCGCTGCGCGCCGCGACCGGCGGCGAGCTGGAACTCCCGATCTGAGGGGCGCCGACGTCATGAGTACCGGCCACCCGGGTCGGCCGTGATCTGCCGGTAGGCCGACGATCCGACCGCCGCGTGCACTCCACGGCCACCGCATGACCGAGGCCCGTGGCAGGGGTGCCACGGGCCTGGAGTCATGCGGTGGTGGTGGAGCCCCGCCGCCCGATTCGGGGTGGCGGGCGACGGGACCCCACAGTCCTAGCTGGGCCGGATCAGCCCTCGTCGAGATCCGTGCCGATGATGGCCGCGATGGCCTCCAGCGCGGTGTCCGCGCCATCGCCGTCGGCCGTCAGCACGACCTCGTCGCCGTGCATGGCGCCCAACGTCATCAGTCCGAGCACGCTGGCGGCCTCGACCGGCTGACCGTCGTCCTTGCGGATGGTGATCTTGACCGGCTGTTCCGCCGCCGCCTTGGCGAGTAGCGCGGCCGGCCTGGCGTGCAGGCCCACTTTGCTGGCCACGGTGACCCGTCGCTCCGGCATGATCCGTCCCTTCGTTGTGGTACTTGTCCTACGCAGGTCGTCAGGCGCTGTCGGCCTTGCTGACCTTGCTGTTGGCGATGGCCTTGTCGCTGACCGCGCCGCCGTTCTCCACGAGGCCGTTCTCGGCGTCGTCGTCGCGGCCCGGGGTCTTCAGGTTCCACTTGGTGATGACCCAGCGGAACACCACGTAGTAGATCACCGCGAACACCAGGCCGACCGGGATCATCAGCCACGGCCTCGTGGAGATGCCCCAGTTGAGCGCGTAGTCGATGCCACCGGCCGAGAACGTGAAGCCGAGGTGGATGCCCAGCGCGTTGGTGACGGCCAGCGAGAGGCCGGTCAGCACCGCGTGGATCAGGTACAGCGGCCACGCCACGAACATGAACGAGAACTCGAGCGGCTCGGTCACACCCGTGATGAACGCGGTGAGCGCGGCCGACAACATGATGCCGCCGACGATCTTCTTCTGCGAGGGCTTCGCGGTGTGCCAGATGGCCAGCGCCGCGGCCGGCAGGGCGAACATGAAGATCGGGAAGAAGCCGGCCTGGAACGTGCCGGCGCTCGGGTCGTGCGCCTTGATGAACCGGTTGATGTCACCGGTCTGGCCGCCGTAGTTGCCGAACACGAACCACAGGAAGGAGTTGATGATGTGGTGCAGGCCGAACGGGATCAGCAGGCGGTTGATCGTGCCGTACAGGAACGCGCCGATCACCGTGCTGCCGGTGATCGCGTTGCCCAGGTGGGTCAGGCCGCTGTTGAACGCCGGGTAGATCAGGCTCATCAGGACGCCGATGACCAGCATGACGCCTGCGGTGATGATCGGCACGAACCGGCGGCCGCCGAAGAACGCCAGGTACGGGGGCAGCTTGATGCGGTGGAACTTCTGCCACAGCAACGCTGTCACGATGCCGACGACGATGCCGGCGAGCACGCGGTAGTCGATCAGGTTCGGCTTGGCCGCCGGGTCCGTCGGCTGGTCGAGCACGAACGGCGACATCGCCTTGAACACACTCGTCAGCACCACGAAGCCGACCACGCTGGCGAGCGCGGTCGAGCCGTCACCGCGCCGGGCGAAGCCGATCGCGATGCCCACCGCGAACAGCAGCGGCAGGTTGTCGAACAGCGCGCCGCCGCCGGCGCCGATGACGGCACCGACCTTCTGGATCCAGTCCGGCAGGGTCGGTTTGCCGAGCAGATCCGCCTGTCCGAGTCGCAGGAGCAGTCCAGCCGCAGGCAGCGCGGCGATCGGCAGCATGAGGCTGCGACCAAGGCGCTGGGCGACGGCGAGACCCTTGATGTCGCGACCGCCTACCGCCTGTGGGGCGCTGGCGCTCATCGGGTACCTCCCTGGGCGAAGAAAGGACCAGAACCCGGGACGTCCCGGTCCAGTTGCATGGTCACCTGGTATAGATCGCCCCGGTACCAGGAAGTCATGTCCTCCACCGGGCGGCCAGCGGCGCTGGCGACCCGGCGGAAGACCAACAGCGGGCTGCCCACGCGCACAGCGAGCAGCTTCGCGGTTTCGGGATCGGCGATCTCGGCCCAGACCGTCTGCCGGCCGTGGTCGAGTTGGACGCCGTAGGTGTCGGCGATCAGCGTGTACAGCGACCCGGTCAGGTCGTGTCGCAGCAGCTCCGGCACGACCTGCGGGTTGTAGTAGCCGCGTTCGACGGCGATGGGAATGCCGTCGGCGCGACGCAGCCGAAGCAGCCGGTAGGCCGCCTCGCCCGCGGTGAGACCCAGCGCGGCCGCGGCCGACGCGGTGGGCTCCTCCTCGACTCCGGCGAGCACGTCGGTGGTCGGGGCGAGCCCCCGCCGCCGCATGTCATCGGTGAAGGACTCGAGGTACAGCTGGCCGTCCAGCCGCCTGCTGGCCGTGAAGGTGCCCCGTCCCTGGGCCCTGGTGAGCAGGCCCTCGGCGACGAGCTGGCCGATGGCCGCCCTGACGGTGATGCGGGAGACCCCGTAGCGCTCGGCCAGGTCGCGTTCCGACGGGATCGGTGAGCCGGGGGAGAGTTCCTGCTCGGCCAACCTGCGCAGGATCTCGCGTAGCTGGGCGTGTTTGGGCTTGGGACCGTCGACGAGCGGGGCCGGGGTGGTGCCTCGCCGGACGATCTTCGGAAGCTTGGCCACGGCACCTCCTTGTGCTCGGCTCGGCGAACCAATCGGGGCTCGGGGTCGATCCCTGTCGCCGTCATTGGTACTTTCCGGTCTAGACCAGTTGGTGCGGGAGCATGGCCCCCGCGCCGAGTGAGTGTCAACCCGCCGTTATTGGTTCGTGCTGATCAGTGGCACCAACTGGCGGACTCGCGTAGTACTGGCGCAGGCATGGTGTGCTCGGCGTAGTCGGGCCGCTACACAGTCGAGAGAGGACACGCAAGGTGGCTGACGACAAGGCGGCGAAGATCCTCGCCGCGATCGGTGGCGCTGGCAATATCGTCGAGATCGAACCGTGCATCACCCGGCTCCGCTGTGAGTTGGAGGACGGTTCCGTGGTGGACGAGGCGGCGCTGAAGGCGTTGGGCGTGCACGGCGTGATGCGCGCAGGCAACATCGTGCAGATCGTGGTCGGTCCCGAGGCCGACACCCTCGCCAGCGACATCGAGGACCTGCTGTGACGTTGCGGGTTGGCAGCCCGGTCGCCGGGCGCGTCGTGCCGCTGTCCGAGGTGCCCGACCCAGTGTTCGCCCAGGCGATGGTGGGCCCCGGTGTCGCGGTCGAGCCGGACCGCGTGGCAGGGGACGCCGTTGCTCCCGTGGACGGCACGATCGTGACGCTGCACCCGCACGCGTTCGTGGTGGCCACCGAGGACGGTGGCGCGGTGTTGGTGCACCTGGGGATCGACACGGTCAAGCTCAAGGGTGAGGGCTTCACGCTGCACGTGGTCAAGGGCGAGACGGTGCGCGCCGGGCAGCCCGTGGTCGGCTGGAACCCGGACGACATCGAGGCTGCGGGCTACCAGCCGATCTGCCCGGTGATCGCCCTGGACGCGACCTCGGAGGTGCTGGCCGAGCTCGCCGAGGGCGAGGTCAAGGCAGGCGACACGCTGTTCTCCTGGCAGCGCTGACAATTGACGGCCGTGGTTGCGGCCGTGGTGCAAACGAGTGAATGACCCTTTCGCCTCGTCTCACGGGGTGAAAGGGTCATTCGTCCACATAGTTCTTGGCTTTCGCCCATGCCGGGCCGATGGTGGTCTCATGAGCGAGAAGATCACGGTCCTCAGTGGACTGATTGCCGCATTCCTTACCGCCGGCTGGGTGTTTGGCGCGCTGGGCGCCCGGTTGCTGCGTCGCCTGCCCCGCGGCGCTTCGGTGCGCTCGCCCTGGTGCGCGCTCGCCACCGGACTGCTCTGGGCACTGGTGGCCGCACGGTGGTTCTCCGGCGGGCTGCCGCCGTGGTGGCTGCCCGTGCCGCTGGCGCTCGCCTGGTTCGGCGTGCTGCTGTCCACCACCGACCTGCTGCACCACCGGCTGCCCAACGCCCTGACCCTGCCTGCATATCCGGCTGTGGCCGCGCTCCTCACGCTCGCGGCGCTGACCGGCGGCGGCACACGCGTTTTGGCCGGCGCGGTGCTCGGCTGTCTGGCGTTCGGGTTGCTGCACCTCGTGGTGCACCTGATCGTGCCGGGTGCGTTGGGTGCCGGCGACGTGAAGCTGTCCGGCAGTCTCGGCGCCGTGCTGGGCGCGCTGTCCTGGTGGGCGCTGCCGCTGGCCGGACTGCTGGCCTGCACCCTCACCCTGGTGGGCGGCCTCCTCCACGCGGCCGCGCGCCGACCGCCGCGAGTCGAGTTGCCGCATGGTCCGGGCCTGCTGGCCGCAACCTGGTTACTGGCCACGTTCCCGGCAGCGGCGGCGGTGCCCCTATGACCGCGCAGGCTGCCGAGAGGCTAGCCCAGCGAGGCCGATTATCGGGGCGCACCAACACAAGCGCACCCAAGCTGACGCCCTCTGTGGGCCTGCCGCTCCCATCGGTGTCGACGCGCCTGTGCGCGCCACGCCGCCACACCGCGCGTGCTGAAGCTGAGAGGAGTGCAGCGGGCACCGATTTCGCCGACCATCCCGCCGTAACCGCCTATGCCACGCGCGCCCATACCTCGGCAGAGCGCCCCTTCGGACCGTGCTGCCCTGCCACGCCAGGAGTGCCCTCGGTCGACGCACCCCGGTGACGGGGGCTGTGGCACCACAGCTGCGCGGGCCTTCCACCGACAGGCGTTCACCACGCCCAGCTTGGCCACGCGCCTGGCCGACCTCGACGCGGCCGACACCGTCTCGCTGGTGAGCGCGCACGACAGGCCGTGCCCGGCCAGCCAGTGCCCTCACCGGCACGACTGCACCCGCTCGGCTTGCGTGCCCGCTCAGCCAGTGAACCTGCGAGCCCCTGAACCTGCGAGCCCGACAACCTGCGAGCCCGTGAACCTGCCAGCCCGTGAACCTGCGAGCCCGTG
>NZ_VUOB01000216.1 GCF_008386585.1 Solihabitans fulvus
GGGGCCTGCTCGTAGTTGCCACGAATCTCCTCAACCTCTCCGGTGAGTGACTGTATCCTGCGCTGGGCGACTCCGTACTGGTCGAGAGTCACCTGCAACTGCCTCTGGACCTCATCGTAGTGGGTCTGGATCTCAGTAAGCTGCAGAGACTGCTTCTTGATGGTCTTCTGGAGGTCAATGTTGGTCTTGTTGGCCACATCAAGAGAGAGTTCCAGTTCAGTAATCTGGATTTGCAACTTCTTCTTGATGCGTGTGACTTCAGACTTCAATTTAGTCTCGGCTTCCACGACGCGAGCGTTCAGCTGTTCGATTTCGATGCTTGTCTGCTTGCGGATGGCTTCGATTTCTTCTTCC
>NZ_VUOB01000217.1 GCF_008386585.1 Solihabitans fulvus
TAATAGAGTTCAAATTAGTGCATATACGATTGCTAAAAAAGTCCAAAAGGTCAAATGTACTGGTGATGTGAGAGCAAAACCTCGGTAGGACGAACTTCTTTGCTAACAAAGCGTGATAAGCGGTACATTTGATAGTGTGTGGCAAAGGACAGGTATCGTGCTGCCTCGTCAATAGCCCAAGAAATTTCTTCTGTGACTGGCAAAAGTGTATCA
>NZ_VUOB01000218.1 GCF_008386585.1 Solihabitans fulvus
GTGCAGTTTAAATCGAATTAAGCATATCGACGCTTGAAAGGCAAACGTGACGTAACGGCAATGCGTGAACTTTACAGTAGACTAATTTAAAGTTGAAATACCTGAAAACAAAATTTATTTTAACGAATCTAGCTGTAGTAGAATCTAGCTAGTAGCTGTAGGATTGAAATGATTTTAATAGACCTAGAAATATATTTTTTTTGCGCATCGTATATGGTTATTGCCTATCATTCATGTACAAAGCAGTTATTGTCGCTTAGTCACGTTTGCCTTTCAAGCGTCGAATTATTATGATGAAATTCTCGTCTATTCTTAAAAACTCCTGGTGTAAATCATTCAAGTCCTAAACGAGCTGCCCTACCCGACATTATGTTACAAAGACTCGTGATTTGTAAAGTGCGTGTTTATTTATCCCTTGCCCCGGGATTCCTT
>NZ_VUOB01000219.1 GCF_008386585.1 Solihabitans fulvus
CAGCTTCAGCTTTATTCGTGTTAATTTGGTTTTCAACATATTAATCGGCAGAACCTTTTACAACAACGCTTAGTAGGGGACGATGTACCATGCAAAAAGTTGGGGATAACCGGAAACTTCGCCGCTGTGGCCCAAGGCTTCACGGTCTTCGTTGGCGGCCATATCTTCATCAAGTGTCATAACACTGTTGTACTCTCGGTTGTAGACGAAGAACATGACGTCGCTTTCGTACATGGAGGGCTCAAGGTACCAGTGGTGTTTGAAGGTGTCAGCGGTGCTATCACCGTAGATGATACGGTCATCACTAGAACCTTTCGTGTTATCGAGCTTCAGGTACTGTTTGTCCTCGGTGGACATGATCTTGAAGTATACTCTGTTGTTTTCCAACACGGGGGTAAACTTCCAGGAGACTTTCTTGCTGGTTTTGTCTTTGGAGTCACCGAATGCAATTTTGTTGTGGTTTTGTTGGTCGATCAACTTGAGGGCGTGATGGTCCCTTTTGTTTATGAGCTTGACAGTCTGCTCGGTGAAGATCACTCTAAACTGGATGGGGAAGTAAGATTTGACGATTTCCTTTCCATCCTTTGTCCATAACTGGTAGGCGAAGTCCATGGTGTTCCTCTTGCCGTTTTCGATCAGACGCTTCACGGCTTCCTTGATAACCTCTCCCTTCTTTTCCTTCAGATATTCAGAGCATTTGGCGATAGCGGTCTCGTATTCACCAATGACGACACTCATATACAGCTGCTCTGCCAGTACGTCATCAGTTCTTGGTGCAAGTGTGGCGTTAGAAGCCAGCGCACACACGGCGAGGACGAAGGCAAACAAAGTCAGTCTCATCTTGGCGCAGTGGTTATCTTTGAA
>NZ_VUOB01000024.1 GCF_008386585.1 Solihabitans fulvus
CCGCCCAACAGGAACCGGTTGCCGGTCAGTCCGATCGCACGCAGCGGTGACCACTCGGTGCGGGCGGCGAACGCGCTGCCGATCTGGCAGGCGACGATGCCCAGGAAGGTCGCGGTCGTGGCCTGGAGGTAGGCGTGGTGCAGGGGCGCGGACTCCTCGACCGGGTCGCCGGGGTGCCAGCCCGCGCTCCACAACACCGCGAAGAACGCCGCCAGCACCAGGGCGGCCGATACCGTGCCCATCAAACCCCACGCCCGCAACAGCAGTCGCCCGGTGATCACTCCCTGGCGGCGCGGTCTCGGCGGCTTGGCCATCAGGCCCGGCTCGGCGGGCTCGCGGCCCAGCGCGAGCGCGGGCAGCGTGTCGGTGCCCAGGTCGATCGCCAGGATCTGGAGCACGCCCAGCGGCGGTGGGATCATGCCGCCCGACAGCGCGAACACCAGGAACGGCACGACTTCGGGCACCGCGTGCACGAAGATGTACAGCACGAACTTGCGGACGTTGTCGAAGACCCGCCTGCCTTCCTCGACCCCGGCGGTGATCGTGGCGAAGCTGTCGTCGGTGAGCACCACGGTCGCGGCTTCCCGTGCGACGTCGGTGCCGCCAACGCCCATGGCCACGCCGATGTCCGCGCGGCGCAGGGCGGGTGCGTCGTTGACGCCGTCGCCCGTCATCGCGACCGTGTGTCCGTTGTGCCGCAACACCTCGGCGATGCGCAGCTTCGCCTCGAGCGCGGCCCTGGAGAACACGATCTCCTGCGGCCCGGCCAGCAGCTCGTCCAGTGCCCGGTCGGGCATCGCGTCCAGCTCGTCGCCGTCGACCACCAGGTCGGCGCCGATGCCGACCTGGCGGGCGATCTCGGCCGCGGTGCGGCCGTTGTCGCCGGTGACCACGTGAACCCGGATTCCCGCCTTGTGGCAGTCCGCCACGGCCGCCGCCACCTCGGGGCGCGGCGGATCGAGCAGGCCGACCAGGCCCAGCAGGCACAGGTCGCGTTCGGCCTCGCCCCGGTCCGGCGGAGTGGACTCGGCCCAGGGCTTGCGGGCGAACGCGAGTACGCGCAGTCCCTGCGCGGTCAGCTCGTCGACGGCGTGGCTCACCATCGACCGGCAGGCCGGGTCGAGGTCGCGTTCGCCCGAGGCCGGATCCAGCACGCTCGTGCACAGGGGCAGCAGCACCTCGGGGGCGCCCTTGGTGTGCACGCGCGTGCCCGGCGCCATGAGGTCCACTGTGGACATTCGTTTGAGGTGTGGGTCGAAGCGATGCAGGGCGACCCGGTCGCGATCGCGCTGCTCTGGCGTCGTCTCGATGCCGAGGTCGCGGGCGAAGCGCAGCAGAGCCAGCTCGGTGGGGTCTCCCGGGCCGTCGAGTTCCGCCGTGCCGCACCGGGCCGCCGCGGCGGCCAGTTCCAGGAGCGCGACCGATCCGTCGGCCGCGCGCCGTCCGGTGCCCGTGCGGGTCGCCACCACGCGCATCTCGTTGGCGGTGAGCGTTCCGGTCTTGTCGGTGCAGATCACCGTTGCCGCGCCGAGGGTTTCCACCGCCGAGAGGCGTTTGACGACCGCGCCCCGTCGCGCCATCGCCCGCACGCCCACCGCGAGCGCGAGGGTGATCGTGGGCAGCAGCCCCTCGGGCACGTTGGCCACCAGCAGGCCGATCGCGAACACGAACGCCGCGCCAAGGCTCAGGCCCGCGGCCAGGCCCATCGGCAGGAACGCCACGGCGGCGCCCGCGGCGATGGCCGCGATCAGCCACGCCACCCTGCGCACCTGGCGTTCCAGTGGACTCTGCTCGACGTGGACCCGCGCCGACAGCGCCGCGATCCGGCCGAGTTCGGTGTGCGCCCCGGTCGCGTGCACCACCGCCCGCGCGGTGCCGCCCGTGCAGACCGTGCCGCTGAACACCAGCACCGGGGAGTCCAGGGGGCGGGTCGCGTCGTCGACCGCGTCGGCGGCGCGCAGCACGGGCGCGGACTCGCCGGTCAGCGCGGACATGTCCAGTTCGAGGCTGCCCTCCAGCAGCCGAGCGTCGGCCGAGACCCGCTCGCCTTCCTCGATCACCAGCACGTCTCCGCGCACCAGGTCCCGTGCGGGGATCTCCTGGCGGTGCCCGTCGCGCACGACCCACGCGCGCTGGGGCAGGTACTCGCCCAGCGCGGCCACGGCGTGCTCGGCCTGCTGTTCCTGCGCGAAGGCCAGCAGCGCGTTGAGGATGATCACCGCGATGATCGCGGCGCCGAGCTGGGTGGTTCCGGTGGCGACGGCCAGCGCGGCGGCCAGCCACAGCAGCAGGGCCAGCGGGTGGGTGAACTGACGGACCAGCTCCCGCCACCAGCGCCGCCCACCGCGCTGGGGAAGCTCGTTGGAGCCGTGGACTTTCAGCCGCAGCGCGGCCTCCCTCGCGGACAGGCCGTCGGGGTCGGTGCGTAGGTCGCGCAGCGGCCGCGTGGCTGGGTCCCTGGGGTTGGCGTCCTCGGTGTCCAGCGTTGTCGCGGTCACCGCAGTCTCCTCAGGTAGGGGTCGGTCGGCTCGACCGGGTGGATGCGGATGCGGGCGTCCAGCCCGAGGCAGCCGGTGGGGCCGGCGACGAGCGGGTTGATGTCGAGTTCGGCGACCTCGGGCAGCAGTTCGGCCAGCCGCCCGACGCGCAGCAGGACGTCCTCGATGGCGTCGGCGTCGAGCCGGGGCGTGGCACCCGGCCCGAACAGCGCATGGGAGCCACGCAGGCAGTGCACGAGGGCCTCGGCGTCGGTGTCCGTCAGCGGAGTCAGTCTCGCGGCGCGGTCGGCGATCAGGTCGGTGTCGGTGCCGCCCAGCCCGAACACGACCAGCGGGCCGAACACCTCGTCGGAGCTGACGCCGACCAGGAGTTCGCGGCCCGGAGTCACCAGCGGCTGGACCACGACCTCGCGGAGCGCGGTGCCGAACCGCTCCCGCAGCTCGGTCAATCCGGCGCGCACGGCGGCCTCGTCGCGCAGGTCGAGTAGCACTCCCCCGCCCGCGCTCTTGTGCAGCACGCCCTCGGCCACCGCCTTGAGCACCACCGGCCGGCCGAACCGCGTGAACGCCTCGGCGGCGCCGTCCTCGTCGTGGGCCACCGCGAGTTCCACCATGGGGATGCCGAACGCGGCGAGGATGTCGGCGACGTCGCTGGGCGGCAGCCAGCCGCCCTCGGGATGGTGTTCGGCGGCGTGGCCGAGGGTGGCGAGGGCGCGCGCCAGGTCGAGGTCCGGGTGGTCGGGCACGCGTCCGGCCGGTCTGCGCGTCCAGGCGGCGTAGCGGGCGACGCGGGCCAGCGCGGCGGCGGCCTCGGCCGGGTCGCCGTAGCTGGGCACGCGGGTGTCGGTTCCGTCGAGCGAGGTGACCGCGTCGAGCTGGCCGAGTCGGACGGCCAGCACCGGTTTGTCCACGCCGGCGGTGGTGTCGGCGATCGAGGTGCCGGGGTCGCCCAGCGCGGTGGGCACGGTGACGGCGAGCACCGCGTCGATCCCGGAGTCCTCGAGCAGCGCGCGCAGGCACGCGCCATAGGTGGCCGCGTCGACGCCGGCGGTAGTGTCGACCGGGTTGTGCAGGCTGGCCTGCTCCGGCAGCAGGGCGCGCAGCCGCGTGACCGTGGCGGGCGCGAGTTCCAGGAGCAGCAGGCCGTTGGCGGCGCAGGCGTCGGCGGCCAGCACTCCCCCGCCGCCGGCGTTGGACAGGATCGCGGTGCGCCGGCCGCGCGGCCGCGGCTGCCACGACAGCGCGGCGACTGTGCCGGCCAGCTCGGTGAGCGTGTCGAGGGCGATCACGCCGGCCTGCTCGAACAGCGCGTCGCGGGTCACCGTTGGTGTGGCGGCCGCGGCGGTGTGTGAGGCGGCGGCCCGTTGGGCGGTGTCGGAGGTGCCCGAGCGGACGGTGAGCACGGGCTTGGCCGCGGCCAGAGTCCTGGCCAGGCGGGCGAACTTGCGCGGGTTGCCGAAGGACTCCAGGTAGAGCACGGCCAACTCGGTCGTCGGGTCGTGCCGCCACCACAGGAGTAGGTCGTTGCCGCTCACGTCGTACTTGTCGCCCGTGGAGACCATTGTGGACACTCCGAGGCCAAGCCGGTCGAGCTGGTCGAGCAGCGCGATGGCCACGCCGCCGGACTGCGACACGATCCCGACGCCGCCCCCGTTGGGTTGGTGTGCAAGGAAAGTGGCGTTGAGGCTCGCGGCGGTCTCGGTGTTGACCACGCCGACGCAGTTCGGGCCGACCAGGCGCATCCCGTGCTGACGCGCGGTGTCGCGCAGCCGCTGGCCGAGGTCGGTGCCCGACAGGCCGGCGGAGATCACGACCAGGGCCCGCACGCCGAACCTGCCGCACTGCTCGGCCGCGTCCGGGACGCCGTGGGCCGGCAGACACAGCACGGCCAGGTCCGGCGGGTCGGGCAGCCGGTCGACCGAGGGATAGGAACGGACTCCGTGGATCTGGGCGGCGTGCGGGTTGACCGCGTGCAGTTGCCCGCCGCAGCCGCCGTCGACGAGGTTGCGCAACACCGCGTTGCCGACGGAGTCCGTGCGGCGGCTCGCGCCGACGACCGCGATCGACCGGGGCCGCAGCACCGCGGTGAGGCTGGCCGTGTCGGCGGCGGCCTCGCGTTCGGCGACGGCGTCCAGGTAGCGGTCGCCGGGGTCGAGTGGGATCGCCACGTGCACAACGGTGCCGTCGGGGGTGACGCGGATCGACAGGCCGGAGTCGCGCAGCACCCGCGTCATCGCGGTGTTCTCGGCCAGCACCTCGGCCACGAGCCTGCGGATGCCCCTGCGCCGGGCCAACGAGCCAAGATGTTCCAGCAGCAGCGTGCCGACGCCGTGGGCCTGCGCGGTGTGGTCCACGGCGAAGGCGACCTCGGCGGTGGTCGCGTCGGCGAGGACCTCGTAGTTGGCGACCCCGACGAGCCGGCCGTCCAGGAACGCGCCCAGCGCGGCGTGGCGGGTGTCGACGGGTCCGGCGATCCGGCGGGCCAGCGCGGGAAGTCCTGCGGGGGCGCCGGTGAAGAACCGCAGGTACCGGTCGCGCTCGGGAAGCTGGTCGTGCAGGGCGCGCACGGCGTCGCCGTCGCCTTGGTGCAGCGGGCGGATCTCGACCATGCGGCCGTCGGTGAGCAGCGCCCAGGCCGGGTCGGTTGTCGGCGTGGTCATCGTGCGGCCTCCTGGACAGGTGTCGCGTGGCGTTGCGGGGCAGGTTGGGGGTGAGGGTGGGCCGGTGCGAGGGCGCGCAGGGCGTTGAGGATGACCGCGAGGTCGATGCCCTCCTGGGCGATCGCGCCGGCGACGGGCGGGAGCAGGCCGAGGGCCGCGGCGAGCATGGCCACCAGCGACAGCCCCATGCCGATCCCCGCGCTCTGCACGGCGATGCGGCGGGCGCGGCGGGCCACGTCCATGACGTCGGCGAGCCGGCCGATGCGGTCGTCGGTGATGACGCCGTCGGCGGCCTGCACGGCCGCGGTGGTGGCCCTGGTGCCCAGCGCGATGCCGACGTCGGCCGCGGCCAGCGCCGGGGCGTCGTTGACGCCGTCGCCGACCATGACCGTGGTGCCGGCGCGCTGCTCGGCCCGCGTCCGCTCGACCTTGTCGGCCGGGGTGCAGTCGGCGACCGCCTCGTCAAGGCCGAGCGCGTCGGCCACCCGGCGCGCGGTGTCGGCCCGGTCGCCGGTGAGCAGGACGAGTCGGCGCAGGCCGGCGGCGCGCAGCCGGCGGACGGTGTCTGCCGCGTCGGGGCGGAGTTCGTCGGTGGCCAGCAGCGCGCCGACCGGTCGGTCGTCGATCTCGACCCAGATCAGGGCCGCGCCCTGCTCCTCGGCTCGGCGGGTGGCGCGCACGGCCCAGTCGGACAGGTCGCGGGTGGGGGTGCGGAGTCGGCCGACCGCGACCTGGTGGTGGCGCACCGCGCCGCTGGCGCCGAACCCGGGCTGCTCCAGGACGTGGTGGGGTTCTGGTGGGCGCAGGCCGGCGTCGTGAGCGGCGCGGACCACGGCGTCGGCCAGCACGTGCACGGACTGCTGCTCCACCGAGGCCGCCAACTCCAGCACGTCGGCGGCGGCCCAGTCAGGCGCGGTGAGCACCGCAGACACGGCGGGCCGGCCCGTGGTGACCGTGCCGGTCTTGTCCAGCAGCATGATGGTGGCGTGGCCCAGGGTCTCCAGCGCGAGCCCGTCGCGCAGCACCACGCCCAGTCGCGAGGCGCGGGACATGCCCGAGGTGATCGCGACGGGCGCGGCCAGCAGCAGCGGGCACGGGGTGGCGGTGACGAGCACGGCCACCGCGCGGCCCACGTCGTGCGACAGCCACGCCGCCAATGCCGCGACAACCAGGGCGACGGGCAGGAACACCACCGCGAACTGGTCGGCCAGCCGCAGCACGGGCGCGCTCTCGGCGGCGACGCCGCTGGCGAGCCGGACGATCCCGGCGTAGGTGCTGTCGCGTTCGGTGGCGGTGGCCATGAGCTGCACGGCGCCGCCGGCGTTGACCACGCCGCTGCGCACGAACTCCCCCTGGGCGCGGGTCACGATCGCCGGCTCGCCGGTGAGCGCCGACTCGTCGAAGCTGCCCTCGGCGAGGAGTGTGCCGTCCACCGGGACGACCTCGCCGGGCGCGACAACCAGGCGGTCGGTCGGCGCGATGTCGCCGACCTTGACCCGGCGCAGCCGGTTGTTGATCCAGACGCTGGCGTGCCGAGGCGCGCGGTCCAGCAGCGCGCTCAGGTCGCGGCGGGCGCGGCGGCGCGCGTAGGTGTCCAGAGCGTGCCCGGACAGCACCATCACGGCGATGACCGCCCCGGCCAGGCGCTCGCCGACCAGCAGCGTGCCAGCCAACGCCAGCACGGCGAGCAGGTCCGCGCCGAGGCGACCGGAGCGCAGGTCCTTCCCCACCCACACCAGCGTCGGGCCGAGCGCGAACGCCGCAGCCAGGCCCCACAGCAGGTCGTAGAACGGGGCGCCGGTCAGCCACAGCACCCCGCCTGCCACCAGGAGCTGGGTGACCAGGACGAGCATCACCAGCTCGCCGTTGACCGGCGTTCGGTCGGTGGTGTGGCCCATGCGTCGTCTCCCGCCAGGACAGGTGGATTCCTCGTCTTATCCGACTGCGCGCGGTGGATCGGCGGCAGTGCCCAAGGGCCGCGGCGCACGGGACCTTCGGCCCGCGCGGGCCGGAAGTCTCTGGTGTGGCAGTCGGTTCGCCTCTGGGCGGCGTTCTCGGCCGGTGTCATCGTGCGGGCATGACGACTCTGGAGAACCGGCCCGTGGTGGTCGGCGTGGACGGGTGTCCGGACTGTGTGCTCGCGTTGGACTGGGCGATCGAGGAGGCGCGGCTGACCGGCCGGCGGCTGGTGTTGGCGCACGCCGAACCGGATCCCTATGCGGCGCCGATCGTGGAGGGCGCGTGGGCCCCAGCCGCCGAGGCGCAGGCGGTCCGAGAGGTGTCGGATCGGATCCTGCGCGAGGCGGCGAACCTGGTCAGGGCACGCGGGTACGAGCCGCCGGTGACCACGGTGGTGCACACCGGGCGTCCCGCGAACGTGTTGCTGGACGCCGCCGACGGCGCGAGCCTGATGGTGGTCGGCGGACACCGAGGCGCGATGCTGGCCGAGTTGACACTCGGTTCGGTTAGCGCGGACCTCGTGCGCACCTCGGGTTGTCCGGTGGTGGCCGTGCACGGCGTCGGCGAGGAGGGCGGCCCGGTGGTGGTCGGCGTGGACGGCACGGCGCTGTCGGAGCCCGCAGTGGAGTTCGCCTTCGCGTTCGCCGCGCGGCGCGGGCTCGCGGTGCGGGCGGTGCACGCGTGGCGGGGTGGGCCGTCGCTGGAGCATGGGCTTGGTGGTGGGCCGCACGAGGAGCACCGCAGGGCGCTGGCGGAGTCCCTTGGTGGGATGCGCGAACGGTATCCGGACGTGCCGGTGCGATTGGACGTGCCCGCGCGGCCGGCCGTCGAGGCGTTGCTGGCGGAGGCCTCGGCCGCGTCGCTGCTCGTGGTCGGTTCCCGGCGGCACTCCGCGCGCGTGGGGCTGCTGCTGGGTTCGGTCAGCCAGGCGGTGCTGCGCCGGGTGAGCTGCCCGGTCGCGGTGGTGGCGCCGTCGCCGTGACCCTGTCTACCGATTCAGTCGTCCACAGTGGACAGTAGTCGATCATCTGGCAGCCCGCGCACGGGCCAGCACCTCCTCTTCGGTCAGCGCGCTCTCGGGGTGGTGGGTCAGGCACATCGGAACCTGGATCTTGACGAAACTCGACCCTTCCGTCGCGCAGTAGAACCGCCCCGCCGGCAGCCGTGAGATGTCCTCCACCCTGCCGCCCTTCGCGCGCGCGAGTTCCGTCGCGGCCTGAATCTGGGCCGAAGCGTTGAGCAGACCGAAGAACTGGGTCGCCGCGTTTCCGGCGACCAGGTTGTGCAGCGCCTTGGGAGCCTGCGTCGCGTAGATCATGCCCAGGCCGTACTTCCTGGCCTGCGTCGCCAGCCGCAGCGTGCTCTCGGTCGAGGCGGTCGCCGCGCGGGAGGGGACGAACGTCTGCGCCTCGTCCAACACGAGGAGCCCGCCAAGCGGTCGATCCGCCGCGGGGTGGCGCTTGACCCACGCGAACAGCGCGAGTTGAAGCTGGCTGACGAAGGTCTGGCGCTGGTTGTCGTCGGGCAGGCCGACAAAGCTGATCACCGACACCCTGGCCCGCTTCCCAGGGCCGGGAGTGAACAGGACTCCGGGATCCAGTGGGTCACCCGCGCCGCCGAACACCGGGTCGTTGATCATCGCGGCCCGCAGCCCCTCCGCCATGTCGGCGGCCAACCGCACCGCGGACCTGATGGTGCTCGTGCCCTCCGGCAGATCACGAAGCAGCTGAACGAACAAGTCCAGACCTTGGCCTCCCTTGCGCGCGAAGTGCGCCAGGGCCTCGGTCAGCACGGCCCTTCCCACCGCGATTCGACGCCCGGTCAGGCCCGCTCGGTGAATCAGGCCCGCCACCGACGCGTCGATCGACGTCCGGAACTCGTCAGGATCGTCCATCACCTCACCGAAGTCGGGCAGCGGGTTCAACACCAGCGGCCTTCCTCCTTCCCTGCCAGGAGTCCAGACGACCACGTCGGTGTCGGCCAGATATCGCTCAGCGCGTTGTCCGTCGCCGGGCCACCACCCCGCGGGCGGCGAGGGCCACCGGTCACCCAGGCGGGCCAGGTCGTTGTTCGTGTCCAGAACGATCGCGGAGACCTCGCCCAGCGCGACTTCCTCGACCAGGCGGCGAAGCAGGACGGTCTTGCCCGATCCGCTGCCCGCGAACACGGCCGTGTGCTTGCGCAGGCTCAGGAGAGGAACAGCGAATCTCGCCCCACTGGTCACGTCCACGCCGACCGGGATCGCGGCCTCGGCGTCGTCGCGGCTGGGCACGGAGTCGTCTCGGCCCGCCATATGATCTGCGGCCGGCTGGACCGCCGCTTCGGGCACGTTGCCAGCCACTACCACCGTGTCGTCCCGAGTGGGAGCCGGCTTCGGGTTTGTCCCTGCCTGCATCGCGGACGGAAGCACGCGGTTGAGCAGCTCGGATCCACTCGCCGGCCGACGTGTCTCAAGCCACGGCAGGAAGTCCGGAGGCGGCTCCCGAAGCATGGCCTCCAGCGCGCAGAAGGTGCGCAGGTCGCTCTCGGAGATCGGCACGGCCAGCCCGCCCGCCGCCGCGAACTCGGCGAGCGCCTTCCTCGTGACCGGTCCCCCCGAGAACGGGGTGTTGCGCAGCACGATCAGGTGTCGCTTCGGCGTTACCTGCTGGAGGGCCGCCTCAAGGCGGGCGGCTCGCAGCCGGGTCAGCACAGCCGTGTGCTGGTTGTGTGCGATGGCCCGGAACCCCCAGTGCTCCTCGTCCTCGGTCGCTTCGTCGAGAGTGCGACGCAGTCGCGCGTGCAGCGCGGGCTTCGCACCCGGCGGAGGATCGATCGCCAGGATCTGCCCGCCCCCGCCCTGTTCGAGGACATAGCAGCGTAGTGCCGCGCCGAGCAGCGACACCATGCGCTCGTCCTCGTGCCCGGAATCCAGCGGTGTCATGATGTCCGCATCCGCCCGCTGTCGAGCGAAGCACTCGTCGAGGGCGGTCAGCGCGGCGGGCGCCACCATCGACATCGACGGCTGGTCAGGGACGGTCGCGCTCAGGTCCGCCAGTTCGTCTACCTGGTCCTGGCTCAGGCACGACAGCACATGTCCTTCGACGCGCAGCAACAGCCGGCGCGGAGTGAAGTGGACCAAGTCAGGGCTGTCGAATGCCATCGGGAGCACCGGCCAGCTGGGATACGGAGGTGCGAACCCGATGTCGCCGTACAGACCCGCGAGATGCTGCTCCACGATCGCCAACGCCACCGCGGAGTCGGGCATCGCGGTCCGAAGATCCACGACCCGAAACCGGTCTCCAGCCGAGTACACACCCCGCCCCGCGATCAGCTCCCAAGACTGGGGAATGCACGCCGCCACAAGGATCGTTCGCCGGACCTCCTCCCGCAGTCGCATCAGCCCGTCGGCCAGGCGGTCCGCCAGCAGATCCTGGTCCGCCCCCTCCGCCGACTGGGTGATCACGGAGTCGATCTGGTCGATCGCCATCACCACCGGCCCGGTCAGGGCGAAGATCCGCGCCAGGTCGTTGAGAACGAGCTGCGCCGGTCGCTGGCGAGTCCGGAAGCCCCACTGCCGTCGATCGGACTCGTCGATGCCCTCCTCGAGGAGCAGATAGGCATGCCCGACGTCGCTCACCCGTCCCCTGGCGCGGTACAGCACCAGCGCACGCAGCGTGTCCTGGCACTCCGCCGCAACCTGGGGATCCACGTCGCGCAGCCGCTCTACCAGTCCGTCGATGTCCTGCCGGCTCACCGGTATGGTTCCGCGCAGCCTCATGCCCAGCTCGTCGGAGCAGCCAATCAACGTGGTCAACCTGACCAGCATGCTCCCCAACTGGTCGCCGCCCCGATTCACCAGCCCGCTGACGACCCCGTACACGGCGCCGGCCCAGAACGACGCCTTGTCGAGCAGCTTCAGCAGGAAGAACGCCCCGCCGTTCGCCTGCACCCACTGCCTGAGCCAACCGAGCATGTGGGTCTTGCCGACACCGCGCTCGCCGCGCAGCACGATGCCAAGGGGGCTGGCGTGCGGGTTCCGCTTCGCCGCGAGCACCGCGGACTGGATGACGGCCACCGCCTGCTGGTGCAGGCCGTCAACGTGGCGGCTCAGGGGGTTCCAGATGTCGTCCGGCGAGACGGCACTGCTGAACTGCACCGCGGCCAGGGCGTTCCGTTGTTCCTCGTTCACGGCGCCGCCTCCATCACCAGCAGGTGCCGGGCCGTGCCTCCCCACACCACGGCCGCCTCCCGGTCGCGCTCGGTCAGCGTCTTCTGGTCCGCCTCGGCTCGCATGTGCACCCCCTCCCGCCGGGACAGCGCCCGGAGCGCCCGGTCGACATCGTTCCTGGGCACGCCCGCCAGCCGGTCGCGCAGGACGGCGAGCCGAACCGTCCCGCCCCGGCCGTCCGTCAGTTCGGCATACGCCGACTCCACCTGACTCTCCACGTTCGCCTGAAACACGTCCGCGAGCGCCAGTCCGGTGTCGTCGAGATAGCGGCGGAGCCCCGCCAGCACCGCGTACAGCGCGCCTCCCGCATAGCCCGACCGCACGGGCCTGGAGCCATGCAGTTCGGCCGAGCACCACACTGCGCCGCTGTCGGTCAACTCGTGCACGTAGGCGCGGCCGTTCCACGCGCTGTTGACCAGGCCGAGCGCGTTCAGTCGCTTGCGCGGCTCGCCGTCGAGCCTCAGGCCCGCCAGTTCGTGGAGTTCCCGATTGGTGAGTTCACGCCCCTCAGCCATCAACACGAGCAGGACCGCGCGCTCGCGCAGGGTCAACTGGTCAACGGGCATTGACGATGTCCTCATTCCTGTCGCTGTCGCACACTCTCCAGAGTCGACACCGCGAACCCGTCGGGGCCCACCACGACTCCGCGTCTGCGGCCCACGCGGGCCACACTCCCCTTGGCTCGCACGGTGCGGCCGCGCCGATGTGCGTCCAGCGCGGCCGCGTACTGTTGCGCGCCAGCCAACCGGATCGAGACGACTCGCTCCGGCGCCTCGACAGCCCCATCGACCACGCTACGGCCGCGCACGCCGACTACCCACCTGTCGCCGTCCTTGTCGTCCGACAGGCTGGTAACCAGTCCCTCCACAACCGCCGAAGCAGCAGGCACAGTCTGGCTCAGCTTCTTGCCTCGCGCATGGATCCGCTCGCCCGCTCCGTCCGGGAACTCGACCGCCACGGGTCCTTGTCCCGCGGGAACGGCCCACGACCAACAGAACTCAAGCCGGAAGGGCGACCGTCGCCAAGGTCCTGCCAGATCCCCGAACGCGAGGCACGTACCGTCGGCGACAGCCTCGTCCGCACCATCCTCGAACGACCCCTCGGTCGCCATCTCCAGCTGCGCCAACGAACTGTGCAGCAGGCGCAGTGCGGTCAGCCTGCCCAGCGACTCGACAGGTCCTGGCTCTACCGGCAGCAGAACATCGACGCCGAACGCGTCGTCGGCCAAGCTCAACAGGGTCCGTTCCAGCAGCGAGCCCACCATCGTCGGTCTCGTCCCGTGCGAGTGTTCCGCGACGCCCCGGGCACACGCCGCGATCAGGTCGCGTACCGCGCGCATGGCCCGCAGGCCCGCGGGCAGGGCGATCTCGCCCCATTCGGCATCGGACAGGCGATACGAGACGACATCGACAGCGGGAGTGATCATCGCGCGGGCAACTAGTTGAGGGGACCGTTCCTCGGCTGCCGCCACGAGCACCACCAACTCCCGCAACAGCATCACCGAGTCGCCCATGGTGTCGGTCGGCGGCACCAGCACGTCGAAGTCCTGCCACGTCCAGATCTCCGCGCCACGCCAATACCTGGTGACTGTCCAGCCGTGACCCCGCAGATATTCCCGCGCCTCACGAATCAGCGGTGTGCGGATCATCCTTGTGCCGTGCTCTCGACGTTGCTGACGACCAGCGCGCGCAGGCTCGTGGCCGTCAGCACGTTACCCAGGGGCAACTTGACTCTGATGTGGCGGTGCCGGTCCGCTGCCACGGGTTGCCGGTCTCTCAGCGACAGGTAGTAGCCGATGTGCCGCAGTAGCAGCCCCGATGTGCTCAGGTCGGCGTAGGAGGCCGCGTCGCGAGGAACATGGACGACAAACAGGTATCGGGGCACGACGAACTCCGAGCCGGCGAGCTTGTTGAACTGCACGTGATCCAGGCCGTCGAAGGTCACACAGCCGTGCTGGGTCGCCAACCGGGAGGTGGTCTTCACCTGCACGTCGATCCTGGGCGAGAAGCCTCGCGGCGTGCGACCCGGCAGTTTGATGCACAGGTCGATGCCGTCGAGGTCCACGTCGTCCTCGGCCCACGTCAGGCCCGCCGCCGACGCCAGCACCCGGATGTAGTCCGCCCCGAACTTGCCCTGGTGATTGCGCGAGTCGAGCACAGGCTCCTCCCAGCGCTGGCGCTCGGTGTGTCCTGACAGCATCGACCAACGGGGACGGTCCACACACCGGTAGGACCGTCAACTCACCCGTTCGCCTGCACGACACACACAGCGCCGCCCAGTACTACCGTTTCGTGCGGGACTAAAGGCCCTGCTACCGCCACTCCCCCAGCCTGATGGACCCCGCCGTCGTCAACTCCAGCGAGCGCCACAGCGGGACGCCAGGCTCGACAGCGTGGGCGAGCCAGCGCCGCACCGGGGCCGGCAGCTCGGCGGCCGCCGCCGGGTCGAAGGCCGCCGGCCCGTCGGTCGCGGCCGACAGCTCGGCCCAGTCCTCCCGCAGGAGCGGACCCGCCACGGGGGCAGCACCGTTGACGGAGTACATCGCCGCCTCAACCACGCACGATCGCCGGGCCCAACGGCCTGGGCTCGACCTCGCGGACACCGGGCACGATGTGCGCCAGCGCCCGCACCATGCCCTGCTCGGCCTGGTCGAGGAAGTCACCGCGCACGATCACCACGCCGTCGTCCGCCTCGACGTCGAAGCGCCTGCCCTGCCCGAAGTAGTCGGTCAGCCGGTAGCGGACCTGCGCGGCCACGGTGTTGTCCTCGTGCGCCAGCGCGCGCATCACGTCTCGCCGGCTGACCACGCCGACCACGACCCCGGCCGCCACGATCGGCGCCGACCGCAGGCCGCGCCCCAGCAACTGGCGGGCCACCTCGGCGACGGTCTCGTCGGGGTGCAGCACGAACACCGGGGCGGTCATCGCCTCGGCCACCACCGCCGCGCGTCCGTCGCCCGACCGCAGGCGCCGCGCGATGACGTCGGTCTCGCCGATGATCCCGACCACTCGCTGGTCAGCGTCGACGACCGGTAGCGCGGCGAACCCGTTGTCGTGCAACAACACCGCCGCGTGCGTGAGGGTGCTGTCGGGCCGGACGCACACCACCGGTCTGGTCATGATGTCCCGTGCTCGCATGACGCCTCCCTGCTCGATGCCATCACGCTAGGCGGGAGGCAGGCGCGGCCGGCAGAGTCGCACCGCCCGCGTCCGGATCCGGAAGTCCCGGGTTCCCCGGGGTTTTCGACCCTGGTGCGGGGCCTGTCCACGGTGGTGTCGTCGGACAGTGGATTCGGGTTGTGCAATCCCAACGCGGGACTGGAGGCGACGATGCGATACCCGGACGTGGACACCGTGATGACCACCGAGCTGGTGGCCACCACCCCGGACACCTCGTTCACGCAGGCCGCCAGGCTGTTGACCGAGCACGCCGTGAGCGCGCTGCCGGTGCTCGCCGCGAGCGGCCGCCTGATCGGCGTGGTCTCCGAGGCCGACCTGATGCGCAAGGAGCAGTACCGCCCCGAGCCCACCGCGGACCACAAGCCGCTACTGGAACTGCCGGCCCGCCGCGAGCAACGCCGCAGGGCCCACGGCCTGGTGGTGGGCGACGTGATGAGCGAGCCCGTCCAGACCATCCGGGCGCACACGCCCGTGACGGAAGCGGCCCGCGCGCTGGCCCGCTCGAACGTCCGCCGGCTGTTCGTGGTCGACGCCGAGGACCGCCTGGTGGGTGTGCTGTCGAGGCGCGACGTGCTCAGGTTGTTCCTGCGCGGCGACCAGGAGATCGGCGAGGTCGTGCGGCACGAGGTGTTCGAGCGGGTGCTCTGGGCGGACATGGCCCTGGTCGTGGTCACCGTGGAGGACGGGGTGGTGACCCTGCGGGGCCGGTTGGAACGCCGCAGCGAGGTCGACCTGGCCGGCCGGCTCACCGAGGCGATTCCCGGGGTTGTCGGGGTGGTGAACTCGCTGCGCTGGGAACTGGACGACGCCCAGCCCGAGCACGCGGGCGGCCTGCCTCGCGTCGATCCGCGCGCGCCAGGGTCTTTCGGCCCGCTTCGCCGGGACGGTCGCTGACTGCGCCGCGCCCGCCCGCGCAGTACCGTGCTTCCGGTGAGCACTCGGGTGTTTCTGGTCGACGACCACGAGATCGTCCGGCGCGGTGTGGCGGACCTGCTGGGCGACGAGGACGACCTTGAGGTCGTTGGCGAGGCGGGTTCAGTGGCCGAGGCGCTGGCCAGGCTGCCAGGGTGCGCGCCGGACGTGGCGGTACTGGACGTGCAGTTGCCCGACGGCAACGGCGTGGAGCTGTGCCGCGAGCTGCGCTCGACCAATCCCGAGCTGCGCTGCCTGATGCTGACCTCCTACGCCGACGACGACGCGCTGTTCGACGCGATCATGGCCGGCGCGGCGGGGTTCGTCCTCAAACAGGTCCTTGGCGCGGACGTGGTCGCCGCGGTGCGCACGGTCGCCGCCGGCCAGTCGCTGCTGGACGCCCGCACGACCTCCGCGCTGCTCAACCGGTTGCGGCGGGAGCAGGAGCACCGCGACCCGCTGCGGGAGCTGTCCGAGCAGGAGCGGGTCGTACTGAACCTGATCGGCGACGGCCTGACCAACCGGCAGATCGCCGAACGAATGTTCCTGGCGGAGAAGACCGTCAAGAACTACGTGTCCCACCTGCTGGCGAAGCTGGGCATGCAGCGCCGCACCCAGGCCGCGGTGCTGGCCGCCGACCTCCGCAAGGACAAGCGGCCCCAGCAGTGAGGCCGACGAGCCCGACGCCGGGGACCTGGCTACGGTAGCGGCACCCGCCAGATCAACCGAGTACCTTCGCCGGGCACGGCCCGCACCTCGAACGTCCCGTGGCAGGCCGCCGCCCGGTTTTCCAGGTTCGCCAGCCCGCTGCGCGCCACCTCCCCCGCCACACCGACCCCGTCGTCGGCCACCTCGATGACCAACTGGTCGGTCGCCTCGACGGTCACCGAGACCGAGGCGGCCCGCGCGTGCCGCACCGCGTTGCTCACACCCTCGCGGACCACGGCCTCGGCGTGCTCGGCGATCGCGGCCGGGACCAGGGTGTCCACCGCGCCCGACATCCGCACCGACGGGTTCACCTCGGCGTCGGCGGTGACCTCGGCGACCACGTCCAGCAGCCGCCGCCGCAGGCTGCCGGTGCCCTGTTCGCCCCTGCTGTGCAGGTCGAAGATCGACGTCCGCAACTCGTGCACCGTCTGGTCCAACTGCTCGACCGCCCGCTGGATCCGGACCTGCACCCCACGGTCAGCAGTACGGCGCAGGGTGCCCTGAAGGCTCAGGCCGACCGCGAACAACCGCTGGATCACATGGTCGTGCAGGTCCTGGGCGATCCGGTCGCGGTCGGCCAACACATCCAACAACCGCTGCGCCCGTTGCTGTTCGGCCAACTCCAGCGCCATCGCGGCCTGGTCGGCGAACGACCCCAGCAGGGGAACCTCGTCGGGCAGGAACGGCGCGGCGCCCTTGTCCCGGATCGCGAGCAGCACACCGATCACCCCGGCCGGCGCGCGCAGCGGCACCGCCAAACCCGGCCCGAACGACGCCAACACCGCGCCGAACTCGCCCTCGAGCACGTCGGTGACCTGGGCGATCAGCATGGGCGTGCCGGTGCCGAACGCCTCGCCGATGGCGAGGTCGGCGACAGCGGCGGCCAACCCGACCACGCGGTCTCCCGGTTGGCCCGCGACCGCGCCGACCCGCAGATTCTCCTCCTCCTTCAGGAGGATCAGCGCCCCGGACGCCGACGACAGCTCCAGCGCGCGCTGGGCGACCAGCCGCAGCACGTCCTCTCCCGACGCCCCCGACAGCAACTCCGCGCGGATCTCCGCGGTGGCCTCCAACCACCGCTGCCGCTTCCTGCCCTGCTCGAACAACCGGGCGTTGTCCACCGCGACACCCGCCGCCGCAGCCAACGCCCGCAACACGATCTCGTCGTCGGCGGTGAACTCGCCACCACCGCGCTTCTCGGTCAGGTAGATGTTGCCGAACACCTCGTCACGGACCAGCACCGGCGCGCCGAGGAACCGCTTCATCGGCGGATGGTTGGGCGGGAACCCCACCGACGCGGGATGCTGGCTCAGGTCCGCCAACCGCACCAGACGCGGCTGTTTGATCAACAACCCCAGCAGGCCACGGCCCTCCGGCAGATGCCCCATGTGCGAGCGGGTCTCCGGGTCGATGCCCTCGTAGACGAACTCCGAGAGGCCCTCGTGCGGGCCGAGCACACCCAGCGCCCCGTAGCGGGCGCCCACGAGCTCCACCGCGGCCTGCACGATCCTTTGCAGGGTCGAGTCCAGCTCAAGGCCCGAGGCGACGGACAGGACGGCGTCGAGCAACCCCTGGAGCCGATCGCGGGTCCTGACGATCTCGGTCAGGCGGTCCTGCACCTCGGCCAGCAACTCGTCCAACCGCAGCCCGGCCAGCTCGACCGTCGCCGAAGGCGGCGACTCTGGCTTGCGCGGCGGTGCCATGAGCGCTCCTGCTGATTTCGGTAGGACGGTGTCCGGCCTCAGCTTGACACGGTGTCCAGCCGCCGCCAAGGCGCCCACGCCGCGCAGGAGGGCCCTGTCAGGTGGTGACTTTCGCCCGTGGGTGCCTGCCGTCCCCGTGGCGCACCGTGGGGGCGTGGTTCTCCACCGGGAGACACGTGAACGCACCGGCATCGGGGCGACGGGGTGATGGGCGATGGGCGTGACGACGGCAGCGGCGCTGGGGCTGTCCAGCGAGGACATCGGCATGGTGTTGGAGGCCGGCGCCCAGGCGCCGTCGCTGCACAACTCCCAGCCGTGGCGGTTCCGGGTGTTGCCCGAGGCCATCGAACTGCACGCCGACCTGACTCGACGGCTGCCCAGCACCGATCCCGACGACCGCGAGCTGCGCCTTGCCTGCGGCGCCGCGCTGCTCAACATCCGGCTGGCCCTGCACAGCAAGGGAGTCCGGCCGCTGGTCAGCCTGCACCCCGCCGCCGCCTCCGGCCCGCTGGCCGTCGTCACGCATGGCGGCACCGCGCGGATGACCGAGGACATCGCCGCGCTGCTGCGGGCGGTGTGGCAGCGCCACACCAACCGCCGCCCGTTCCTGGACGCCCCGGTCCCCATCGCGCACCGACACATGCTCGTCCGCGCCGCGCAGACCGAACGAACCTGGCTCCAGATGATCACCGACCGCGACCAGCGGGCGCGGCTACAGCGCATGGTCGCCCTGGCCCACCGCGAGCAGCTGGACGACCCCGCGTACCGCGTCGAGCTCGTCACGTGGACCTCCGTCGACGACGGACGGAACGACGGCGTGCCGCCCCGGTCGGCCGGGCCCGCCCCCGAAAGCCAGGACGAGTGGACGCTGCGCGACTTCACCTCGGGGCAGGGCACGCCCCGCCGTCCCGGCAAGGACTTCGAGTCCGAGCCCCTGATCGCGGTGCTCAGCTCCCACTTCGAGGGTGAGCTCGCCCAGTTGCAGGCAGGACAGGCCATGCAGCGCGTCCTGTTGACCGCGACCGCGCTCGGCCTGGCCGCCTCGTTCCTCTCCCAGGTCATCGAGGTCCCCACGACCCGAGGCGAGCTGCGCCGCATGATCGGCGGCGGCGTTCATCCGCAGACCGTGCTGCGCATCGGGTTCGGCTCCCCCGTGCCCGCCGCGCCGCGCCGGCCCGTCGCCGAGCTGCTTCTCCCCACCTCCAGCCCCAGCAACTGCCACTGACCACAGCAGGAGTCCCGCCATGACCGTGCCCGCCGCCGTGGTGGCCGGAGTGCCACCGGCACCCGCCACCCTCGACCACCTGACCTGGGCCGCCCGCTACGCCCAGTCGCTCGGTGTCGAGCTGCGCCTGACCCACACCTACCGGAACCGGTCGGCGAGCCGGGACTCCACCATCGACCCGGGCATGCGGGCCTGGACCCGGCTTCGCGAGATCGCCGACCAGCTACGCACCCGCTTCCCCGGGCTGGAGGTGAGCGAACGGCTCGTCGAGGGCAGCCCGGCAAGCGGGTTGGTGCTGGCCGGCGACGACGCCCGCGTAATCGTGGTCGGGCACCGCACCCGCTGGGCCCCGATCGAACTCCTCGGCGGCTCGACCGCAGCCAGGGTGATCGGGCAGGCCCGATGCCCGGTGGTCGTCGTTCCACCGCGGGCGTCCTGGACCGAACCGGACCGTCCCATCGTGGTCGGCGTCGACGACACCCGACACTCGCGGCGCACTCTCGGCCACGCCCTGATGCTCGCCGAGCATCTCGGCACCTCGGTGCGGGCCGTGCACTGTAGGGCACAGTTGGGCACCGACTCCGACCTGCGCACCGCGCTGTCCCAACTGGCCTCCAGGCACCCCGCCGTGCCCGTGCCCCTTGGCGAGTTCACCGGCCGGGTGCTGTCGGCGCTGGCCTGGCACGCCCAGTTCGGTTTCCTCGTCGCGGTCGGCAGCACCGCGGGCGGACACCTGCGTCGGGGTCTTCGCCGGCTGTTGGCTCGCACGTCCCGACCCGTTCTCGTGGTGGGCCCGCACGTCGACGACCCGCGACCGCTCGAGATGCCTCCCGGCCTGCTGTTCCAACTGCCCAACACCACGCTGCACGCCACCAGGAGCTGATCATGCGCGCGAAGGACATCATGACGACCCCGGTGATCACCGTCCGGGCCGGAGCCTCGATCAAGGAAACCTCGACGCTGCTGGCCACCCACGGCTTCACCGCTGCACCGGTGACCGACGAGGACGACCGGCTGATCGGCATCGTCACCGAGGCCGACCTGATCAAGGACCGCATCCTGCCCGACCCCAGGTCCCACATGATCCGCGACACCAGCCACCACGAGCGGCCGCCGATGACGGTCGGCGAGGTCATGACCACACCGGTCGAGGGAATGACACCCGGCGCCGACGCCGCCGACCTGGCCAGGATGATGGTCGAGGAGGGCATCCGCAGCATCCCCATCGTGGACGGCGCCGCCGTCGTGGGCATCGTCAGCCGCCGCGACCTGCTGCGCACCCTCATCCGCGACGACGAGACGATCGCCGCAGACGTGCGGCACCAACTGAGGATGTACGGCGGCGACCATCGCTGGCGGGTCACCGTGGCCGCTGGCGTGGTGACCATTGCGGACTGCTTCGACAACGCCACCGACCGCCGCGTGGCCGAGGTCCTGGCCGGCGCGGTGGCCGGGGTGGTGGCCGTCGAGGTCGCGTTCGAGGCCGAACTGCGGGTCTGACCGTTCTCGGTCCCTCAACTCCCCGGGGCTTCACCGGTCGACGGCGGAACCCCGGGGAGTTTCCGTGCGGCGGCACGCTATTCGCCAGGAGCGTCCCCGTCGACGTCGACCCGCTCGGATCCGTTGGCGATGCGTCGGCCGTTGACCAACTCGATCGCGATGCGAACGAAATGGTCTCCCGTGCCGGGCGTCCACGAGTGCAGGTCGAGCCGCGCCAGCTCCGCCTGTTCGTCCTCGTCAAGAACCAACTGCGCCCTGCCTATCGCCACGACGCTCCACCCCGACCTGGCCCGGTGGTCGAACTCGTCGGCCTCGAAGGCCACCACGGCGTTGCGGGTCGCCGCGGCCAGCTTGCTGCCCTGGCCGGCGCGCAACACGACGCTGCGCCCCACGACCGCGAAGGTGACGGGTTGCACCGCGGGCATCGCCTGCTCGGTGAACACGATCCGTCCGATCGGGACTGTCGACAACAGTCGCAGGCACTCCCGCTCGTCAAGCACCCGCAGGCCCGCCGAGTCGAACATCGCCACACCAACTCCCCCGATTCGATCCATTCGGTCCGTCGCCACCGTCTCCCGGCACCACGTCGCACAGAAGGGTCGAAAGTCCCTGTTGACAATGGACCTGTGGAGGTATCGCCCGGAGTCAGGCGGGCGGGCGCGGGGTCACCGGAAACTCTGTCGTGCCAGGCAGCCCTCAGGGCTGACGGGCCGGGCCCTGTGTCGCGTCGACGGGGACTTTGTCCCCTCTCCCGCCAACGCCGTTGCGGCGAGGGTGGTTACCGGGGCCTCGTCCGAGGCCGCGTGAGAGGTGTTGGCCAGGCAAGGGAGTTGAGAGCGCAGACGACCCGCTATGTCATGCCCTTCGAGGAACTGGGGAAGCAGGACGCGGCCGCGGCCGGCGCCAAGGGCGCGAACCTGGGTGAACTGGTCAACGCCGGATTCCCGGTGCCGACCGGCTTCGTGGTGACCGCACAGGCCTACCTGACCGCGATGGAGCACTGCGACGTCCGCACCGAGATCACCGACATCCTCACCACCGTGCCGCCGTTGGTCGACCAGCCTGCGGAGGTGGCCGCGGCCTGCGGACCAGGGTCGGGCACCAGACGCACAAGATCGTGCGCGGCCCGCAGGGCCACGACCTGCTCGTCGACCTCGACGAGCGCACCGGCGCCGCACGGGTGCTCACCAACGACGAGGCCATCGGGCTGGCTCGGCTGGCCACGCAGGTCGAACAGCACTACGGGTCTCCGCACGACCTGGAATGGGCGATCGCCGAGGACCGCATTGGACCGGATGCCGGGCCTGCTGATGGTCTATGCCGTCCAGGCCGCCGACCTCGGTCTGGGTGTCGGCCTGTCCCCGCAGGTCGCCGCCGCGCTGCCCGGACTCGTCGACCGGGTGGTCGCCGAACTGACCGCGCCACACTGAGGACGGGCCATGTCACGCGGACAGCTGCGGATCTACCTGGGGCACCAGTGCCTGGCCAGAGGCACCAACGTGGTGATCGGCGTCGTCGAACAGCACGAACAGCGACTGACCGAGACCATGGCCGATGGCCTGGAGGTGATGCCCGTCAGCGCGTGCCCACGGGGGCGCGTGTTCGAGGAGATGGATCTCGACGCGCTGCTCGCGCTTCGTCCGCAGGTCGTGCTCGTCGACGAGTTCGCACACCGACGTGCCCGGCCCGCGGCACGAGACGAACGGTGGCAGGAGGTCGAGGATGGGCGGCTACGAGTCGTCGAGGCAGATGCGTCGTGCGAGTGCGGGAGTCCACGCAGACGCGCGGGGGCCGCAGTGCCGGCGGGCATAACACCCCGGGGACAGAGTCGTGACGTTGGCGTCGCGACCCGCCGGCACCTGCGGTCTCTCTCCGTGTCCCAGCAGGACAGTTCCGGCAAAGAGGGCCGTTGTTCCTCGGGGCCAGATCTTTGTGAGCATGGGACGGGGCTCTGGCCCCAGGGACCGGGTTCTCAGTGGTGAACTGCGGGTGCTGCGCGAGATGCTCGCCCGGTCAGGCGAAATGGGGGTCCTCGAGCGCGGGCGGGTGTCCGCTGATCGCGGTGACGATCTCCGCCGCGACGTCGCGGAGCCTGAGGTTGCGGTGGCTGGAAATGGTTCGCAGGATCTCGAATGCCTTGCCGGCGGTGCACCGGTCGCGGGCCATGATCATGCCCAGGGCTTGGTCGATGACCGCGCGGGAGGCGAGAGCCTGGCGCAGTTGGTCGGTCAAGGCGGCCTGGCGGGCGGCGTTGATCGCGGCCGACAGCAACACACCGGTGTGTTCGGCGGTCAGCTGGATCGCCTGACGGGTCTGGGTGTCGAACCCGTCGACGGTCGTGGCGTACAGGTTCAGCGCGCCGATCGCGGTCCCGTCCGCGTGCAGTGGGTGGGAGTAGACGCTGCGCACCCCGTGCGCGAGCATCGTGGTCGAGTACGTTCCCCACCGGGTTTCCCGGGTCAGGTCCGGCACCAGGATCGGCTCGGCGCCACGCATGCACTCCAGGCACGGCCCCTGCCCGCTGCTGTACTGGATCTCGTCGATCATGCTCGCGTGCGCGTCCGAGGACGCCACGGTCATCACCTGGCCGCCGCGTTCCAGCGTCACCCCGGCCATCGGATGGCCCGGCAGCAGCCTGCACGCCGTGTCGGCGATGTGTCGCAGCGACTGCTCGATGTCGGTGGTCGACAGCATCAGCGCGGTCAGCTCTCGCAGGCCGGCCTCCAGATCCCATTCCGGCACAGACTGCTCAGACATCACGCGCCAGCCTCCTGTCGTCCTTGTTTCGTTCGCGGCGATGGCTGCCCGGGGACTCGCTGCTTCAACCCCATACGACCGGATACCACCCGCCTGGCGAACCTGTTGGGTCCGCGGCTTCCGCCCGTGGGACTTTGGCCCCTGCTCATCCCGAAATTCGGCCGTACCCACGACCTGACGACGCACCGATAATGAACCTGGTCCAGAGACGAGGCCACCCCACACCACAGCCTTGATGCTCCCTGTGAGGTGTACCGTGCAGCGACACGACGACCCGCATCCCACCGTCCCCCATCACGTCGGCATGGCCGACGTGCGGCGGATCGAGGCCATCACCGCGCAGTGCCGGGCCATGGACTACCGCAAGGGCGGCGGGTCCTGCCGGCAGGCGGTGCTGGACCACCTGGCCGAGACCCGCCCGCTGCTGTGGGCCACCGCCAGCGACAAGGTCACCGCCCGCCTGTACTCGGCCGTGGCCGACCTGCACAACCTGGCCGGCTGGACCTGCTTCGACACCGGCCTGGTCCCCGACGCCCGCGCCCAGTTCGGCCACGCCCTCGACCTGGCCCGCCTGGCCCCGAATCCTGGTCTGACCGCCAACATCTACTACCGGATCGGCCGCGTCCACCTCCACCACGACCAGCCCGACCAGGCCACGACCTGCTTCCAGCTCGGCGAGCACGTCGCCCGCCGCGCCGGCTCGGCCCACGCGCTGGCCATCCTGTCCGCCAACCAGGCGTGGGCCGCCGCGACGATGGGACACGCCACCGACGCAGTGCGCCTGCTGGAGCAGGCCCGCCTTGCCTTCACCCGCAGCACCTCCCACCCGCCAGCACCGTGGACGGCGTTCTTCGACCAGACCGACCTGACCGCCATCACCGGAGTGATCCACGCAGAGCTAGCCGTCCACGTCGACCCGACCTACGCCACCGACGCGATTCCCGAGCTGACTGCCGCGGCGGCCGGCTTCGGTCCCGACATGGCGCGCAGCCGCGCCTTCAGCCTGACCGCCCTGGCCACCGCGCACCTGGTCGACGGCAACCTTGACGACGGCGTGCGAGTGGGCCTGCGAGCCGTGGACACGGCCGCGTACCTGGACTGCACCCGCGTCCTCGACCGGCTGCGCCCCCTGCGCAACGAGGCGTGCCGCCATCAACGCCACAGCGACACCTGCGACCTGATCGACCACATCACGACCCTGCGCGCCGCCGCGACGAACGCCTCCTCGGTCAGCCAGGATCGCCTGGAAGGAACCGGGTGAACGAGCTGGCACAACAGATCAGGTCAACTGTTCGGGATCTCGAAAGGCAAGATGTTGGGAGGCACACCTGAAGGTCAAGGCAAAACCAGGGTGCGCCGGGCGTGGATGACCGCACGATTGAAGAGTTCGGACCGCCGTCCGGTTCACCACCGCGTGGAGAACCCGGCCACGGTAGCGAGCACCGGCCTTCCCGTCCCCGACCGGAAGGCCCCGACTGTCTCGACCAGCCACCCCGACCGGTTGCGGTTCCTGCCCGCCTGACTCATCGCCCTGTCGACGCCCCCAAAAGATCCATTTAGGACAGTGCACGCAGGGTCAGCGCTCAGGAAACCGGTTGGCACGGTCCGGAGGGGCTACGGAGCCTGACCGCGTCGCCGCATCCGTGGCCGCCACGGTCATCGCCGCACCGAACAGCAAATCCGTCCGCGTGCGGTCAGGACACCGGCAGCAGTTGTTGGTCAGCATGGAGGTGGAGGCAGTGGCCTCGCGGGCAGTGCAGCGGCCCCTCGGGCGTCGATAGCGCCTGTCCGCCAGGCGGAAGGCCCCGAGCATCGCTCGGGGCCCTTGCTCGTTGTCGGCGGGTAGGTCAGAGCAGCCAGCGGTTGGCGCTGACGACGCTGAGTCGCGACCACATCCTGCCCAGCCCCCAGGTGTTGCCCGCGTAGGCGGCCGCGGCGACGATCAGAGCCAGTGCGTAGACGATGTGGTAGTCCACCAGCGGATTGGTCGAGCCGCTCGCCGCGCCGGTGGCGGTGTGCTGCGCGAAGGGCCATTCGGCGACCCACATGAACAGCATCATCAGCGTGCCGGCGACCGCGGCGATCCGCAGCGCGACACCGAGCGTCGCCGCCAGGCCGATGCTGAGCAGGCCGAGCATGAACAGCCAGTCCGCCCAGCCCGCGCCGGCCCAGGAGTGGAACATCGACTGGAACGGACCCGCGTGGACGCCGCTGAGGAAGCCCTTGGTCGGCGAACCGCCGTTGACCCAGGCGTTCTTGGACTGGGTCGCGTAGCCCCAGCCGAACAGCTTGTCGACGAAGGCCCACAGGAACACGAAGCCGGTCGCCATCCGCAGCACCGCGAGGGCCCGTGCCGCGACGGCCGGGCCGCGAGTGGATTCGGGGACCGGATCCCCTGCCGGTGTGCCTGGCGCGGTGGTCCTGTCGACGCGTTGTACGGGGATCGAAGCCTCTGTGACGGGCCGAGCCTTGTGCGGAGTGGACATGAGGTGCCTCCTTGTGTCGTGACTTCCTTGCTGTGTCAGTGTTTTCAGACGAGGACGCGTTCGCCGTCGCGAGGTAGGACGGCGCACCAGTCGTGGTCCTCGCGCCGTCGGTCGGCCAACCGCGCGGCGCCGTCCGGTTCACCGTGCACGAGGTAGGTGGCGTCCGGTGTCGGTGCCGCCGTGGCCCAGGCGACCAGCTCGGAGGCGTCCGCGTAAGCGCTGAACGCGTCGAGGACCTCGACGTCGGCGCGCACCGGCACGTAGCGTCCGTGGATCTTGATCTCCCGCGCCCCGGCGGCGAGCTGCCGCGCGCGGGTGCCGGCGGCGGCGAAGCCCACGATGAGGATCGTGTGTCTGCGGTCGGGCAGCAGGTGGGTCAGGTGGTGCAGCACCCGGCCGCCGGTGGCCATGCCAGAGGCGGAGATGATGATCGAGGGCATGCGCGGGTCGTTGACGCTCATGGACTCCTCCACCGAGTGCAGTTCGGCCAGGTGTCCGGGATCGAACGGGTCGACGGCGTCGGCGAACTCGGGTCTGATCTCGGGCCAGCCCTCCTGAAGGGCCTGCCGGTAGACCCGCAGCGAGGCCAGGGCCATCGGGCTGTCCACGAACACCGGCACGTCGGGGATGGCGCCCGCGCGCGCCAGCTTGGCCAGCTCGACGAGGATCACCTCGGTGCGGTCCACGGCGAACGCCGGGATGAGGACGCTGCCGCCCCGGCCGATCGTGCGGCACACCAACTCGGCGAGCCGCTCGGTGGCGTGCTCGTCGTGGTGGTCGCGGCCGCCGTAGGTGGACTCCAGCAGCAACGCGTCGCAGTCGGGCCTCGGTTGCGGCGGGCGCAGCACGCGGTGCACGGGCCGGCCGAGGTCACCGCTGGCGACCAGGCTCCTGGAAATCCCGCCGCCGGTCAGCCACAGGTGTGCCCAGGCGGAGCCGAGAATGTGCCCGGCGCGGCCGAACTCGACGCTGATGCCCTCGGCGAGCTCGATGGGCACCCCGAAGTCGACGGGCCGCAGCAGCCGGAGGGCTTTCGCCGCATCCCGTTCATCGTAGAACGGCAGCGCGGGGCGGTGCTTGGACCAACCCGCCGCGTTGGCGTGGGTGGCTTCCTCCATGAGCAGGTGCGCGCTGTCGGCGAGCACGATCGCGGCCAGCCGAACAGTGCCCGGTGTCGCGTAGACCGGCCCGTGCCAGCCCGCTCGGGCCAGCACGGGCAGGTAGCCGCAGGGGTCGAGGTGGGCGTGGGCCAGCACGACCGCGTCGAGCCGGTCCAGGTCCAGCGGCGGTGTCTGCCAGTTGCGGCGGCGCAGCGGCGCCAGCCCCTGGAACAGGCCGCAGTCCACCAGGACACCCGAGGGGCAGGCCTCGACGAGGAACTTGCTCCCGGTGACAGTGCCCGCGCCGCCGAGAAAGGTGATCGCCGGCCGTCCCGTCCTGGTGCGCTGTCGCTGGGTGGGTCGGGAGATGCCGACTGCGAGGGTGTCCTGTGTGGAAGCCATGCCGTGCTCCTGGTTCTGGTGGCGCTCAGAGCGCCGGGCCGACCACGAACTGTTCGTCGGCGGCCGGGTCGGGCTGTTGGTCGGCGTCGGTGTGGGCGGGGATGATGACCACGGGGCAGGGAGCGTGCCGCACGCAGTAGGCGCTGACGGTGCCCAGGAGCTTCTCGGTGATCCAGGAGTGGCCGTGGCTGCCGACCACCAGCAGGGACGCGCCCCTGGCGTGGTCGACGAGCGCTTTCGGCGCCCAGCCAGCGATCACATGCTGAAGTACCCCGAGGTTCTCGTCGCCGACGCCGGTCTTGGTCACGGTCTCGCTGAGCACCTCGGCGTGCTCGTCGCGGATCTTCTCCGGCTGTTGGTAGGGCAGCGCGAGCACGGGTTGTGGCCCGGCCAGCTGCGGCTCGGACTGCCAGGCGATGACCGCGTCGACCACGGCGTCGCGGCGGGCGGCCTCCTCCAGCGCCCAGCGCAGCGCCTCGGTGCTGGCCGGTGAACCATCGACACCGACGACGATGCGCTCCCGGTCCTCGTTGTTGTTGGCGTTCATGGCTTTCCTTTCGTCTGTCTCACGCGTTCGAGCCAACTGGTTGACGTTGCAGGAGGAGGTCGACGTCGCGGGCGATCACCAGGTCCTCTCTGGCCGTCAGCACGACGACCGTGGCGCCGGCGCCGGGCGGGCTGATCACCCGGTCGCCCGAACCGAGATTGCGCGGCGTGTCGACGGCGATCCCCAGGTGCGTCAGGCCGTGCAGGAGTTCGGCGCGCAGGCCGGGAAGGTGTTCGAGCACGCCGCCGGTCAGCACGAGAGCGTCGAGGCCGTCCAGGGACACCAGGGATGCGGCGATCTCGCGACGCAGCCGGTGCAGGTACACCCGCACCGCCAGCGCGGCGCGGGAGTCCCCGCCACCGCGTGCTCGGCCGGCTCGGGCAGCCGCAGATCGTGCTGCGCCAACCCGTGTGCCACCGGGTTCGCGCTCATCCGCGCCTCGCCCTGAGGACGCCAGCACCCCACCCACGGCACCGGCGCGCCATCCTCGTCGAACAGCTCACCCGGCCGGTAGGACCGCAGCCAGTTCTCCAGCATCGCCAGGTGTTCCGGGTTCTCGCGCACCGCCGTCAACGGCACCTGGTGGGCCCGCCAGGAGCCCTCGACCCGGAGACCGTCGACCTCGGCCGGCCCGGTCCATCCCTTGGGAGTGCGCAGCACGATCATCGGCCGGCGGGTGCCGCGCCGGATCAGTCCCCGCCGGGCCTCGTGCTGAAGTTCCCCGATCTCGTCGAGGCACTGGTCCACGGCGTGGGCGTAGGCGGCGTGCACCTCGAACGGATCGTCGCCCTCGACCTCCACCGGCCGCCACCCGTACCCCAGCAGCATCGCGGTGAGATCGTTGCGCGGCAGGCGAGACAGCACTGTCGGGTTGGCGATCTTGTAGCCGTTGAGGTGCAGGATGGGCAGCACGGCCCCGTCACGGGCCGGATTGAGAAACGCCGGCGCGTGCCAGCTCGCCGCCAGCGGCCCGGTCTCCGCCTCACCGTCGCCGACCACGCACGCGACCACCAGATCGGGATTGTCCAGGGCGGCGCCGGTCGCGTGCGCCAACGAGTACCCCAACTCCCCGCCCTCGTGGATCGAGCCGGGCAGGTGCGCCGACGCGTGGCTGGGGATCCCGCCAGGAAAGGAGAACTGCCGGAACAGGCGGCGCATCCCCTCGGCGTCCTGAGCGATGTCGGGATACAGCTCGGAATAGGTGCCCTCCAGCCAGGCGGCGGCGTTCAGCCCGGCCGCCCCGTGCCCCGGCCCGGCCACGAACAGCACGGACAGTCCTCGGGCCATGATCGCCCGGTTGAGATGGGCGTAGGTCAGCGTCAGGCCGGGCACCGTGCCCCAGTGACCTAGCAGCCTCGGCTTCACGTCCTCGGGCCCAAGCGGTTGCCGCAGCAGCGGGTTGTCCATCAGGTAGATCTGCCCGACAGCGAGATAGTTCGCCGCGCGCCACCACGCGTCCACCCGTTCCAGGGCCAGTGGGTCGGTGCCCAACTGCTCGGTGGCGGGGACCGCCGTGTGGATGGTCATCGACACTCCCGTCGAATTCATGGGTCTCGATCAAGATCGGTGCGAAGGGGTGCGAGGCCACCGGCCCGCGCCGCGCCGCCACCGACGGCGAACGTCCACGGCGATCAACGCGACCGTCACGACCAGCACCATCCCCAGGAACACCAACCACCACAGGATCTGGGCATCAAGCACCGAGCCGGACATCGCGAACCTCCGTTTCGCCTCGAGTCAAATCTCCTCACGGCACTGCGGAGACCGACAGCGGCGACCGACCTCTGACACCGAGGACCTTCGGTCCACACCGACCGTTCGATGGGCCCTGGCAGGCCCTGCCGGACCGGACGAGGCTGCGAGGCGCGCCACCGGTACCCGCCAAGGGAGGCAAGGATGACCATCACCGAGAACCGCGTCCTCCAACGCCCGTCGCCGATCACGACCACGACGCGGGTGGTGGTGGGCAGCGACGGCTCCTACTGGGGTGACGCGGCGCTCAACTGGGCCGCCGGCCACGCCTGGGTGCGGGGCGCCGAACTCCAGGTGTGGCAGCCAGCCGACCGCTCGACCATCCCGACCGACGTGCCCGGCGACATCGGCCTCAGCCACATCACCACAACGTTCCCCCTGCTGCACCTTCGCGCCGGGAGCCTGGACGGCGACCCGGTCGCCCGGCTGGTGCAGGCCAGCCGCACCAGCGACCTGCTGGTCCTGGGCTACCGGGGCCACACGCACTCCTACCTCGGGCTCGGCAGCGTCGTACTGCCACTGCTCCAGGCGACCCGATGCCCCACCGTCGTCGTCCGCGGCCACCACGCCGCCGTCCACGGCGAGCACCACCGCGTGACCGCACTGGTCGACGGCGGCGACCGGGACGCGGCCGTGCTGCGCCACGCCGCCGAGATGGCCCTGACCCACCGGGCGAAGCTGCGCGTCGCGCACGCCTTGGCGCTACCGGCCAGCCGGCCAGAACTGGTCGAGACCGACGCGCATTCCGCGCTGGCACAGGCAGAAGCGCAGCTCGCGCTGCTCGACCGCTGCCCGTCGACCTGCCTTGAAGTCGTTCGGTGCCACCCCTACGAACTGGTTTCCCGCTACACCGACACCGACCGGCTGGTCGTCGGACACGGCAACCCTCGCGGAAACCAGTGCGGCACCATCACCAAGGCCGCCCTGCACCACGCCTGGTGCCCCGTCCTCGTCGTGCGCTGAGGAGCATCACGGTCCGCGCTATCAGACACGCCACCGCCGGCCACGCACAGGCCGGCGGGTAGGTACGCCTGGAGAAGCTCCTCGCTGGTGAGTGCCCGACAGGTCACTGCGTACGTTGGCCGGTGACGCGCTGTCCGTGCGAGTCGCGACCGTGAGGCCGGCCAAGACACTGTCAGGTTGTGTGGTGGCCGGGGTGTTCGAGGCAGGCTGGGATTCTGATGGCACCGCGCGTCAGGCGGCGGCCGCGTCCGGCAGACCGTCGACCTGATTCCACGCGGCGAAGCGGATGTCACGACACCACGTGGGGCCAGTCAACGCTCAGGCTGGTCACCATCATCATGCCCAGCACGTGCTCGCTGTCCTGCGGGGTGGGGTGCTCACTCAACTGGCTGGCCAGCCGGGCGGTGTCCTCTTCGAACCGGCGGGCCCACCCTGATCGAGAATCTGGTCAGTAGCCTTGACCAGCTGAGTCGCGCATTCAATGATCTGATCGGTGGGCCGTGACTGCCCGACTGTTCTACCGGGTCTTGGCCCAAGGGTTGACCTGGCTGGCGCTGTTCGCCCGGTCCTCAGTACCCAAAGACACGGAGATACTCGCGCTTCGCCACGAGGTCGCGGTGCTGCGCCGCAGCACCCCACGCCCGCCATTCAACCGGACCGACCGGGCAGCCCTCACGGTGCTGTCCCCTGGCGCGGACACTAGTAGACCGTCGCGTCTAA
>NZ_VUOB01000220.1 GCF_008386585.1 Solihabitans fulvus
CTCATTCTGGTTGGGTTTCGTGAATATTTAAAATATAACTTAAAATGCCTTAACACCCCAAGCGTAATGTTCGGGACTTCCGATCACTCTACCATTGTATCCCCAGGCCATGCGGTTACCCGAGGTTTCAAGCGTCCTCGACAGTGTCAAAGCCTTGCTGTATTCACGGTTGTAGATGTAGAACAAATTGTCTTTGTCGTATTTAGCGGGCTGCAGGTACCACTGGGCTCTGAAACTATCGACGCTGTTGACTCCGAAGGCCATGTGGTCGCCGTTCGAGTTAGTACCGACTCCCAATACCAAATATTGGTTACGCTCAGTGTTCAAGATCTTGAAGTAGACCTTGTTGTTCTCCCACAGAGCAATGAACTTCCAGCTGACTTTCGGGCTTGTTTTGTCCTTACCGTCGCCGAAGGCAAGTCTGCCATCGTTGCCGTGAACATCATTACTCAGCGTCAAAGCGAGACCGTCGCGCTTGTACATAAGCTTAATGGCGTTTTCGGCGAAGATAAGTCTGAACTCAACTGGGAAACAATCACGGACGATGTCCTTGGAGCCCTGGAGCCAAAGTTGATAAGCGTACTCCATGCAGTTCATCT
>NZ_VUOB01000221.1 GCF_008386585.1 Solihabitans fulvus
CTGGCTTAGGTTAGGTACAATGTCGTGTGATCAGTTCATCATGCTGCTCATCATCATGACGTCTTTGTAAGTCCTCTTGACCAGCATGTCCGAGTCCAGGTAGGTGAGATCGTCCTTCATCATGACCATCTCCGAGGTGTCCACGGTCTTGCTGGTGTTCGACATGCCGAGGTCTTTTCTGTAGATCATTACGTCAGCGAACTTCATGTTGCTAGTGAAGAAGCTCGCCATG
>NZ_VUOB01000222.1 GCF_008386585.1 Solihabitans fulvus
AGTGTTTTATGGCCATGTATATTGCTATAGTCTCCTATGTTATTTATTAAAACCTCCCCCCAGGGGGGCATCTGCAATATCCTGTGATATTGTAGGTGCTTAGTGGGTTAACGACCACTGGGCTCCAGTTACCTTGGATTCAGTATATCAGCTTTTGCTGATTTACTCAATCCCGGGGTCCCACGGGGAGCACCTACAGTATATCCTTACTCCCACGATACTGTAGAGGTGTAGTGGGTTGTTGGCCACGGGTCCCCTAGTTACCTTGGATTGGGTATATCAGTACTTGCTGACTTCCTCAATCCCGGGTCATAGTTTATGTGTTTGGTAGGTCTCCATAGGCTTCCTCCTTCTGCCTCGTAGGTAATTTTAATGGGGTGGCTTTTCTCGTTCTTCTTCTTTTCCTCTCCAACACCTGTCCAGGTAACATCATGGGATATATGGCTGTCTGGACGGGAAAGCTTCTCCCCGATGGATCCGCGTTTCGTCGTGGAGGGACCCTGGTCGCG
>NZ_VUOB01000223.1 GCF_008386585.1 Solihabitans fulvus
TTTCTTCCGCGCAATTCGGGAGAAGCTGAGCTGTGTGACACACACACTCTTATCATCCCCGTGTCGACGACAACAATGACAAAAATGGCTTGCTGGCTGGGCTTCGTCCCTTGTGATGAGGAACTTTTTGCCTAAGGCAGGGAGTGGAGAAGCAAAGCTATGGTAGTCGTTCATGGGGGGGGGTGTGGGGCACTGTTCTTTTTCTTCCGCGCCGCCCTGCTGGAGGAACTGAGCTGTGCCCCACACACACTCTAACCTAACCTAACCC
>NZ_VUOB01000224.1 GCF_008386585.1 Solihabitans fulvus
GCTGGCCGTTGGCCAGCGACGACCCGACCACGGGGTCGTGGCGGGAGAGCCGGGCGAAGGCGTTGACACGTCGGTACCTGGAGCACTCGCCGACGGCGCTGCTGTGCATGCTCGTGGTGGACGTCGACCACCACGACACGCTGCTGCGGGCACTGGAGGAACCGCGTGGGCACGCGATGCCCACCTGGATCGCGGAGAGCCCGACCGGCCGGGGGCACGTGGGGTGGATCCTGGAGGCGCCGGTGTGCCGGACGGACTCGGCGCGGATCGCGCCGATGCGCTACGCCGCCCGGGTCGAGGAGGGCCTGCGGCGCTCGCTGGACGGCGACATGGGCTATGCCGGGCTGCTGACCAAGAATCCGCTGCACGAGCACTGGGCGACCACCTGGGGCACCGACCACCTGTACTCCCTGGGCCAGCTCGCGGAGAGCCTGGGCGAGCTGATGCCCCGGTCGCTGCCGCGCCGGGCCGTCG
>NZ_VUOB01000225.1 GCF_008386585.1 Solihabitans fulvus
CCGTAACGACACCACCTGCTCGCGTAGCTTCTCCGCTCGATCCAGGAACTCCTCGCGGGGTTCGGCCATGATCCGCTTCACCGTGCGGGGCGTCACGTCGAACTGTGCCGCGGCCTCCCGCGCGGTGACCTTCCGACGCTGGGGGTATTTCGCGGTCACCCCCACGCCTCCAGTGCCGTGGCGAGGTCGACTTTCGTGGCGCGCTTGCGGTTCGCCTCCCGTTTCGCCTCCGAGGTGATCCGGCCGCGTGAGGCCTGGATCGTCGAGAACTTCTCGCGGGAGAAGTTCCGCCAGACCCACCGCGCCACCGATCGGGCCGTGTGGCCCACCTCGGCCAGCGGCAGCTCGACCGCGAACTCGGCGTTCACGTTGACCGCGTAGGCGAAGGTGACCTCCTCCCACTCGACGCGGTCCTCGTAGCGAAGCCGCGCCCGATACGCCCACAGGCGCACCCTGTTGAACAGCGCCACGTTGCGGCCCAGTCCCGACGAGTCGACGGCCCGGCGCGGCAGCGA
>NZ_VUOB01000226.1 GCF_008386585.1 Solihabitans fulvus
GGGGGGGGGGCCCGCCCCGGGGCGCCCCCCCCGGGTCGACGGCCCCGGGGGGGCAGGGGGAGGCGCCCGCCACGGTCTCGCCGACCGGGGCCGTGACGAGGCTGGTGCCGAGTCCGCCTTCGGCTCCAGCCACCATCACCGCCATCGGTGGGCGCTGGCCGGCCATCCAGGACCACACCGAGCTGGCGGGCTTGGCGGGCCACCCTTTCGGGACTGCGGTCGGCGCCGAAGCGACCGTCCGCGGTCCCGTCGCCGCCGACCGTGCCGCGGGGAAGTGCGGCGCGGGTGCGGCGGCCAGCAGCGTGGGCTGGTCACCCGCCAGGCGCGCGTCCTGGCGTGGTTCGGGGGTGAGCGCCCCGGTGACGGCCGCCGCCTGGCGCGGTGGCCGTGCGGTGTTCGCGTCGAGCGCGGACTGGCCGACGGCGGTGGTGCCGGCGACCGTGGCGGGCCAGATGGTCGCCGAGTCGGTGGTGCGCGACTGCATTGCCCGTCGCCTCCTCCCGTGCTGCCTGCTGTCTGGATGGCCGCTGACCGCCCCATCACCTCAAAATGTGAGCTTCAGTTACGATCGACTGATTCGAGGATAGAGTGGATTCGCCTCCTGTCAACTGGTGTTCACTTTTGGTGTGTGGAACACTCGCGGCGGGGACAGGGGCGAGGGCAAAGGACACACGCGGTGACGGCAGACCTGAGTCGGCAGGAGTTCGCGGCTGACACACCGCCGCGCACGCTGGCGGACAAGCTCAACGCCCTGTTCCGTCTGATCCGGCAATCCAACGGACGCAAGCACACCAACGCCGAGGTCAGCCGGTTCTGCGCCGAGCACACCGGCCAGTCCTTCAGCCGGGAGTACATGACCCAGCTGCGCACCGGCAAGGCCACCAACCCGACCAAGCACAACCTCGAAGCCCTGGCTCGGTTCTTCGACGTCTCGCCGGCCTACTTCTTC
>NZ_VUOB01000227.1 GCF_008386585.1 Solihabitans fulvus
AGGCCTCGTATGAGCTTCCAAAGTTTGGAAGGATTTGTGTTGAACGTGGTGGTGTTGAGTACTTATTTCCATTTCTGTTGTTGTTCGTGTCTGATATCCTCTGTAATATCTGTTTTCAGAGCCCTAATTCTGTTGAGGATATCAGTAGTAGGTGTTTGTCTGCGTAGGGTGTTCCTAGTCTGTATTTTGTGTTTTATGTCTCGACTGAAGGTCGGGTTGTATCGTCTAA
>NZ_VUOB01000228.1 GCF_008386585.1 Solihabitans fulvus
GACGGTGACGACGAAGGAGGACCATCCATACTTGTCGTCAAACCATCCTTTGACGACAAGTCAGTTGATTATGCAACGGATCGGGAGGTCGGCGGGGATCGGTCGAGGTCCGCGGCGGTCGATGGCGCACTGCGGTTCGCCGTTGATCCAATGGAATCCGATGCGAGTTGACTACAGGGTTTGACGACAGGTACATATTGCCCTGTCGTATCCGAATGGATGAAGGAGACAGGCGGCCATGGCGGACCTCGTCTACACCCGGGTCTCCACCGACGAACAGAGCACCGCGCGCCAGACCCACCTGCTCGCCGAGGCCGGGCTCGTCGACGGCACCGTGGGCGTCCGCCTCTTCAGCGACCCGTCCACCTCCTCCAAGATCCCCGCCCTGGACCGCGCCGGGTTCACCGAGCTGGCCGGCTACGCCAGGCTCGGCGACACACTCACCGTCTCCGAGTTGTTCCGGCTGTGCCGCGACCTCGCCGACATCCTGGCCGTGCGCGGCTGGTGCCAACAGCACAAGGTGAAGCTGCGCGTGCTGTCCGGGCCGCTGTCGAGCATCGTCGACCTGGCCGCCACCGACGCGACCACCACCATGCTGGTCAACGTGCTGGTCTCGGTCGGCCAATTCCAACGTGACCTCCAGAACGAACTGACCCGCGACGGCCTGGCCGCCGCCTGGGCCGGCGGCTCCCGCTCCGGCCGCCGGCCGCAGATCGCGCAGCTCGGCGTGCTCAACGACGTACGCACGGCGTTCCGCGCGGGCACGAGCATCGCCGCCCTGTCCCGGGAACACCAGGTGAGCCGGGTCGCGATCCGCACCGCCGTGGCCGACTTGCTGCCCGGTCGGCAGCCGGAGCGGGAGCCGGCGGGCGCCGGGGCCCGGCCCAAGCTGGGCCGGGTGGTGCCCCGCA
>NZ_VUOB01000025.1 GCF_008386585.1 Solihabitans fulvus
TAATTATCTGCAACCCCTTAGCCGACGGGCTGTCGGTGTCCGCCTGTGGAGACCTCGGGGCTACCTGGTCCGTGAAGCAGGAACCAGCAGGAAACCGTGAGGGACTACTGCGCCAACCCGCATGACGGGTGGGAATCCCCGGCTTCAGCCGTGGGGAGGACGTCAACCTGAGACCGGCCTCACTACCGGTGGTGGCCGGCGAATCGCCCGAGTCGGCCCGCGCCTACCATCGGTGCGTGCCGGCCCCCTCCTGGATCTCGCGGATCCCCTCCCCCAGCATCGCCCTGCAACGCGCCTTTGCCGTCGCCGCCGTGATCGCCCAGGGCGGCATCGCGGTGACGGGGTCGATCGTGCGGGTCACCGGGTCCGGGCTGGGCTGCCCCACCTGGCCGCAGTGCGTCGACGGCAGCCTCACCCCCGTCGAACACCCCGACGTCGCCGGGCTGCACCAGTGGGTCGAGTTCACCAACCGCACGCTGACCGGGGTCGTCGGCGTCATCGCCGCCCTCTGCGTGCTGTCTGCGTACTTCCACCGGCCGAGGCGGCGACGCGTGCTGGTGCTCGCGCTGACCATGCCCATCGGCGTGGTCGTGCAGGCCGTCATCGGCGGCGTGGTCGTGCACCTCGGCCTGGTGTGGTGGTCGGTGTCCGTGCACTTCCTGGTCTCCATGGTGCTGACCTGGCTCGCGATGCTGCTCTACGGCGCGATCGGCGAGGGCGACGAGCCGGCCCGCCCGCTGGTGCCGCGCGCGCTGCGGTCGCTCGAACTCGCCATGGTCGGTGTCCTCGCGCTGCTGCTGATGGCCGGCAACCTGGTCACCTCGGCCGGCCCGCACGCTGGCGACGCCAAGACGCCCCGCCTGCACCTGCCGGTGTCCAACCTGGCCCAGCTGCACGCCGACGTGCTGTTCGTGTTCCTCGGCATGCTGGTGGCCCTCGGCTTCGCGCTGCGCGCGCACGACACGCCGACGGCGCTGTGGCGGCGCTACTGGGCGATGATCGCGGTGGTGCTCGGCCAGGGCGCGCTCGGCATGGTCCAGTACCTGACCGGCATTCCCGAGGTGCTGGTCTCGATCCACGTGTTCGGCGCCGGCCTGGTCGTGGTGGCCATGGCGGCGCTGTGGCAGGGCTCGCGCGATCGCGGCCCGGCGCCGACGCTGCCGGCCGAGGCCACCGTGAACACCGACGACGCGAAGGACGCAACCGTCGCCGAGCAGACCACCGACACGAAGTCCGACGCGACCGTGGCCGGCTGAGCGCTACTTAGCTAGGCCGCCACTTCTCCAGGCGGCTACTTCGGCGGCGCGGGCCGCCGCTCCCACATCGGCGGCAGCTCCTCGGCCAGCCAGCCGTACAGCTCGTCCACCGTGCGCAGCCGGTGCGCGCGCTGCGGATCGCCGCTGAGCAGCCGCATCCCGGAGTTGGTCAGCTCGCGCACGCTGACCATCGAGTCGAGCCGCCGCTGCACCATGTCGACCCAGCGGCGCTCGTCGATCCGGTACTGCGCCGCCTGCCGTCCCCGGCGCGTCCGCTTCGTCACCAGGCCCGAGTTGACCAGGAACTTCAGGTTCGTGCTGATCGACCCGCTGCTCGCCTCCAGCTCCTGGGACAGCTCGGCGGCGGTGCGCTCGGACGGGTCACAGACCAGCAGGTAGCCGAGGATCCGGCCGCCGATGAGGGGGATGCCCTCCTCGGCGAAGTGCGCCGCGAACCGCTCGATCCAAGCCGACAACCGGGTTTCTCGCCCGACGCTCACCTGGGCCTCCGAACATCGTCTTCAATTAACACTGAAAGCACAGTGTGACAAACGTATACCAATCACTCGCGTTTGGCGATCTTTCTACCCCCGGGCACCGACAGCCAACGACAAAGAGGCCCCCGGCGGGAGCCTCTTCGTCGTCCGAAAGTCCGACAGGCGGAGCTACAGGAAGGCGCGGATCGCCGACGCGAACCGCAGCGGCGCGGCGGCGTCTGTCTGCCGGAAACCGAGCGAGGGCTCGGCGATCTCGAGTTCGAGCAGCAGCGGACGGCCGTCCGCGCCCTGCAACACATCTACCCGCGCGTACAGCAGATCGGTGCGCCGGATGCCGAGGACGCCGCACGCCGCGTCCAGGGTGTCCTCGGCCAGCCGACGACGGTCCGCGGCAGGCTCCGGCTCCGGCCGCAGCTGCTCGGCGATGTACAGCCCGGAGTTGTCGATCACCGCGCCGGGCCGGAGCATCGGCCCCTTCACGAAGGCGTGCGTGTAGGCGCCCGCGACAAACACCAGGGCGGTCTCGCCCTCCTCGCCCACCGCGGCCTGGTAGGGCTGCACCACCGCGGTGCGCCCGGTCGCGTGCAGCAACGCCACGTGCTCGGCCGCCTCGTCGAGCCGGTCGGGGGTGAACCGCTTGACGTCCTGCGAGCCCGCGCCGACGGCCGGCTTGACCACGAACTCGCCGGCTGGCCACGCGGCGGGCTCCCCCGGCGCGACCAGCTCGGTCGGCACGACCGGCACGCCCTTGTCCGCGAGCTCGACCAGGTACGCCTTGTCGGTGTTCCACCGCACGGCCGGCGCGGCGTTCACGAGCGCCGGCACCGACTCGCACCAGTCGAGGAACTCCGTCCTGCGCTCGGGGTAGTCCCACGGCGCGCGCAGCACGACGAGGTCGGCGGCCGCGAAGTCGACCGACCCGTCGTCCCACACCGCCCACTCCGCGGCCACACCCAGCTCGGCGAGCGCGGCCGGCATCATGGCGTCGTCGCCGTCACCGGTCGGCAGGTGCGCGCACCCGACCAACAGCACCCTCGGCGCGGCGGCTCCCGCCATCAGCGGCCTGCCATCCGGTGCCGGTGGACCGGTCCGATCTTCACGGCGGCGGTCGTCTCCCTGTCCCACTCGCCGAGTTCGACGTCCGGCACGGCGGCGCACAGCGCCTCGCCCGTGGCCACGTCGGCCACCACGACGTCGCCGAGCGCGCCGTCCTTGCCGACCAGCACGACCCGCGCGCCCGCCCGCCCGATGTTCTGCACGACGGCCCGCGTGGGCTTGCCGTGCGCCGAGACGAACTCCGCCGCCGCCTTCACCGCGCGCGGCGGCACCTCAACTGAAGTCTGTTCTGCCACCCACCGAGCCTACGATCACCGGCCGTTCGCCGTGCGGTGAGATCCGCCTCGCCCGAATCGCCGAACCCACATAATCCTGCAATGACCGATGACAAGACCGTGCCCCAGCTCGTCGACGAGTTCGTCGCGTGGCACTTCGACCGGGTGCCGGCGCGCGCCGCGATGCTGGGTTCGCTCGACCACGACGGGACCCTCGGCGACTTCACCGAGGCCGGCTTCCTCCGCTACGAGCGCGAGGTGGACGGCTGGCTGGCGCGGATGACCGCCGTCGACCCCGCCGGTCTGAGCCTGGACGATTCGGTGGACCGGGACCTCGTGGTGGCGGTCCTGCGCGGCGACCAGGCCATGGCGGCTTGGCCGGACTGGCGGCGCGACCCATCGGTCTACACCTCTGCCGTGCTCAGCAACCTGTTCACCTCGTTCCTGTACCGGCTGCGCCCCGAGGCCGAGCTGGTGGCGACGGTCGAGGCGCGGCTGCGCGAGGTGCCTGGGGTGCTGGCCGCCTGCCGCCGCAACCTGGATCCGACCCTGGCCGCGCCGAAGATCGTCCGCAGGGGCCTGGACCAGGCGCGCACCGCCCGCGCGTTCCTGACCGTCGCGCTGCCGGCCGAGGTGTCCGACCAGACGCTGCGCGCGCGGGTCGCGGCGGCCGCCGAGCCGGCCGCGGCGGCGTTCGACGAGCTGGTCACGTTCCTGGACGCCTTCGCCGACCGCGCCACCGGCGACTGGCGGATGGGCGAGCGGCTGTACTCGACGCTGCTCACCGACCAGGAGCTGCTCGGCTACGGCGCGACCGAGCTGCACGAGCGCGGCAAGGTGGCCTACGCGGAGCTCGACGCGGAGATGCGGGAGCTGGCTGGACGCTACTCGGGCGGTTCCGACGACTGGCACGCGGTGATGACCCGGCTCCAGGCCGACTTCCCGCCGACCGAGGAGGACATGCGGGCGGAATACGAGGCGGAAACGCTGCGGGCGAGGGACTTCCTGATCGAGCACGAGCTGGTCACCCTCGCCGAGGGCGAGGAGTGCCGCGTGGTGCCGTCGCCGACGTTCCAGCGTCCGGTGCTGTCGGTCGCGTCGTACATGTCGCCAGCGCCGCTGGGCACCGGCCGCGTCGGGCACTTCTTCGTGCCCTTCACCCCGGACGGTTTCCCGCAGGAGCAGGTGCGGCAGCGGCTGCGCACCAACGCGCGGGCGCAGCTGGCCACGATCGCGGTGCACGAGGCGTACCCCGGCCACCACTGGCACCTGTCCTGGCTGGCGGGTTCCCCACGCACCGTCCGCAAAGTGTTCCGCACCCCGTACTTCTCGGAGGGCTGGGCGCTGTACGCGGAGCGCCTGCTGCGCGAGCAGGGCTACTTCACCGATCCGGCCCAGGAGCTGGCGCACGTGGAGGCGCGAATCTTCCGGGCGGCGCGGATCGTGGTGGACACCGCGCTGCACTGCGGTGACATGACGGTCGAGCAGGCCGAGGAGTTCATGTCCACCAAAGCATCGCTGACCCCGGGCACCGCGGCCGGCGAGGTGACCAGGTACTGCGCGTGGCCGACGCAGGCGCCGTCCTACCTCACCGGGTCGCTGGAGATCGAGCAGATCAGGACGGACTACCTGGCCGAGGGCCGCGGCGACCTGCGCACGTTCCACGACACGCTGGCCGGCTCCGGCGCGCTGCCGCTCGGTCTCGCGCGGCGGGTGGCTTTGGGCGCTTAGGGCGTCGAACAACCGATGTCCCATAGGCCGTATGGTCGGATTCCATCAGAACCAGTTGTGGTGCCAGCGCTCCTGGGATATCTCCATGAGTCTCGGGGTGGACGGCTCATCGGGTGAATCCGGGACCTCGGGTCCCGGATTCACCCGGATGCGCCGAAAGGAACGCGGGGGGTGCGGGTGGTTGCCGGCGAACGTCCGTTGTCGGTGACGGAACTGGAGAAGCTGTGCACGGCCTTCCTCAAGCTGTCGGGAATACGTGAACAGAACAGTCGCGAGCTGTACATCGACGCGCTCAACGGTGAACTGACCACCCCGTTGTTCTTCGCGCGACACCCGGATCCACAGCACGACGTGTGGTCGCTGCTGCGCGCCTGCCAGGAGCACTCCGGTGGAATTCGCCGGCTGACGGCGATCGTTCGGGCTTTCCACCGAGACAGTCGCCCTATGGCCGAGCTGGACGAACTGGTCGAATGCCTGTTCCCCGACGAGTTTCTCCTTCCGGACGAACGGGTGGAACTGCTGAAGCTGCTGGGGCACATCGACCCGCAGTGGCTGCCGGCCGCCCTTCGTTACGCCGGTCCGCCGTCCCTGCTGACGGTCGCACTGGACTGGACCGACCCGGTGACGGTCGTCCGACGCCTCGAGGCGTGTGTGGTCGTGGCCGGTCGGCCGCCGCCGTTGCTGGTGTTCGTGGACTTCCTCGCGCACCAGGTCGACGCGGTTCGCTCGGCGGAGCACCACCGGTGGCTCGACCAGGTGGGTGACCGCGTGGAGCTCGCAACGAGCGGGCTGCGCGATCTGTGCGTTGCGGCGACGGCCCGACTGGATCAGGCCCAGCAGCACTACTTCGTGGTGCAGCTGCAACCGGACGGCGTCGACCCCACCAGCTATCTACTCTCGGTGTGGTTGCAGCACCACCGCACCATCGAGGAGCCGCTGCACCGCGACGACACGCCACTGACCCTCGCCGAGATCGTCGAGCGGTTGCCCGATCTGCTCAGCCAGGCGCACTCGGCGGCCGGGGTCGGCGGCGGCGAGTTGATCCTGGAGTTCATCCTGCCGCGCAGCCTGATCGGCCAGCCCGTCGACCAGTGGCAGGTGGATCGCGTCTTCCCGCACCGGATCGGCACGAGCCATCCGGTCGTGGTGCGCAGCCTCGACCGGCTTCAGAAGCGGGAGCTGCACAACGAGTGGCAGCGCAAGTGGCGTTGGCTGACCGTCCACGGCCACCGCGAGGACCCGGACGCCATCTACTGGCTGCACCATCAGGGAGTCCGTCCGCCCGCGCTGCGCGCCGGACTGCTGCGGGGAGTGCCCCCGGTCGCCCTGGCGATGGCCTTCCCGCCGGAGGACAAGCACGAACTGATCGCCGACGAACTGACCGCGGCCCTCTACGCCGGTATGCCCATTGTGCTGTGGTGTCGAAATGCATTGTTGCGCCAACGGTTCGAGCGCGAGATTCGTGAAACGCTCACCGGCCGAGGCCTGACCGAGTTGCCGTCGCAGGTGCTCAGGATGCGTCGAGAAGCCGACGAGGTGGAGGAATCCGAGCCGCTAGGTCGACACTTGACCTTGTTGTGGGACGACGCCGATCGCATTCCCGAGTCCTTCACGCATGCTCGGCTCAAGGCCCCACAGCCCCATCGTCATCGACAAGCCTGACTGGGTAGGGTGAAGTGAAATGGCTACGACACCTCAGTGGTTGATCTATCGTGGATCCGGTGAGCCGCACGACGGTTTGGCCGAACTGCCCGAACCTCCACCTTGGCGGAGATTTGACGGAGATCCCGTCGAGGGCGCCACAACGATTGGTCCGCCTGACGGGACTCTGCCGTGGGAAGGTGGAGCGGTCAGTTCGCGTCCAGGCGTGTCAGAACGGGCCAGAGCCTACTATCCGAGTAGCGACGTGGTGGAGATGGTGAACGCTGCGCTGTACCTGCGACGACCGCTCCTGGTGACGGGCAAACCCGGCACCGGAAAGTCCACGCTGGCCCACAGCGTTGCCCGCGAACTGAAGCTGGGCCCCGTCCTGTACTGGCCCATCACCAGTCACGCCAAGGTCGACGACGGCCTGTACCGGTACGACGCGATCGGCCGACTGCAGGAGGCCAGCCTCGCGCGGACCGCCGAACCGCCCGACGTCGGCCGGTACATCCGACTCGGGCCGCTTGGCACCGCCCTGTTGCCCCGGCATCGGCCGAGGGTTCTGCTGATCGACGAGCTCGACAAGAGCGATGTGGACCTGCCCAACGATCTGCTGAACATCTTCGAAGAGGGACAGTTCGACATCCCGGAACTCGCGCGCCTGCCCGAGGAGCAGGACAGCGTGCACGTGATGACACGGGATCCCGGCGGGCGCGCCGCCATCAGGCGCGGCCAGGTGCGGTGCCACGCGTTTCCCTTCGTGGTGATCACCTCGAACGGCGAGCGCGAGTTCCCCCCGCCCTTCCTGCGCCGCTGCCTGCGGCTGAACATCCAGCCTCCGGACGCGGAGAAACTGGCCGCCATCGTGGCAGGACAGCTCGGCAAGGCCGTGCTCGACGAGAGCAGGCAGCTCATCGAGCAGTTCGTGGACAGCCGGGACCACGGTGACCTGGCCACCGACCAACTCCTCAACGCGATCTACCTGGCCGCCTCAGGAGCCAGGCCCGACGCGGTGACGAAGGAACGTCTGGTGGCACAGCTGTTCCGGCCGTTGGACCGTTCGCCCGGATCAGCATGATCGATCGCTTCGTTGACGCGATCCGCGCGGTTGACCCGGATGTCACCAGCGAGGAACTGGCCGACGTCTGCTGGCTCGCCACGCACATGGGCGCCGCGGCGCGGGAACCGTGGCCAACTCGCACAACGCAAGCGACCCGTCCCATCCCGGTCGACCGCGACGCGCCGCGAGCCGACCCGACGCCGCACACCCCGCCTGAGCGCACGGACGAACCCGCACCCGGTTCCTCGCCGGACCGCGGGCCGGCCGAGCCCGCGGCGACTGACCAGGACCTGGCCGCGGCGCTCCGACCGCCGTCGCGACGACTACTCGGCGATGATCGGGGAGTCCAGACGCGGAGCCCCGCGATGCCCGCGGTGCCCGACACCCTGGCGATCTGCCGGGCGCTGCGGCCACTTGGCCGGCGGGTGCCATCCCCGACCAGCACCCATCTCGACGAGGACGCGACCGCGCAGTGGATCGCGGACACCGACCTGTGGATTCCCGCGACCCTCCCCTCGTCCGACCGGTGGCTCGATGTGGCGCTGGTCGCGGACCACAGCGCGTCGATGGAGGTCTGGCGACCCACCGTCGCCGAACTGCGCACGCTGCTCGAGCAGACCGGCGCGTTCCGGGACGTCCGGCTCTGGCACCTGGACGGCGACCTGTGCCACGACGAGCGTCTGTCGGTGTCCAGCGAGTCCGTGCAGGCCTCGTCGTGGCGTGACCCGCGCGAGTTGATCGACCCGACCGGGCGGCGGCTGATTCTGGTCGCCAGCGACTGCGTCGGCCAAGCCTGGTCCACCGGGGCCGTCGCCGAGACGCTGAGGGCGTGGGCGAAAGCCGGGCCGATCGCCATCGTCCAGATGCTGCCGCAACGGTTGTGGACCGACTGCGCGCCGGAGTTCGTCCCGGTTCGGTTGCACAGCGTCGCCCCCGGCGTGCCCAACAGCCGCCTCGGCGTCGCGAGCCGGCACGGCGACGGCGACCTGACCGGGGTGGGAGTGCCGATCCCCGTGCTGGAGTTGGAGGACCGCTGGCTCAAGCGGTGGGCATCGCTGGTGGCCGGCACGTCCGGCGGCTGGGTCAACGGCACGGCCGTCTTCACCAACCAGCTGGCCGCGTTGACCGTCCAGGGCGACCACGCCGCGCAGGAACTCGCCAGCCAACCGACGCCGAGGGAACAGCTGCACCGCTTCCGCGCCCGCGCCTCTCCCGAGGCCTATCGGCTCGCGATCTGCCTGGCCGGAGCGCCCCTGAGCCTGCCGGTAATGAGGTTGGTGCAGGGCGCGATGTTACCTTCGTCGAGGCCGTCCCACCTGGCCGAGGTGTTCCTCAGCGACCTCCTGCACAGACTGGACACGGACGGCACAGGCTACAAGCCACGTCCAGATGACGTGGAATATGACTTCCAGCCAGGCATTCGGGACGAACTGCTCACGGAACTCACTCGACAGGACGCACTGCAGGTCCTGTCGCGGGTCTCGAACTTCGTCACCGCGCGGCTCGGGTCACCACTGGATTTCCGCGCTTTGCTGACCACCGACCAACTGCCCGATTTGCCGGACCTGAGCCCACCGTTCGCGCGGGTCGCATACCAGGTTCTGCATTCCCTTGGCGGCCGGTACGCCGAGGCCGCCGAACGGTTGAATCGATTGAGTGAAATAGGGCGTGTCGCACGTCAGGTCACCCAGCCGACGACCTCAGATCCGTCATCTTTCGATCCTGACGCACCGTCACGTAGCCAGGGAGCCGACTTGACCCGCACAGTCCCGCCGATCGCCACCGAGCGCGACCGACGGGAGGAGATGCCGCCTGCGATCATGCGCGGGATTCCCTCGCGCAATCCGCACTTCACGGGGCGCAAGGACATCCTTGCCAGGCTGCGCAGCATGTTGGTCAACAGCACCAAGCAAACCGCGCTGCTGCCACACGCGCTGCACGGGCTCGGCGGAGTGGGCAAGACGCAGCTCGCGATCGAGTACGTCTACCGCTATGCCAGCGCCTACGACCTCATCTGGTGGGTGCCGGCCGAGGACCAGACGCTCATCCGCACCTCGCTCGCCGCGCTCGGCTCCGCCATGGGTCTGCCGGAGAGCACCGACCTGTCGCGAACCGTCGACGCGGTACTCGACACCCTGCGAACCGGTCAGCGCTACCCGCGCTGGCTACTGGTCTACGACAACGCCAATCGCCCTGCGGATCTGCAACCGTACCTGCCCTACCCGACCGGACACGTGCTGATCACCTCGCGGAACTCGAGCTGGTCGGACGTGGCCAGCACGGTCGAGGTCGACGTGTTCAACCGGCAGGAAAGCGTTGCGCTGCTGCGACAGCGCAGCGAGGACATCAACGCGGCCGACGCCGACCGCCTCGCCGACCGCCTCGGCGACCTGCCGCTCGCTCTCGAACAGGCCGCCGCCTGGCAGGCCGAGACCGGCATGCAGGTGGACGAGTACCTCGAGCTGTTCGACGACCAGCTCGAACAGCTCACCGAGAACCCGCCGAGCAACTATCCCGACACCGTCGGCGCGACCTACCGAGTGGCGTTCGAGCGGCTACAGGAACAGGCGCCCGCCGCGGCACAACTGCTCGAACTGTGCGCCTTCTTCGGCGCCGAACCGATCTCGGTCGTGCTGCTCTGGGAGGGCCGCTACGCCGACCTGCCATCGCCGTTGGACGAGACGCTGCGCGACCGCATCCGGCTGCGCAGGGCCATGCGCGAGATCGTGCGCTTCGCGCTCGCGCGGGTCGACGCGGCCGCCGACCGGATCTCGGTGCACCGACTGGTGCAGGCCGTCCTTCGAGCCCGACTCACGCCGGAGGAACGAGACGTCACCCGGCGCCACGCGCAACAGATCCTGGCGCTGGCCAACCCCAGTCAACCGGACTCGGCACAGAACTGGCCTCGGCACGCGGAACTGTCCCCACAGATCCTGCCAACCGGGATGCTCCAGGCCGAGGAGCGCGACTCCCGCATCGTCGTGCTCGACCAGATCCGCTACCGCCGCCAGAGCGGCGACTACGAGAGCGCGAGGGAACTCGGTCAGCTGGCGGTCGACACCTGGACGGACCTCTGGGGTGAAGACGACGAGTTGACCCTGATCGCCGCCAGGCACCTGGCCGATGCCATGCGCGCGCTCGGCGAAAACCAGCAGGCGCGCGAACTCCAGAGGGACACACTGGCAAAGCTGCGGGAGGTGTTCGGCGACGATCACGAACACACTCTCGACACGGCCGACGGTGTCGCGCTGGACCTTCGGATCAACGGCGAGTTCGACGCGGCGAAGGCACTCGACGAGGACAACCTGGCGCGAGCCCGTCGGGTGTTCGAGGAGAACGAACCATTCCCGCTGCGGGCCACCAACAACGTGGCCGTCGACCTGCGGTGGTTGGGAGACTTCACCGAGGCCCGCAGGGTGGATACGGACCTGGTGCAGCGGATGCGGTTGCAGTACGGCGAACGGGATCGGCGGACCCAGCAGACCGTCAGCAACCTCGCGCACGACCTGTACGGGCTCGGCGAGTACGCCGAGGCCCTGCAAACGCAGGAACGGACGTTGTCGATCCAGCGAGAGATCCTCGGCATCAATCACAGCGAGGTCCTGATCGAGACGCGGATCCTGGTGATGGCGCTGCGCAAGACCGGCCAGCACGCCAGGGCGAGGGATGTGGCTGAGGAGCTGATTCGGACCCTCCAGCGCCGGTTCGGCCTGCGGCACGAGTACACGTTGGCCTCGATGTTGAGCTACGCCAACGCGTTGTCCGACACCGGCGATCTGGACGCGGCACGGGAGGTCGGCGAGGACACGCTGGCCCGATACCGCGACGTCTTCGGCCCGAACCACGCCGTCACGCTCGCCTGCGCCGCCAATCTGGCGATCGTGCTGCGCCGTCAGGGTGATCTCAACGCCGCGTTGGAACTCAACCAGGCAACGCTGGACACTTTTCGGCAGCAGCTCGGCGCGGACCATCCCTTCACCTTGTGCTGTGCCGCCAACACCAGTAGCGATCTCGCCGCGCTGCACCGCCATCCCGAGGCGCGCGAACTGTCCGACGACACCCTCCAACGCTCGCGCGTGGTGCGCGGCGACGACCACCCCTACACCCTGGCCTGCGCGCTCAACTCGGCGCTGGACCATCAGAGCACCGGCGACGCGGAGCTGGCCGAACCGCTGCTGCGTCAGGTGGTCGCCGATTTCGGTCGCCGGCTTGGTGACGGCCACCCCGAAACGGTTGCCGCGTCAGCACGCAGGCGGGCCGACTGCGACATCGAGCCGCCGAGGACCTGAACCGGTTTCCCTACCGCACAACGGATCAACAGCTCATCGGCCGCCCGGCCGGAGGGCAGCCAGATCGGTGTGAACACGCCCAATGACGTGCGTGATCAACCGAGTCAGGTCGGCGCAGTAGACCGAGGCGTGGCGGAAGCCGCTGCCACGACGGTAGCGGTGCGAATAGTGTCCACCACCGCACACCCGACGGATTCCACACTGCTGGCAGGTCTCTCCCAATGCGGCCAGACCGATCTGCCGTGCGGCGATGGCCGGATGGCGCAGCGCCTCGTCGAAGCTGTTGTCCGCGACGGTGAGTTCGGTCGCTGCCGCGCCGTGATAGGCGGAGCGAAGCGTGTCGACCTGCTCGAGCGAACCGTCGGTGTCGACCACGATCAGGGCGACGGGACTCAGGCCGACGCTCTCCACCTGGCTCTGTCCGCCGAGCACGAGGTTGACGATCTCGGCGAACAGCCGAACCTCGGTCTCCCGACGGGGTGCGTCGTACCAGCGGTCGAAGATCGTCACCAGCCAGTCGCCGTAGGAGGCGTCCCCCTCGTCGGCGGACCGACGCGGCACCGGCACCGACCAGTTGCCCTGCGGCAGCAGGAAATCGACCTGTGGTGGGCCGAACGCCAGCAACGACTCGTAGGTCTCCAACGGATCGGCGTCGAGGTCGATGACGCACAGCAGGCCCGCGAACAGCCTGCGGTACCGCTCGCCTCCGAGCAGTCGAAGCGCCCGCGCGGCCTCGGCGTGACTGCCGCGCCCGTTCGCGTGCCGGCGGTGCCGATCGTGCGCCGCGGGCGATCCGTCGAGGCTCACCCCGACGCGGATGTCGTGTGCCGCCAGGGAGTCGAGCATCTTCTCGTCCAGCAGCACGCCGTTGGTCTGCACCCGAAGGTCGAGCGCGCAGCCATCGGGCAGCTCCCGGCGCAGCGTGGCCGCGATCTCGGCCAGCATGCCGGCCCCGGCGAGCAGCGGCTCGCCCCCGTGCAGCACCACCTTGACCCGGTCGAGCCGGTGCCGCGCCGCGTGTTCGGCGATTCGTCGGCAGCTCAGCGCCATGACGTCCGAGGACATGACCTTCGGCTTCGACGACCAGGTCCGGTCGGCCATCTCGTACATGTAGCAGTAGTCGCAGGCGAGGTTGCACCTGCTGTGCACCTTCAGGATGAACTGCTGGAACGGCACCGCGCGCCAGCCGCTCGCGAGGAGGTCCGCGACCCGCAGGGTGTCGACCGGCCACTCGTCGGTCACGCTGTGTCCCCTCAATACCGGGTAGATGCGCCACGAGTGTCAGCGGTGCTGGGACCAGTCCGCGTTGTTCTGGTGGAAGGCGACCGGTTGTTCCTGGTCGTCGATCTCTCGCCGCACTCGACGCAGGGCGTGCGCCAGCACCGAATCCCCCCGGATGATCACGTCGTCGAACGGTCCACAAGTCGCCCAGTCGAATTCCGTCTCGCCGCCCGCGAACACCTCGGCCATCGACGAACCTCCCCCTTTCACGCCGGCGCCGAACAGAACGCTTCGGAGGTGGCAAGGGATCCGGCCCGCGTTTCGCTCGGCCGCGTGATCACCCCGACGACGACCGTGCCGACGCCCGCGAAACTACCGACAGAGACCAGCCCCTAACTCTACGGCTACCGTGGGAAGTTTCCCAGGGGTTGCCGCACGGCGGGTGCACGCCACGTGGTGAACCCGGCAGGTGCCGGGAACACCGGGCACACCATGTGGTGTTGGTTCCGACGACGCGATCATGCGGTTTGACGAGGAGGCAGTAGATGCGGGCGGTACAGGTACGGGCGATCGGCGGGCCAGAGGTGTTGGAGGTCGTCGAGATCGACGAGCCCCAGCCGGGACCCGGTGAGCTGCTGGTCGAGGTCGCCGCGGCCGGGGTGAACTACATCGACACCTACCACCGCCGGGGTGTCTATCCGCTGCCGCTGCCCTTCGTGATCGGGCTGGAGGGCGCCGGCAGGGTGGTCGCGACCGGAGACGGCGTGACGGAGTTCTCCGTCGGCGACCGGGTGGCGTGGTCGGACGCGGCCGGCAGCTACGCCGAGCGCGTCGTGGTGCCCGCCGACCGGGCCGTTGCCGTTCCGGACGCGCTGGATGACGACACGGCCGCCGGGGCGCTCCTCCAGGGCATGACGGCGCACTTCCTCACCGCGACGACGTACCCGGTGCAGGCGGGCGACACGGTGCTGGTGCACGCGGCGGCCGGCGGGATGGGGCTGCTGCTGACGCAGCTCGTCACGGCACGCGGCGGCCGGGTGATCGCGACGGTCTCCACCGACGAGAAGGAGGCGCTGGCGCGGCAGGCAGGCGCCGCCGAGGTGATCAGGTACACCGAGGCGGACGTGGCCAAGGAGGTGCGCGCGCTCACCGACGGCGTCGGCGTCGCCGCGGTGTACGACGGGGTCGGCGCGTCCACCTTCGACGCGAGCCTGGACAGCCTGCGGATCCGCGGCGTGCTCGCGCTCTACGGCGCGGCGAGCGGCGCGGTGCCGCCACTCGACCCGCAGCGGCTGAACAAGGCCGGCTCGGTGTACCTGACCAGGCCGACGCTGGTGCACCACGTGGCGACGCGCGCCGACCTGGAGTGGCGGGCGCGCGAAGTGTTCGAGGCGATCGCGGCGGGCACGCTGACCGTCCGCGTCGGCGGGCGCTACCCGCTCGACTCGGCCAGGCAGGCGCACGAGGACCTGGAGGGCCGCCGCACCACCGGCAAGCTCCTCCTCAAGCCCTGATCGGCGCCTCGTGAGTGGAAACCGCGCATCGGCGCGAGTTTCCACTCACGAGGCGTTAGAGCTCCTAGACCTACTGGGCCGGGGTGACCTTCACGGCGTCGACGACGAACACCAGGGTCTCGTTCGGCTTGATGGGCGCGCGGCCCTGCGGGCCGTATCCCTTGTCCCCGGGGACGACCAGCAGGCGACGGCCGCCCTCCTTGAGCCCGATCATGCCCTCGTTCCAGCCCTGGATCACCGGGGACTGGCCGACGTTCTTCATCTGGTACGGGGTGCGGCCAGCCTGCCAGGAGGTGTCGACCTCCTTCTGGTCCGACCAGGTGACCAGCAGGTAGTTCATGTCGGCGGTGTCGCCCGCCTTGATCGCCGCGCCGGTGCCCGGGGTGAGGTCGACCGACAGCAGGTCCTTGGGCGGCTGGCAGGTGGTCGGGATGGTGATCGTCGGCTTCTGCCCCGCGGCGCCGGTGACCTTGATGTCGGCGGCGGTGCAGACCGGGCCGCTCGCGTTCGTCGCCGGGGACGAGCCCGAGGACGGGCTCGTCGCGGCCGAGGTCGGCGACGAGTTGGTCGACGTGCTCGGATCGCCGGTGGAGGCCCGGTCGCTCGCACTACAGGCGGCGAGGGACAGCATGGACATGACTACGACGGCCGCACGGCCCGCGATGCGCATGCCTGGAGCTTAGGGAAGCCCGCGGTGCGACGGGTGCGTTGGGTGGGCCTGCGCCGCGCCTACCTGGCCTGACCTGTCCGGACAGCGTCACCGGACAGATCACGAGAATCGTTTGAATGTCACCGAATTGCTGGTTCCGCCGTGACTAACGCGCGCGTACAGTGACTGCGCGCACCCGATCGGACACACACCGCATTCGTCCGAACGGGTGCCCGCCGAGGAGGTGACCTCTGTGTCGGCGGATGCCAGGGGCTTCCGCAACAACCCGCTGCAAGAACTGTTCTGGACGCGAACCGGGCTGCTGCTTCTCATTCTCATCGTCACCTCTGGTGTGTGCCTGACCGTCTCGAGCCTGATGGCGCCGAGTCCCGTGCACAACTTCCTGGTGTCGCTCGGCACGGGCACGTTGATCTCCGCCGTGGTCAGTTTCGGCCAGACACTCGTCACCGCGACCGCCTCGCAGCGCGCCCTGGTCGCCCCGCTCATCGAGGAGAGCAGGCGCGCGCTACAGGAGCTCAGCGCCGAGTACCGCTCGCTGGACCGGGAGTTCTTCCCGACGCACGTGTTCAAGGCGACCAGCGAACCGGACCCGGCGTTCAACCACCTGATGATGCAGGACCTGCACCGCACCAGGCAGTACTTCTTCCGCGGCTTCTCCGGGCGGCACGCGGCGGCGCGGCTGTTGCTGTCGCACGCGGAGTGGGAGCTGCGCGCGGTCGTCGCCGATCCGTTGGACGGCCAGGCGATCAGCGGCCGCGCGCGGTACTGGCTTCGGCACGAGGGCGCCGACGGCGACTACGACAGCATCCAGACCCGACTGCACGACGAGACCTGTATCGGGCTCGTCGGGCTGTACCTCGCGCGCAGCCGGTGCAGCCGGGTCGACGTCACGGTCGTGTCCGATCCCCCGCTCGACCGGCTGGAGATGTTCGACGACAGCGTCTGGCTAACCCTCTACAGCGACCCGAGCGGCGCGTCCGCGCTCTATCCGAGGACGCTGCGGTTCTCGGAGGGCTCGTTCGTCTACAGCAAGGAACGCGCCGAGTTCCTGCGGGTCAGCAACTCCCGCACGGCGCACCACTACGTCATCACCCCCGATACCGCCAGGGACGAGTTCATGCTCCTGTTCGAAAAGATCACCGGCAGCCCGTTGACAGAGGAGGGCCTGCGCTCCCTGGAGAACAAGTTCCACACCTTCCGCCGCGAATTCACGTCCTCTGCCGAATTGGGGAGCTGATACCCGTGCTCACCAGGTTCTCTGCCTTGGGGGAGCTGGCCAATGAGATCAACACCGCCAACTTCCCACTCAACGACCACTGGAGCACGGTTGGCGAGTGGTTTCAGGACTGGTGCTCCCAGCCAGGCCTGCGCGCCGATCTGAAAACACATCTGCGGACCCTGCCGACGCAACGCAAGGACGAGATCATCTCCCGTTCACGCGAGACGACGACCCACTTCGCCTGGTGCCTGCGGGACGAGCAGTCGGAGCCGTTCTCGTTCTGGGTGCACGAGTACAAGCCGCAGCGGGAGTGGCTGCGCGGCTACGCGGACTCGGTGCACAACCACAGGTATCACTTCTGCACCACCATTCTCTGCGGCTCCTACCTGCACGAACGGTTCGCCGCGGAACTGGACGACGAGCGCGGGACGATCACCTCGACGAGCCTGTTGCAGCGCACCACCTACCGGACAGGGACCTCGGCGTGGCTGCTCTCCCACGAGTTCCACCGAATTCCGCAGGCCGAGGACGGCACCATGACGTTCCTGGTGAAGTCACGGCCGTTGACCAGGTACAGCCTGTCCTATGACCCGGAAACCCGATCGAGTCGCCGACATGTTCCGGTGGAGGGAAGGCTGAGCGAACTCACGAACGGCCTGTAGATTTTCGCAAACGCATCTACGATCTCCTCGCTTGCCCGCCGACGGCGGACAAGGATCGGAGGGGCCCGATGCACTGCGAAAATCTGTCAGTCGATCATATCGACGATCACGAGAACAACGTCGTCACCGCCTCGTTCACGGTGTCGAAAGCCGCGCTGGCCAGTGTCGAGCGGCGGGTCTGGCAGTTGTGTCAGCAACTGGCCGCGCGACTGCCGTTCCACGGCTGGCACCACGTGAGCTTCGTGCGGGACAAGGCCGTGCACTTCGCCGCGCGCAACGGCTCGGACGCCGGCGTGGTGGCGGCCGCAGCCCTCGTCCACGACCTGAACTACATGGTCCGCCGCAACTCCCTTGCGGTAGCCGGGCGCGACCTGCGGATGGACATCCTGGTCGAATCGGGAGTGTCGCCTGCGGTGGCGCGGCGGATCGACGAGATCGTGGACGAGGCGGAGATCACCAATCGCCGGCGGGACATCTCGCTCGAGGCGCAGGCGCTCAGCGACGCGGACACGCTGTTCAAGGCGCTGCCCGTGACGCCGGTTGTGCTGGCGCACCGCTACCTGGACGAGAACGGCGTCAGCCTGCGCGACCTCGCCACGAAGATCGTCGGCGAGCAGCGCGGGATCCATGACGACGGCTACTACTTCTACGACGAGGAGGCCGCCGCGACGTACTCGCGGTGGGCGCTGGCCAACCTCGAACTGTGGCAGTGCATCGTCGAGGCCCTCGACGACCCCACGGTCGAGGAGCTGCTCGACGCCGTGGACAGCGCGGCCTCGTAGCCGCATCTGCGTTCCGGGACCACGACGCCGGCCTTTCCACGGCGCCGTGGCCCCGCAACGCCGCGCGCCCGCCGCCGTACCTGTGATCGGTAGGCCGTTCGAGGACCGCAGACTGTGCTCCGACGACAGCGACGCGGCAAGGAGCGACCTATGGACCACCTCGACGCCAGACCCCGCAGGACGTCGGTCCGCTTCCGGGTGGCCTGGACGCTGTTCCTCGTTCCGTTCCTGTTCATCGGCTTCATGTTCTTCGGCTTCAGCTACCTCGTCTCCCCCGAGCCCGAGATCAGGATCCAGCCGGGCGTCGGCGTCGCCTCGGTCGACGGCCGCGACGTCGCCCTGGTGCCCTACGAGCGGTCCGGGACGCGCGGCATGTTCCAGGTGATGGTCAGGGACCTGTTCCAGATGCGGCTGGCCGCCGTCGACGCCGCCGACGGCAGGACGCTCTGGGACGTGCAGCTGTCCGACCGGCTGGTCTGGGAGTCGTCGGTGCTGGCGGCCGGCAAGCAGTACGTCTACCTCGCCACCGACTCAGGGCCGGTCGTCCTGAACCTGCGGGACGGCTCGGTCGCCGCCAGGAACGACGGCATCACCGGCCTCGGCGGCTCCTTCATCGCCAAGCGCGCGGCCTACGGGTACGACGCGCAGAACCACCGGGTGATGGCGATGAACGCCGACGGCCGCGTCCTCGCTATTCCGCTGGACTCGTTGGTCGCCGCGCCGATCGACCGGGACACGGCCGGTTGGGCGAGCGCGCTGGCCCCCGATCGTTTCCTCGACCCGGCGAAGGTGACGGCGGCCGCGGGCGACCTCGGCTCCGGCGAGCGGGTCGAACTGCGGGAGCGGTCGGCCGGCGTGCCGGGCAGCGCGCTGGTGCGGGTGGCGGCCGACGGCCGGGCGACCCCGGTCGGCGACACCGTGTTCCACCACGCGTTCGTGGTGCTCGACGGAAGCAGCGCGGCAGGCGCCGCCGCCGGGCACGTCCTGGTCACCGGCGATCGGTCGGTCAACGACACCCACACCGCGCTCCGCGTCGTCTCCGTCGGCAGCGGCGCGGTCATCGGCTCCCTGGACGTCGCCTCGTCGCCAACGGCGACGATCGCGCTGGCCGGCGGCGGCACGGCGGTGGCGACGTCCTACGAGATCGCGGTGGTCACCGCCGACGGCCGCGTCACGCCGCTGACCGTCGGGGCGACGGACTTCTTCGGCAACCCCAGCTGACCCACAGCGCTCACCCCGCAGCGCTCACCCGACAGCGCTCACCCGGCAGCGGTCGCGAGCGCGGCGCGGCGGTTCGACTGGATCACGCTCACCGTGATGAGCGCGGCGAGGATCAGCCCGATCGCGACGATCACACCCGCCAGCGACAGCACGCCCGACGCGAGCGGGACGACCAGCACCAGCAGCGCGCCGGCCAGGACGCGGCGCAGCGTGCGGCCGCCCTGCCGGCCGGCCGCGCGCATCACGCTGGCCAGCACCAGGAACACCGCGACCGGAACCGCGACGGTGTAGGCAGCGGCCGTCGGGCTCAGGTGCGTGGTGTGGTTGGCGGTCTGCGCGACGACCTGGAGGCCGGCGCCAACGGCGGCGATCGCCGCGAAGATTCCGAAGTGGACATACGCCCAGACCGCCGCGGTGTCCAGGGAGTCGAGGTCGTCGACGGTGTCGTGCTTGAAGTAGGACCACCACAGCCCGAACAGCAGGATCAGGCCGCCTGCCGCGATCACCATGAGCGGCACGGAAACGCCGTGGTCGCTGATGCCCGACTGGATCGCCAGGGTGGCCGCGGAGATCGACTCCCCGAGCACGATCAGCGTGAACAGCCCGTAGCGCTCGGCGATGTGCCCGGGATGCCAGGAGGTTCCGCTGCCCCGGGTCTCGGCCCACAGCGGCACGAGCAGGTCGGCGATCGCGATCGCGACGAAGGCGATCCAGCTCCACGGCACGGGCAGGAACAGGCGCAGGATCCAGGCAACCTGGCAGACCGAGACCCCGACGGCGTACCGCAGCGCGGCCGGTCGGCCGGCCGGATCGTCGCGGGCGGCGCGCAGCCACTGCGCGAGCAGCGCGAGCCGCATGATCACGTACCCGATGACGGGGACGGTGAAGTCGAAGCGCTCGAACGCCGCCGGGATGCCGGCGGCCAGCACCAGCGCGCCGGCGATCTGCACGAGGGTGAGCAGCCGGTAGAGGACGTCGTCGGTGTCGTAGGCGGAGGCGAACCAGGTGAAGTTGACCCAGGCCCACCAGATCGCGAAGAACGCGACCGCGTAGCCGATCACGCCGTGGGCGACCTGTCCCTCGGCGAGGCTGTGGTGCAGCTGGCCCGCGCCCTGCGCGACCGCGACCACGAACGACAGGTCGAACAGCAGTTCCAGTGGAGTGGACGCGCGATGCGGTTCGGCCTGGTCCCGGCCGACCATGGGCAGCCGCCACGGCCGACCCGCCTGCCGTGGCGCGGTGGTCTCCGACATGCGCGACATCATCCCCGAGGTCGGCCGATGCCGCCGCGTCACGCGCGTGTCCGGCGCGCGACCGCGCGAGGTTCCGGGACAGTTCGACCGCGCGAGATCGCCACCGCCTCGGCGGCCGCCCGCACGCCCTCGACGCCGTGCCGGTCGAGTGCGTGCCGCAAGTACCGCAGCCGAAGCTGCCACCGCAGGACACCGAAAAACGCCAGTCCGAGGGCCGGGACTCCGGAATAGGTCCACCAGGGCATCGCGCACTCCAGCCGGCAACCGTTCCGAGCAGATGGCCGCACAACGCTGGGGAGGGAGCCGTCACCGGCGGCAGGATGCCGCGCGTGCGTGGACCTCGGTCATGGCGCTCAGGCTCGGATTGGCTGTCTCGCAAGGGAGACGAACCGTCGGAGCACCGATCCGGTCCGTGTCACGCGACGCCCGCAGTGGGGAGACTGTCGCATTCCCTGCCCGTTCCATCCCGCATGAGCGTGGACTGGAACTCCCCTCGATAGCAGGTGAACGTGGCAGCAAGCCTACGCCGGGCGAGATCGGTTCTCGTTGCTCCGACCGGGTGGCGACGCGCCGAGGTCGGTCGAGGGCGCGCCGCCTCGACCGGCCTCGGCTCGGCGTCAGGAGGCCGGCGTGATCTCGATCTGGAACTCGGTCACCCACTTGTCGAGGTCGTCCCTCGGGCACTCCAGCGAGATCTCCCGCGCGTGGCCGACGGCCAGGTACCCGTTCGCGTCGATCCACTCCGCCAGCGCCTGGAACGTCGGGCCGGCGTCGTGCATCGGGCCCCGGTGCACGATGGTCGCGGCGGACCCGATCCCGGGCAGGTCCTTGATCTCGACGCCGTCGACGGCGCCCGGCTCGGCCGACACGGGGATGGCGGTGTGCACCGTGACCGCGTCGTCCTCCCCTGGCACGTCGACGTAGTAGGCGAGGCCGGGGCCGGTCAGCGGGACGCCGGACTCCTCGACGATCCCGCAGAGCCGGTCGAACAGCGGGCCGATGACCGGCCCGATATCCTCGGGGCCGTAGCTCGCGGCCACGCCGGACAGTTCCGCGACGCGGATCGCCGGCACGTGCTTGACCAGGACTTCTTCGGCGGGCATGCGCCCCTCGCTTTCGATGGTCCGGAGCCTCGCCTCGACGCCGGTCAACCTGGCCCGGTCGGCCGCGATCCGCGTTTCCAGGTCAGCGCGGCGCAACCGCAACATGCCGTGCAGTTCCTCGACGGTCACCCGCTCGGCCAGGATCTCCCCGACCTGGTTCAGCGTGAAGCCGAGGTCCTTCAACGCGATGACGCGGTTGAGCGTGGCCAGCTGCGCCGCCTCGTAGAAGCGGTAGCCGGTGGCCTGGTCGACGCGCGCCGGCCGCAGCAGCCCGATCGCGTCGTAGTGCCGCAGCATGCGAACCGACACGAGGCCGAGCCTGGCGAAGTCTCCGATGGTGAACATGGTGCCTGAGTTCTACGGCCTCACACGGTGTCAGGGTCAAGCCGACCGCGCTTGAGGGCCGTGACGAGCCCGGTGAGCGCGGTGGCGGGAAACAGCAGCACGGGACCGGCGGGGTTCTTGGAGTCGCGGAACGCGGCGGCCGAGCCACCGAACGCCACCTCGACGCAGGCGCCGTCACTGCCGTTGTTGCTACTGGTGCTCTTGCGCCATGACGCGTCCACCAGAGCCACCTCGACACAACAGCCATCGCTGCCGTTGTTGCTCCTGGTGCTCTTGCGCCACCGCACGCCGCTGATGTCCGCCGTAGGCATGAGACCGCCCCCTCCTGCACTGGGCTACAGGCCAGAGATCACCTTCTCGACCCAGTTCCGGGACTCGTCAGGCTCCAGAGCGAGTGTCGCGAGGTGCTCGAAGCTCAGCCTACTGGCCTTGACCTGGCTCGCGGCCTCCACATGCATCGAGCCACCCGAGTGCTCGATGTAGAGCACATCGGGGTCGGCCGGATCCGGAAAACGCAGCACGATGAAGGTGCCGTTCTGTCCGTCGTGCGGGCCGATGTTGCCAGGCAGCACCTGGAAGGTGATGTTCGGCCTTACCGACATTTCCACGATGTGGCGAAGCTGGGCGATCGCCACGTCCGCGTCCGGCATCCTCGATGTGAGCGCCGAAGCCTCGACAATCGCGTGGAGTCGCAGCGGGTTCGGGCCGAACAGCCTCCGCTGCCGCCTCAACCGTATCTCGACGTCGAGGTCAGTCCGCCTGGCTGACTTCGTGACCCGGCTCGCTCCGAGGATAGCCCGAATATACGGTTCGATCTGAAAGAGTCCAGGCACATAGCCGAGTTGATACTCGCACTCCAGAGAGGCCTCGTCCTCCAGGCTCACGAAGTTCTGCTTCGCCAGACCGTATGCGCGCCACCAGCCGGGCGACTTCGCTTCCTCCAGCCGGTCCTTGTAGGGCTGCCACTGGTCGAAGACGAGTCCGTAGACGTCCAGCAACGCGCACAGCTCGTGATAGCTCGGCGCCTGGCCCTTCTCGATGCGACTCAGCTTCTGGTTCTTCATGTTGACCGCTCTGGCCGCCTCCAACTGGTTCAGTCCCGCCTCCTGCCGCAGCACGACGAGGCTTCGCGCGAGCCGTCGTTCGTGGAAGTTGAAGTCCGTCATCCTCGGCATGAGCTACCTCCCGTGTATGCCTGAGGACACAAAGTAATGTGGACGGATTCAACTTCGGAGATCCGGCTGCGCCTCGGATTCCTACGTAACGCAGCGTCGTCGCAGGTGAAAGCGCCGCTCCCGACCGGGATTATGCAGCATCCCGGCCGGGAATCCACCCGTTGGACGGACGGGTGACAGCGCCCATTTTTGGCCCAGTTACGGGGAAAGGCGGTTCAGGTCACGCGGGAACAGCGTCGTCTCTCGGATGTTCGACGCCCCAACGAGTCTGGCCGTCCATCGTTCCAACCCGATGGCGAATCCGCCGTGCGGCGGCATTCCGTGCGCGAACGTGGACAGGTAGCTCTCGTACGCGGCAGGATTCCCACCTCTCGCCGCGAGAGCCGCGAGATAGTCGGAATAGCGGTGCAGACGCTGGCCACCGGTCACCAACTCCAACCCCCGGAACAGCAGGTCGAAACTGTTCGAGTACGCCGGCCGCGCCGGGTCGGGATGCGTGTAGAACGGCCGTTTGACCATCGGATATCCCGTCACGAACAGGAAGTCCGAGCCGTGCTCGCGCGCGGCCCACTCCGACAACCAGCGCTCGTGCGCCGGTGCCAGGTCGGGCTCGCCCCTCGGGTCCTCCCCCGAGTTCGCGGCGAGGAGTTCCTGCGCCTCGGCGAAGTGCAGCTGCGGGATCGCCTGCGGCACCACGGGAAGCGTCACGTCCAGCAGCTCGACAGCGGCCGCCGCCCGCGCGGCGACCGAGGCCACCATGCCGGCGATGACGTCACGCAGCACCACCATGACGTCGCGATGGTCGGTGATGTAGCCGAATTCGGCGTCCAGGCTCGTGTACTGCGCGAGGTGCCGCGTGGTGTCGTGCGGCTCCGCGCGAAACACCGGCCCGACCTCGTGCACCCGCTCGAACACGCCGACCACGGCCTGCTTGAAGAACTGCGGCGACTGCGCCAGGTACGCGGGCCGGCCGAAGTAGTCGATGCCGAACACGTTCGCGCCGGACTCGGTGGCCGACTCGACGATCTTGGGTGTCTGGATCTCGGTGAAGCCGAGTTCGTCCAGCGTGGCACGGAAACCTGCGACCGACGCCGCCGAGATCTCGAACGGCGCGCGCAGCTTCGGGTGCCGCAGCGCGACGCTCGCGTGGTCGAGAACCGTTGGCAGCGTTGCCCTCGCGGCCGGCCGGTACAGGTCGAACGGCGGCGGCTTGGCCGGGTCGGACAGTGCCGTGACCGTCGGCTCGGTCAGCTCCGCGCCGCCCGGGGCCTGCGGGTTCGCCGTCACCGTGCCGACGACGTCGAGCACGGTCTCCTCCGGCAGGCCGGCCGTCGCCGCTATGGCGGACGGTTCGGTCAGCACGACCTGGGCGAGGCCGGAACGGTCCCGCAGGACGAGGAAGGTCACGGACTTCAGTTCACGCCGGCGGTGCAGCCAGCCGGCGATTCTCGTGCGCTCGCCGACGTGCCGGGGCAGGTCGGCGGCGAGGGTACGGGAGATCATCACACTCCAGATGGATTGCGCGATCCCTTGGGAGTGCGGGCGAGAAGGGTACTCGCGGTGCCACCGCACTTTCGCCGCCGCCATACAGCGGCGGCCTCGTTCCGGCCCGGTGACGGGGGCCGGCCGGCGGGGCATTGAACGGTCCGCCTGTGTGTGCGACCGCTGTTTCTCCCCGCAACTCGGGAGGGTCTTCACCGAGGGGCGCGAGTCCGCCTTCCCAGCTGCCGGCGGCTCTCTCCTGCTCGCGTGGTCCCTCGGCTACTCGTCTCCGTCAACGCGTTGCGGACACCGTAGTCAACGTCCCGCCGCCGGACGAAATGAGTTTTCGCGGAGTGTCATGCCTTGCTAGCGTCGAGAACGTGTTGACCACGCGGCGATTTAGTTGCCCCCGGCTGGCAGTGCCAGCCGCCGGGGCTGATCGGCGCGCGGTGGCCTGAGTTCGGGTTCCGCTGCCGCAGCGGTGTCTCGGCGGCGGATCGGTCGGGGGAGCTTTCCAGCCCGCCGACCCCGGACCGATCGGAGCCATCCCATGCTCACCGTCACCGAACTCACGCACGCCCTGTCAGCCCGCGATCTGACCCGCCCCGAGCAGGGGCCGCACGCCGTCCAACTCCTCGTCGACGAGATCGTCGGGGCGCTCGGCACGGCGCTGGGCAGCGAGGTGCGCGTCCTGCGCGACCATCCCGTGGTGCCCGTCGAGGACAACTACGAACGGCTCGGCTATCCCCGCGACGCCGTCACCCGCGATCTGCGGTACAGCCGGTACGTCAGCGAGACGTGCATGCTGCGCAGCCACACCAGCGCGATGATCCCGCCTGCCCTGCGCGACGTCGCCGCGCGCCCACTCGGCCGACTGGACGTGTTGCTCGCCTGCCCCGGCATCTCCTATCGGCGCGACAGCGTGGACCGGCTGCACACCGGCACCCCGCACCAGCTGGACCTGTGGCGCGTCGTGGACGGCCCGCTGGGTTCCGACGCGCTGGACGAGGCGATCGCGCTGGTGCTCGGCGCGGCGCTGCCGGGGGCCACCTACCGCGCGGTCCCGACCGAACACCCCTACACCGAGGGCGGCCGACAGCTGGACGTGCTCGTGGACGGGGAGTGGGTCGAGGTCGGCGAGTGCGGCCTCGCCGCACCGAGGGTGCTGGCCGGCGCGGGGCTGCCGCCCAGGGTGCGCGGCGTCGCTATGGGCCTGGGACTGGACCGGTTGTTGATGCTGCGCAAGGGAATTCCAGACATCCGGCTGCTGTCGGCGAGCGATCCGCGCATCGCGGGTCAGCTGCTCGACCTGCTCCCCTATCGGCCGGTGTCCCGGCATCCGGCGATCGTGCGGGACCTGTCGGTCGCGGTGGCCGCCGAGGCCGACGCGGAGACGCTCGGCGACGAGGTCCGGGACGCGCTGGGGCCGGATGTTGTTGCGGTGGAGGAGATCCGGGTGCTCTCGGAGACCCCGGTCGAGGACCTGCCTGCGGCGGCGGTCGCACGGCTGGGTGCCCGGCCGGGACAGAAGAACGTGCTGCTGCGCGTCGTCCTGCGGGATCACTCCAGGACGTTGTCGGACGAGGAGGCGAACCTGGCGCGCGACCGCGTCTACGCGGCGGTGCACCGGGGTGCCGAGCACCAGTGGGCCACTGAGGATCACTGAGCCGGGGATCACTGAGCCGGGAAGTCGTTGCCGCAGCACCGTTCCCGGCGGGTGACCGAAGACTAGGGTTGCTCGGCACGCAGGATGGCGAGCAGCCCGGGGAACAGCGTCTCGACGTCGTCCCGGCGCAGCGTGGCCATCCTGCTGTTGCCCCGGTCGACCTGCCGGATCAGTCCGGCCTCGCGCAGCGCCCGGAAGTGGTGCGTCAGCGTCGCCTTGGACACCGGCAGGCCGAACGAGCTACAGGTCCGTGCGGTCCCGTCCGGCTCGGCTGCCAGCTCGCGGATCACGCTGCGGCGCAACGGATCCGCGAGCGCGGCGAGCACTCGGCCCAGCTCGATCTCGTCGCGGGAAGGATGCCCCTCCTCGTCCGGCACGGCACGCACCTCCAAAGGTTCGATTTGCATCTTACCTCAGTTCGCGCCTACCGTCCGAGGTACGAACATTGCCTTACCTCGGAGGAACAACCATGACCTACTCGCTCGTCGGTTTCGCCCGCCCCAGGCCGGATCGCGTCGAGGAGCTGCGCGAGCTGCTGCTGTCGTTCGTCGAACCGACCCGCGCCGAGGAAGGCTGTCTGGAGTACCACTTCCACACCGACACGCAGAACCCCGACGTCTTCGTGTTCTACGAGGTGTGGCGCTCCGAAGCGGACCTGGACCGACACCTCGCGCTCCCGCACATGCGGGAGTTCTGGCAGCGACGGATGGACTACCTGGAAACAGACCTGGACATCCGCTTCGTGACCATGCAGAGCCCCTACCCTGGGCAGGCCGCCTGAGTCAGTCCGCGCGGCGCAGGTTGAACGCGCTCATGTCCGTGCCACGCACTGTAGGTCGGGAATCCGGTCAGGACGGGTCAGGCCTGGGCGAGGAGATGAGCACGCAACCGCCCTGCCAACTCGTCGGCCAGCCCGGCCGGCACGTGTTCGGCCTCGGGGCGGCCGAGCAGCCCGAACACCCGGGGCCCGCGCAGCTCCTCGGGCAGCTCGGGTGGGCGCGGAACGACGTGGAAGTGCACGTGCGCGAACCCCGCTGCCTCGGCGAACTGCACGACGTAGGTCTTCACGCAGCCCGTGACCGCGTGCAGGGCGCGCGACAGGCGGATCTGCCAGAGCCCGAGTCCGGCGGCCTCCGCGTCGGTGAGCTCGGCGAGGGTCGTCACGTGCCGACGCGGCACCAACACCAGCCAGCCGGGCAGCGCGGTGTTGATCGCGCGCGCGACCCGCCAGTGCTCGTCGGTCGCGACCAGCTCGCTCGCCGGCAGCTCGTCGAACCGATCGTTGTTGGCGCAGCTGAAACAGCCCTCCGCGCCCACGGTCAGAACGGCCAGCCGAGCACCGGAAGGCCGATCACCGCGTCGACGGCCAGCGCCACGAACACCAGCGACAGGTAGCTGTTGGACAGGTGGAAGAACTTCATCGTGTTGGTGTTCTCGCCACTGCGCATCGCCGCGTGCAGCCGGTGCGCGAACACCAGGAACCACACGCCGGCCAGCGCCGCCACCGCCGGGTAGATCCAGCTGGTCGCCGGGGCCAGCGCGAGCGTCGCCGCGACCGTCAGCCAGGAGTAGATGACGATCTGCCGACCGACCTGCGCCGCCGTCGCCACCACGGGCAGCATCGGCACGCCCGCCCTGGCGTAGTCGTCCTTGAACTTCATGGCCAGCGCCCAGGTGTGCGGCGGCGTCCAGAAGAAGATCACCGCGAACATCACGAACGCGGGCCACTGCACGCTGCCGGTCACGGTCGACCAGCCGATCACCACGGGCATGCAGCCCGCCGCGCCGCCCCACACGATGTTCTGCGAGGTCCGGCGCTTGAGCACCAGCGTGTAGACGAAGATGTAGAACAGGATGGTCGCCACGGCCAGCCCGGCGGCCAACAGGTTCGTGGTGATCCACAGGAACCCGAACGACATGACGCCGAGCGCGATGCCGAAGATGAGCGCGTTGCGCGGCGTCACCTCGTGGCTGGCCAGCGGCCGCGCCTTGGTGCGCTTCATCACCGCGTCGATGTCCGCATCGACGAAGCAGTTGAGCGAGTTCGCGCTGGCCGCGGCCAGCGTGCCGCCGGTCAGCGTGCAGGCGATCAACCACAGCGGCGGCAGCCCGTGCTTGGCGAGCAGCATCGCCGGAATGGTCGTCACCAGCAGGAGTTCGATGACGCGCGGCTTGGTCAGGGCCACATAGGACCGGACGACCTGGCGCGGCCCTCGCGCGGGAGCTTCGAGAACGGCGCTCACGACAGCACCAGCGCAGCGCTCACCGAGGACATCGCACTCCTAAGGCTCAAATCGGAAATTCGGCCAAGGCACCACACATCGGTACCGAACGCCGAACTGATGGTAACCGCGTCCCACAATCGCGCAGCGTCAGGGGCCTGCGCGGTCACCCAGAGTCTGATCTAGGTCACACCATCACCCAATCGCGAACACTGAGATCACGCGCTGGGCCAGCCAGGACTAGGCTGACCGGCGGACGAGGAGAACATAGCGGGCCGGGCCAAGCGGAAAGAACGGCGGCGATACGCGGCGGGCATCGTGATCGATCGAGATGACGCCCCGTGGTCGCCCCATCCACCGCCTACGGTCCCCCGCGCTATCTGAGAGTGGGAGCTGTGTCCGTGTCCGTCACCGACGACCTCACCCGGCTGACCGAGGCCAACCTGCCCGAGGACTGGACCGAGCTCGACAAGCGCGCTGTCGACACGATCCGGGTACTCGCCGCCGACGCCGTGCAGAAGGTGGGCAACGGTCACCCCGGGACCGCCATGAGTCTCGCGCCGACCGCGTACGCGCTGTTCCAGCGCGCCATGCGGCACGACCCGAGCGACCCGAACTGGATTGGCCGCGACCGCTTCGTGCTGTCCTGCGGTCACTCCAGCCTGACGCTGTACCTCCAGCTGTTCCTGTCCGGCTACGGCCTGGAGCTCGACGACCTCAAGGCGCTGCGGACCTGGGGTTCCCAGACCCCCGGGCACCCCGAGCACGGTCACACCGCCGGCGTGGAGATCACCACCGGGCCGCTCGGCCAGGGCCTGGCCTCCGCAGTCGGCATGGCCATCGCCGCCCGCCGCGAGCGCGGCCTGTTCGACCCGGACGCCGCGCCGGGCACCAGCCCGTTCGACCACCAGATCTACGTGATCGCCTCCGACGGCGACATCGAGGAGGGCGTGACCTCCGAGGCGTCCTCCATCGCCGGTCACCAGCGGCTTGGCAACCTGACCGTCGTCTACGACGACAACCAGATCTCCATCGAGGACGACACCGCGATCGCGCTGTCCGAGGACACCGCCAAGCGGTACGAGGCCTACGGCTGGCACGTCCAGCGCGTGGAGGGCGGCGAGAACGTGGCCGGCCTGCTCGCCGCGCTGGAGGCCGCGAAGGCCGAGACCGAGCGCCCGTCGTTCATCGTGCTGCGCACGGTGATCGGCTACCCGGCGCCGACCAAGATGAACACCGGCAAGGCGCACGGCGCCGCGCTCGGCGAGGACGAGATCGCCAAGGTCAAGGAGATCCTCGGCTTCGACCCGGCGCGCACCTTCCAGGTCGACGACGAGGTGCTGGCGCACGCCCGCGAGGTCGGTGCCCGGGGCAAGCTGGCGCACCAGGAGTGGCAGGGCGCGTTCGACGCGTGGGCGCAGGCCAACCCGGAGCGCAAGGCGCTGCTGGACCGGACCTCCGCGCACGAGCTGCCGGCCGGCTGGGCCGAGAAGCTGCCCACCTGGGAGGCCGACCCCAAGGGCGTCGCGACCCGCAAGGCGTCCGGCGAGGTGCTCAACGCGCTGGCCGACGTGCTGCCCGAGCTGTGGGGCGGCTCGGCCGACCTGGCCGAGAGCAACAACACCACGATGAAGGGCGCCGACTCGTTCGGCCAGACGGACACCTCCACCAGGGAGTGGAAGGCCAACCCGTACGGCCGCACGCTGCACTTCGGCATCCGCGAGCACGCGATGGGCTCGATCCTCAACGGCATCGCGCTGCACGGCCCGACCCGCCCCTACGGCGGCACGTTCCTGGTGTTCAGCGACTACATGCGCCCGGCGGTCCGGCTCGCCGCGCTGATGAAGCTGCCGGTCACCTACGTGTGGACGCACGACTCCATCGGCCTCGGCGAGGACGGCCCGACGCACCAGCCGATCGAGCACCTCGCCGCGCTGCGCGCCATCCCCGGCCTCGTCGTGCTGCGGCCCGGCGACGCCAACGAGACGGCCGCCGCGTGGAAGGCGATCCTCGAACAGCACGACGCGCCGGTCGGCCTCGCGCTGACCAGGCAGAACCTGCCGACGCTCGAGGGCACCGACGCCGACGGCGTCGCCAAGGGCGGCTACGTGCTGGCCGAGGCGTCCACCGGCGAGCCGCAGGTCGTGCTCATCGCCACCGGCTCCGAGCTTCAGCTCGCGGTCGAGGCGAGGAAGATCCTTGAGGCCGACGGCGTTGCCACGCGCGTGGTCTCGATGCCCAGCGTGGAGTGGTTCGACGCGCAGGACGAGGCCTATCGGCAGCAGGTCATTCCGGCGTCGGTGAAGGCGAGGGTCGCCGTCGAGGCGGGCATCGCCCTGCCGTGGCACCGGTTCGTCGGCGACGCTGGCGAGATCGTCTCGATCGAGCACTTCGGCGCGTCCGCCGACTACCTGACCCTGTTCCGGGAGTTCGGGTTCACCGCCGAGCACGTCGTCGAGGCGGCTCGCAGGAGCATCGCGCGAGTGGAGGGAAACAAGTGAGCGACAACAACCCGCTGGCCGCGCTGAGCGAGGCCGGCGTCTCGATCTGGCTGGACGACCTGTCCAGGCAGCGCCTGACCACCGGCAACCTCGTCGACCTGATCGAGAACAGCCACGTGGTCGGCGTGACGACCAACCCGACGATCTTCGCGGGCGCGCTGTCCAACGGCGCGTCCTACGACGAGCAGGTGCGCGAGCTGGCCGCGCGGGGCGCGTCGGTCGACGCCGCGGTGCGGGAGATCACCACCACCGACGTGCGCAACGCCTGCGACGTGTTCCGCGGCACCTGGGAGCGCACCGACGGTCTCGACGGCCGGGTGTCCATCGAGGTGGACCCCAGGCTCGCGCACGACACCGAGCGCACCGTCGCCGAGGCGCTCGACCTGTGGAAGACCGTCGACCGGCCCAACCTGATGGTCAAGATCCCGGCGACCGTCGAGGGCCTGCCGGCGATCACCAGGGTGCTGGCCGAGGGCATCAGCGTGAACGTGACGCTGATCTTCTCCGTCGACCGCTACCGCGACGTCATGGACGCGTTCCTCGCCGGCCTTGAGCAGGCCAAGGAGAACGGCCACGACCTGGCCTCGGTCCACTCGGTCGCGTCGTTCTTCGTGTCCAGGGTGGACAGCGAGGTGGACAAGCGGATCGACGCGCTGGACACCCCGGCGGCGCACGCGCAGCGCGGCAAGGCGGCCATCGCCAACGCGCGGCTCGCCTACAGCGCCTTCGAGGACGTCTTCGACGGCGACCGGTGGGGCGCGCTCGCCGAGGCCGGCGCGAACCCGCAGCGCCCGCTGTGGGCCTCGACCGGCGTCAAGGACCCGGCCTACCCGGACACCCGCTACGTGGACGAGCTCGTCGGCGACGGCGTGGTCAACACCATGCCGGAGAAGACGCTGCACGCGGTCGCCGACCACGGCGACATCCACGGCAACACCGTGGCGGGCAAGGCATCGGAGGCCAAGCAGGTCTTCGACTCGCTCACCGAGGCCGGCATCGACATCGACGATGTCTACGCCGTGCTGGAGAGCGAGGGCGTGGAGAAGTTCGAGAAGTCCTGGACCGAGCTCCTGGACACCGTGACCGCGCAGTTGGATCAAGCGAAGGGCTGAACTCCGACGATGAGCGACATGATCTCCGTCGAGATCGTGCACAGCCCCAACACCGACCAGGTCGACGCCATCGTCGCCGACCTGGTCGGTGCGGCCGTGCCAAGCAAGTTGACGGCCGCCGACCCCACCCTGTGGGGTCCTGACGCCGAGTCCGAGGCGGCCATCCGGCTGTCCTGGACGACGCTGCACGAAACCTCGCGTCCGCTGGTCGCGCAGATCGCCGAGCTGCGTGCCGCGCTGCACGCCGACGGCGTCGACCGCGTGGTGCTGGCCGGCATGGGCGGCTCCTCGCTCGCGCCCGAGGTGATCACCGCGACCGCGGGCGTGCCGCTGGTCGTGTTGGACACCACCGACCCCGCGCAGGTGGCCGACGCGCTCGCCGGCGACCTGCACCGCACGGTGCTGGTGGTCTCCTCGAAGTCCGGTGGCACCGTCGAGACCGACAGCCACCGCAGGATCTTCGAGAAGGCCTTCACCGACGAGGGCATCGACGCGGCCTCCCGCATCGTGGTGGTGACCGACCCCGGCTCCCCGCTGGAGGCGGCGTCCACGGAAGCGGGCTACCGCAAGGTCTTCACCGCCGACCCGCACGTCGGCGGCCGCTACTCGGCGCTGACCGCGTTCGGCCTCGTGCCGGCCGGGCTGGCTGGCGCGGACATCGCCGCGCTGCTCGACGGCGCCGCGCAGGCGTCCGAGGAGCTGGCCAAGGACGCGGACGACAACCCGGCCGTGCTGCTGGCCGCGGTGCTCGGCGCCGCGCACGCGCACGGCGCGGAGAAGGTCGTGCTGGCCGACACCGGCTCCGGCGTCAAGGGCTTCCCGGACTGGGCTGAGCAGCTGATCGCCGAGTCCACCGGCAAGAACGGCACCGGCCTGCTGCCGGTCGCGGTCGAGGGCCCGGACGCCCCCGGCTTCGTCGACGCTGGCTCCGACGCCACCCCGGTGGCGATCGGCCCGGCGCAGGGCAACGCGGCGGTGGCCACCGCGGGCTCGCTCGGCGGCCTGTTCCTGTTGTGGGAGTACGCCACCGCGCTGGTCGGCAGGGTGCTCGGCATCAACCCGTTCGACCAGCCGGACGTGGAGGCAGCCAAGAAGGCCGCCAGGTCCCTGCTGGACGCGCCGCAGTCGACCGAGTCCGCGCCGTCCTTCGTGGACGGCCCGGTCGAGGTGCACGCCTCGGGTGACTGGCTGCCCGCCGGAACCTCGACCGTGGCCGACGCGCTGCGCGCGCTGGTCGCGCAGGCGCCCGCCGCGGGCTACGTCGCGGTGCAGGCGTACCTGGACCGGCTCGACGACGCCTCGACGGCCGTGCTGCGGCCCGAGCTGGCCCGCCGCACCGGCTTGCAGACCACCTTCGGCTGGGGCCCGAGGTTCCTGCACTCCACCGGGCAGTACCACAAGGGCGGCCACCAGAACGGGGTGTTCCTCCAGCTGACCGGCGACTCCGAGGTCACCGTCGAGGTGCCAGGCAGGCCGTACGACCTCGGCACGCTCCAGCACGCCCAGGCGCTCGGCGACGGCCAGGTGCTGGCCGAGCACGGCCGCCCGGTGCTGCGGCTGCACCTCACCGACCGGGTCGCCGGCCTTGCCCACGTCGTGCGGGCTGCCCAAGAGGTTTCGGCCCAGGAGGTAGGTCGATGACGAGGACGCACTGGCGTAACCCGCTGCGCGACGAGCGGGACAAGCGGCTGCCCAAGATCGCAGGCCCGTGCGGCCTGGTGATCTTCGGCGTGACCGGCGACCTGTCCCGCAAGAAGCTCATGCCGGCCATCTACGACCTGGCCAACCGGGGGCTGCTGCCGCCGGGCTTCGCGCTGACCGGCTTCGCCAGGCGCGACTGGGAGAGCCAGGACTTCGGCCAGGTCGTGCTCGACGCGGTCAAGGAGCACGCGCGCACGCCGTTCCGGCAGGAGGTCTGGGACCAGCTGGCCGAGGGCTTCCGGTTCGTGTCGGGCAGCTTCGACGACGACGAGGCGTTCGACAACCTGGTCGCCACCATCCAGGACCTCGACCGGGTCAGGGGCACCGGCGGCAACCACGCGTTCTACCTGTCCATCCCGCCGGGCGCGTTCCCGGTGGTGTGCCGGCAGCTGGCGCGCTCGGGCCTGTCCGCGCAGAACCCGGACCAGTGGCGCCGGGTGGTCATCGAGAAGCCGTTCGGGCACGACCTGACCAGCGCGCGGCAGCTCAACAAGATCGTCAACGAGGTGTTCCCCGAGGACTCGGTCTTCCGTATCGACCATTACCTCGGCAAGGAGACGGTCCAGAACATCCTGGCGCTGCGCTTCGCCAACCAGCTGTTCGAGCCGATCTGGAACGCCAACTACGTCGACCACGTGCAGATCACCATGGCCGAGGACATCGGCCTCGGCGGTCGCGCCGGGTACTACGACGGCATCGGCGCGGCTCGGGACGTCATCCAGAACCACCTGCTCCAGCTGCTCGCGCTGACCGCGATGGAGGAGCCCGTCTCCTTCCACCCCGGCGACCTGCACGCCGAGAAGATCAAGGTCCTCTCGGCGACCACCGCGGCCTCTCCCTACGACGAGACGACCGCGCGCGGTCAGTACGTCGGCGGCTGGCAGGGCGGCCAGAAGGTGCCCGGTCTGCTGGAGGAGGGCGGCTTCGCCAAGGACTCCAAGACGGAGACCTTCGCGGCCATGCAGATGGACGTGAACACCCGCCGGTGGGCCGGTGTGCCGTTCTACCTGCGCACCGGCAAGCGGCTCGGGCGCAGGGTCACCGAGATCGCCGTCGTCTTCAAGCAGGCCCCGCACCTGCCCTTCGACTCGACCGCGACCGAGGAGCTCGGGCAGAACGCTCTGGTGATCCGGGTGCAGCCGGACGAGGGCGTGACGATGCGGTTCGGCTCCAAGGTGCCAGGCAACACCATGGAGGTCCGCGACGTCACGATGGACTTCGGCTACGGGCACGCGTTCACCGAGTCCTCGCCGGAGGCCTACGAGCGGCTGCTGCTGGACGTGCTGCTCGGCGAGCCTTCGCTGTTCCCCGTCAACGACGAGGTCGAGCGGTCCTGGGAGATCATCGACCCGGTTCTGAAGCAGTGGGCGTCCAAGGGCGTCCCTGAAAAGTATCGGGCCGGCACCTGGGGTCCGACCTCGGCCGACGAGATGATGGCCCGTACCGGTCGACACTGGAGGCGTCCGTGATCATTGACCTGCCCTCGACCACGACCTCACAGGTCAACAACAAGCTCGTGGAGGTCAGGGAGCGCGGCGGAGCCGTCGCGCTCGGCCGCGTCCTCACCCTGGTGATCGTGACCGATGACGGGGCCCGCACGGAGGAGGCGGTCGACGCGGCGAACGACGCCAGCCGCCTGCACCCGTGCCGGGTGATCGTGGTCGCGAAGGGGGCCCGCAAGGCCGCCCCGCGACTGGACGCCCAGATCCGTGTCGGCGGCGACGCCGGCGCGAGCGAGGTCGTGGTGCTGCGGCTCTACGGCCCGCTGGCCGACGAGGGTGCGAGCTGCGTGATCCCGCTGCTGCTGCCCGACGCCCCCGTGGTGGCGTGGTGGCCGTTCGAGGCTCCCGCGGTGCCGGCGAAGGACCCGATCGGCGAGCTGGCCCACCGGCGGATCACCGACTCGGCCGCGGAGAAGAACCCGATCAAGGCGCTCGAGCACCGGCAGAAGTCCTACGCGGACGGCGACACCGACCTGGCCTGGACGCGGCTGACCACCTGGCGGACCCAGCTGGCCGCCGCGCTCGATCTGGCGCCGTTCGACAAGGTCACCGACGCCGAGGTCACCGGGGAGGCCGACTCGCCGTCGACCGACCTGCTCGCGGCCTGGCTGGGTTGGTGCCTGCGCATCCCGGTCAAGCGCTCGAAGACGACCTCGGGACAGGGCATCGTCTCCGTGGTGCTGGAACGCAAGTCGGGCAACGTGGAGCTGCACCGGCCGGACGGCAAGATCGGCATCCTGACCCAGCCTGGCCAGCCGGAGCGGCGGGTGGCGCTGCACCGGCGCGAGGTGCAGGACTGCCTGTCCGAGGAGCTGCGGCGGCTGGACGCGGACGAGATCTACGAGGCGACCCTCAAGTCGCTGTCCAAGGTCGTCCGCACCAAGACCGTGGCGGCGCGCAAGCCCGCCGCGGCCAAGGCCGCCACAGCGACCGCGAAGCCGGTCGCCGCGACGGCGAAGGCCACGGCCAAGCCCGCGGCGAAGCCGGCCGCGGCCAAGGCGGCCAAGCCGTCGACGGGGGCCGCCGCGTCCCCGAACGGCAGCGCGGCGAAGGCGAAGCCGGAGCCCAAGCCGGCTCGCCGGGTCAAGGCCGGCACGTGATCCAGTCCGAGATGGTGGTGCACCGCGACGGCGACCTGTTGGCCGCCGCCGCGGCGGCCCGGCTGGTGACCGCGCTGGTGGACGCCCAGGCGGCGCGCGGGTCGGCGTCGCTGGTTCTCACCGGCGGGCGCACCGGCACGGCCGTGCTGGCGCACCTGCGGGACAGCCCGGCCCGCGACGCCGTCGACTGGTCCAGGGTGGACCTGTACTGGGGCGACGAGCGGTTCCTGCCCTCGGGGCATCCGGACCGCAACGAGACCCAGGCCAGGGCGGCATTCCTGGACCACGTGCCGGTGTCGCCGGAGCGGGTGCACGTCGTTGAGCCGTCCGACGGCAGGTTCGGGGACGACCCCGACGCCGCCGCCGACGCCTACGCGGACGTGCTGGCCGCCGCCGCCGCGCAGGCCGAGGGTGACGGCTCGGTGCCCGCCTTCGACGTGTGCCTGCTCGGGGTCGGCGAGGAGGGGCACACCGCCTCGATCTTCCCCGACTCCCCCGCCGTGCACGAGACCGAGCGGACGGTGGTCGCGGTGCGCGACTGCCCGAAGCCGCCCCCGACCAGGGTCAGCCTGACCCTGCCGGCGATCCGCAGGTCGGTGCAGGTGTGGCTGATGACCACCGGCGAGTCGAAGGCCGACGCCGTGGCGTCGGTCTTCGGCGGTGCCGGCGAGGTGGCACTGCCCGCGGCCGGGGCGCGCGGCCAGCGCCGCACGCTGTGGCTGCTGGACGCGGGCGCCGCCGCGAAGGTGTCAGAGGAGCGCACGTCGCGGCAGGCGTGAGTCCCGCACGATCGTCGCCCCTTCCCGGCCTCGCCGGGGAGGGGCGCTGTGCTGTTCGGGGCGGCGGCAACGGCGTCGGTGGATCATGATGTGCGCATGACCACCAGCACGCGGGCGATCGACGACCGGGACCTCGACGGCGTTCTCGTCCTCAACAACGGCGCGGTCCCCTCCGTCAACGAACTCACCCGCGACCAGCTCGCCGAGCTGGTCGCGGGGGCGGCGGTGGCGCTGGTGGCGGTGGACGGCGACGAGGTGGCCGGTTTCGTGCTGGCCCTCTCCCCCGGCCTGCCCTACGAGAGCCAGAACTACCGGTGGTTTTCCGGGCGCTACCAGGACTTCCTCTACGTGGACCGCGTCGTGGTCGCCGAGTCGCGGCGCGGCGCCGGGGTCGGCGGCGTGCTGTACGACGCGGTGACCGAGCGGGCGCGGGCGCTCGGCGCCGGCCGGGTGACGTGCGAGGTCAACGTGCGGCCGCCGAACCCGGGGTCGATGTGCTTCCACGAGCGCCGCGGCTTCCGCTCCGTCGGCGAACAGCACACGGAGAACGACACCAAGCGGGTGGCCCTGCTGGCCCTGCCGCTCTGACACAAAGATCTGCCGATCGGCAGATGGACATCCCCGCCGCCCCGCCGCGCCGACCGAACCACCCGCCCGATCTCTGCTCATCGGCGGATACACCGCCACCCATCGGCCCGGAATCCTTGGTGTATCAGGAAAGTCCCGTCTCGGGGCTACGCGAGGGAGCAGGGCGATGGGGAATTCGGGGCAGGTCAAGGAAAGCACGTCAGCGAAGACCGTGGACCGACGCCGCTGGTGGTCGGGCTGGCCGGGCTGGGTCGGTCCCCTGGCCATCGGGTGGTCGCTCCTCTACGGCGCGGCGTCGCTGTGGTGGGCGCTCGGCGGCGCGGGCTACCCGTTCGGCACGGTCGCCGACAACCGCGCCTCCGGGTCCGTCCTGGAGTCGAGCCGGGCCGAGGTGGTCGCGCCGGTGCTCGCGGCCGTCTGCCTCGCCGGGGTGGTCGCCGGAGTGCTGATGGTGCGCCGACGTGGCAGCGGCCGGGTCCGGGTGCTGTTGCTGGCGGTCGGCTGGGCGCAGGCGATCGCGTTCGCCCTGGCGATCCCGGACTACACGCTGGTGGCCGTGGTGGTGTTCGCGCCGGTGCTCGTGGTGTTCGCCTTCACCGGGGTGCCCGGGGAGCAGCACGACCTGGGCAACATCCTCTACTGGCACCGGGACAACCTGATCATCGTGTTCGTCGGCGGAATCCTGTGGGCCGGCGCGACTCTCGTCTACCAACGGCGCTCAAGGGGCCTGTGCGTGCGGTGCGGACGGGGCGGCAAGGCTTCCGCCCGGACCACGCCCGCCTGGACCACGCCAGAGGCGGCCGCGAGGTGGGGACGTTGGGCGGTCCGGATCGCCCTGCTGTCCACCGTCCCGTACGAGACAACCAGGCTGGCCTGGTACTTCGGCTACCCGCTCGGCATCACACCAGGTTTCCTGAAGGAGATGCAGGACACCAGGGGGATGCTCACGATCGGCCTGTCCATGGCCATCGGCTCGGTGCTCGGCGGCGTGCTGACGCACGGCCTGGTGGCCCGCTGGGGCGAGGTCTGGCCGAGGTGGGTCTGGTTCAGGGCGGGCAGGCCGGTCGGCCTCGCCACGGCGATCGTGCCGGCGGCGGTCATGTCGGTGGTGCTCATCCCCGCGGGCGTCATGGCCATCAGGGGCTGGAACCAGCCGCAGGGCTGGGGCACCACCTACCCGGCGATGCTGTGGATGGTGTGGGGCGCGGCGCTCGGCGCGGCGACCCTCGCCTACTACCTGCGCAGGCGAGGCGCCTGCCGGGTCTGCCACCGGGGTTGAGCCGGTTGCGTTTGCCCGCCGTGGTGGGTACGGGCTTGCCGAGCATCGTGCCCACCACGGCGGTCGTCGCGCTCCTCGATGTGCGAACGCACAGTTCTGGATCCGGAAACGTCCCGGACGGCGTGTTCCGATGTCTCGATCAGGCAGGCGACGCCTGAGAGCACGACCCGACTTAGGGGGCTCCATGCCCGACGAGGTGGCCGACCAGCCGAACCGGACGCTGGAGGAGCAGGACGCGGCCCCCGCCAGGTCCGCCCGGTTCTGGCGTCGCAGCAGGCCACGCGGCAGGTCTAGGCTGCCCACCACCACCCGATCGCAGTACGGTATTCCACGGCGGGCGGTCAACAGTGGAGGTCGGATCCTGGTTGTCGAGAGGCTTCCGGTCGGTGGCATGACAGCGAGGGCCACGGACAGGGTGAGGCGCGCCGCCGAGAGCCGGTGGTCGGTGCTCACCCGCCAGCGCCAGTTCGCCGTCGACCTGCTCGCGATGGTGATCGGCGCTCTCGACGTCTGGCTCGTCATCCCGCCCAAGGCCCAGCCCTACTCGATCGTGCTGTCCGCCGTCGCCTGCCTCGCGCTCGCGGTGCGCAGGCGCTTCCCGTTCACCGTGGTGCTCATCGCCGTGCCTGGTTTCCTCGCAGGCTGGGCCGAGCTGACCGCGATGATCGCGCTGGCCACCCTGGCGCGCCGCAGGCTGCTCGGCTGGCAGACCATCGTCGGCGCGGTGCTCGTGTGGATCTGCCGGTTCACCCGCTGGCCGCTGGACGACTTCGCCGGCCAGACCTGGCGCGAGCACGCGTTGGACGGCATCTACGCCTGCTTCGTGGTCGGCATGCCGATCGGGCTCGCGCTGCTGGCCTCGGCGCGGCAGGAGCTGTTCAACCGCATCTCCGAGCTGGCCGACAGCCGGGAGCGGGAGCGGCGCTTCCACGCACACGCGATCCGCGCCGAGGAGCGCGCCAGGCTGGCGCGGGAGATGCACGACCTGGTGTCGCACCAGGTGAGCCTGATCGCGATGCAGGCGGGGGCGCTGCGGATGGCCGCGGAGGACCCGGAGTCGCGGAAGGTCGCCGGCACTATCCGGGAACTCAGCAGCCGCACGCTGGACGAGCTGCGGCAGCTCGTCGGCGTGCTGCGCACCGAGGACGCCGACGACCCGCAGCCGGGGTTGGCGGAGCTGCCGGAGCTGGTGCAGACCGCGGGCGTGACGGCCTCGCTGACCATCCAGGTCGCGCCGCTCGACCTGGCCAACGCCATCTCCGCGGCGGTCTACCGGACCGTGCAGGAGGCGCTGACCAACATCCGCAAGCACGCCCAGGGCTCGATCGCCACGGTGCGCGTCTACTCCGAGAACAACACCGTGCTGGTCGAGGTCCGCAACGACCGGCCGCGCCGCCAGCCGACCGCGCTGTCCGCGACCCTGCTCTCGCTCGGCACGCTGCCGTCGGGCGGCCACGGGCTGGTCGGGCTGCGGGAGCGCGCCGCGCTGCTCGGCGGCACCCTGCACGCCGGCCCGACCACGGACGGCGGCTACCTGGTCAGGGCCGTGTTCCCGGCGTTGTACCCGCCGTCGGACGAACCGGCCTGACCAGCCGCGTCAGGACGGCAGGTCGCCGTCGCCGGTCGAGCCGTCGATCAGCTCCCTGAGGATGTCGGCGTGGCCCGCGTGCCGCGCGGTCTCCTCGATCATGTGCACGTAGATCCAGCGCACCGTGATGTCGCCGTGGCGGGGGTGCGGGACGAGGTCGGTGAGCGCGCGGCCTGCGCCCGCCGTGCGGGATCGCGCGCACTCGCGCTCGTAGTCGGCGATCAGCTGCTCGACGGTCTCCCCCGGCTCCACCCGGAAGTCACCGTCGGGGTCGTCGTCGGTATAGGGCGGCACCGGCACGTCGGCGGCGGGCCGCTGGGCGATGCCACGCTGGAACCAGGACTGCTCGACCCACCGCAGGTGCTTCACCAGGCCGGCGAGCGTGGTCATCGAGGGCACCAGCCTGCGCTGGGCGTCCTGCTCGGACACGCCGCGCACCTTGGCCACGATCACGGCCCGGTACTCGTCGAGGAAGCCCTCGAGCATGGCCCGCTCGTCGGTGGTGCTCAACAGTTCGTCAGAAGAAGGTTGCGCCATAACGGTGACGATAACTGCCGGCACAAACCATTTCCGGGGTCACCACATCGCGACGAAAGCGGTGCGGTGACCCCGGAAACGGTGTTCGTTGTTCGGTTAGAAGTCGCCCTCGCGCTGCCTGCGCAGCTTGGTGAGCGCCTCGTCCAGGATCGCCTGGCCGTCCGCGTCGGAGCGCCGCTCCTTCACGTAGGCCAGGTGTGTCTTGTACGGCTCGTTACGCGGCGGAGCCGGCGGGCTCTGCTCGTCCCGCCCCGCAGGAAACCCACACCTCGGGCAGTCCCACACCTCGGGCTCGTCCGCGTCCACCGCGAAGGACGGGCGCGACTCGTGCCCGTTGGCGCACCAGTACGAAACCCGATGCCTCGGCGCGGACTCGCCGCGCTCCGACTCACCCATCGGGCCTGCGCCGACGCGGGTACCGCGAATCGCGTTACCACCAGCCATCGACCGTTACACCCCCACCAAGTGGTTGCCGCTAGTCCTCGACTGACTCATCAGCATGACGGACACCTATCCGAGCTTGACCAGCAACCCAATCCCCACGATGGAGATCAGCCAGACCGCGGCACAGAACAGCGTGAGGCGGTCCAGGTTCTTCTCGACGACGCTCGAGCCGGACAGGCTCGACTGCATGCCGCCACCGAACAGCGAGGACAGCCCGCCTCCCCGGCCACGGTGCAGCAGTACCAACAGCACCAGCAGCACACTGGAGACGATCAACAGGATCTGTAGGAACAGCTTCATCTCATCCTCGCTGTCGGGCGGTTGACGCCACAGCGTACCGGGTCGAACGCCGACCGTGGAGCGCCGTGTGGATCAGAACGAATGGGAACAGATCAGGCCTGGTCAGGGCAAGGGCCCACCGGCGGCGAGCGCGCACAGCTTCGAGAACTCGTCACCGTCCAGGCTCGCGCCACCGACCAACGCGCCGTCGATGTCGCGCTGCTTGACCAGCTCGCTGATGTTGCCCGACTTCACCGAACCGCCGTAGAGGATCCGCACCGAGTCCGCGACCTCCGCGCCGTACTTCTCGGCGAGCGCCGCCCGCAGGGCCGCGCACACCTCCTGCGCGTCGGCCGAGGTGGCGACCTTCCCGGTGCCGATGGCCCACACCGGCTCGTAGGCCACGACCACGTTCGACACCTGCTCCGCCTTGAGCCCCTTGAGGGCCGCGATGAGCTGGTTGTTGCAGTGGCCGACGTGCTCGCCCTGCTCGCGCACCTCGATCTTCTCGCCGACGCACAGGATCGGCGTGACGCCGTGCTTGAGCGCGGCGCGCACCTTGCGGTTGACGAGGTCGTCGTCCTCCGCGTGGTACTCGCGGCGCTCGGAGTGGCCGACGACCACGTAGCTGCACCCGAGCTTGGCCAGCATCGCGCCGGACACGTCCCCGGTGTAGGCGCCGGAGTCGTGCGGCGACAGGTCCTGCGCGCCGTACTTGAGCAGCAGCTTGTCGCCGTCGCACAGCGTCTGCACGCTGCGCAGGTCGACGAACGGCGGCAGGACGGTCACCTCGACCTTGGCGAAGTACTTCTCCGGCAGGGAGAAGGCGATCTTCTGGGTCAGCGCGATGGCCTCGAGGTGGTTGAGGTTCATCTTCCAGTTGCCGGCAATCAGCGGCAGACGGGCCATGGTGTTCAGCTCTCCAATACCGCGACGCCGGGAAGTTCCTTGCCTTCCAGGAACTCCAGGGATGCGCCACCGCCGGTCGAGATGTGCGAGAAACCGTCCTCCGGCAGGCCGAGCAGCCGGACCGCCGCGGCCGAGTCGCCGCCGCCGACGACGCTGAACGCGTCGCTTTCGACCAGCGCGCTCGCGACGGCGTTGGTGCCCCTGGCGAACCTCGGGAACTCGAACACGCCCATCGGGCCGTTCCAGAACACCGTCTTCGCGTCAGCCAGCTTGCTGACGAACAGCTCGCACGTGCGCGGGCCGATGTCCAGGCCCATCCGGTCCGCCGGGATCGCGTCGACGGGGACCGTCTCGTAGTCGGCGTCCTCGGCGAACCCGGTGGCCGCCAGCACGTCGACCGGCAGCACCAGCTCGACGCCGCGCTTCTCGGCCTCGGCGAGGAAGCCGGCGACCTGCTCCAGCTGGTCCTCCTGGAGCAGCGACTTGCCGACCTCGTGGCCCTGGGCCCTGAGGAACGTGTAGGCCATGCCGCCGCCGATGAGCAGGCGGTCGACCTTGGCCAGCAGGTTGGCGATCACGCCGAGCTTGTCGGAGACCTTCGCGCCGCCGAGCACGACGACGTAGGGCCGGGCCGTGTCCTCGGTGAGCCTGCGCAGCACCTCGACCTCGGCGAGCACCAGGCCGCCTGCGTAGTGCGGCAGCTTGGTCGCCACGTCGTAGACCGACGCCTGCTTCCGGTGCACCACACCGAAACCGTCAGAGACGAACGCGCCGTCCGCGCCGACCAGCGCGGCGAGGTCGTCGGCCAACGCGGACCGCTCGGCCTCGTCCTTGCTCGTCTCGCGCGCGTCGAAGCGGATGTTCTCCAGCAGCGCCACCGAGCCGTCGGTCAGCGCGGCCACGGTGGCCTTCGCCGACTCGCCGACCACGTCACCGGCCAGCGCCACGTCGGCGCCGAGCAGCTCGCCGAGGCGGGCGGCCACCGGCGCGAGTGAGAAGGCCGGGTCCGGCTCGCCCTTGGGGCGGCCGAGGTGGGCCGCGACGACGACCCTGGCACCGGCGCCGGTCAGTGCCGTGATGGTGGGCAGCGACGCGCGGACCCGCCCGTCGTCGGTGATCCTGCTGCCGTCGAGGGGGACGTTCAGGTCGGCGCGCACGAGTACGCGCCGACCCGAGACACCCTCGGCGATCAGATCGTCGAGAGTCTTCACAGTCCGCCTCAGAGCTTCGATGCGACGAGCGCGGTGAGGTCGGCGAGGCGGTTGGAGTAGCCCCACTCGTTGTCGTACCAGCCGACGACCTTGACCTGGTTGCCGATGACCTTGGTCAGCGGCGCGTCGTAGATGCAGGACGCCGGGTCGCCGACGATGTCGCTGGAAACGATCGGGTCGACGTTGTAGGTCAGGATGCCCTTGAGCGCACCCTCGGCCGCCGCCTGGTAGGCCGCGTTGACCTCCTCGACGGTGGTCTCGCGGCCCACGGTCACGGTGAGGTCGGTCGCCGAGCCGGTCGGCACCGGCACGCGCAGCGCGTAGCCGTCCAGCTTGCCCTTGAGCTCCGGCAGCACCAGGCCGATGGCCTTGGCCGCACCGGTGCTGGTCGGCACGATGTTGATCGCGGCGGCGCGGGCGCGGCGCAGATCCTTGTGCGGCGCGTCCTGGAGGTTCTGGTCCTGGGTGTAGGCGTGGATCGTCGTCATCAGGCCCTTCTCGATGACGAACGCGTCGTGCAGGACCTTGGCCAGCGGCGCGAGGCAGTTCGTGGTGCAGGAGGCGTTGGAGATCACCGTCTGCGAACCGTCGTACTGGTCGGTGTTGACGCCGGGGACGACCGTGAGGTCCTCGCCCTTGGCCGGCGCGGAGATGATGACCTTCTTCGCGCCGCCCTCGTCCACGTGCTTACGGGCGTCGGCGGCGTTGGTGAAGAAGCCGGTGGACTCGATGACGACGTCGACGCCGAGGTCCTTCCAGGGCAGCTTGCCCGGGTCGCGCTCGGCGAGCGCCTTGATGGTCTTGCCGTCGACCTCGATGCCCTCATCGCTCACCCGGACGTCCGCGGCGAGCTTGCCAAGCACGCTGTCGTACTTGAGCAGGTGAGCCATCGTCGCCACGTCGCCGAGGTCGTTGAAGGCGACGATTTCGATGTCGTGCCCACTGGCCTGAACAGCGCGCCAGAAGTTGCGTCCGATGCGGCCGAAGCCGTTGACACCTACGCGAACCGTCACGGTGTCTCTCCTCATGGCTCGACCCGGTCATGCCGGGAGCGTTAGTGGTCTCGGGAGTTACCTGGACTACCCGTTTCCACCCTAGCGGCAGAGCCTTGCGCTGGTCAGAGGGGCCGCCGATTTTCTTTATCGAATCAGCCCATCGGAAATGTGAGCAGGGCTACTACCAGCCACTTTGGTCTAGACCTTGTTGCGGCAAGGTCAACTGAGCGTGAGCCGCGCGGCCGCGAGCACAACCAGCAGGTCGGGGACGCGGCGGTGCGCGCTCGGCGGCCGAACCCAACGGACACCGCCGTACGGAGTAGTGCTCGGCGGCAGCGACACCTTCGTGTCGATCAGGTCGACCCCGACCGGCGCGACGGCGGTGCCGGGCGGCGTGGCGGCCCGGTCGGCGAGGAACACCCACCGTTCGGGGTCGCCGGGCACGGCGATGACCGGGCCCTCCAGGTTGCGCCGGGCCAACAGCCCGAGGATCTCCCCCGCCGTGCCGACCCTGGCCACCATCGCGACCAGGTTGTCCGGCAGCAGCAGGTACAGGACGCCGCCGTCGACGGCGGTCCGCCAGCCCCAACGCTGCCCGTACTCCTCGCCCGCCACCCTGAGCCGGTCGAGGTCACCGCCGCGCCCACCGGACCCATCGGCTGGTTCTGATCTGTCTCTTGGTCCGTTCATGACCGCGACGCTCCTGCCAAAGCCGGCCCGGTGGAGCCGAGGGTTCGGGGTACACCTCGGCCCCACCGAGATCCTCCGTGGCCGACCCGGCCCTGCCGGACGCCGGTGTCGACCACAAGACCAAGGCTTCAGCGGAACATCACCGCTGGCCACGCGCGGAGCGGGTGGGACGGCCCCTGCGGTGCATGGCGGATATGCACACGCGGGGTAATGCCCGATCACAGCGGCCTGGCCCCTCCCCGTTGGCGCGACGCTGCGACGGGGAAACCACCCGGTCGGCTCAGGCCAGGTCATCACCCTCTCGGGGACCCCAGCGGAACGGGCGACTCACCACCGACAGTACAGATCGGGCCGACCGCCCGCCGGCACCCTGCGTGACAAACCGCGCGTGCCCCTCGGTGACCCGGCCGAACGACCCAGCCGGGAACTCAGCCCTCGGCCTCCAGCATCTCGGCCGTGACCGCCGACTCGGTGTCCGGCATGCCGAGCTCCCTGGCCCGCTTGTCGGCCATGGCGAGCAGCCGACGGATCCGGCCGGCCACCGCGTCCTTGGTCATCTGCGGGTCGGACAGCTGGCCGAGCTCCTCGAGCGACGCCTGCCGGTGCGCCAGCCGCAGCTCACCCGCCGCGACGAGGTGGTCCGGCGCGCCGGGCCCGAGCAGTTCGAGCGCCCGCTCCACCCTGGCCGCCGCGGCGACCGCGGCGCGGGCGGACCGGCGCAGGTTGGCGTCGTCGAAGTTGGCCAGCCGGTTCGCCGTGGCGCGCACCTCGCGGCGCATCCGGCGCTCCTCCCAGGCCATCACGCTGTCGTGCGCGCCGAGCCTGGTCAGCATGGCGCCGATGGCGTCGCCGTCGCGCACGACCACCCGGTCCGCGCCGCGCACCTCGCGCGACTTCGCCTGGATGCCCAGCCGCCGCGCGGCTCCGACCAGCGCCAGCGCCGCCTCCGGCCCTGGGCAGGTGACCTCGAGCGCGGACGAGCGACCCGGCTCGGTGAGCGACCCGTGCGCGAGGAACGCCCCGCGCCAGGCCGCCTCGGAGTCGCAGACGCCGCCGGAGACCACCGGGGCGGGCAGGCCGCGCACCGGCCGGCCGCGCGGGTCGAGCAGGCCGGTCTGCCGTGCCAGGCCCTCGCCATCCTTGACGACCCGCACCACGTACCTGGTGCCCTTGCGCAGCCCGCCCGAGGTGATCATGTGCACGTCGGAGTGGTGCCCGAACAGCTCGTGGATCTCCTTGCGTAGCCGCCGCGCCGCCGCACCGGCGTCGAGCTCGGCCTCCACCACGACGCGGCCGGCCACGATGTGCAGGCCGCCGGCGAACCTCAGCAACGAGGAGACCTCGGCGCGGCGACAACAGGTCTTGGACACGGCCAGACGGCTCAGCTCGTCCTTGACCGCGGCGGTCATCGCCATGCGTCCTCCTCTCCCTCTACGGGGTAAGTACTGCTCAGTTCTGGTTGTTCCCGCAGCGCGCGCGACAGACACCGCGCCAGCGCATCCGGATCATGCCGTTCCGGCGTGCCCGCCGCCGCGATCCTGGCCAGGTGCGCCCTCGCCCCGAGCGCCGCGGCGGCCGTGCCTAACCGGTCGGGAGTCGGGACCGAGTCCAGGTCAGCGATCACCGCGTCCGCGCGAAGCTCCGGCGCGTGCTCGCAGAGTACGTCCAGATGACGCTCCGGTGAGAAACCGGCGGTTTCACCCGGTTGGGGGACCAGATTGAGCACGACGACCTTCTTGGCCGAGGTCTGCACCAACGCCTCGTGCAGCTCCGGCACGAGCAGGTGCGGCAGCACGCTGGTGAACCAGGAGCCCGGCCCGAGCAGCACCACGTCCGCCTCCAGCACCGCCCGCACGGCCTGCGGGCAGCCGCGCGGCGGGACACCGGGCCGACCCGCCCGGTGCAGCCTGATCCGCTGCACCAACCCTGGCGTGGTGGCCACGGCCACCTGGCCGCGGATCCGCCGCACCGAGGCGGTGTCCTCGTCGAGGCCGATCACGTCGGCCTCGATGTCCACCGGCTCGTTGCTCATCGGCAGCACCCTGCCGCGCACGCCGAGCAGCCGGCAGGCCTGGTCGAGCACCTCGACCGGGTCGCCGAGCACCTCGAGCAGGCCGGCCAGCACCAGGTTGCCGACGGCGTGCCCGGCCAGCGCCCCGGTGCCGCCGAAGCGGTGCTCGAACACGCGGCTCCACAGCTGCCCGCCGTCGTCGTCTGAGGCGAGCGCGGCCAGCGCCTTGCGCAGGTCGCCGGGCGCCAGCAGGCCGAGCTCGCGCCGCAGCCTGCCGGAGGACCCGCCGTCGTCGGCGACCGTCACCACCGCGGTGATGTCCGGCGTGATCCGCCGTAACGCGCCGAGCGTGACCTGGAGCCCGTGCCCGCCGCCCAACGCGACGGCCCGCAGCGAACCGTCCGGACCCGTGCCCGGAAGCGCTGCCGTCACTCTCGCCCCAGATCGCGGTGCACGACCTTGACCGCCATGCCGTCCTCGGTGGCCAACCGGCTGGACAGCTCCTCGGAGATCGCCACGCTGCGGTGCTTGCCGCCGGTGCAGCCGACCGCGAGGGTCAGGTACCGCTTGCCCTCACGCCGGTAGCCGGCGCCGATCAGCCGCAGCAGCTCGTGGTAGCGGTCGAGGAACTCCTCGGCGCCCTCCTGGCTGAGCACGTAGTTGCGCACCTCGGAGTCGAGGCCGGTCTGTTCGCGCAGCTCGGGGATCCAGAACGGGTTCGGCAGGAACCGCACGTCCATCACCAGGTCGGCGTCCATCGGCAGCCCGTACTTGTAGCCGAAGGACAGCACGGTGACGCGCGTGCGGGTGGTCGACTCGGAGCCGAAGGTGTCCTCGATCTTGGCGCGCAGCTGGTGCACCGACAGCGACGAGGTGTCCAGCACCAGGTCGGCCTCCTCGCGCAGCGGGGTCAGCAGGTGCCGCTCCGCCTTGATGCCGTCGGCGAGCCTGCCGTCGCCCTGCATCGGGTGGCCGCGCCTGACCTGCTCGAACCGGCGGATCAGCACGTCGTCGGTCGCCTCGAGGAACAGCACGCGCGGCTTGTAGCCCCGCGCGTCGAGGTCCTTGATGATGGCGGCCAGGTCCTCGGTGAACGCGCGGCTGCGCACGTCCATGACGACGGCGACCCTGGTGATCGCGCCGCGCGCCTGCGCGCCCAGCTCCACCATCGTGGCGATCAGCTCGGGCGGCAGGTTGTCCACCACGAACCAGCCGAGGTCCTCGAGACACTTGGCTGCCGTGCTCCGGCCGGCCCCGGACAGACCGGTGACCACCGCGACCTCGATCCCCGACCGCTCACCAGCGCTGGTAGTCACGCCGTCCGTCCTCCCGTTCACACGCACCGACGTCCCCCGGTGCCGCATTGCAAAACTCATTCTGGGCAAAATTGTTCTGGGCATGATTGCGCAGGACCGAGCGGACCGCACAACCCGCTCGGACGTCCCATCAGGAATTGTCCCCTGCACGGTCGGGCGCACTGCCGGCCAGGGTCGAGTGCACCGACTCGGCGGTGCGTCTGCCGACCCCCGGCACCCCGCTGATCTCCTCGACGGTCGCCTCCTTCAGCCGCTTGAGCGAGCCGAAGTGCTTGAGCAGCGCGGCTTTCCGCGTCTGGCCGAGGCCGGGCACGTCGTCGAGCGCCGAGGTCGTCATCCGCTTCGAGCGCTTCTGCCGGTGGTAGCTGATGGCGAAGCGGTGGGCCTCGTCGCGCACCCGCTGGAGCAGGTAGAGGCCCTCGCTGGTGCGCGGCAAGATCACCGGATCGGGCTCACCCGGCAGCCAGACCTCCTCCAGCCGCTTGGCCAGTCCGACCACGGCGACGTCGGTGATGCCGAGCTCGGCGAGCACGTCGGCGGCCGCGGTCGCCTGCGGGCCAGCGCCGTCCACCACCAGCAGGTTGGGCGGGTAGGCGAACCGGCGCGGCTTGCCCGTCTCCGGGTTGATCCCCGGCAGCGGACCGGCCGCCTCCGCCTGCTCCTCCGTCTCGCTCAGGTACCTGGCGAACCGGCGGCGCACCACCTCGGCGATCGAGGCCACGTCGCCCTCCTGGGCGGCCTCCCTGATCGCGAAGCGGCGGTACTCGGACTTGCGGGCGAGGCCGTCCTCGAAGACCACCAGCGAGGCGACCACGTCGGTGCCCTGCACGTGGCTGATGTCGGTGCACTCGATCCGCAGCGGCGCGGTGTCCAACCCGAGCGCGTCCTGGATCTCCTGGAGCGCGGCCGACCGCGCGGTCAGGTCGCCAGCGCGGCGCAGCTTGTGCTGGGCGAACGCCTCGGCGGCGTTGCGCGAGACGGTGTCCATCAGGGCGCGCTTGTCGCCGCGCTGCGGCACCCGCAGCTGCACTCGGCTGCCGCGCAGCTCGGACAGCCAGTCGGCGAGCACGTCGGCGTCGGCCGGCAGCTCGGGGACCAGCACCTCGCGCGGCACCGGGCTCGCCGCCGCGTCGGGTCCGGTGGCCGAAGACTCGGTCGACTCGGCCTGCTCGCCGTAGAACTGGGTGACGAACTGGTCGACCAGGCCGGGCACGTCGACGTCCTCGACCTTGTCTACCACCCAGCCGCGCTGGCCGCGGACCCGGCCGCCGCGCACGTGGAACACCTGGACGGCGGCCTCCAGCTCGTCCTGGGCGAAGGCGACGACGTCGGCGTCGGTGCCGTCGCCGAGGACGACGGCCTGCTTCTCCATGGCCTTGCGCAGCGCGCCGATGTCGTCGCGCAGCCGGGCGGCCCGCTCGAACTCCAGCTCGTCCGAGGCGGCGGTCATCTCGCGTTCCAGCCGCTTCACCATCGCGTCGGTACGGCCGGACAGGAAGTCGCAGAAGTCCTCGACGATATCGCGGTGCTCGTCGGCGCTGACCCTGCCGACGCACGGCGCCGAGCACTTGTCGATGTAGCCGAGCAGGCAGGGCCTGCCGATCTGCTCGTGCCGGCGGAACACCCCCGAGGAGCAGGTGCGCGCGGGGAAGACCCGCAGCAGCAGGTCGAGGGTCTCCCGGATGGCCCAGGCGTGCGCGTAGGGGCCGAAGTAGCGGACGCCCTTGCGGCGCGGGCCCCGGTAGACGTGCAGCCGGGGGAACTCCTCGTGCAGCGTGACGGCGAGCACCGGATAGGTCTTGTCGTCCCGGTAGCGGACGTTGAACCTCGGGTCGAACTCCTTGATCCAGTTGTACTCGAGCTGGAGCGCCTCGACCTCGGTGCCGACGACGGTCCACTCGACGCTCGCGGCGGTGGTGACCATCTGCCGGGTGCGCGGATGCAGCGTCGACAGGTCGGCGAAGTACGAGGACAGCCTGCTGCGCAGACTCTTCGCCTTGCCGACGTAGATCACCCTGCCGCCGGCATCGCGGAACTTGTACACGCCAGGTGCGTCCGGGATGGTGCCAGGCGACGGGCGATAGGTCGACGGATCGGCCACGTTGCAAAGCCTACGGGTGGGCACCGACAGTCCAACGGCCGGCCGTCGCGACGCCGGGGCGGACCTGGCGCCCCGGCGTCGCCTCAGCGCGGCGACCGGCCCCGACCGTCAGTGCCCGACCGTGACGATGATCTTGCCGACCTGCGCGTTGGACTCCAGGTAGCGGTGCGCGTCGACGATCTCGGCCAGGTCGAAGCTGCGGTCGATCACCGGCCGGAAGGCGCCGGACCGGAGCGCGGCGCCGATGAACCGCTCGGCCCGGCGCAGCCGCTGCTCGTCCATGGTGATCTCCATCAGCGTGTAGGAGCGCATCTGGAACGGCCTGCCCGGCGCGGTCGTCGGGAACGGCGTGGGTTCGCGGCTGAGGGTGCCGTAGACGAACAGCGTGCCGCCGGGCGCCATGACCTTGGCCAGCTCGCGGACGCCGGGACCGGCCACGGGGTCGAAGACGAACCGCACGCCCCGGCCCTCGGTCACCGCGAGGACTCGCTCGACCACGTCCTCCTCGTCGGTCACGATCACGTGCTCGGCGCCTGCGGCGAGCAGCTGGTCGCGCTTGGCGCTGGTGCGCGTGGTCGCGATCGGGATGCCGCCGAGATGGTTGACGAGCTGGATCGTGGCGAGGCCGACGCTGCTGGAGGCGGCGGTGACGACGACCGCGTCGCCAGCGCGCAGGCCGCCGACGTCGACCAACGCGCCGTAGGCGGTGATGAAGGGCATCCAGACGGCGGCGCCGGTGACGGCGTCGATCTCCGCCGGCCGGTGCACCACGGCCGAGGCCGGCACGATCACCTGGTCGCCGTAGACGCCGTAGTCGCCCATCCGGAACGCGGGCACGACGCTGACCAGGTCGCCGACGGTGAAACCCGCGACACCGTCGCCGACGGCCTCGACCGCGCCGGCCGCCTCGTAGCCGAGCAGGGCCGGGAACCGGTCGACCCCGTGCACGTAGTGGCCTGAGCGGAGCATCGACTCGGACCGGTTCAGCCCGATGGCGTCCACCCTGATGCGCAGCTCACCCGCAGCGGGCTCGCCGACCTCGATCTCCTCCAGCCGCAGCACTTCCGGGCCACCCAACTCGTGGAAGCGCACTACCTTCGCCATCGTCCGTGACCTTTCCCCGCAGTTCATGTTCGGCAACCGTCGAACATATGGAACCGTAGGCCATGTTCGTCAGTTGTGGAACATGTTGTGCGCTGGCACACTGCGGAGGTGGCCAGCCGAACCTCGTCGCCGCTCTCGAACCCGGACGAACTGGACTTCCAGACCGTGCTCGCCGCGCTCAGCGACCCGGTCCGGCTGGGCATCGTGGCCGCGCTCGCCGAGGTGGACGGCGTGCACTGCGGCGGGTTCGCGCTGCCGGTCGGCAAGTCCGCGGCGAGCCGGCACTTCCGCATCCTGCGCGAGGCCGGGGTGATCCGGCAGTGGGACGACGGCGTGCGCCGCCTCAACAGCCTGCGCCGCGACGAACTCGACCACCGCTTCCCCGGCCTGCTGACGCTGGCGATCGCGGAGGGCGCCGCCGTCCGCGTCCCGTTCGCACCCGAGTAGACGCCCTTCGCGCACCCGAGTAGTCGCCCTTTCGCGACCGGCGCGCGCGCCCCGTCACTGCGGACATCCGCCGCTCGGTGGCACCCCCTTGGGCGAGGAGAGCGAGAGGTAGGAGACCTTGCCGTCCTGATCGATCTTCACGATGGGGATCGCCTTGTTCACCGGGTTGTGGTTGGCGTCGAAGGCGCAGATCCACCCGCTCGCCGCGTCGACCTTCAGCTCGTTGAGGGACTGCGCGACGGCTCCAGGGGTCGGCGCGGCGACTCCCGCCTCCACCACCTGACGAATGGCGATCGCGGCGGTCCACACCGAGTCGTGCGACAGGACCGCGTCGCCGTCCGCCAGGGACTCACCGGGAAACAGCGTGGGGAAGCAGGTGCCGCAGTGCGCCGTGAACCTCGCCGACGTCTCGGCGGACGCCGCGTTGGCGTCCCTGCTCCACATGTCCGGGTTGGTGATCGCCGGCGAGATGACGGTCATGTTGGCGCTCTGACCGCTGCGCCACATCGTCTCGCCTGCCTGGCGCAGCAGATCGGTGGCGCCGACCACCGTCAGATGGCGGGCGCTGGCACAGCTCCGGCTCGCCAGTCCGCCGAGGAATCCCTGCAACGCGTTTCCCCTGCCGGCGAAATACACCACGTCCGCGTGCTGGTCGCAGACGCGGTTCGCGGCCGCGGCCAGGATGGTGCCGGACGCGGTGAGCCTCGAGTCGTACACCATTCCCGGCTGGGCGATCGTGTGGCCTCGGGTCTTGTCCGCCTCCAGGGTCTGCACGAATGCGCTGCCGAGAGTCGCGGCGAAGTCGTCGTTGTTGTTCTGGTCCTGGACGACGACAACGGTGGCATTGTCGGGAACTTCGGGGTCGCGATCGAGATAGTAGAGGGTCGCGGCGGCCTCATCGCTGTTGGTCGGCGCCACCCGCACCATTCCCGGCACCGGGCCGGGCTCGTCCTTCGACAGCGTCATGTGGTCACCGGTGATCGCACCGGCCACGATCGCGATCTTGTGCCTCGCCAGCTCGGCGACCAGGCTCCTGGCGTTGTCGACACTCACCCCGAGACCCGCGACCGCCACGACGCGGTCGGTGTGCACGATGGCGGCGGCGGTCGCCTGCCACGCGCCAAGCTGACTTCCCTCGTCGGCCAGGAAGAGCTGGATCTGCGGAACGGGCGGCTTGCCGTTCGGCCGATTCCAGGCCAGCTGCGCGAGATAGGCGCCCTCGACATCGCGGCGCACCGACTCGTGCGTGTTCGGGTCGACACCCGGCACCGGGCTCATCGGGTCGGTGAAAACGACCCGCACGTAATCCAGATGACTGTCCGCGACCCGCTGGTTCTCGGTCCTGATCAGGCCCTCGACGGCCCGCAGGCTCTCGTTGAAGACATAGGAACCGTCGGTCACGTACGTGGGTTCGTCGTGCGGCCAGAAACGGTAGAGACCGCCGCCGACCACGAGCAGCAGCCCGACCGCGGCGGTCAAAGCCAGTTTGGCATGGGCCTGCCACCACGGAAACTTCTCCATTTTCCCTACCGAGGCGGACACGGGCACCCCCTGCGCGCGACGACAACGATCTCGGGATCTTCCGGCGAACAGGGGTGACCGGTCACGGACGTCCATCCTGGTGGTAGAAATCGGCCTCGGCGACCAGTCGCAGACCGCCTCGCGGCGAACGCCTCGCCAGATCTCGAAAGCCATTACAGATCACGGGATTCAGCCGCAGCGCCGGATCGCTCAGCGGGTCCGACCACAGCCAGCGCGCCACCACCATTCCCGCGATGGTGACCCACCGTTCCCCGTGTTGATCGCTGTCGGGCAGTTCACTCGACGGCGGCACCTCGGCGATGAGCTCGGCGGTCAGCATCCCGTGCGCGGTCTGGGCGTCCTGAGCCGAACGAGGCGGGGCGGGCACGACACCGTTGGGGCTGCCGCTCGGCCGTGGCGCGGAGGTGACCAGGTTGAACGTCTCGATCCAGCCTTCCGCGTCCAGTCGGTCGAACTGGTCGTTGAGATACCCGGTCGCGCCGGAGAACTGGCCCGCCGCCAGCAGGTAGTAGTGCTCGTCGGTCGACAGGCGGCCGTCGTCCATCGCGTGTCGGGCGAGCCTGGCGAACGTGTCCAACCAGGACACTCGGCCGTCCGCGAGCTGCGAGAGCTTGTGCAGCAGCAGCCTGCGCAGCCAGGCGTTCAGCACCGGCGCACCGGCGGCGTCGCCATGGCCCTCGCCTCGGCTGAGCCAGCCCAGGGCGGCGACCTGCGCCTGAATGCCCCTGGTCGCCGGCAGGCAGTCCTCCCCCGTGGCGACGTCCCGCGCCGCCGCCCAGGTCACGACATCCTGCGACCTGACCCGGCTCAGGTCGTCGAGGAGCAGCGCCTTGGCGGCCAGGTCCGCGAACCCCGCAGGATCGCCCTCGCATCGGAGCGCGAACAGCCTGCGCAGATCCGGCTCGGCCAGGTCCCCGGACACCCGCTCGAGCCGACCGTAGGCGGCCAGTACCTTCGCGACGCTCCACGGATGGCCGCGCGTGAGACTGAACACGAGCCGGGCGATGTTCTCGGATCCGCGAGAGAAGTGTTGTGCCGCAATGTGGCCGACGTGCTCCAGGGACAGGTCCGTCAGCCGCACGGGATACACCGCCGAGTGCGGCGACCCGGCCTGTCGCGCCGCCCAGTCGGCGAACGACGCGCTGCCGTCGGCGGGAATCGTGGCCCACATGGCGACGTAGTCGCTCTCGGCCGAGGTCGTCAGCGACGGGTGGCTGAGGTCGATCCGCCTGCTGGTCACCACGACGACGAGCGGGTCGGCCCGCCCTGCTCGACGTGCGCGGGCGGCCTGCAACGCGGACATGAACCGCTGGCCCACCGCGACGTCGATGTTGTCCAGCAGCACCAGGCAGTTCCTCGGCCGGAATCCGTGAGCGTAGTTGGCCGCGAGGTCCGCCAGGAATGCCTCGCACAGGACTCTGGCGAGATCGTCGCCGTGCTGACGCGGGCTCTGCCCCCACTCACGCAGCTCGACCAGCGCTTGAAAGCCGCCGCCGGGCGGCTTGCGCAGGGCGGTCCGATAGAATTCGATGCCCGTGCGGTAGAGCGATGCGACGAGCCACTTCGACGGAATGGCACGAGCTATCACGGTCCCCGCACCGAGCAGCGACGGCAAACCGAGCAGTTGCGGCAGTTGGCCGACGAGACCGGCGAGATCGTCGCGCCGCTCGCCGATACGCCTTGCCTGAACCAGAATGTCCTCGATCGCCGACTGCGTCTCTTCAGGGCTCTTCGTCGTGACCTTTCCCTCGGTGATCAGACGACCGAGGGCGAATCTGGGAAACTTGAGACGCCCGAATTGAGTCCATCGAGCGGAGGTGAGCGCATAGGCCAACTTGCCGACCAATTGCCAACTCTGCATCCCCGAGTCCAGATTCTCCAGGTTCAACACCGAGACAAAAGGCTGCGAGGCCTGCAATTCGGCGCGCGACACGAGCTCGCCGAGAATCGAGGTCTTCCCACTCCCCCGTGGGCCGAACACCGCCACCACCGGGCGCGCGACATCCGGATATCGTTTTCTGTCCAGCGAGTCCGACCATATCATTTCGAGCAGTTCCCGCCGCCCCATCAACTCAGGGAAGCCCCCAGAATCCATTTCACCCCTTGGCCCATGCATGGATGCCGCTGACGTCGTCGGAACGATCAACGGGACATCGCGCCAAGTATGCTGCCCGCCGGCGAACTCAGTCAACACTCTCCGTGCCGATGGTGCCACGGAGTTATGGGCAGTGCGCACGGGCGAGTGCGGTTCGATTCTGTGCGACCTGGATTGAAAACTACCCAGCGATGACCGCTATGGGCGCCATGATCTCGTGGGAACATGGGATTAATTCCGGATGCCCCGGACAGTAACACCGTAGTGGACAGTATTCGCAAAGAATTGTGGTTTCAGCCGGTTGGCGAAGGCCAACGTCCCGGTGGGACCGGGCGTGATCGCGCGCGGCGGTGCCTCGTTGCAATCCATGCCCGCCGCGAGTCCAGCGACCTGTCAGTAGGGATGCGCGGGCGGATCCGGTGGACGGATCATGCGGCCCGGCCGACTGATCGACCGGGCCGCAGATGCCACTCGAACGGGCTAGTAGCCACTCGCCTCAGGCGAGGACCACGTGGTCGCCGTCGACTTTCACCGCGACGACGGTCAGGCCCTTCGCCGCCGGCCCCTTCTTCAGTCCGCCGGTCGCGCCGTCGAACTGGCTGCCGTGGTTGGGGCAGGTGATCACGCCGCCCTTGGGCGGGTTGACCGTGGTGCCCTGGTGCGGGCAGATCGGGTCGAAGGCCGCGACCTCGGTCGCCGTCGGGCGCACCAGCAGCAGCTTGCCGCCGCCCGGCCGGTCCACGAGCAGGCCGCCGCCCTGCGGGACGTCCGCGAGCGCGGCCAGCGCTCCCCCGGCGGAGCCCGTGGACCCGGTGGACCCGGTTGGGCCGGTGGAGCCCGTCGGGCCGGTGCCGGTCGAGCCACCCGTGGAGCCGGAACCCGATCCGCCGGACGAGGACGAGTCGGAGCCACAGGCCGCGGCCAGGGTCGCGGGCGCGAGCAGCGCGACGACGAGTCCGCACAGCATCTGTCTGCGCGACGGGTTCGACGGAAGCAAGGTGGACACGGTGGTGGGGTCAGCAGGGCTCAACTCGGCCTCCTGGAGCGGACGGACGTTGCCAGTCTGCCGAGCACTACGCGTCCCCGCCGGACACGGTTCACCGAACGGGCGGAAAACTCAGGCCAGCACCACGTGGTCGCCCTCGATCCGGACGGCGAACCGGGCCAACCCGCTGGTCGACGGCCCCTTGCGGACGTCGCCCGTCGCGGCGTCGAACTGGCTGCCGTGCGTCGGGCAGGTGATCACCCCGCCGCCGGGCGGGTTCACGATGGTGCCGGCGTGCGGACAGGCCGGGTTGAAGGCGCGGACGTCGTCCTTGGTTGGCCGGACCAGCAGCAACCGGCCGTTGCCCGCGACGTCGACGAGCGTGCCGCCGCCGACGGGCACCTCGGCCAGCGCGGCGAGCCGGTCTCCCGGCTTGGCCGAGCCGATCCCGCCGGTCCGGCTCGGACCGCCGCCACCGCACGCGACGAGCGCGCCCGAGGCGAGCGCGATGGCGCCGCACAACACCGACCTGCGCCCGAACACCCGCGCGCCGTTGTCCACCAGTTGTTCCTCCCAGTTCGCCGACCTGACCCATCTTCACATTCCGGGTGGACGGGCCGGCGGACCGGGCGGGGAGTCAGCGCTTGTCCGCCTCGCTCGCGGAGCGGGCCAGCGCCAGCACGGCGGTGAACGGCGGGAACCAGTGCCGGCTGTGTGACGGCGGGTTCGCCCAGCGCACCGATCCGTACCTGGTCATCGTCGGCGGCAGCACGATGCGGTGCGGCGACTTGACGAACTGCACCTCGGGGGGCGCCTTCAGGTGTGTCGGCAACAGGGCGACCAGTTCGGCGAGGAAGATCCAGTGCTCACGCGGGCCGGGCAACACCAGCACCGGGCCGGCGAGCATCCGCGACCTGAGGTCGGCCAGCACCCGAGACCCGATCCTGGCCGGCATGGCCAGCGCCGTCGTCGCGGGGCCGAGCGGCAGGAACACGCCCTGCTCCGTGACGCTGACGTGCCAGCCGAGCACGCGGTAGGCGGCGAGGGCCTCGCCGAGCGCCCTGTCGTTCCTTGGCGGCGCTGCCCGTTCTGGGGCGCTCGAGGTGATGGTCATGGGGCTGACGTCCTCCCGGTCAAGTGGTCCGGTCGTTGGTCTGCTGGTCGACCCGGGGTTCGGCCCGGCCGATGTGGAGCAGCCTGCGGCCGCCGACGTCGAGGCACCAACCCGCGAGCGGGTCGCGCGCATGCATCGCCTGCATTTGGCGTGGAATCGACACGGAAGGCGGTTTATGCAGCAGATGCATGGACTCCTGATCACGACGGATTACACTGCGAGCACGCTCAGTCACGGGGGGCGATGGCATGGAATCAATCGGATTAAGACGATCCGCGGCCAAGCGAGCCTGCCCGTGTGGCGCGTTGATCGCCGCCGACAACGCGGACCGGCTGTGCCATCGGTGTCGGCGCAACGCCAGGGAACAGGTCTTCGGTCCGCCCGAAGTGCCCGACTCCTTCTGGGGCCATCCGGTGCTGGCCGGCGCGTTCGCCGACCAGAACATGGGTGCCCTGCTGGCCGTCTACCGGCACCACCCGCAACATGTGAACCGAGTCACCCAGGACCGCATGGCCGCCTGGCTGGGCATCAGCCAGGCACAGCTCAGCCGGTACGAGACCGGAGAGAACCCGATCGACCGGATGGACAAGCTGAGGCATTTCGCCGAGGTGCTGGCCATCCCTCGGGAGCGGCTGTGGTTCGACCGGACGGGGTCGCCGAACGTGGCCGACACCGAGCCGGGCTCGCCTCCCGACGTGTTCAGCGCCCCGTGGGATGCGCCGAGCATCGCTCGATCGGTCGAGGAGACGACGAGGAGTGACTTGGCGATCAGCAGACGTGCGGCGCTCACCGGAGCGGCCGCGGTGGCAGTGGGACCCGCCCTGGTCGAACCGTTGCAGCGATGGCTTCATCCGCTGCAACCGATGTCCCGCTGGTCGTCGGGCTCGACGATCAGCGAGGACGAGCTGTCAGCCCTCCAGTACGTCGCCGACGGACTGCGCGGGTGGGGCGGCCGGGGAGGGGAGGGGTTGGCCCGCAAGGCCGTCCTCGGCCAGCTCGACGAGCTGGCCGAGCGGTTGCAGCGAGCGCCAGCCGGCCCGACGACGGAACGGGCCTTCTTCATCGGAGCCGAACTGGCCAAGGTCGCGGCGAGCATGTCGTGGGACGCCGGGCTGCACGACGCGGCGCAGCGCTACTACGTGCTGGCCGTGCGGATGGCGAAGGCGGGCCGCAACGACCCGTTCGCGGCCATGTGCCTGGCGTCGATGGCCCGACAGATGTTCGACCTCGGCAGGCCGGAGGACGGGTTGGAACTGGTGCAGCTGGGCCAGTACGGCACCAGACGCACCGCCACCCCGACCCTGCGGGCCGTGCTGTTGACCAGGGAGGCGTGGGCGTACGCGCAGATGGGCCAGGTCAGGGAGTTCCACCGAGCGATCGGCAACGCGCAGGACTGCTTCGCGACCCGCGATCCGGCCGCCGAGCCGTCCTGGCTGGAGGCGTTCGACGAGGCGGAGCTGGAGGGCGTGATCGGTGCCAGGCTGCGCGACCTCGCCGCGCACGACCCGAGGCAGGCGCCGCTCGCCGAGCAGCACATCCGGCGGGCGCTGGCCCTGCGCGATCCGACGCTGGTGCGCAACCGCGCCTTCGACGTGATCGGGCTGGCCAGGACGCGGATGGTGGCGGGTGAGCCGGAGGACGCCTGCCAGCTGATCCAGGGCGTGCTACCGACCGCCGTGCGGCTGCGGTCCGGTCGGGTGCTGCGCAAGCTCCAGGACTTCGCCAGGGAGTCGGCGGACCATCGCGCGCTACCGGCGGTCCGCGAGACACGGGACGCCATCCGTACTGTGCGGCCAGCCTGACCGATGGCGGCGGAGCAGGGCCGGCACAGGCCGGCGAATCAGTTGCGGGTCGGGGTCACCGGGCACATGAACCTCGCCGAGGAGTGCCTGCAATCGGTGGCGGGGGCGGTCAGGACGCTGCTCGGCGAGCTGGTCGCGCAGCGGCCCGACACGACGTTGACCGGCGTGACCTGCCTGGCGCCGGGGGCGGACCAGCTGTTCGCCGAGGTGGTGCTCGCGCTCGGCGGCCAGGTGGAGGTGGTGCTGCCGGCCTCGGACTACCGGGAACGCCTCAAGCCGCACCAGGTCGCCGACTACGACCGGTTGCTGGCGGACGCGGCGGTGGTCAGCGTGCTGCCGTTCCTCCAGTCGTCCCGGCAGGCCTACCTCGCCGCCAGCGAGCGCGTGGTGGCCAGCGTGGACGGGCTGGTGGCGATCTGGGACGGCGAGCGGTCCGGCGGGATCGGCGGCACCGCCGACGTGGTGGCGCACACCCGCTCGATGGGCGTGCCGGTGTACGTCGTCTGGCCGGAGGGCGCCAGCCGCAGGTAGCCGTCGCGCTGCCGTACCGACGCGGTCCTGCCGGCGCGGTCCGAACAGGCGAACAGGCCCCCGGCCGAAGCCTGAGGGCCTGTTCGCGCAGCGGTACTCGGGTCGGTGCCCGGCCGGTCAGGCCCGCTAGGTGCGGCGGCGGGCCGCGCCGAGCAGGACGCCACCGGCGGCCAGCGCGATGAGACCCGCGCCGAGCACGCCGCCGACGGGCGCGCCGGTGTTCGCCAGCGCAGTGGTCTGTGCCGAGGCAGCAGCGGCCGCAGCGGGCCGCGCGGCGGCGGTCGCCGCGCCGGAGTCAGCGGGCTGCCCGACGTTCGCGACCACTGCGGCAGGCTGCTCGGCGGGCTTGGCGGGCTGTTCCGGGGTCGGCACGGCCGCCTCGTCCAGCTTGCGGGCCTCGAACTGGCCGGTGCGCAGGAACTCCTTCAGCGCGTCCCAGGTGTTGGCGTCCAGCGCCTTCCGAGCCGCCTCCTTCACCTTGGGGCCGCCGGTCGAGAAGATCCGGGTGACACTGAACCGGTCATCGATCTGGCGTGCCACGAACTGGCCACGCTCCAGGAACTCGTGGCGGTCCGCCGGGGTCCCGTCCAGTGCCTCCTGCACGGCCTGCTCCAACGCGGGGCCGCCCTCGCCGATCATCCTCGTGACAGCCAGGTCCTCGTCCAGTACCCGAGCCCTGAACTGGCCGGTGCGCAGGAACTCGCGCCGATCCTCGGGAGTCCCGTCCAGCGCCTTCTGCGCGGCCGCTTCGAGCTTCTTGTAGCCGGCCTGGGTGGCGGCGTACATGATCCGATTGACGGCGATGTCGTCGTCGACCTCGCGCGCGCGGTGCTGGCCGTGCGCAAGGAAATCCCGGATGGCCTCGATGCCGCCCTTCAGGGCCGCCTGGCCAGCCGACTTCGTCGCGGGACCGCCTGCGGTGATGATCTGTCCGATCTTGACCCAGTCGTCGTCCTCGCGGATCTTCGCCAGGCCCACGGTAAGGAACGTGTGCACGTCCTCGTCGGAGCCGGCCAAGGCCGCCTCCGCACCCTTCCTGACCCACTCGCTCGGGTCGGTCAGGAGCTCGCGGACCTGGTCGCGCTCGCTCCTCCCCTGCTCCGACGGGGCCGTCGCGACTGGGCTCGTGGCGGTCGGCTCGGCGGCGGCGGCAACCGCCGTCCCGAGGGTCCCGGTGGCAACCGCCAAGAGGGTCGCCGTCGCGACAACAGCACGCGCCGCAGCCACGCCAATCGGCTTGGTGCTCATGTGGATGTCCCTTCTCTGAGAATGATCAGTAGAGGTGCTTCAGGCGCCATTGGTGCGGCGGCGGGCCGCGCCGAGCAGGACGCCACCGGCGGCCAGCGCGATGAGACCCGCGCCGAGCACGCCGCCGACGGGCGCGCCGGTGTTCGCCAGCGGAGCGGTGTTCACCGAGGCCACGGCGGGCTGCGTAGCGGAGGCCACCGGCTGCACGGCGTTCGCGGCGGGCTGCTCGGCGGGCTTGGCGGGCTGCTCGGCCGGCTGGCCGACCGGCGGCTGCGGGGTGGTCACGGCCGCCTCGTCCAGCTTGCGGGCCTCGAACTGGCCGGTGCGCAGGAACTCCTTCAGCGCGTCCCAGGTGTTGGCGTCCAGGGCCTTCTGCGCGGCCGCGACGAGCCTCAGGTAGCCGTCCTGCCGCGCGGCGGACATGATCTGGTTGACCTTGACGCGGTCGTCGATCTCGCGCGCGACGAACTGCCCGTGCACAAGGAACCCGTGCCTGTCCTCCGGGGAACCGTCGAGGGCCTTGTTCGCGGCTTCCGACAACGCGGAGCCGCCGCCGAGCATCTGGGCGACCTTGAACCGCTCGTCGGACTGGCGGGCCGCGTACTGGCCGCGCACCAGGAACTCGTGCCGGTCAGCCGGCGTCCCGTCGAGGGCCTTCTGCGCCGCCCTGGCCGTGATGCGGTTGTCGTCCCGCTGAGCCTCAGCCAGGATCCGGGTGACCTCGGCCTTTTCGTCGGTCTCGCGTGCGACGAACTGCCCGTGCGCCAGGAACTCGCGGACGTCCTCGGGTGAACCGTTGAGCGCCGCGTTCGCCTTGGCCTGCGTCACCGAGCCCTCGGGGGCGGCGTCGAGGATCCGCTGGACCGCAATCTGGTCGTCGACGTCGCGCGTCTGGAACTGCCCGGTGCGCAGGAACTTGCGCACGTCCTCGATGGTGCCGTTCAGCGCCTCCTGCGCGGCCCGCCTCGTCGCGGGACCACCCGTGGCCAGGATTCGCTCGACCTCGGCCCGCTCAGCGGCCTCGCTGTCCTGCGCCTGCTCGCCGGGCTGGGCGGTCGCGGCCTGGCCTGCGACGCCCGTCTCCTCGGCCGCGGCGACGAAGGTCCCGAACGATCCCGTGCTGACCGCAAGAACGGCCGCCGCAGCGAGCACCGCGCGCGCGGTGGTCGCGCCGACCGACTTCGTTGTCACTTCTGTTGTTCTCCAAAATGATCAAGGGAATCCGGGCGTCATTCGCGCGCCCACATCCGACAAGCCTGGAGCATTTAACCAGACTTGTCGGATTTGTCCCTTTTTGATCATTCCGCGACAGCGTTGGCCCTGCGATGCAGCTCACGCAGCGCCCGCACCGCCACGACGGCGCGCTCGCGGTCCACCGCCTGAACCGCCATCACCGCGACGTACTCGTCGTCGGGCAGGTCCAGCCGCGCCCACGGCGTGCCGTCGGGGAAGCTGACCTGCCGCACGAGCGTCCACGGGTAGCGGGTCACCGTGAAGACGTTGCGCACCTCGATGCCCTCGGCGTCCGCGCGCACCATCGGCCTGGCGAAGATCATCGCGCCCGCCGCGAGCAACAGCCCGACGCCCACCATCGCGACCTGGTCGGACGTGCGGAAGTACACACCCGTCGAGGTGTTCTTCAGCAGCAGCGCCACCACCACGAACACCACGACCAGGACGACGGCCGAGACGGTCGCCACCATGCGCGCCCGCCGTGGACGCACCACCAACGGCTTCTCGGCCTGTGCCGCCATCGTCATCACTCGAATCCTCGCTCCGTCCACGGCTGGCGCAACCCGCGCAGCACCAGGGCGCTGTCCAACGCGGCGACACACGCCTCGAAACCCTTGTCCTCGACCGAATCCGGCAGCCCACTGCGGTCGAGCGCCTGCTGCTCGGTGTCGCAGGTGAGCACGCCGTTGCCGACCGGGGTGGACTCGTCGAGCGAGACCCTGGTCAGGCCGGCCGTCACCGCGTCGCAGACGTACTCGAAGTGCGGAGTGCCGCCTCGGATGACCACCCCGAGCGCCACCACGGCGTCGTGGTGCTTGGCCAACGCCTGGCACACCACCGGCAGCTCGATGGCCCCGGCGACCCGAACCACGGTCGGCTCGGCGACGCCGGCCTGCTTCGCCGCGACCAGCGCCCGCTCGACCAGGGTGTCGGTGATCTTCGTGTGCCACCGGGTGGCCACGATCGCCAGCCGAAGCCCTTCACAGTCCGGAACCGCGATCTCCGGACGCCCCTCCCCGCTCATACGCCCGTCGTCTCCTCGTTCGCCTGCGTGGCGATCTCGTACTGGTCGAGGTGGTGCAGCTCGTGCCCCATCCGGTCCCGCTTGGTCCGGAGGTAGTGCAGGTTCTCCGGGTTCGGCGAGATCGGCAGCGGCACCCGGTCGACCACGGTCAGGCCGTAGCCCTCGAGGCCGACGCGCTTGGCCGGGTTGTTGGTGAGCAGCCGCATCGTCCTGATGCCGAGGTCGCACAGGATCTGCGCGCCGGTGCCGTAGTCGCGGGCGTCTGCCGGCAGGCCCTGCGCGAGGTTCGCGTCCACCGTGTCGGCGCCGTCGTCCTGGAGCTGGTACGCCTGCAACTTGTGCATCAGGCCGATCCCCCGGCCCTCGTGCCCACGCATGTACAGGACCACGCCCCTGCCCTCGGTGGCGACGGCCTCCAGCGCGGCGTCCAGCTGCGGACCGCAGTCGCAGCGCAGCGAGCCGAAGACGTCGCCGGTCAGGCACTCGGAGTGCACCCGCACCAACACGTCCGCGCCGTCGCCGAGGTCGCCGTAGACCAGCGCGATGTGCTCGATGCCGTCCAGCGTGCTGTCGTAGCCGACGGCCCGGAACGTGCCGTGCGCGGTGGGGATGCGCGCCTCCGCGACCCGCACCACCTGCTTCTCGGTCCGCCTGCGGTAGGCGATCAGGTCGGCGATGGTGATCAGCCGCATGTCGTGTTCTTCGGCGAAGACCGCGAGCTCGTCCCGCCGGGCCATGTCGCCCTCGTCCTTCTGGCTGACGATCTCGCACAGCACGCCGACCGGCCGCAGCCCGGCGAGCCTGGCCAGGTCGACGGCGGCCTCGGTGTGGCCAGCGCGGCGCAGCACGCCGCCCTCCTTGGCGCGCAACGGAACCACGTGGCCCGGCCGGACGAAGTCGCCGGCCACGGCGTTGCCGTCGGCCAGCAGGCGGATCGTGCGGGCGCGGTCGGCGGCCGAGATGCCGGTGCTCACACCCTCCTTCGCGTCGACCGTGACGGTGTACGCGGTGCCCCTGCGGTCCTGGTTGGTGTGGTACATCGGCGGCAGGTCGAGCCGGTCACAGTCGTGCTCGGTGAGCGACACGCACACGTAGCCCGAGGTGTAGCGGACCATGAAGGCCAGCAGCTCGGGAGTCGCCTTCTCCGCGGCGAAGATCAGATCGCCCTCGTTCTCGCGATCCTCGTCGTCGACCACGACGACCGGTCGGCCAGCCGCGATGTCCGCGATGGCCTGCTCGATGTCCGCGAACGCCCCGATCAGCACCCTGCCGGTCGAGTCGCCCCCAAGCGTCTCGTTCGCCAAATCAGTCACCGATTCTCCTCAAGGTGAGCGCCGCCCTGGCTGCCATTGTCCTCCGGACGGCGCTTGACGCCCGCAGCGAGGTGCGGGGTGGTCAGTCTCTCCACGTACTTGGCGAGCACGTCGACCTCAAGGTTGACGATGTCGCCTGCCTGCTTGGCGCCGAGCGTGGTCAGCTCGAGCGTGGTCGGGATGAGCGCGACGGAGAACTCCTCGTCGGTGACCTCGACGACGGTCAGTGAGACACCGTCCACCGTGATCGAGCCCTTCTCGACGATGTAGCGGGCCAGCCGGTGCGGCAGCGCGAACCGGGTCAGCCCGGTCTCGTCCCGCGACAGCAGCACGCCGGTGCCGTCCACGTGCCCCTGCACGATGTGCCCGCCGAGCCGCTGGCCGACGGCGACCGCGCGCTCCAGGTTGACCCGGTCGCCCTCGTGCACCTTGTCCAGGCTGGAGCGGCGCAGCGTCTCCTGCACCACGTCCACGGTGAACGCGCCGCCGGACACCTCGACCACGGTCAGGCAGACGCCGTTCACCGCGATCGAGTCGCCGTGCCCCGCGTCCGAGGTCACCACCGGCCCGGACACCGTCAGCCGCGCGGCGTCCGGCAACTGCTCAACGGCGACGACCTCGCCAAGCTCCTCGACGATCCCGGTGAACACCGCGCTCCTCCTGAAGGGACTCAACTAGCGGACGGACGTACTCGTGGTCAGCGGACGGCCAGGTGCGGCGACGCCGTGGCGGCGAGCCCGCGCAGCGCCTCGACCGCGCGGCCGGGGTCGGTCGCGTCGTACACGGCGGAGCCGGCCACGAAGCAGTCGACACCCGCCTCGGCGGCGGCCTCGATGGTCTCGGCGTTGATGCCGCCGTCGATCTCCACCAGCAGGCGCAGGTGGCCGGTGTCGACGAGCCGGCGAGCGGTGCGGACCTTGTCCAGCACCTCGGCCATGAACTTCTGGCCGCCGAAGCCCGGCTCGACCGACATCACCAGCAGGGTGTCGTACTCCTTGAGCACGTCGAGATACGGCTCAAGCGGCGTGCCGGGCTTCACCGAGAGGCCGGCCTTGGCCCCGGCGGCGCGCAGGTTCCTCGCCAGTCGCACGGGGTCGGCCGCGGCCTCGACGTGCACGGTGACGTTGTGCGCGCCCGCCTCGGCGTAGCCGATCGCCCAGCGGTCCGGGTCGTCGATCATCAGGTGGCAGTCGAGCGGGATGTCGGTGGCCGCGAGCAGCGACTTGACCACGGGAAGGCCCAGGGTCAGGTTGGGCACGAAGTGCGCGTCCATCACGTCGACGTGCAGCCAGTCGGCGCCGGGGGCGCCGTCGCGGCCGGACACGGCGACGGCTTCGTCGGCGAGGCGCGCGAAGTCTGCGGACAGGATGCTCGGGGCGATCATGGGCTGGTGAACCACGACTGGTGAGTCTAGGTACTCCGGCCGACCGATGTTTACCGCCCGGTATTTGTCCGCCGAAGTCAGTCGCTCATGGAGGACGCGTCGGCGTAGGTCGGCTCGACCCCGCTGGCGGCGTCCTCGTCCTCGCTCAGGCCGAGTCTGCGGACGCAGGCCGGCCACGGCTGCCAGCCGCGCATCCGGTACAGGTAGAGGGCGCGGTAGTCCTGCTCGGCGGGGTCCGCGCTGCTGGGCAGGCCCTCGCCGCCCACGCTGCGCCAGGTTCTGAGGTTGAACTGGTAGGCGCCGTAGTAGCCGTTGCCCGTGTTGGTCCCGTAGTCGTCGCTCGACTCGCAGTCCCGCAGCCGCGCCCAGTCGCTCGAGGCGGGGTCGGCCGACGCGGGGACGCAGGTGGCGAGCTGCCCGCCGCCGACCAGCACGGCGACGAGGATCACTTTCTTGACCAATCCAGCGGTTGCCATGGCGGGACGGTAGATCCGGGTGCGCGAGGTCACAACAGCACCACACGCCCCGGAAACCCCTGCCGTCACACGACTCGGTGACCGCAGGTCCTGGGGGGACTCACCCGTTGGGGCGGATCTGCCGCACGGCGTCGTCGACGAGGTCGAGCAGCCCGGTCCAGTCGGCGGCGTGCTCCTCGCCCGCCAGCCGCACGCCCGCCCCTGCCAGCGTGGCGAGGTGCCCTGGCCAGGCGGGATGCCGGGACAGCGGCTCGCCGCACTGCGGGTGCACGACCACGGGCACCCTCGGCATGCCCATGGCCTCGGCAACGGCGGCGAGCGCCTGGTTCTCCGGCAGCCCGAGGGCCAGCTTGACCACGGAGTTCATGGTGGCCGGGGCGAACAGGAAGCAGTCCGGCACCGGGTGCGGCTTCGGCTCGCTCGGCAGCCTCGGCTCGGCCCGCACCGGCAGGTCCGTCAGCGCCCGCAGCTGCGGCAGCTCGCCTGCCGCGTCCAGCCACCGGTACGCCGTCGGGGTGAGCGTGATCGCCAGCCGCCAGCCCCTGCGGGCCGCTGGCTCGGCCAGTTCGAGCCGGAACCGCTTCTCGACGCCGCCCGCCCCGGCGGCGACCAGCCCGAGCACACCGGGGCCGCCGGACACGTCAGGGCTTCCGCAGCAGGGCGCAGAACATGGCGTCGGTGCCGTGCAGGTGCGGCCACAGCTGGACGTTCGGGCCGTCGCCGAGGTCGGGCATCTCCGGGAAGTACTCCCGGGTGTCCAGCCGCTCGGCGCCGGTGCGGCGCACCACGTCGGCGACGATGCCGACCGTCTCGGACAGGTGCGGCGAGCAGACCACGTACGCCACGATCCCGCCCGGCCTTGCCAGGTTCAGCGCCGAGGTGAGCAGCTCGCGTTGCAGCCTGGTCAGCCCGGCCACGTCGGAGGGCTGCCGCCGCCACCGCGCCTCTGGCCGACGCCGCAGCGCGCCGAGGCCCGTGCACGGCGCGTCCACCAGCACCCGGTCGTAGCTGCCCTCGGCCAGCCCGGACTCGCGGCCGTCGACAGTGTGCACCGTGACCGGCAGCCCCTTGGTCGACTTGCTGACGAGGTCCGCCCGGTGCGGGGTCTTCTCAACGGCGTCGAGCGTGCCGCCGGACAGGCCGACCAGCGCGCCGAGCAGCGCGGCCTTGCCGCCGGGGCCCGCGCACAGGTCCAGCCACCGCTCGTCGGGGCCCTCCAGCGGGACGCGGGTCAGCGCCAGCGCGCACAGCTGGCTGCCCTCGTCCTGCACGGCGGCCAGCCGCTCGCGCACCGGGTCGAGGTCGCCGGGATCGCCAGCGCCGGCCTCAAGGTGCACGCCGTAGGGCGAGTAGGGCGCCGGGTCGCCGCCGGTCATCGCGGCCAGCTCCTCTGCGGTGCACTCGCCCGGCCTGGCCACCAGGTGCACGGACGGCCGCGCGTCGTCGGCCTCCAGCGCCGCGCGCAGCGCCTCTCCCCTGCTGCCCAACGCCTCGGCGAAGGCCTGCGCGACCCACCTCGGGTGCGCGGTGGACATGGCGAGGTGGCCGATGGGGTCGGTCGCCTCGTCCGGCGCGACCTGGGCGACCCACGCGGCCTCGTCGTGTTCGGTGACGCGGCGCAGCACGGCGTTGACGAACCCCGCGATGCCGGAGCCGCGCTCGGCTCGCACCAGGTCCACAGTGGACGCCACGGCGGCGTGCGCCGGAATCCTGGTGCGCAGCAACTGATAGCAGCCGAGCCGGAGCGCGTCGAGCACCGCTCCGTCCACTTCGGACAGTGGCCGGTCGACGCAGACGGCCAGCACGGCGTCGAGCAGCCCCTGCGCGCGGGACGCGCCGTAGGCGAGCTCGGTGGCCAGCGCCGCGTCCCGACCGGTGATCCGCCGCTCCCGCAGCAGGCCGGGCAGCACCAGGTTGGCGTAGGCGTCGCGGTCGCGGACCGCCCGCAGCGTGTCCAGCGCGGCCTGCCGCGCCGGGTCGAGCACCGGCGGGGTCGCGGTGGTGCTGCGCCGACGCGGCGGCGCCGGCCGCCGAGGCCGGGACGGGCGCGAGGACCGGGAGGGGTGCTGACCTGGACCGTTCACGAAACCCGCTCTCCCGGTGCCACGCGGACGCCGCGCGCCCAGTCCGTGGCTGCCATTCGCTTCTTACCCTGTGCCTGCACCTCGCCGAGCCGGACCGGCCGGCTGGCCGTGCCGACCAACACCTGCTTGCGCTCGACCAGCAGCTCGCCCGGCGGCAACTGCTCGCCATCGACGGGCTGCACCGGCCCGAGCTTCAACCGCTCGCCCCTGAACTCGGCCCACGCGCCCGGCTCCGGCGTCGTCGCGCGCACCTGTCGGTCCACCGAGGCGGCCGGCGCGGTGAAGTCCACCCGCGCGTCCTCGACGGTGATCTTCGGCGCGTAGCTGACCCCGTCCGCCTGCTGCGGGACCGCGACGAGCGAGCCGTCCTCGACACCGTCCACGGTGGACCGCAACAGCCGCGCGCCGGACTCGGCGAGCCGGTCGAGCAGGTCGCCGGAGGTGTCGCGCTCGCGGACCGCCTCGGTGACCACGCCGAACACCGGGCCCGCGTCGAGTTCCTTGACGATCCGGAACGTCGACGCCCCGGTGATCTCGTCGCCGTTGCGCACGGCGGCCTGCACCGGGGCCGCGCCGCGCCAGGCCGGCAGCAGCGAGAAGTGCAGGTTGATCCAGCCGTGCGGCGGGATGTCCAACGCGGACTGCGGCAGCAGCGCGCCGTAGGCCACCACCGGGCAGCAGTCCGGCGCCAGCTCGCGGAGCCTGGCCAGGAAGTCCGGGTCGCCTGCCCTGCGTGGGGTGAGCACCTCGATGCCGTGCTCGTCGGCCAGCGCGCCGATCGGCGAGCGCAGCAGCTTGCGGCCCCGGCCGGCCGTCGCGTCGGGGCGGGTCACCACGGCGACGACCTCGTGCCCGTCGGACTCGATCAGCGCGCGCAGCGAGGGCAACGCCACGGCGGGGGTTCCCGCGAAAACCAGTCGCATGTCAGTGATTCCCGCCGAACAGGGGGTGTGGGCTCTGCTTGATAGTCGGCACGCCGCCGTCGAACCACTCCGCCGCGCGGATGGCCTTCATGGCCTCCTTGCGGGTCTCCTGGTCGAGGCGGTCCAGGAACAGCACGCCGTCGAGGTGGTCGCTCTCGTGCTGGATGCACCGCGCCAGCAGCTCGCTGCCCTCGACCTCGACGGGCTCGCCGTGCATGTTCCAGCCCTTGGCCACCACGTGCAGGTGCCGCCGGCAGTCCCAATACTGGCCGGGAATGGACAGGCAGCCCTCCGGGCCGTCCTGGTACTCGTCGCCGACCACCTCGAAGGTCGGGTTGATCAGGTGCCCGGCGAAGCCGTCGCAGTGGTAGGTGAACGCGCGCAGGCCGACGCCCAGCTGCGGCGCGGCCAGCCCGGCGCCGCCCTTGTCCTCCATGGTGTCCCACAGGTCCTTGACCAGCTTGCGCAGCTCGGCGTCGAAGTCGGTCACCTCGGCGGCGGGGGTGCGCAGCACCGGGTCGCCGAATAGCCGAATCGGCTGAACTGTCACGGACGCTCCAATCTGCGGGACTAGCCGCAGGTAAGTCTAGGAGAACCGGACAAGGGCGGTCGCCGTGGCGGTCGTCAGCGGCCAGAAGGCAACGGTGAAGACCGTCACACACCACGCAGGGCCTGCCCGGCCGCGCGGTCCGACCGTGCAACGCTACCCGCCAGCGCGGACACCTGTAGCTGTGCGAACAAATAGCGAACGTGGGTGGGGGGCGGCAACGCTGGTGAGAGGCCGACCAGAGGGTCTCGACGGCGACCCCACCGACCGCGGCCTGTGGCAGCGGGCCGCCGACGGCGACCAGGACTCGTTCGGTGTGCTGTTCGACCGGCACGCCGAGGCGGTGTGGAACCACGCGTACCGGTTGACCGGCTCCTGGTCCACGGCCGAGGACGTCACCTCGGCCACCTTCCTCGCCGCGTGGCGCAAGCGGGGTGAGCTGACGCTCGTGCGGGACAGCGCGCTGCCGTGGCTGTACGCGGTGGCCGGCAACCTGGCCCGCAACGAGTTCCGTCGCCTCGGGCGGTTCCGCCGGGTGCTGACCCGGCTGCCGCGCACCGACACGGTCGACGACCACGCCGAGGACGTCGCCGGGGCGGTGGACGACGACCGCAGGCTGCGCGAGGTGCTTGCGGCCGTGAATCGGCTGCCGTCGGCCGAGCGCGAGGCGGTGCAGCTGTGCCTGCTCGGCGAGCTGAGCACCGCGGACGCGGCGGCGGCCCTCGGCGTCGCCGAGACCAGCGTGCGTTCCCGCATATCCCGAGCCCGCAGCCGGCTGCGCGGCATGGTCGGACAGGAGGTCATCTGATGGAGCACGAGTTCACGCCACCGCCCGCGCGGCAGCTGCCCGAAGGCACCAGGGAACGGATGAGGGCCACGGTCCTGACCGGGATCCAGTCGGCGAACGCCCCGACCTTCGAGTCCAGGGCCGACCCGTACTCCCCTGCGCCGGCCGCCGCCCGCCAGCCGTGGACGGCGCGGAACCGCGCGCCGTTCGCCGCCGCGGCCGCCGTCGTCGTGCTGGCCGGGGGCGGGGTGATCATGATGCAGTCCCTCCAGGACTCGCACGACGGCCAGGTTGCCAGCCCGGCCACGTCGTCGACGACCACCAGCTCGGTGCCGGCCCCGCCGCCGTTGGCCGCAAGGGCGGTCAGCACCGACGAGTTCGACCGCTGTTGGACCGCCGCGCACGGCAGCGCCCGGTCCGCCGACTATCCCGACCGGCCGGCGTGGCAGCCGCTGTTCGCCGTCGACCTCACCAGCCCGCCGCACTACTACGGCAAGTCACGCACCACGGTCGTGTTCCGCACCAGTTCGGTGCTGTTCTGCGAGCTGACGAAGGCCACGGTCGCCGTGTCCGACCCGAAGGTCCAGCAGTGGCCGTTGGGCGGCACGCCGACCGCCACCTCGATGTGGAGCAGCTTCCAGTCCCCGTCCGGCACGATCGCCGGCACGGTGCCTGCCGACGTGCAGAAGCTGGACGTCGTGACGACCAATCCCGACGGCGGTGACCGGAACACGGCGCGGGCGTTCGCCGACCAGGGCGTGTTCGTGATCGACCCGAACCGGATCAGGGACGATGGCAGCCGGCTCGAGGTGACGGCGACCGCCCGCACGGCCAACTCCTCATTCACCAGCCTCGGCAAGCTCGGCCCGCCGGAGCAGCAGCGCGGCATTTACGCCGGGTTGGCCGGCGACAACGACCCGACCTCGCCGCGCAACGAGCTGAACGAGTGCATGCTCGACTGGGATCGAGGGGACTCGAGCCAACTGCCAGACCAGAACACGCTGAAGCCGCGCGCGCGGACGCCGATCGACAACAGCTACGGGGTGCTGATCGGCGGCGACGACACCGGCAGGATGATGATCTGCGGGCTCGACCGCGGCCGCGCGAACGCCACGTACATGGGAGACAGGGCGGCGAACTCGCGGGTGACCCAGGAACACCCGTTCCAGGTCCTGTACGACCACCTGAGCCCCGAGGGCCTGTTCACGGCGGCCGGCGTGATCACCCCGGCGGTCGCCAGGGTGGAGCTGACCGCCCCCGGTGGGCTGCACATCGACGCCGCGGTGGCCGACGGCACGTTCGCGGGCCAGCTGAGCGGGCTGCCCCAAGGCGGCATGAGGACGGCCGGGGTCCGCCTGTACGACGCGGCCGGCGCCGTCCTGTACGACGGGCCAGCCACGCCGTAGGCGCTCCGCCGAACCTGCTTACCGCGCGAGGTGCGCGGTAAGCAGGTTCGGGTCCTTCGCCGTGAAGTACGCGGCGTTGGCGACGTAGAGCGTGTCGCCGCGCAGCGCGATCGACGTCGGGTTGGACAGCCCGTCCTGCGCGGTCAGGACGGTCTTCGCCGACCCGGCCTCGTCGATCAGCACGACCCGGTTGTCCGCGTTGATGGCCGCGAGCACGCGGTCGCCGACGAACGCGAAGTCGTCGATCGGGCCGAGCTTCTCGGCCGCCACCCTCGGCGTGCCCGCCGCGCCCATCTCGGTGACGGGAATCCGGACCAGGGTCTGGTTGCCGGTGTTGGACACCCACACCGCGCCGTCGTGGAGCTTGACGCCGTTGGCGCCGAACGAGCCGGGCGACTTCAGCTCGGCGCCGTCGGCCCACAGCACCGGCGCGCCGCCAAGCAGCGGCACCCGCCAGACCACGCCGTTGGCCGAGTCGGCGACGTAGAGCTGCCGGGTCCGCTGGTCGATGGCCAGGCCGTTGACGAAGCTGTCGGCCGGCAGCGCCGCGACGCGCGTCGGGGCGTGGCCGGGGCGGAAGCGGTAGATGCCGGTGCCCTCGGCGGTGCCGGTGGACACCGAGACGTAGCGGACGCCGTCCCGGGTGGCCGCGATCCCGCCGAGGAAGATCTTCCGGTGCACCAGCGGGACGTCGCCGTTGTCGGGCACCGGGACCTGCGCGATGACCTCGGTCCGGCCGGCGCGGGTCACCCTGGCGACCTGCCCGGTCCAGGCGAACGTGACGTCGGCGTCGCCGTCGGGTTCGAGGGTGATGTTCTCCGGCTGCTGGCCAGCCGCGAGGTCGAGGTGGGCGAGTATCCGGGGATCGCGCACCGGGGCGGTGGCCGCCTGGGCCGGCGCGGCGACCGCGAGCAGAACCGCGGTGGCCCCGGCCGCCGCGGTGATCATGCTGCGAATGCTGGACATGCGAGTAGAACCCCCAAGCAGAGCGAACCAAACGCGCGCAGTCTGCCGGCTGGAGCGCGCTCCAGGTCAACCCCGATTCGAGAATTCCCCGCGCCCACAACACTTCCGCCCACAGCGCTTCTGCCTACAACCCCGCCGGCTACAGCACTTCCAACGGATCCAGCTTCACCCGAACCGGATCCGGCTCCTTGCGCGCGGTGCGGACCGCGACCGCCTCGGACAGCGCCGCCGCGAGCGCCTTGCCCTCGGACCGGACCACCCGCACCAGCACGCGTTCCCGTTGCGCGGAGCCGTCTTCGGCGACCTCGCCGATCGGCACCGGACCGAGCACCTCGCCGGAGTCGGGCAGCCGCAGGTCGTCGACGAGCGCCGCGAGCGCCTCCGGTGAACCGTCCACAGTGGCCATTCGCACGGCGGGCGGGAAGCCGAGTTCGGTGCGGCCGGCCAGCTCCTGGCGGGCGTGCCAGACCGGGTCCCAGCGGACCAGCGCCTGCACGGGGGCGAGCGTCGAGTCCGCGATCACCACCACCTGGCCGCCGTCGGTCCCCGCCCGCACCATTCCGGCCGCGGTCATCCACCGCCGCAGCGCCTCCTCGGTGGCGCGCAGGTCGGCGCGACCGAGCAGCGCCCACCCGTCCAACAGCAGCGCGGCGCCGTAGCCGCCCTCCGCGAACGGCTCTGCGCCCGGCGTCGCCACCACCAGCGCCGGCCGGGCCGGCACGCTGGCCAACACCTCGTCGCCCCCGGAGGTCCGCACCGGCACTCCGGTGAACGCGCGCCCCAACTCCTCCGCCGTGCGGCGCGCCCCGACCACGGCGGCCCGCAACCGGCGGGAGGCGCAGGCCGGGCACCGGTACGCCGCCTCGGCCGCGCCGCACCATCGGCAGGCGGCCGGCCGGGGCACGCCGCCGTCCGAACCGCCGGGCAACGCCAGCGGGCCGGCGCAGCGACGGCAGCGGGCCGGCGCGCGGCAGTTGCCGCAGACCAGCGACGGGACGTAGCCGCGCCGGGGCACCTGCACCAACACGGGACGGCCTGCGGCGAGCGCCGCGCGCGCCGCGTCGAACGCCATCGAGGGCAGCCTTGCGGAGCGGGCGGCCTGGTCCTTGGCCAGCTGCCAGTCCGTGTCGCCGAGCGAGGCCACTCTCGGCGCGGCGGCCCTGAGCTGTTCGCGGGCGGCCACGATCTCGTGCGCCCAGCCCGTGTCCACCAGCAACTGGGCCTCCGCCGTCCTGGCGAACCCGCCGATCAGCAGCGCGGCCCCGGTCAGGTGCGCGCGCTGCGCCAGCACGTCACGGACGTGCGGGTAGGGTGACCGCTGCTCGGCGTGCAGGTCGTCCCCGTCGTCCCAGACCACCAGCAGGCCGGGGTCCGCCACGGGAGCGAACGCGGCGGCCCTGGTGCCGACCACGACCCGCACCGCGCCGCACCGCACCGCCAGCCAGCGCCGATAGCGCTCGGCCGGGCCGAGGTCGGCCGACAGCGCCACCACGCCCCCGTCGCCGAGCAGCGTCACGCACGCCGCGTGCAGCCTGGCCACGTCGCGGTGGTCCGGCACGACGAGCACGACGCCGCGCCCGGTGCTCGCCACGGTCGCGGCGGCCTCCGCGAGCCGGGCGGGCCAGTCCTCGCCGGGCAGCGCCTGCCAGACACCGTGCGCAGGCCGGCCGCTGCGCAGCGCGTCGAGGTAGGCGGGCCCGCGCGCGTAGCGGGTCCAGCACGTCGGGTCAGGGGCTGCCGGCGGCGGCGCGGGCTCCGGGTGGGCCTGCTTCTCCGCGCGAGCGTGCCGGGGCGGCACGGCGAGGCGGAGCACGTCGATGAGCGTGCCGGCGTACCGGTCGGCCACGACCCGTGCCAGCGCGGCGATCTCCGGGGAGAGCACCGGCTCCGGCGAGGTGACGCGTTCCAGGAACATCAGCTTGCCGGTGTGCTCGGACCGTTCCGCGCGCGACAACAGGAATCCGTCGACGAGTTGGCCGGCGAACCGCACCCTGACCCGGCAGCCCGGCACGGCGTCGGCGTCGAACTGCGCGGGCACCTGGTAGTCGAAGGGGCGGTCGAGATGGGCCAGCGGAACATCCACGCACACGCGCGCGATCGGCAGGGTCGCGGCGGGCTGCCACTCCCCCCGGCGCATCGTGTTTTTGCTGGCCATGGCCCTTGGTCTACCAGAGTGGCCCGACGGTCCGGCGCACCGGGTCGAGCGGCGGAATTCCCCTCGAGCGGGACCGCGAAAAGACAACTAGCAAAGGACGGCGGTGTGGTCCAGCACGCCCACACCGCCGCCCTTTGTCGTTTCACCCAATGCGGCGATAAATGCGATAGGCAACGCGTCGATCCTGCGCCAATGGCTCGTCCTCGGCCAACCCGGACGCCGCCAACACCGCGGCGCCCAGCTCCGGCAACACGGACAGCTCCTGACCAGCGGCCCAGCGAACCGGATTCCGCACGGCCTCGGCTATCGCCTCTCGCGGCGTCACCGGCACCGCGCAGGACACCTCGAACACCTCGGGCGCACTCAGCCCACGACCGGCGAGCACGGCGTCCACCTCGTCAGGACCGCTGATGTCGGCGACCACCGGGACCGGCGACACGCCTCGCTCCTCGGCCCGCACGAACAGCTCGTCGAGCAGGTCGCGGATCGCCCCGGTGTACAGGCGCGCACCGAGCGACAGGCACAGCGCCGCCTCCGGCGCCAGGATCCTGGCCAGCTCCGCGAGCGCGTCGCGCCAGGCCGGCACGTGGTAGAGCACCCTGGCCATGTGCACCCCGGCGCAGGCCCCGGTTCGCACGGGCATGGCGCAGCTGTCACCGCGCAGGAACGGAAGTTCGCGGGCGTCGCCGACGCGCCAGTCGGCCAGGTCGGACAGCGTCAGCGGCACGCCCCGCCTGGCCAGTTCGGCGCCGAGCGAGCCGGAGCCCGCGCCGACGTCGATGACCTGCCCCGTGACGCCGAGCGCGCCGACGAGCTGGCCGTGCAGCTCGTCGGCGGCTTCAGGCGTCAGCTCCGACTGGCTCAGGCTCCGGCCGCCTGACGGAGTACGTCGGCGCGGTCGGTCCGCTCCCACGGCAGATCCAGATCCGGCCGACCAAAATGACCATACGCCGCCGTCGGCGCGTAAATCGGCCGCA
>NZ_VUOB01000229.1 GCF_008386585.1 Solihabitans fulvus
CCGTCGACCCCGGTGGCGGCGCTCGCGTTGACATCGAGGGTCAGGCCGGCCTGGGCGAGCCGGTTGCGGTAGATCCGGTACGCCTTGCGCTCAGCCGAGGACGCGCCCTCGGCACCCAGCGCGGCCCCTGCCGCCGCCAGCGCCTGGTGGACCTGCGGTGACGCGGTGACGTTCAGGCTGTAGCCCTGCCCTCGACGCACCTGCTGGCCCTGGCGCAGCGCCGCCCGCTCCGCCTCG
>NZ_VUOB01000230.1 GCF_008386585.1 Solihabitans fulvus
GGGCGATCCAGAGGGAAGCCAAGAGGCTTATTGTCAAGAACAAAAGATTCGAAAGGAGCCAAGTCCTTGCCTTTGTTGTCGAATGGATAGACGAAAACAAAGAGCTGGAATGGGAATCCACCTTCAGTACCTCTAGGCAGCATGAGTCTTTTAGGCATGTAACAGAACTCTTCCGACATATCAAAAGGTACTTTTCCTTCGTCGAGCATCTTCATAATTTCAGTCATTGGCACGGAGTCTTCTTTAAATATGACAA
>NZ_VUOB01000231.1 GCF_008386585.1 Solihabitans fulvus
GCGCCTCAAAGTTGGGGGACAGTGAAAATTCTTATCCTTATTATAGAGTTTTTAAATTCTAATTAGTGGTGCCCGTGGCCATATCTCTGCTCTTCGTGGCCGCTGTGATGTCCTTGACCGCCGTTCACTCCATGACTACCGCCGGAACCGTGGCTGCCGTGGCTGCCGTGTTCGCCGTGGCTTCCGTGGCTTCCGTGACCACCGTGCTCATATCCACCTTGTTGGTGGACGTGTGGGTAGCTGTCGTGGTTCTCGTGGTTACCACCGTGGCCGTATTGTCCTTGTCCGTATCCTCCAGCTGATACGGCGACGATCAAAGCAAGGGCGATAATCACAATCTTGGACATTTT
>NZ_VUOB01000232.1 GCF_008386585.1 Solihabitans fulvus
GTTAACTATTCCTTCTTCACTTTGGAACAGCTTTCTGGAGGTACCTCTGACTTAGTCCTTTTCATGTGCAGGTCGTCCGTTGGCCCAAGGTGTGACTCTGACGTGAGATTCGTCACGTTTCAACGCCTCTGCTCGAAATTCTTGCTTTAGTGACCTGCGAAGCACCTTGGCTGCGATGTTTGAGTAGTTTATGTAAGTTAAACCAGCTTGCCTCCAAGCGCTCATTTTGTTAATGTTCTTATTTACTTTTATTCTCAAAAATAAATTGAAATTTTCCTGAATTCCACAGCCAGAGAGTAAAGTGAAATATC
>NZ_VUOB01000233.1 GCF_008386585.1 Solihabitans fulvus
TTTTTCAGTGTTTCGTTGTGTGACCTGTAGAAATTTTGTGAAAAACGCTGTTTTTTCACGTTTTTCAGCGTTTCGAGTTGAATGCTGCAAAAATGTACAAAAAACAGCGTTTTTTCGTGTTTTTTGGAGCACTCTGAAAAAGATCACCAAAAAACGTGAAAAAACGCAGTTTTTCAGTGTTTCGTTGTGTGACCTGTAGAAAATTTGTTAAAAACGCCGTTTTTTTACGTT
>NZ_VUOB01000234.1 GCF_008386585.1 Solihabitans fulvus
TCACTTATTATTCTCACTATCCACCTTTGCGAGCGTTGCGGGTTTTCAAAACACTTGGCGAGGTCCGGAATCTTACCAAGTAATAACATTTAACCTCGAGAGACGAGCTCGTGTAAAGTTGGGAATTCGTTAAGGAGCTGTTGCTTTGTTAGTGTAGAAACACTTGTGTAGAATTGGGGATTGTTTTTTTTGGAGTGATTTAGGGGAGGGTCGAATCTTAGCGACAAAGGGCTGAATCTCAGTGGATCGTGGCAGCAAGGCCACTCTGCCACTTACAATACCCCGTCGCGTATTTAAGTCGTCTGCAAAGGATTCTACCCGCCGCTCGGTGGTAATTATAATTCAAGGCGGTCCGAACGACGCTTCCGCCGAACGGACTTAGCCAACGACACGTGCCTTTGGGAGCCTAAGCTC
>NZ_VUOB01000235.1 GCF_008386585.1 Solihabitans fulvus
GCCACATCCGGCGCCGACCAGCTGGTCGTACACAAGGTCTGCAGCAGGTGTACAAGAGGCTGGGGACCGCCGACAACGAGATCGAGAAGAAGATCCCGTTCTCGCACCACGACCGGCTCGGCTTCCTCACGTTCTGCCCGACCAACCTGGGCACCACGGTCCGCGCCCCCGTGCACATCAAGCTGCGGAAGCTGGATGCGGCGGAGAAGAAGCTGGAGGAGGTGGCGTCCAAGTACCACCTGCAGGTCCGCGGCACGCGCGGCGAGCACACGGAGGC
>NZ_VUOB01000026.1 GCF_008386585.1 Solihabitans fulvus
CTAAGCAGCGACACGCTACTAGCCGCCTGCGATCAGGCGCTGCGCGGCGATCCTGGCTCCGTCGACGCGCACCTCGGCGGCGACGGCTCCGGCCCTGGCGACTACCTCGGGCCGGAGCACCTGCCCGAGCGCCGTCGCCAGGGTGTCCTCGGTCGGGACGCTCGGCGCGTGCGCCGCGCCGATCCCGAGATCGGCGACCCGCCGCGCCCAGTAGGGCTGGTCGTACATCTGGGGCACGAGGACCTGGGGTGCGCCTGCCCGGCCCGCCGTTGCCGTGGTGCCGGCCCCGCCGTGGTGCACGACGGCGGCGACCCGGGTGAACAGCTCCCGCTGGTTGACCTCGCCGACGGACAGCCAGTCCGGTTCGTCGTCCACCGGCGCGAGGTCGGCCCACCCCCTGGCCACGATCGCGCGCCGGCCGTGCGCGCGGGCCGACGCGATCATCGCCCTGCCGAGGTCCTCCGACGCGCGCATGCTGCCGAAGCCGAAGTACACGGGCGGTTCGCCTGCCGCGAGGAACGCCTCAAGCTCGGCGGAAAGCGGGCGCTCGTCCGGATAGATCCAGGCGCCCGTCTGGAACACCGTCGGGTCGGCGGAGCCGGGCCACGGCCCCAACACCGGGTCGGCGGCCAGCCAGGGCCGATCGGTGAACAGGTGTCCGCGCACGTCGGTGACCGGGGCGAGGCCGGCGGCCGCCCGGTGCGAGTTGAGCGCGCCGCCCCACAGCTCGTTCCAGCGCCGCGCGTCGTCGGCCCACTTCGCGCGGTCGTCGGCCGTCTCGTCGGTCGGCAGCCCCATCGAGGGCGGCGCGTGGTGCGGGGACGGCAGCGTGACCGGGCAGAAGCTCGCGTAGACGTACGGGATCCCCGAACGCTCGGCGACGGAGCGGGCACCGACCATCAGGGCGCCGCCGCCGACGATGGCGTCGCAGTCCTTCACCGCAGCCCCGATCCGCTCGAACTGGGTGGCGACCGTGCCCTGGATCAGCGCAAGCCGCTGCTCCAGCGTGAACTCGGCGACTCGCTGGCCGCCCGCCTTCGCGGTCTGGCGCACCTCGGGACCGATGGGCACGACGTCGAACCCGAGGCCGCCGACCCAGTCGGTGAAGTCGGGCGGCACGCACAGCCGGACCTCCTGGCCGAGGGCCCGCAGCTCGGACGCCAGCCCGACCATCGGCTGAACCTCGCCCCGCGACCCGATCGTGGACAGCAGTACACGCATCTGGAACTCCCCCGCACGAATGCCTCGACGCCGTCGACCGACCGCGTGGTGAACGCGCGCCGGCAACCTGCTCCGTTTTCGCTGGCCGGTTCGGCGCTAGGCACGATTCTGGGGCTGCTACGGGGTCTTGCCACAAGTCCCCCCATCGGTTATACGTTCCAATGGGAGGAACGGCGCGAGGGTCTGGGCGCCCGCTCCTAACCGGTGAGTTGCGCGGTGGACGGCGTGCCGCCAGGGGCCGTGGTCCCCGCAGGTCCGTGCGCCGAACTGCTGGTGCTGGGGTTCGGGCGCCGTGAGCCGGTTCCGGTCGGCTCGGTCCTCGGCGTGGTGAGTCCGCTCGTCGTCCACGGCCGGGTGGGCGGTGTGGTCCGCTGCGGCCCGGGGTCCGAGGTCACCGTGGGGTCCGACGTCACGGCGGGGTGGTTCACGTTGGCCGGGCCGATCTGCTGCGGTGCGTGGCCCGGTGCCAGCAGCATCACCAGCACTGCGACGGCGCCCGTGGTCAGGCTCGTGCCGGCGACGGCCAACTGGCGGCGGCGTCTGCGCACCCGGTGGCCGCGCTGGACGATGTCCTCGGCCCGCAGCCCGGACGGCAGCGGCTGGCGCGCGTGGAGTTGGTCGAACGTCGATCTCAGCTCGTCCTCGTGCACGTCGTCACGCTCCTTCCTGGTCGAGCGGGATCCGTTCGGGGTAGCGGTCGCCGAGCCGTTGCCGCAGGGTCGCCAGTCCCTTGGCGCTCTGGCTCTTCACCGTGCCGGGCGAGCACTTCAGCGCCGCCGCGGTGTCCTCGACGCTGAGGTCGTTCCAGTAGCGCAGCACCAGCACCGCGCGCTGCTTCGGCGCGACGGCGGACAGCGCCTGCCAGAGCACCAGCCGGTCCTCCGGCTGCGCGTCGCCGAGGCCGGGCTCCGGCGGCGAGTCGGTGAGGTGTTCGCGCTTGCGCCACAGGCGTCTTCGGTCGGCGAGGAAGGTGCGCACGACGACGCGGCGCGTGTAGGCGTCCAGCCCCGGTCCCCTGCTCAACCGGTGCCAGGCCAGGTACAGCTTGAGGAACGCGGCCTGAGTCAGGTCCTCGGCCTCGTGCCAGTCGCCGCACAGCAGATACGCGGTGAAGCGCACCGAGTCCACCCGCCGGTCGAAGTAGTCGCTGAAGTCCGCGTCCTGTCCCGCCTGGCGGATGGACGAGTCCGACACCGTGCTGTCGCCTCCGGTCGATGGGGTCGCGGCAGGCCGCCGTGCCGGACCAGTGTGCACCGGTCCGGCACGGCGGCCCTCGGCCTGGATCCGCACTCGATCAGTGCCCGGCAGACGCCTCGTCGGTGGTCGGCACCCTCGGCGTGGTGCTCGGCGCCCCGGTCGTGGGGTAAGGGGTGGCGGGGTAGGAGGTCGTGCTGATCGGGTGGCTCGTCGACGGGTAGGGCGTGGTCGGGATGCCCGTGGTGGGGAACCTGGGGGAGGTCTGGGTGGACGGCATCGGCCGCGTCGACCCGGTGACCGGACCCGGGCTGGTGCTCGCCCGTCCCGTGGTGGTGCTCGGGGTGCCGGGCGGGGTGGTCGTCTGGCCGTCCGTGGTGTGCACCTCGGTCGGCGTCGCCGGCCTGTCCCCGCTCGCCGAGGCGAGGGCGGGCACCGCGATGCCGACCGCCGCAACCACGACTGCACCGGCCGCGAGCACCAGTCGAGTACGCAAGTGGATCTCCTTGGGTCGTGGTGTCGCGCGGCTCGGCGACACCTGCACCCGTATCCATGCTTCGAGCGTTCGGCGCGGTTGTATGACGGCGGTCACACCGTCTGCGGAGCCTCCAGGATCGCGCGCATGCCGTCGGTCAGCGTGCGGGTCCCGTCGCGCCCGACGGCCAGCGCCTCGTAGCCGGCCAGCTCGTGCACCCACGCGACACCCGTTGCGCCCCTTGCGAAGGCGGCGGTGGCGAACACGTCCGCCCACAGCAGCGACGGCCCGACGACGGTGATCGACCGCAGCTCCGTGGCCGGCGCGCCGGTCGAGGGCAGCAGGATGTGCTCGCCGCGGTGCGCGGTGCCGGAGGTGGCGATGCCGCCGGTGGCCAGCGGCACGACGGCGAGCACTCCCCCGGTCTGCGGGTCCTCGATGCCGACCCGCCACGGCTGCCCGCTGCGGCTGCCCAACGCCAGGTCGCCGCCCGCGTTGACGTAGTAGTCGCCTGGCCAGTCCTCGGCGAGGGCGGCCACCGCGCGTTCCACCGCCCAGCCCTTGACCAGGCCGGTCGGGTCCAGCCGCAGCGCGCCGTCGCCGGTCGGCAGCAGCGCGTCGAACCAGCCCTCGGTCAGCTCCCGCGCGGTGTCGCACAGCGCGAGCACCTCGGTGACCTGCTGGTCGCAGTCGGACAGGTCGCGCAGCCCGTCGGCGAGCTGGCTGATCTGGCTGTCGGCGCGGTGCGTGCTGAAGATCCGGTCGACCCGGCGCAGCTCGTCGAAGACCCGCTCGACCGCCTCGGGGCGTTCGCCTGGCACCTGCGGCCCGCGCAGGTGCACGCTGATCGGCATGCCCATGATCTGTTCGACCCAGGCCCCGCGCGATTCGGTCATGTCCGTCACTTCCCCACCTTGTCCAGCGCCGCCTGCAACGAGGTGGCGTAGCCGTCGCTGGTCACCGTCGCGCCAGACACCGCGTCGATCTTCGCGCTCTGCGCCTGCAACGTCTCCTGTACCAGGATCGGCACTGCGTAGGAGTTGATCTCCTGGTCGCGGCCGTTCCCGTCGGGCACCCGCAACGCGCGGACGCCGGTGATCTTTCCGCCCTGCACCGTCACCTCGACCTGGACAACGCCCCACCTGGTGTCGGCGGCCGAGCCCTGCACCGTGCCGGAACCGGCCGTGCCGACCGAGGTGGGCGGCGTGGCCGAGCCGCCCGCGGTGGAGTCCGCCGAGGTCCCGCCGCCCGAACCGGTGCCGGCGATGGCCGCCGGTGGCGTGCGGGCCGAGCCGCCGAGGCTGGTGCGGTAGCTGAACAACAGGACCAGCGCGGCGATGGTGCCGACGACGGCGATGGTGATCCGACGCATGGACCCCTCCCTGAGAATCGTTGCTACCACGCGAACTCCTCGGCGTGGATCCGCTCGGCCGGCACGCCGCAGCGGCGCAGCGAGTCGCGGACGGCGGACATGAACCGGGGTGGGCCGCAGAGAAACGCGTCGTGCTCGGCGATCTCCGGCACGAGCCTGCGCAGCGCCTCGGCCCCGTCGGTCGCGGCGAACCCCACCGGCAGCCAGGAGTCCTTGGCACGGTTGCCTTCCAGGTAGATCAGCCGAAGGCCCCGGTTGGCCACGAACCAGTCGAGCTCGCGGGCGAACACCGCGTCCCGCCGGTGCCGCACCCGGTAGAGCAGCGTCAGTTCTCCCGGCGCGAACGGCAGTTCCTCCAGCAGGCCGCGCACGGCGGTGATGCCGACCCCGGCGGCGACCAGCAGCACCTGTCGGCTGGTGCGCCGTGCCGAGGTGACGGCGCCGTACGGGCCCTCGACCAGCACTCTGGTGCCCGGGGCGAGGCCGGCGACGCGGGCGCTGCCGTCGCCGAGGTCCTTCACGGTGATGCGCAGCGAGTCCCCGCCGGGGGCGGCGGACAGCGAGTAGGGGTGCGCCCGCGACCAGCCGGGGCCGTCCAGGAAGCGCCACAGGAAGAACTGGCCAGCCCGCACCGGCAGCCTGCCGAGCGCGCGGCCGCCGAGGTGTACCGAGACGACGTCCGGCGACTCCCGCACGACCGAGGTGACCCGCAGCCGGTGCCGGTGGGACCGCCACAGCGGCAGGCCGATCCGGTACACCAGCACCGCGAGCAGGGCCAGGGCGTAGAGCGTCCACCAGTAGACGGTGGCGACCGGGGACGCGGTGAAGTCGGTGCCGGTCCACAGCTGGTGCGGCAGCGCGAGCCCGACGCCGAGGTAGGCGTAGAGGTGGATCAGGTGCCAGGACTCGTAGCGCAGCCGCCGCCGGGCCGCGCGGATGGACAGCCCGACGACCACGACGAGGGCGACCGTGCCCGCCGTGGCGAGCAGCATGCCCGGGTACTCGGTGACCAGCTGCCAGAGTTGGTCGAGCAGCGGCACGCGCGCGGCCTCGGCGTAGCCGATGGTGATCAACACCACATGGGCGACCATCAGCCAGAACGAGGTGAACCCGACCAGCCGGTGCCGCCTGGCCAGCGCGTCCTGCCCGAACACCCGCTCGACCAACGGGATCCGCGCCATCAGCAGCACCTGGATCAGCAGCAGGTCGGCTGCGACGAGCCCGGTGAGGCGGCCGAGCGAGTTGAGCACCCCGGCCGCATCGGTCATGGCCTGGAAGCCGCGGTTCGCGACCCACAGCCCGACCACGATGACCATGGTCAGCCACGCGGCGGCCAGCGCGGCCTCGCCCCACCACGGCCGAACGGGCGCGCCGCGCCTGGCGTGCGGGTAGGTCGCCGTCGTGGTCATGGTTCCACTGTCGACGAGCATTCTTAGACGATTCTGGGTCCCACCTGGGAACGAGCTGTCAATCCGCCGGGCGGACGACGATCTCCACTGCCCTGGCCCGCTCCGCGGCGTCGTCGAGCACCGACCGGCGCGGCTCGGGCACGTCGAGCACCCGTGGCTCCGCGAGCGCCAGCACGCCGGCGAGGCGGCGGTCGGCGCGCAGCGCGTCCAGCGCCTGGCGGTCGCCGCCGAGCACCACCGCGTCCAGCTCGCCAAGGCGCGGCGCGAGGACCCGCACGGCGTCCTCGGCGGCGGCCTGGAGCGCCTGCCGCGCCTGGCCCTCCCTGCGGCGGGCGAAGCGCTGCTGCGACCAGCCGCCCGCCTTGTTGCGGCCGTGCACCTGCCGCCGGTCGGTGCTGGACACCTCGATCCTGCCGTCGTGCACGACGCCGACGCTGTGGCCGCCGAGGCGGACCAGCAGCAGGCCGATCCGGCGCGGCGCGAGCACATGGCGGAGCAGCGGCTCGATGGCGAGGCCGGGCGCCTCGTGCGGTTCGTCCCCCAGCGGCTCCCCAACGAGCCCGCCGAACGGGACGGCCACCTCCGCCACGGCGCCGTCTTCCGCGGTCACCACGACCCGGTCAGCGGCCAGCACGGTGTGCCGCACGCCCCCGTGCCCCGCGCCGAAGCGCTCGAACCAGCCGGCGAGCCGTTCAGGCGCGACCTCGACGGCCCGCCCACCGCCCGCGACGATCCTGGTCCGACTCACGACGTGCTCATCTTGGCGTGCTCATCTGGGCGCGACCGCGACCCACACGGGCAGCGGGTGCCCCGACTCGGCGGGCGCGAGCCGCTGCACCGCGACGAAGCCCGCGTCGGCCAGCAGGTCGGCGACCTGTTCGGCGGTCAGCACCCGGTGCCTGGTCGACACGGCGGTGGCCACCTCCCAGGTGCCCCGGCCGCGCACCAGCTGGACGACCTCGAGGCCGTAGGAGTCGCCGTCGGAGTCCCAGTCCCACAGCTGCACGGTGACCTGCCGCTGTTCGCCTCGGCCGGACACCCTCGGCGGCGGCGCGGTCGGCCGCAGCCTGCGCAGCCGCTCCAGCTCCGGCACGGCGGCCACCAGCAGGCCGCCGGGGCGCAGCGCGGCCCTGGCCAGCCGCAGCGCGCGGTCGAGGGCGTTCTCGTGGGCGAGGCGGGGCAGCAGGTCGTCGCCGGCGCGCACGACGTCGACCTCGGTCCGCGGCACGCCCTCCAGCACGTCGAGCAGGTCGACGACCTGGTGCGCGCCCGGCCCGAGCACAGCTCTGGCGACGTCGCCGAGCACGTCCTCCGGCTCACGCGGCGCGGGAACGACCTCCTGCGCTGCCACCTCGTACGCACGTCCCTGACCGGTCACCGGCCACACAGTAGGGCCACGGAGCGCATGCGGGCGAACCGCCGGCGTGACCGAATCGAGGCTGATGGTGGCTCCACACGGGGGTCGGGTGCCACCATCAACGTCACCAACATCGCGTTTCCGACACCGGGCCGGGCAGTCCAGTGCACCCGGTGCCTCGTGTTAGAGGCTATTGACCAGTTCCGATGAGAAGAAGCCAGAACAATCACCACTTGACAGATGACGAACAGCACGATGCACTGCTACGGCAATTGGCCCACGCATTGACTCCATTCGGACCTGGTTCGATGGATTCGACGCCAAGTAGGGTCACTGACGCGTGACTAAATGACAGCGGGGAGTCACCATGACGAACGCTGCCGGTCAGCCGACCTTGTCCGTCTCGGACAGCGACGCCACGGGCCAGGGCGGCCTGGCCCAGCTCCTGGTCACCGGGCCGTTCCCGGAGGCCCTGCGAGCGGCGATCAAGGCGAGCCGACTGAGCCTGGACCGTATCCAGCACCGGCTCGCGCTTCGCGGTGTCACGATCAGCGTCGCGACGCTCAGCTACTGGCAGTCCGGTCGTCGCAGACCGGAGCGTCCCGAGTCCCTTGAGGCGTTGCGGCACCTGGAGACCGTGCTGAGCGTGCCGCAGGCCGGGCTGTCCGCCCTGCTCGGTCCGCCGAGACCGCGCGGCCGCCGGTGCCGGCCGACGACCATGATGCCGATCGACGCGCTGTGGGCGCGCCGCGAGCGGGTGGCCGGGCTGTTGGCGAAGGTCGACACCAGCTCGGACAGCCGGATCGGCCGGATCAGCCAGCACGACCGGATCGAGATCGGCGCGGACGGCGGGCAGCGATCCACCACGGTGCAACAGATCCTGCGCGCCGAGCAGGACGGGCCGGACCGCTGGGTGCTGGTGTTCGACTCGGAGTCGGACACGCTGCCGGTGCTGGACGGGCTGCGCAACTGCCACCTCGGCAGGACCGTGGTGGACCCCGAGGCCAAGCTGATGGTCGCCGAGCTGATGTTCGAGCGACCGCTGGCCAGGGGCGAGACGCTGATCATGGAGTACCAGCTGGTCACCCCGGATCCGCCGTACCCGGCAGGCGGCAACTGCTACTGCCGCAAGTTCCGGCTGCCGGTGCGGGAGTACGTGATCGAGGTGCGGTTCGACCCGTCGATGCTGCCGTCGCGGGTCCAGCAGTACAGCGTGCCGGCAGGCGACGAGGGGCCGTCCCGGCGGCGCAACCTCGGCCTCGACCCGTCCGGCGGGGTGCACGCCGTCGCGCTCGGCTTCGGGCCTGGCGTGTTCGGCGTCCGCTGGGACTGGCCGAAACACTAGCGCGACGCACTAGGCTTGCCGAAGTACCGGGCTCGCCCGAGCGGTTCACGCTTTCGGCCCCGGAATACCGCGCTTCCTCGCGGTATTCCGGGGCCGAAACGATTCAGCGTCCCGGGTCAGCCGGCGACATATCCGGTGAGGCGCAGCGAAACGGCGCGAATTGAACCGGTGTCACCGGCGGCCGCGTCGACCACCTTGATGGTCCAGTTTCCGTCGGCCGGTTGGCCGACCAATGCGCCGAGCGGCTTTGCCGGCCGCCATTTCCCGGTGAACGGCGCGAGCGACGAGGTGACCGACGAGAACGGCGTGCCGGCGCTGTCGTCGAACACCGCCTGGCACACGTTGTGGCCGCTCGACCCGTTGCGCTGGAACAGCACGGCGGTCTGCCCGGACGGCGAGGTCACCGTGCCGACCAGGTCACCGACCCAGGTGTGGTCGATGCCGACCGTGGTGGACTGCGCGGTCGTGCTGCACACGGTGCCGTCGACCGACACCGACACGCCCGACGCCCTGCCGAGGTTGCTGACCGGCACCGTGACGGTGGCGCCGGTCGGGTCGTTGTCCGGGATCGCGACCGCCGCGCCCGCGTAGGCGAACGTCTTCACGTCCGTCGACGGCTTGCCGACCGGGAAGTCGAACGACCCGGTCTTGGGCGACAACGACCCGGCGAAGGACACCTTGGCGACCAGCTGCACCGGCGCGCCGAGTTCCTGGCTGGCCGGCACCGTGATGGTGAAGGTGTTCACGCCGGTCTGCCCCGGCTCGATGGTGCCGTAGCCCTTGGACCTCGGCGCGATGGTGACGCCGGGGGTCGGGCTGCTCAGCACCACGCTGGTGGACACGGCGGTGCCGTCGCCGCCGTTGTGCACCGGCAGCGACACCGTCGCGGTGCTGCCGGGCAGCAGGTACGGGCTGCCGCTGTTGTCGGTCACGGTCGGCCGCTGCGGGAGCGCCAGCGGCTGCGGGCTCGCGCCGGTGTAGGCCAGCACGTCGGTCGCCAGCAGGACACCGGCCCCCGCGCGGCCGGGGTCGCCGAGCGGGATCGCGGTCTTGGTCAGCGCGTCGCGGACGTCGGCCGGGGACAGCCCCGGGTTGCCGGACAGCACCAGGCCCGCGATGGCCGCCGCGTGCGGCGCGGCCGCGGAGGTGCCGAAGAACGGGCTGAAGCCCGGCACGTTGCTCTGCGTGCCGTCGGCGGCGGTGAGGTCGGGCTTCTGGCGCACCTGGCCGCCGCTGGCGGAGACGTTGCCCGGGGTCAGCGGGGTGCCGTCGGCGTTGAAGAACACGCGCCTCGGGCCGTCGGAGGAGAACCGCTCCAGCTGGGTGTTCGCGCCGAAGCGGCCGGGGTATGGGCCGGTCGGGTTCGGCGGGTCGCCCGGTTCGAGCGAGAACGGCAGCGGGCCCGCCGCCGGGGCGGCGGCGACGCTGAACGCGTCCTTGGCCGCGGAGTGTCCGCGCGTGACGCCGGGGGTGGCGTACTTCTTGAGCCCGTCGGTGGAGTCGGCGAACCGGCCGCGCAGCACGTCGAGCGACAGGTAGCGGTTGTCGCCCTTGAACTTCACCACGGCCAGCCGGAGGCCGGCGTCGAAGGTGGTGTTCAGCCGCTCGTACGGGTCCTGGGTGCCGTCCTGGATGTTCTGGCTGAACGCGACGACGGTGCCGGCCGAGTTCAGCAGGTACAGGTCGTAGTCGTTGCCGGAGGCCCCGAGCGGGTCGGACCAGAACAGCGTGACGGGCTTGTTGGCCGACCCGGCCGAGAGTGGGTCGTAGATCTGCGTGCCCGCGCTGCCGGCGAAGTTGTGCGCGGTGCCGGCGAACTTGCCGACGCCCTTGCCGGAGTCGACGAAGTCGCCCTCCCAGTGGCCGGAGGTGCCTGCGCCGACGCTGCCCTCGTTGCCGGCCGAGGAGAAGTAGAGCGCGCCGGCGGCGGTGACGTCGTTGACCGCCTTGGCGATCAGGCCGTCCTGGAACGGGGACTCGTTGAAGTACAGGACGTCGTCGACGATGACGTCGCAGCGCGACTGGGTGCGCAGCGCGCGGATGTTGTCCGCGAAGCTGGCGTCGCCGTTGAACGCGGTGGCGAAGCCGAGGGAAGCGCCCGGCGCGAGGTCGTGCAGGATCTGGAGCATCGCGGTGCCCTCGTCGCCGCTGCCCTCCTGGGTGGGCAGCACGTCGACGGCCGGCAGCACGCCGCCGCTCTGCATCGCGGCGAGCGAGTCGACGCCGTCGGACAGCGCGCACAGCTTCACGCCGACGCCGGTGACGTGGAAGTTCTGCCGCGCGTCGGCAGCCGCGTGCGCCTGGTCGCCCTCGCTGGTCAGCTTGGTGATCGCCTGCTTGGCCATGGCGGAGATCCTGGCGGCCTTGGCCTCCTTGGACTCCGGCTTGGCCGGTGGGGCCTTCGGGTCGGTCACGCGTTCGGTCCAGGCCTCGCTGGCGGTCTCGACACGGCGGACGTCGCCTCGGCCGGCGAGCTGTTCGACCGAGGCGAGCGGCACCTCGGCGCGCACGGTCCGGTTGGCCGGCGAGACGGCGCGGATCCCGCCGCCAGCCTTGCGGATCGCGCCGACGAGGTCGTCGGAGACCTTGTCCGCGCGGATGTCCACGAGCACGGTTCCCTTGTCCGACACCGCGACGCCGGTGTGCAGGCCGGGCAGGGACGAGTTCAGCGCGCGGTCCGAGCGGGTCTTGCGCTCGACCGTCAGCACACTGTCCACTTTGGAGTCAGCTTTGGACTGGGACTGCTTGATCTTCTGTAACGCGGCGATCTGGCGTGCGGCGGTGTCCGAGAACTCGGCGCCGGAGCCCGCCTTCTTTGGCGGGTCGGCTGAGGCGGGAGTGGCCGCGCCGAGCGCGGCGAGCAGACAGGCGGCTCCGGCGGCGAGCAGCATCGTGGTGCGAGATGGTCGGTCCGACAAAGGCACAGCGGGCACAAGCGCCTCCAGCGAGATCCATGCGTGCCCCGACACACGCTCCGGCAAACCGGATCAATCCGGTCCTCGCGTTAACGTAGGGTGCTTGATCAGCAGCGCACAGCAGCCTTTCGGATGACACCCACACCAGTGGTGGCGCTACAGACTGTTATTCAGAGGACGAATGCGTCCGTCCACAGCTGACCGGTTCGGCCGGACAGCGCATCAAGGAGCCCGGCCGCCTGGATGTCGGTGAGCGAGGCGACGAAGTCGACCACCGCGCGGCCCCTGGCCAGCGAGCGCAGCGCGTCGGGCCCGCTCGGTGCCTCACCGGTCGCGCCGACCAACGCAGCAGGCGCGAACGCGGCCAGCCACCGGTATTCCGACTCGGCCAGCTCGACCAGGTCGTGCAGCCGCCTCGGCAGCCGGTCCGCCTCCAGCCGATCGGTGAGCCACTGGTCCAGCGCCTCGACCAACGCGGTCAGCAGCCGGGCCTGGCCGCGCTGGTGCAGCGCAAGATCGGGCCGCAGCAACACGAACCTGCGGTGCACGAACTTCAGCACCTGCACCTCGTGCCACTGCTGGACGGCCAGCACGACATGCCCCGACCGGGTGGTCGGCTCCTCCAGGATGTCCACGCCGGCCACCAGCCGCCCGGTCCAGCGCGCCGAGAACCCGGCCACGGTCTGCTCGGCCTCCACCGACCCGTCGAACGGCACGGCCAGCAGGCCGTCCACCAGCTCCGCGCGGACCCTGGCCACGGCGGCGGCGAACGCGTCGTCGTCCACCGCCCAGGAGTCCTTGGCGTGCAGCCTGCGGCGCAGCGCCTCCAGCGAGCGCCCCGGCTTGCGGGCCTGCGCGGCCAGCTCAGCGGGGTCGAGTTCCGCGAACTCCAGCGCCCTGGCCTGCCAGGTGCCCAGCTCCGTCGCGACGGTGGCGTGCTGGAGGACGCCGACCCGGTGGAAGTCCTCCAGATCGTGGATGGCGTAGGCGATGTCGTCGGCGGTGTCCATCACGGACGCCTCGACGGTCTGCTGCCAGCCGTCCACGCGACCGGCGAACGCGGCCCTCGCCTGGGTCAGATCGTCCAACTCCGTGACATAGGCGGAGAACTTCGCCGAGCCGGCGCCCGGCCACTCCGTCTGCTCGGCCGCCCCGCGCGGCGGCCTGGCCATCCCGCTCGGGTGCGGCTGCGGGTGCGACAGCCGGGTCCACGGGTACTTGAGCATCGCGGCGCGCACCGCGACGGTGAGGTCGAGGCCGACGGCGGCTGGCCCGCGCACGTCCGTGGTCGTCACGATCCGGAACGACTGCGCGTTGCCCTCGAAGCCGTCCGGCAGGCCGAAGCGGTTCCGCGCGATCCGGTCGAGCACCTGCTCGCCGAGGTGCCCGAACGGCGGGTGCCCGAGGTCGTGCGCGAGCCCGGCGGCCTCGACCACGTCAGGGTCGCAGCCGCCGAGCTTGTCCAGCACACCGGTCAGCTCGGGGCGGGCGCGCAGCCGCTCGGCGATCGCCCTGGCCGCCTGCGCGACCTTCAGGCTGTGCGTCAAACGGTTGTGCAGCAACAGTCCCGAGCCGGTCGGGCTGACCACCTGGGTGACGCCGGCCAGCCTGGCGAAGAACGGCGAGCTGGCCACCCGGTCCCGGTCCACCCGGAACGGGCTGCCAGCCAGATCGCCAGGGGTCGACGCCCCGGCCGTTCCGCCGGAGCGCCGCACCGCCCGTGGATCAATCGGCCGCTCGTCCGTTCCGCCGCTGGTCATGGCGAGACGGTAGCTGGCGCGGCCGACGATCACACGCCTACCCGGGCTACCTGTCCAGCGGGAGTGTCGAGAGGAACCCCGTGGCCGGCTGGAAGTCCGCGCCCGACGCGTACAGCGTGCCGCCGTCCGGGGCCTGCGCGAGGCCCCACACGTCCTCGATGAGCGGGTCGATGGTGTCGGTGATCGTCCCGCTCGCGAGGTCGAACACCAGCACGGTCGGGTTGCTCACCTCGTCGTCGACGACGTAGAGGCTGCCGCCGTCGGGGCTCGGCGTCGGGTAGCGCAGGTCGGCGAAGCCCGTCGCGAAGGTCAGGTTCGAGGTGATCGTGTCGGTGCCCGTGTCGATCACGTGGATCAGGCCGCTGTTGGTGACGATCGAGTACAGCGTGCGCCCGTCCGGGCTGAGCGCAATGCCGTCGCTGCCGTTCTCCCCGGCGGGTTGCGGGACCGTCCGCACCACGGTCGGCGGGGTCGCGGTCACGTCGAGGTGCGTCAGGCCGCCCGGGTTGCCGCTCACGTACGCGGTGCGCCCGTCCGGTTCGAAGGCGATGCCATGCACGTACGGGCTGGCGATCGGCACGGTGCCGATGGCCGCGCCGGTCGCGGCGGCGAGCACCACGACCCGGCCGTTGCCCTGCTGACGGAAGGCCGTCGGACCGTCCTGGCCGAGGTAGATCGCGGAGTCGTCCTGCGACAGCGCCACGGACCGGAGGCTGCCCTGATACCAGCCGGCCGGCCGTGGTTGATCGGGCGCCGGGTAGGTGGCGACGGCGGTGTTGGTCGCGGCGTCCAGCACGGTGACGGCCGCGCCGCCGAGGACGTAGACGCGGCGGCCGTCGTGGCTGACGACCACCTCGGACACCCACTGGTTGCGCAGCGGCAGGGACACGGTGGTCACGACGGAGCGCGTCGCGGTGTCGACCACGGCGACCTGGGCCGTCTGGCCAGCCTGGTCGGAGCCGTTGATCGCGATGTACGCGCGGCTGCCGTCGCGGCCGAGCGCCATGCCGTAGGCATTGGGGCCAACGGAAACCGGGTTCGTCGCCGCCGCGTGCGGGCGGGCCGTTGACGCGGCGGCGGGGACGGCCGCCGTGGAGCCGAGGACGGCGAGCGCGGCGGCGAGTGCCGCGCCGAGGCCGCGAAACAGTGCTGATCGGTGCATCGGAACCCTTCCCTCGGTGTCAGACACGGGCGACCTGGAGCGCGGCGGGCGGCAGCGGTTTGCCCTCCTCGGTGTAGGTGGGGCCGGCGAGGTAGAGGGTGTGGTCGCCGGGGCCGACCACGAGGGCGAGGTGGCTTTCCAGGTCGAAGCCGATCAGCGTGTCGCCGACGGTCGCGGTCGCGGTGTCGATCACCACGACGGTCGGGTTCTCGTATGCGTCGGGCGCCGCGTTGGCGACGTAGAGCCGCCGGTCGTCATGGCTGAGCGCGAGGACGCCCTGGTAGCCCCGGCCCGGCACCGCGATGCTGGCCACGACCGCGTCCTTCGCGGTGTCGATCACGCGAACCGAACTCTGGTAGTCGCCGATGGCGTACAGCCTGGTTCCCGTCGAGTTCATCACCAGTTGGTGCACGCTTTCACTCGCCGCCATCGCGACGTCACCGACAAATCTCGGCGGGCTGACGCTCGCGTCGAAATGGTGAATGACCGTGCCGTTCAGCGCGCCGGCCTCCGCCGCGAGATAGAGGTCGCGGCCGTTCGGCGCGATGGTGAGCCAGTCGGGGATCCAGGTGCGCGCGCCGAACCGGTCGACGATCGTGTTCGTCGCGGTGTCGATCACGTACACGGAACCAGGATCCGGCGAGCCGGGTGTGGTGACGTAGCCGATCTGGGAGACGTAGAGACGTCGGCCGTCGGGGCTCAGCGCCTCGTGCTCGATCGCGCCCGCGTTGCTGGTGCTCACCATCGTCGTTGGCGGGAGGATCACGGCGACCACGGCCGCCCGCGCGGTGTCGATGACGTTGACCTGTCCGGATGCGTTGGGCCCGCCCGGTTGGAGGGCGTAGAGCCTGCTGCCGTCCGGACTCAGCACGAGGTCCACAATGGACTGGTACTGCGCGCCGACCCGCAGCACCGCCGTGGTGCGGTTGGTCCCGGTGTCCACGACGCGCACGTTCTGCCTGGTGCCGTCGACCGTGTCGCGCTCGGCGACGTAGAGGGTGCGGCCGTTCGGGCTCAGCACGGGTCCGCCCATTTGCAGGCCGGACTCGTCGCCCAACGTCACGGTCGCGAGAAGGTCCACCTCGCGGGTCGCCGCCGTCGCGTTCGGCGCGGCCAATGCCAACACCGCCGCCACGATTGTTGCGGACACAATTGCCGATAAGGGTCTCATCGCTGCCTTTCCCGCTCTGCCGGCGAATCCGCCGTGGATTTGCCAGCAGCCAACAAAACTCGGAAAGTCGGCGGGGCGACACCGCCTTCGGGGGCACAGTGGCTCTTGCTTCTGGCCGAGGTGCGCCGCGTCACAGGACGGACTGCGCGCGGGAGCGCGGCGGACACCCTAGGGTTACCGGCCAGTAGACCACCGCACGGATGGAGGCTCGATGCGCTCGCCGAAGGACTTCTTCCGACCGCTCGCCGTAGGCGCCCCTGACCCGGTCCGGGAGATCCCCTTCCGGCCATCGCGGATGATCCACTTCTTCGACCCGAGCAACGCGAAGATGGCCGCCAAGGTCCCGGACATCGCCGGCAAGGTCGACGTCCTGCTCGGCAACCTCGAGGACGCCGTCCAGGCCGACCGCAAGGAGGCCGCGCGCGCCGGGCTGGTGGACATCGCGAAGGCGACGGACTTCGGCGACACGCAACTGTGGGTGCGCGTCAACAGCCTCGACTCGCCGTGGGGCCTCGACGACCTCATGACCCTGGTGCGCGAGATCGGCGACAAGCTCGACGTGATCATGGTGCCCAAGGTCGAGGGCGCAGAGGACATCCACTACGTGGACCGGCTGCTCGCCCAGCTTGAGGCCAAGGCGGGGCTCCGGCGACCGCTGCTGGTGCACGCGATCCTGGAGACCGCGCGCGGCGTGGCCAACGTCGAGGAGATCGCCGGCGCGAGCCCGAGGATGCAGGGCCTCTCGCTCGGCCCCGCCGACCTGGCCGCCAGCAGGCGGATGAAGACCACCAGGGTCGGCGGCGGCCACCCCGGCTACCTGGTCCGCACCGACCCCGTCGGCGAGGACCTCAACGCCGGCCGGCAGACCTCGCAGCAGGACCTGTGGCACTACACCGTCGCCAGGATGGTGGACGCCTGCGCGGCCAACGGGATCCTGCCCTACTACGGGCCGTTCGGGGACATCCGGGACACCGTCGCGTGCGAGGACCAGTTCCGCAACGCGTTCCTGCTCGGCTGCGTCGGCGCGTGGAGCCTGCACCCCGTGCAGATCGAGATCGCCAGGCGGGTCTTCTCCCCCGAGCCAGCCGACGTGCGCTGGGCGCGCAAGGTCATCGCCGCGATGGGCGACGGCACCGGCGCCGTGATGATCGACGGCAAGATGCAGGACGACGCCACCGTGAAGCAGTGCAGGGTGGTGGCCGAACTGGCCGACGCGCTCGCCGCGCGCGACCCCGAGCTGGCCGCGGCCTACGCCGCCACGGACGAGGACTGACCGATGACGATCGACACGACCCCGCGCCCGCGCCGCTCCGTGCTGTACATGCCCGGTGCGAACGAGCGGGCGCTGGAGAAGGCGAAGACGCTGCCAGCCGACGCGCTGATCCTCGACCTCGAGGACGCCGTCGCGCCCGACGCGAAGGCCGCCGCCCGCGACCGGGTGTGCGCGGCGGCGACCTCCGGCGAGTACGGCTCGCGCGAGGTGACCATCCGCGTCAACGGCATCGGCACGCCGTGGCACGCGGACGACCTGCGCGCCGCCGCCGAGGCTGGCCCGGCCGCGGTCGTGGTGCCAAAGGTCAACTCCGCCATGGAGGTGCACGCGATCGAGCGCGGCCTCGAGGCGGCCGGCGTGCCGGACCACACCGCGATCTGGGCCATGCTGGAGACGCCGGTCGCCATGCTGCACGCCGAGGAGATCGCCAGGGCAAGCGCGCGGCTGACGGTGCTGGTCATGGGCACCAACGACCTCGCCAAGGAACTGCACGCCGAGCACGTGCCAGGACGGGCTCCGCTGCTCACCGGGCTGTCGCTGTGCCTGCTGGCGGCGCGCGCGACCGGGCGGGTCATCCTGGACGGCGTCTACAACGACGTGCAGGACCTCGCCGGCTTCGAGGCGGAGTGCGCGCAGGGGCGGCAGTTCGGGTTCGACGGCAAGACGCTGATCCATCCCGGCCAACTGGAGCCGTGCAACCGGGTGTTCGCGCCGTCGGCCGAGGAGATCGAGCGGTCGCAGCGGATCATCGAGGCGTTCGACGAGGCGCAGCGCGCCGGGCTCGGCGTCGCGACGGTCGACGGCCGGCTGATCGAGAGCCTGCACGTGGACAACGCGCGACGGGTGCTGGCTCTCGCCGAGGCGATCGGCGCACTCACCGCGTGATTCCCGCGCCGGTGTGGCGTTCGGGTGCGCCCGAACGCCACACCGACCGTGGTTCGTCAGAGTTGGTTCAGCTTCACCGCGCGCAGGAAGCTGGTCAGCGCGCCAGCGTCGAAACGCAGCACGGGACCATCGGGGTTCTTGCTGTCCCGCAACGCCATCGCGCCTGACAGCTGCGCCACCTCGACGCACTCGTTGTTCGGCTGACTGCGGCTGCTCTTCCGCCACTCGATCTTCGGATCAGTCACTGCCGGATTCCCTTCCACTCAGCGTGGATCGAGGTCGGCGGCAACCTCCCTGATCAGGTTGGCGGATTCCTTGGCGCTCAGTGCCGCCTTCCGCAGATCATCGAAAGTCCTGGTGTACTGGTCGACTTCCGCCGGGTCCTCCACCCACGACCCGCCGCCGAGGTGCTCGCGGTACACGGCCGTCGGGTCTTCTGGATCAGCGAACACCAACATGATGAACGGTCCGCCGAGGGTCGCATAGGCCCCCGCCCCGAACGGCAGCACCTGGATGGTGATGTTGCGCCGCCTGCTCAGATCGTGCAGATGCTGAAGCTGTTCGACCATGATCTCCGGTCCACCGACCAAGCGGTGCAGCACAGCCTCGTCGATGATCGCGTGGACCTTGGGCGGGTCGTCGTCGTCCAGCCGACGCTGTCGCTTCTTGCGCGCCTCGATTGCCCGGTCGATGTTGATCTGAGACGGGAAGTGCGGCGCAGCCTTGTGCAAAGCCAGTGCGTAGTTCTCGGTTTGGAAAAATCCCGGCACAAGTGAGATATCAACCCGCTGGATCAGCGCTGCATCTGATTCCAGTTCCGCGTAGGCACGGAATCGCTCCGTCAGCGCGTCCGCGAATCTCGACCAACTGCTCTTGTGGCGGGATTCCTTCCACACGGTGAGTGCGCGCGTGCGTTGTTCATCCGTCGCCAGGTAATAGCCGAGCAGCGCCTCCAGCTCGGCGAGCTTGACGCCGACGTCGCCGGTCTCCATGCGGCTGATCTTCGCCTGTGAGCACTGCAATCGTTCTGCCGCATCATATCCGGTCTTGTCCGCCGACTCGCGCAGCGTGCGCATCATCGTGCCCACTCGCCGCAGCCTGGTGCGAGTGCTTCGTTGCGGTGGCATTCGCCGTCCTCCTGATATCGGAACGAGCGAACCCTACGCGAGCCGGTCCACAAGCGACTATCACTCAATAGGTGAATCGACGCACGGTCATTTGCGGTTTTAGTCTACGGTCGCTTCGTCAACACAAGGAAAGGCAGTCGATGCGGCTCGAACACACCTACCAACAACGACAGTTCGGCCGCGCACTCCGAAAGCTCCGCGAACAGGCCCGCATCGACACCACCGAGGCCGCCGTCCGCATCAAGATCGACGTCGACAAGCTCAACCGCATCGAACGCGGCCAACCGCCGACGCACCACGAGCTCACCACCATCCTCGACGCCTACGGCCTGCTCTACGAGGACTGGCGGCCCTACATCCGCCAGCTCGACCACAACCGGCAGCGCGGCTGGTGGCGCGCCTACGGGCTCCCGCACAACCACTTCGCCGGCGTCGAGCACGACGCGATCCTGGTGTGCGAGTACCAACTCGGCCTCGTGCCGGAGCCACTCCAGACGGAGCCCTACGTCCGCGCGGTGCTGGCCGTCTCACGGCGACCGCACCACACGCTCGAACCGGCCATCCGGCTGCGTCGACAGCAGCGACTCACCGACTACAACCCGCGCCGCTACCACGTGGTCATCGACGAGGCCGCGCTCACGATCCCGTTGCCGGACAAGAGGATCATGCGCGAGCAGCTGCGACACATCCTCGCCATGGCGGCCCTGCCGCACATCACCGTCCAGGTCATGACCCGCGCCGCCGGGCCGCATCCCGGCCGCAGCGGCAGCTTCCAGATCCTGACCTTCCCCGAACCGGAAACCGATCCCCTGCTGCACGTTCGGCACGTCGGCGGGGAGAACTACGTCAACGCCAAGGATCTCACCGCGGCCGCGCAACATCTGTTCCGAGACCTCACCGCGCTCGCCCTCGGCCCGGACGAGTCACGGCAGTGGATCGAACGGCTGATCGCCCGGACCTGAGGCGGCGCAACGCGGCAGAGCTTCGTCAGCCCTGCCGACCGAGCAGTCCGCCGACGTTGGTCTCCGGGTAGTTGTGGTAGACGATGTACGGCGGGTCCGCCGTGTGGTTCGCGGTCACCTGGTAGCGGACGCCGTCGACGCTGTTCTGGGGCGTCCGGTGGAACTGGCCGTTGCTGTTGAGATAGCCGTCCAACTGCTGCGTCCCAATCTGCGACCTGCTGTACGCCTGGTTCGCCGCCTGAAGTCGTTGCTCGGCCTGGTTGGCCGCGTTCCGCAACTGCCTCATTTCCGCCGGTGACGCGTTCCGGTTCTCGGCATCCCCGTACGCGCGCCGCGCGTCGGTGCGGGCCTGCGCCGCCGCCCTCGCCTCACGATCCAGTCGCCGCCTGTTCTCCAACGCCTGCTGGTAGCCCTGCTGCGCGATCGACGCGGCGTTCGGCGCGAAGGTGTTCTGGTGGTACTGCTGGTTGACGTTGGGGGTGAACTGGTTGTTCTGCACCCGGTGCTGCGGGGTCCCCGGCGGGAACGTGATCGGCGCGAGGCCCTGGTGCTTCTGCTGGTGCGGGTCCAGGTACACGTGGTAGTTGCCGTGCTGGCCCAGCGGGAGGCTGTCGGTCGGGTGGCCGGGCGGAATCTCGCCGCCGGCGCCCCCGTAGTGCTGTTGCGAGCCGCCGCCGTACTGCTGGCCGCCGTTCCCAGGGAAAAGGTGGTGCGTGGCACTGGTGGCGGTGTTGACGTGCGGAGTGGTCTGGTTGACGAAGTTGGGCACGGTCTGCGCCGCGCCGCTCACGCTGTGCGTGGGCCGTGCACCCGGACGGGGACGGGGAGGCATGGCGGCGCGGGCACCCTTCGTCGACTCGACAGGATCCGTCGTCCACCGGTCGGCCCGACGGACGCCGTGGACGAGAACGCTACCGAGTCGCGACTGGCATCACGCCAGTTCGGTGTCAGCCGAGCAGCTGCCACCAGCCGTCGACCGGCGGCGGCTCGTCCACGTCGATCCGCTCGCCCGGCCGGGGCACGGCGAGGGGCACGTCCAGCGCCTTCGCCTCCCGCCACAGGCGGTCGGCCGGCTCGGTCCACGCGTGCAGGGCCAGGTTGAACGTCGCCCAGTGCACCGGGATCAGCAGTCCGGCCCGCAGGTCAAGGTGCGTGGCGACGCCCTGCTCCGGGGTCATGTGGATGTCCGGCCAGTTCTGGTCGTACGCGCCGATCTGCACCAGCGCCGCGTCGAACGGCCCGTGCCGCTCGCCGATCTCGGCATAGCCGTCGAAATAGCCGGAGTCGCCCGTGTAGAACACCCGCCTGGTTGGGCCGGCGACCACCCAGGAGCTCCACAGCGTGCCGTCGCGCTTGAAGCCGCGCCCGGAGAAGTGCTGCGCGGCGGTGGAGGTGATCCGCAGCCCGGCGATCGCCGCGCTCTCCTCCCAGTCCAGCTCGACGATCCGCGCCGAGGGCACGCCCCAGCGCTGGAGGTGCGCGCCGACGCCGAGCGGCACCACGAACGGCACGGCCGTCGAGCGGGTCAGCTCGCGGATGGTGGGCAGGTCGAGGTGGTCGTAGTGGTCGTGCGAGATGATCACGGCGTCCAGATCGGGCAGCTCGTCCAGCCGGCACGGCGCGGGATGCAGTCGCCGGGGACCGACCACAGTGGACGGTGAGCACCGGTCGCTCCACACGGGATCGAACAGCACCCTGGCCCCGTCCAGCTCGACCAGTGTGGTCGCGTGTCCGAACCAGGTGATGTGCAGCCCGGTGTCCGTGTCCTGACCGATCTCGGGGCGCACCACCGGAATCGGGCCGGATGGGTGGCGGCGCTGCCCGCCGAACAGCAGCTCCCGCAGCATGCTGCGGGACTGGCCGGGCGACGGCGTGACGTGGGTGACCGCCCGGTTGCGGAAGGCCCCGTCGCGGAACTGCGGCGACCGGCGCACCCGATCGGCGCGCGCGCCGTCCGGTGTGGTCCCCAACGCGGCTCCCATCGCGGCCGGCACGCCCCACACCGCGCGGGCGAGCGCGGCGACGGCCGCGACGCCGAGTGTTCCGGTGACAATTCGACGAATGCGCACCTTCTCAGGATGTCACGCCGATCCTGAGTACCGCCTGAGGAAGGCGGCGCGGCGGCCGGATTCCCGAACTCGGCCGGTTCGGCGGTCGATTCGGTCATGAACGCTGCCTCGTTCGGGCGTCGATCCGAACCGCAGGCCGGTGGTCGAGGGAGAGCAGGTCGAGCTGCCCGTCCAGCTCGCGGCCGACCCGCTCGCGGATCTCCTGGTGGTCCCGGCCTGCCGCAGGCTGCGGCAGCACCGTCGGCCGCCCGGCAGCAGCTCGGCGGCCAGCAACAGGAGACCGAGCGCGGCGGCGACACCGCCCGCAGGACGCGGGCCGCGCGGCTTGACTGGGAGCGCCTACCCCGTCTCGCTCCGGTGCGGCGGCCGTCGTGTCAGCCTGTCGGAAGGCGTGCATGTGGGGACGGGACCCGTCACGTCGTGAGACTCGTGGCAGTTGTGGTTCTGAGCAGGGACAGCAGCAGGGGCGCCGTTGAGCATGGCTTCTCTCCGCGTAGCAGTGAGATAATGAGGTGATCTCAACGATTTCAGGTCAGTCGTCCATGTTCGAAATGGGTCAGCACCAGTGCTGCTTTGACGATGTCGCCGGTCTTGCGTGGGCTGGCGGTGATGTGTCGCAGGGCGCGCCACCGTCCGGTGAGCACGGCGAACCCACGTTCGCCCAGGCACCGCAGGCCGCGTAGAAGCGCGTTGTAGGTGCGGTTGTCCACGTCGAGCACCTGGTCGCCGGCCCCCGCTTCCGCAGAGCAACTTCGACTGCACTTTCGAGTCTGCCAGTTCCCCGAATAGTGTGACCGAAGCGAATCATTCGATACATCAAGTGCACACCGCAGGGCGTCCCACGCAGGGGCCTGCCCAATCGGCGTAACTTGCTCCTCGCAAGTGTGACCGATGATTGCACGACATACACTTCCACGCAATGAGCCGTAAAATCAACGGTCATGCGTAATAAATATGTGCGCGCCCTGACCTGCCTGACACTGGTCATGGCGTCAATCTTCCTCTGGCAGACACAAGCAGACGCCAAAACTTCAGCTTCACTACCGCCGATGGCGTACTTTCACCTCTACTACACGTACAATTGCGACCCCGTTTGCAGATACATAGATTTCGACGGGAGAACGTATTTCAAGGACAGAGGTGCCGGCAAATCGAAAGGTTACGTGGTCGAGGGGCACGCTAAGGCAATATGCTATCAGGCTGACTATGAAATCTGGCTGAGCGGAAAACTGGACAACGGCAAATACTGGTGGCCGGAACCATGGCGCAAGAAAGCGGATTATGCATGCAGGAAGGTGCGAGACGGGAAGGATTTCGCATACGAGGGCACCTGGGATGAGCACGACGCACAAGTTCTGGTAAAGATCTGCCTCAATCCAACAATCGGTAAAAGGGAGTGCGTCCAGGCAGACCTGGTGCCGGCATCTCCTTTGCCTGAACAGGAGACCATTCCGTCCGAGACGAAACTCCCCACCGGGAAGTTTCTGATCGAAGGACTGTCCCTCGATAGCAGCATAGGACGACCTACAGGCGCGTGCGCCCGAGCCAAAGAGCAGACCGAGACGATCCCCCTCCTTGAAATACAAGGCCACCCACTAACTACCGGGGGATGCAACAAGAATGACCCGAATCAGGTGTGGTCGTATGATCCGCAGAGTCGTAAGCTGAGTGTCAACATCAACGGACAACAGCAATGTGCCGTGGGGATAGATCGAGAGATTGAGGCCCTTCTGTACGTCAGCACCTGCTCACTCCCGTCCGACAGTGGCACCAAGCGAGCGATAGCTACTTGGCGAGGCAACAACCTGTCCAACTTCTGGACCCACGAGGGATATCCCGAACAGTACACGATTGGCAACGATTCCATCACACCTTTCCTTTGGGCCATCAATCCCTCGGAAGGTTTCTATGATCGCACCTGCCCGCATCTTGGAGGCCTGGTCGCCGCATATTCCGAGATCAACGTGGAGAAAATCTGCCCCGGGGTCGTGAAGCCTTTTGTTCATATTCGCCCGGTGGCCTGAACCCGGCCGCCGACCGATGTGGACCCGAGTGCGCCTCGGGTCCACATCGCATATCGCGAAGTCAGTACTACTTCTGGACTGGGGTCCGGAAACGTCATTGAAGCTTTCCAGGTAACCCTTTGTGGCGCTGGGTGATCGACTGTTGTTGGTCAGGTGGTGCCGCCGTGTTCGTGGTGGAGCAGGACCAGGGCTGCGACGACGATGTCGCCGAGGCGTCAGGGGCAGCCGCGATACCCAGCTTGCGGACGATCGCTCTGATCGGCATGCCCTCAGCCCGGTGCAACCGGCGGATCTCCGCCCAGTCCTCCACGTTGATCACTCCCTACTGAGCCCGGATCCGCCGATTTGTTGTGCGTGAACTGCGGAAATGAGGACGCGGGTGCCGTCTGAGCTGGGAAGATGTTCTTGCTGAGGGAACATCGGAGCCAGTTCGAGGAGACACCCGCGAGATGCAACTATCCCATGCCGCCGCTGCGGTTGACGTGGCGTTCGATGATCCGAACCTGATCGCCGACGCCGGACTGGCGCCGGTGATCGCGTTGGCCGAGCAGATCGGGCTGCCCGAGTTGGTCACGCAGCACGTGGCGATCAGCGGCGTGGCCAACAGCGCCGGGGCGAACCCGGCGGCGAAGGTGATGTCGCCGCTGGCCGGGATGATCGCCGGGGCAGACTCGACCACCGACGTCGACCGGCTACGACACGCCGGCAACAGCGTGGTGTTCGACCAGATCCGCGCCCCGTCGACCTTGGGGACCTTCCTGCGGGTGTTCACCCATGGGCATGTGCAGCAGTTGAACGCGGTGCTGCGCAAGGCGTTGGTCGCCCTGGCCGACCGGACCCTGCTGTTACCCGGTGCGGACGAGGTGGTGTTCGTGGACCTGGACTCCACCCACCGACAGGTCTACGGCTACCAGAAACACGGGGCGGCGGTCGGCCGGCTCAAGGGCCGCAAGACCCCGCACCCTCTGATCGCGACCGCCTCGACCCCGATCGCCCGGCCCGTGATGGTGGCGATCCGGCTGCGCAAGGGCAAAACCGCCGACGTGCGCGGGGCGGCCCGGTTCCTGGCCGAAGCCTTGACCACCGTCCGGGCGATCGCCCCGCACGCACGGATCATCGTGCGCGCGGACTCGAAGTTCTCCACCGCCGAGGTGGCCGCGACCGCGGCCCGTTACGGCGCGGACGTGTCGCTGACCACCGGCTCCAACCCGTCGATCACCGCCGCGATCGCGGCGGTCCCCGACACCGCCCGGACGCCGATCCACTACCCGAACGCCTTTGTGGACACCGAGACCGGTGAGCTGGTCTCCGACGCCGAGGTCGCGGAAATCCCGTACACGGCGTTCACCTCCCGCCCACGCCATCAGCACGTCCACGGCCGGTTGATCGTGCGACGGGTCAGACGCCGCAACCCGAAGGCCGCTGCCGGGCAGCAAGGACTGTTCGATGTCTGGCGCTATCACGCCGTGTTCGTCACCAGCCGGGTCGAGATGCTGCAAGCGGAGTCCTTCCACCGCGATCACGCGATCGTCGAGCAGGTCATCGCGGACGCGGCGGCCAGCGCGCTGGCGCACCTGCCATGCGGCTCGTTCACCGCGAACGCCCCGTGGGCGGTGCTGTGGGCGATCGCGCACAACCTCACCCGTGCCGCCGGCGTGCTGGCCGGTGTGTTCCACGCCCGCGCCACCACCGCGACCATCCGCGCCCACCTGATCACCGTGCCGGCCCGGCTGGCCCGCTCCGCCCGCCGGCTCACCCTGCACCTACCGGAGTCCTGGCCCTGGCGACCGGCCTGGCAGGCCCCGCACGCCGCAGTCTGCCGACCACCGCGACAGCGCGCGGCCTGACCTGCCCACCGCCCGCCCAGAGGGTTCGACCGGAGACACCACGTGGACAAGCCGGCGCGGAGGCCGGCGGGTAGCGCACGCCCATGAATCGTCGAGCTCGACCAAAGATCAACAAGTCACTGGGAAATGATCAACCCAATTCGATCGGTGGATCCGGGCTGAGTACACCAGGCTTGAGAGTTGGGGCGTCCATCTGGTCAACAAGATGTCTGCCCGACTGAGACAGGTGCTCGACATCGGTGGACCGAACTCGGCGCTAACAGGAGCGTCGCTGTACATCCCAGCGGGACCGCACTTCGTATATAGCGATGCACCAGATCTCTTCCTGGAGCGTCGCGGACGCGGCCCGCTGTTCGTGGCCTGGGACACTAACCTGCTTCTCGACTACTTTCAATTTGGGTCGAGTTTGTGGCGGGGCGACCTGTCGACGGATTCAATTGACGAGAAATACTGCGCAGAACTGGAGGGATTGCAGCTACTGCTCACCCTCTGGGTCATGCGCGACATTCGGTTCGTGATCCTTCCGCAGACGATCAGCGATGCGAAGAAGAAGTTGTCCGCTGAGCGGAAGGGAAACCGGATCACCGCTTTTGAAGAGTTCGTGTCCGCACTTCGTTTGGTCGGCAGCGGTGTACCGGAGGATGATGCCCCTACGAACGACGGATTGTTGAGCCTGCCGGAGAAGGAACTTCAACGGGTGCTCATGGGCGTACCTGCTGGGTATGACCGGCTACTGGTCGAGGCTGCCGTGAGATGCGGAGTTTACGTGTTCTTGAACAGAGACGCGAAGGTCTTGCGGAATCGCGATGCGTTCCGACCGTTTGGCCTGCTGATCGGCAGTCCATTAGATCTGCTCGAGGAGCTGCTGGGATCCGGTGCGTTCCATTGCATGCTTGCGCCACAGTACGCGCAATGGCCGATGATGGACCAGATGCGGGTCGGGCATCTGATCCGAGCACTGCCAGAGTTTCGGCCGTGGTGACCGGGTCCATGTTCACGACGATGGTGCTGGTCGCGGCTCGTCGCCTGAACGCTGGGGCATCGGTGAATACCAATCAACACAGCTGGTGCAGCCTGGAGCGCAGCGACCGCATGGCCAACTGACACATCGTTCACGGGCCTGAAAGATCCGCTTGTGATCGTCGTCAGGCTGTGGCGTTCGAACCTCCACCCTCATCGCGAATCACGCTGACGAGGTGTGGCGTCCGGCGCTCGGTGTGGCGCCCGGTCAGTAGAAGCTCGTCGAACCGCCATGCGCGCGACGAGTTCGCCGTACACGACGGCGATGATCACGGCGAGAATCGCCACCAAGACCACGTCGAGTCCGCAGATGCACAATGCTCCGGCCGTCATCCGTGCTGCTCCTTGCGTCGGCGAGCGCGCGAAGCTGCTCCGACAACATCGAGGAGAATTTCTCGACGCCCTGCGGGAGGAAGCCGATCAGCACCGGGCACGGACTGCCGGGCAGCGTGACGTAGATCAGGTCACCGTCGCCGAGGTGCGCCTCGATCGTTGGCAGGGATAAGGCCAGTGTCCGAGGTCCGACACACAGTCGGTTTCGCGCGGTCGTCCGTCCTCTGGGGAGGGTCCGTCCTGCGCCGGACTTCCCACTGTGCCACCGACTGTGACGCCGGCCTGATCCGGATGGCGGCCGAGATCGGCCGACCGTGTCGGACTGTGCTGAAATCACCGGATGATCGAGGTGGCCGTCGTCGGCGGCGGTCCGGCGGGTTGGGCGCTGGCCGGCGCGTGCGCGCGGCGCGGGCTGCGCACCGCCCTGATCGACCCGCGTCCCCGGCGTCCGTGGCGGGCCACCTACGCCGCCTGGTCCGACGAGCTGCCGGCGGGCACCCCGGCCAGTTCGCTGGCCGCCAGGATCGTCGCCAGCACCGAACACTCGCTGGACCGTCGCTACGCCGTGCTGGACAACGCGGCGCTGCTGGCGCAGCTGGACCACCCCGCGCTGCTGGTGCTCGCGGACCGGGTCGTCGGCGTCGAGCACGACCGGCGCGGCTCGACCGCGCGGCTGGCCGGCGGTCCGGACCTGTCCGCCTCGGTCGTCGTGCACTGCGGCGGCGCGCGGCGGGCCGAGGGCGGTGCTGAGCAGACCGCGTTCGGCGTGGTGCTGCCGGCGGCGGCCGCCGCGCCGCTGGTCTCCCCCGGCGAGGCGCTGGTGATGGACTGGCGGCCGAGCCCGGGACCGCTGGGGCGGTGGCCCACATTCCTGTACGGCGTGCCGCTGGCCGGCGACCGCGTGCTGCTGGAGGAGACCTCGCTGGCCCGGCGCCCCGGCCTGCCGCTCGGCGAGCTGCGGCGGCGGCTGACGGCCCGGCTCGCCGCGCACGGCGTCGACGCGCACGGGTTCAACGCGACCGCGCTGGCGCACGAACGGGTCCGCTTCACCGTGGACCCGCCGCTGCCCCGGCCGGGTCGAGTGCCGCGCTTCGGCGCGGCGGCGGCCATGGTGCACCCGGCGACGGGCTACGGCGTCGCCGCCGCGCTGCGCACCGCGCCGGCCGTCGCCGACGCGATCGCCGCCGCGCTGCCGCGCGGGCCGGTCGCCGCGGCGCGGGCCGCGCACCGCGCGGTGTGGCCGCCGGCCGCCCGCACCGTGCACCGCCTGCGGCGCCGGGGGCTCGCCGCGCTGCTCGCCCTGCCGCCCGAGGACGTCGCCGAGTTCTTCGAGCTGTTCTTCACGCTGCCGGAGCGGCGGCAGCGGGCCTACCTCTCCGACCGGCTCGACGTCGCCGGCACGGTCGGCGCGATGGTGGCGGTGTTCCGCTCGGCCGGGTGGTCAGTGCGGGCCGAACTGGCCCGCCACACGCTCACCGCGCGCTGACCGGAGCCTGGCAGCAACCGGGTGAACCGGACCCACCGCGTATCGGCCCAATTACCGTTGGTAGCGCGGAAAAGGGGAATAGCCCAAGCAGAAGGGCATGGTCTATGCCGCCGAACCGGTGATTCCCCGCACCGCCCCATGAACACCTGGTTAAACCCCTCGGCACAGGGGTACCCGGGCGGGCACGATCGTGCCGTGCCTGCGTTGTTGGACGACGTCCGCTTCGCCTTCCAACCGCTGTTCAACCTCCACACCGGGGGCATTGTGGCGGTCGAGGCCTTGGCGCGACCGCACAAGGGCAGCGTTGCTGACCTGCTGCGCGCCGCGCACCGAGCTGGGCGGCTCAGCGAGACCGATGTCGCGCTCGCCGCCCACGCGACCTACTACGCGGCGGAACACGAGAACGTGTTGCCGCTGCACCTGAACCTGCTCGCGCTGACCGCTGCGGCCCCGGCCGCGACACTGGAACCGTTGCACTGCGCGCTGCGCGAGACCGGGCGTCGCGCGCGCGACGTCGTGTTGGAGATCGGCACGCCCTTCTCCAGGGTCCGCAGGAGCGAACTGCTCGATGGGTTCGACCGGTTGCGCGGCAACGGGTTCCGCATCGGGCTGGACGGGGTCGGCGACGGCGACCCGCCGCTGACCGTGCTGACCCAGACCTCGCCGGAGATCGTCAAGCTGGACCGCCAGGTGGTGGCCGGCCTGCCCGACGACGCGGCCAGCGCCGCGCTGGTCGAGGCGCTGGTGCACCTCACTGAGCGCACCGGCGCGCAACTGGTCGCCGAGGGCGTCGAGACCGAGGCCCAGCTGTCCGCGCTGCGCAGGCTCGGGGTGCGACTCGCCCAGGGCAACCTGCTCGCCCCCGCCTCGCGGCGGCCGCTGGTCACCAGCACGATCGCGCCGATCATCACCGAGCTCGGCGAGCCGCAGGCGCCGACGCCGGCCCGCGAGGCCGCCGGCGCGCGGATCACCGATTTCCTCCATCCCGCAACGACTCTGCCCGAGCACGCCACCGCGGACGAGGTGCGCGCGGTGCTGGCCAGCCAGCCTGCCGTCACCGGTGTCGTGCTGGTCGACGAGATCGGCCGGCCGCAGTGGTCGGTGGACCGCAACAGGTTCCTGCTCGCGGTGACCGGGCCGTACGGGCACGCGCTGCACGCCAACCGGGAGGCCAGCAGGTTGGCCGACGAGCCGCACACCATCGGCACCGAGGCGACGGCCATCGAGCTGCTCGGCATGGTCGCCTCGGCGGATCGGCAGCGCACCAACGACGATCTGGTCGTGGTGGACGAGGCCGAACGGTGCCTCGGGGTCGTCCGGGTGGCCGACGTGGTGCGCGGCATCGCCGAGATGAAGGTGGAACAGGCCGCCGCGCTGAGCCCGCTGACCCGGTTGCCCGGCAGCGACTCGATCGCGCGGGAGGTCGACCGCAGGATCAGGGCGCGGGAGATCCACGCGGTATCGTGGCTGGACGTGGACAGCTTCAAGCGGGTCAACGACACCGTCGGGTTCGCCGCGGGCGACGACCTGATCCGCGCGATCGGCCGGTGCCTCGCGGACACGGCGGGCACGCTGCGGGGCGTGCAGGTCGGACACGTCGGCGGGGACGACTTCCTGGTGGTGTCCGGGCTGGACGAGATCGTGCCGATGGCGTCCGCGATCCTCGACGTGCCCAGGGACGCGGAGGGCATGCCGGTGACGCTGTCGCTGGCCACGCTGGTGTGCGCGGCCGGGTCCGTGCGCTCCTACCGGGACGTGTCGCGGCTGCTCGCGCCGCTGAAGGAACAGGCCAAGTCGTTGCAGGGGTGCAGCTGGGTGCTCGGCAGGCCCGACACCGACCGGGTCGACGTGCTGCGCGGGCAACCCGCGATGGGCCCGCCCGAGCACCCTCGTCACCGCGCGGTGAGCTGACGACTCCTGAATCGAGCCCGAACCACACCTTTGGCCCGCGCAGTTCCACCCAACGCACCATGCGCCGGACCATGATTACTCCTAGCATTCCCAGGGCTACATAGCGCACATGGCATAACGGCTGACGGGCACGAACCCGCTGTCGGCTGCGCCCTCCGCGAGCGCATCAGCACACCGTCGAGGGCGACACCGACCGCAGGAGTCCGCCCGACCAACGCTGGTGAGGAGCACACCGTGAGCGAGGCGGAGGTCGCCAACGTTGGACGCCCGTTACCGCAGCCGAGGCCGTCCTCCGACGACCAGCTCTCGATCGGCGTCGAGGAGGAGTTCCTGTTGGTGGACCCGGACACCAGGAACATCACCCCGGTCGCGCCGTCCGTGCTGGCCGCGGCGGGCGAACGGATCTTCGGGCTACAGCCCGAGATCACCACGTTCCAGGTGGAGACCGCGACACCCGTCTGCCGCACCATGAGCGAGCTGCGCGAGCACCTGGTCCTGTCGCGCCGCACGCTCGCCGGGGTGGCGGGCGAACAGGGCGCGCGGCTGGTCGCCTCCGGCACGCCGGTGCTCGGCAGGGTCCGGCCGGCGCCGTTGACCCCGAACCCGCGCTACGAGCGGATGGCCGAGGTGTACGGCACGCTCGCCGGCGGCATGATCATCTGCGGCTGCCACGTGCACATCGGCGTGCCGGACGACGACACCGGGGTGCGGATCAGCAACCACCTGCGGGCCTGGCTGCCGACGCTGCTGGCGATCAGCGTGAACTCGCCGTTCTGGGGCGAGCACGACACCGGCTACGCGAGCTGGCGCTACCTGGTGTGGGCGCGCTGGCCCTCGGCCGGGCCGCCGCCGTGGTTCGACTCGGCCGAGGACTACCACGCCGCGCTCGGCTCACTGCTGGACAGCGGCGCGGCGATGGATCGCGGAATGCTCTACTGGGACGTCCGGCTCTCCGCCAACCACCCCACCGTCGAGCTGCGGGTCTGCGACGTCGCCGGCACGGTCGACGAGGCCGTGCTGATCGCGGCGCTCGGCAGGGCGATCGCCGGGATGGCGCTGTTCGGCACGGAGGCCGCGGCCGCGCCGCCCCCGCACGTGCTGCGCGCGGCGCTGTGGCGCTCGGCCAAGGACGGGCTGGAGGGCGCGGGCGTCGACCCGCGCACCGGCAAGCTGGTGCCGGCGGCCGCGCTGGTCAAGCACCTGATGACCTGGGCGCGCCCCGCGCTGGAGGCGAGCGGCGACTTCGAGCTGGTCTCGTCGTCGGTCGACCGGATGCTGATGGACGGGTCCGCCGCGCAGCGGCAGCGCAACGCGTTCCGGACGCGCGGACGCCTCTCGGACGTGGTTGACCTGCTGACCGCGCAGACCGCAGGCGAGTGACCCCCGCCGGCTGGCGCGGGTGACTCTCGCCGGCGGGCGCGGTTAGAGCAGGCGCGGTTAGAGCAGGCGCCATCAGAGCAGGCCCAGTCAGAGCAGGCGCGGTTAGAGCAGGCGCGGTTAGAGCAGGCGCGGTTAGAGCAGGCGCCATCAGAGCAGGCCCAGTCAGAGCAGGCCCAGCTGCGCGGCCCGCACACCGGCCTGAAACCGGCTCCGCGCGTCCAACCCGGCCATCGCCGACGCGACGTCGTTGCGGACAGTGCGAACGCTCACGCCGATCCGGTTGGCTACCGCGTCGTCGGTCAGGCCCTCGGCGAGCAGCCGCAGCACCACCTCGTACCGCTGCCGTGGCACGTCGATCCTGGCCTGCCTGGCCACCTCGCCGACCTCGACGCTGGTGGCCCACAGCCCGGACGCCAGCTTGCGCAGCGACTCGACCGCGCGCGCCCCGCGCAGCACCCTTGGCGCCTCGATGTCGTCGAGCAGCACGGCGACCGTCCCGTCCATCACCACCGCCCTGGTCGGCACCACCTGCGCCGCCCGAGGCGCGCAGCCGCGCTGACCGAGCCACCGCGCGTGCGCCAGCACCGGCGGGGCCATGGTGAACTCGGCGCACCAGATCGCCCGGAACGACGCGCCGCGCCGCAGCACCGCCTCGGCGACCTGGGTGGCGAACTCGAACGACCCAGGCACGTAGGTCGGCACCAGCATGGTGACCTCGTGCATCACCCCGGCGACCAGGCGCTCGACCACGGCGGCGACCTCGTCCAGCCCGCCGGGATGGCGGTGCTCCCCCGACCACTCGGCGGCCCGCTCGTGCCAGGTGACGAACCGCTCGACGGCGGCGGCCTTCGGCACGCAGGTGCCCGCGGTGGGGCCCCGCATCCGCTTGGCGGCCAACGCCGGCAGCGCGACGCACGGCTCGACGGCCCTGATCGCGTCCGGGTCGTCGGCCGAGCTGACCACGAAGCCCTCGGCCCGCAGGGCGCCAACCACGTCGCGGGTGCCGCCGTCGTCCCAGCCCAGCTCGCGGACCAGGTCCGAAAGGCGCCACCTCGGGCGGCGCAGCATCGTCCGGTAGACCAGATCCGGCTGGACGCCGAGACCGAGCTCCAAACCGTTCACACTGTCCGACATCGCCTGCCCCCAGAGCAGCTCGACTGTGCGTCGCAAGTTGGCTGGCTGCCAGCCGCACGAACCCGGTTACTTGAGTCATGGCAAAATAACCGATGTAACAGCGACAGAACAAGACCCGCCATCACTCGAGTCAATACCCGTTACCAACTGGCACCGGCCGCTACGCGAGGTCACGATCGGTCGGCCAGGCATGCGGACAGGAGGCGGTCAAATCGCCCGAACGGCGCTAGCCGACGCGCGGCGGCGAACGTTCACTCGACGTTTCTGGCCCGTCCGGTGACGCGCGCGGGATGACTTGACCTCAGGCGAATGGGCTCGATCGGACGTTACTGGAGAAAAGTTGTGGCCGCGACCGTCAGTGCGGCCGCAGCTCGGCCAGCTCCCGCCAGATCTGCGCGGCCAGCCGGTACGCCTCCAGGTCGTCGCACAGCGTCGCCGCGACCCGGAGCTGCTCGGCTGCCTCGTCGGTGCGCCCGAGCAGGTGCAGCGCCCTGCCCCTGGCTAACCGGAGCCTGGCCAGCTCCGACACGGTCAGCTCGCCGGGATCGTGCTCGACGAAGTCGCTCAGCCGCACCGCCCGCTCGGCGTCGCCGGTCGCCAACGCGTAGCGGGTCTCCAGGCTGGCCAGGTAGGCCGCGTCCGCCGGGGCGTCGATGATGGTCGAGGCGGCCCGCGCGCCGTTGAGGTACTGCACGACCTCCTCGGGGTTGGCGCCCGACTCCAACAGCGCGGACGCCGCCGCGCGGGAGAACTTGGCCCACTCGTGCACGGAGGTCGCGGGCGTCGCCAGCATCTCCCGCGCCTCCCGGACGTGCCGCTCGGCGAGTTCCGGACGGCCGATCCGGCTGTAGGCCACGGACGCCACCCAGTGCGCGCGCCCGGTGACCGGCGCGCTGTCCAGCGCCGTGGCCACCCGCAGCATCTGGTCGATGAGCCTGGGCACCTCGCCGGGGTCGCCGCAGTCGCAGCGGATGGAGACCAGCACGCCGAGCGTCCTGACGTGCTCGCTGGTGTCCGCCAGGTCGGTGCGGCCGATCGCCTCGGCGGCCTGCTCGGCCAGTTCGAGCGCCTCGGAGAGCCTGCCGACGTCGCGGGCCGCGGCGGCGCGGTCGATCCTGATGCGCACGATCAGCTCCGGCGTGCCGAGCTGCTCGGCCGCGATCGCCAGGTCGACCAGCAGCGCGTCCCGCGCCGCGTCGTCGGAGCGGAGCACCAGGATGTCCTGGAGCGCCAGCCCGTAGGTGAGCACCGCCAGCGGCGAGCCCTCGCCGCGCGCCGTCTGGTACGCCTCGGTGAACCGCGCCTGCGCCTCGGCCAGGTCGCCGAACTCGTAGGCGTTGCGGGCCAACAGGTCCCGGACGAGCCGGCCGTCCGCCGAGCCGGACAGGCCGCCGATCGGCGCCGCGGTGCCCTCCACGAGCGCGTTCAGGGGAACGTCGAGCGCCCTGGCGATGTGCAGCGCCACCTCGAGCGTCGGCACGCGCGAGCCGGACTCGAGCAGGGAGATGTAGCTGGGGTTGACCACGCCGACCGCGACGTCACGCTGGGACAGGCCCCGCTCGGCCCGCAGCCGCTTCAGCCGCCGGCCGAACTCCGGCTGCTGAATGTTGATCATGTTCATGAACCACAACCCCATTACACCGCGCGCGTTGGTGTCAACCCTCTAGTAACTACAGTAAACCCACCAGTCACTTCAGCTCTATGCCCAATCCGAGAAGCCTGCCCTTTCCACGACCGCGTAGCACAACGAACGGGCAACCGAAAGGACACGCCCCCAGTAGGCAAGTGCACGAACCGGCCACGGAGATACGTCGACCAGCCCGCGAGCTGTCGGACGCGCGTCGACCGAGGTGACCCGGCCGAACCCGCCGCCGCCATCCGGCGGAGCCGGCTGATCCGACGCGGCGCCCCCGCCCGACCTACCCGATCGCGCAGCCGGCCGGCCAGCCCGGCAGAAAAGATCGCGCAGTATGCCAGTCATTGCTGGCTGAGAGAATATCCGAAGAGTTCTCATGGTGCGGAGGGCGTCGCACCCTCGGCCGACCCCGCCGGGACCGCCGGGTCCCGGCGCCCCACGCCCGGCGCGGGACGGAGCGGGCCGACGCGTCCCGCGCGCCGCCGAATCGACGCTGAACCACGCCGCCCCGGCGGCGCGGGAAGCGGATGTCGAAGGATGTCGAAATCCCGGTGAAATGGAATTCCGCCGGTAGGCTTGATAGGCTGATCAACCGCCGGATGTCTGACATTACTGCGGTAACGTAGCCGGCACGAACGGCGCCCAGAAATGTAACTTACCGATGTACCATTCACCGTGTTGACGAGTGTCGAGATAGATAGTAAATCCGTAAATTACTCACCACGTGGACCGGGACCTCGGGCGACTCGACGGCCGTGATCACGCACCGGAGCCGGAATCCCCCTTCGGTGGCCATCCGCGCGGGACGGAGGCACCGGAGCGCGCACTGCAAGTAGATTTCGTCGGCGGGATTTCACCTGCGCGTGGTTGCCCGAATCTGGGAACCTGATCACACCGAACTGCCGGCACGCGGGAGCAGCTTTCCAATGAGTTCAACACCGATCTTCGACCAGCTCGTCGAGCAGTTGGCCGTCAAGCTCGAGTACCAGGTGCCGGCGACCCCGCCCCAGCCTGCCGCCGAGAAGGCGCCTGCGGCGACCGCGCCAGAACCACAGGAGGCGCCACGGCGCCGACGTCACGCCGAGTAGGACGGAACGGGGCTGGCCGGCGCGACGGGTTCCGCGTCGCCGACCGGCCGGTTCTGACACTGTGAGGCGGAGACGGGATTCGAACCCGCGTACGAGGCTTTGCAGGCCTCTGCCTATCCACTCGGCCACTCCGCCATGAGTCGCTGCCGACTGCGGACGTGGCCTGGGGCGGTGTCAGAACGACACGATGCGAGCCGCCGGCCGGGCGCACGTCCACGCCGTCGTACATCGCGGAACGATGTACACAAGGGTGGCGGGCCGCCGATGGTGGGTCACGAAACAGACGGTGCCAGCAGCGGCCGCCGAGGTCAAGAGCGTTGGCGGCTTCCCAGCCACTGGGAGCGCGCCGGTCGGGGGAAGCGGACGGGCAGGACATAGCATCGGGGTGCCCTCACCCCGGCCGTTAGGCGATCATGCCCGAGCAGTACCACGTCGTCGCCTGTCAGGGGACGCACGAGATCGAGATCAAGAAGTCCCGGTTCCTGTGCAGCCTCGGCCGGGCCGAGGACGAGCGCGCGGCCGAGGAGTTCATCGCGGCGGTCCGCAAGGCGCACTGGAACGCCACGCACAACTGCACGGCCTACCGGATCGGGCCCGGCGGCCAGGCGCAGAAGACCAACGACGACGGCGAGCCGGGCGGCACCGCGGGCGTGCCGATGCTGGAGGTGCTGCGCAGGCGCGAGGTGACCGACACGGTCGCCGTGGTGACCCGCCACTTCGGCGGCGTCATGCTCGGCGCTGGCGGGCTGATCCGCGCGTACAGCCGGGCCGTCGCCGAGGCGATCGACGCGGTCGGTCTCGTGCGCAGGGTGCCGTTCCGGGCGATGACGGTGACCGTCGGGCACGCCGAGGCCGGCAGGCTGGAGCACGCCCTGCACGGCTCGCCGTACCTGCTCGGCGAGATCTCCTACGCGGAGCGGGTGACGGTGCTCGTGCACGTGCCGATCGGCGAGGTGGACGCGTTCGCGCACTGGATCGCCGAGCAGAGCAACGGCCGGGCCGACGTCGCCGTCGGCGGCGAGGTCCTGTTGGAACTGCCCTGACTCACCCGGAGGGGTCACCGACTCCCGGGTAGGGATCACTCCACGATGGACAGAGTGCGTTCCCGTTTCACCCGCCTGCCGGCCCCGGCTTCGCCGCGCACCGCAAGCCCGCCGAGCGCTCTTGCCTTGCGCACCAACCGATCCCGCTCGACGGTCCACGCCTCGATCTGCGCGGACGCGAGGCCGATCAGCTCGAGCACCTCGGCGCGTTCCCGCTCGTTCACGGTGGTCAGGTCAGACACGTCGCGATGCTAACCCGACGGGGCGCGGTCGGCCCGGGATCGACCGCGCCCCCATCGTGTCGTGTCGCGACTCGTGATCAGGCCGCCACGGGTGCGGGTACCGGCGCACCGAACCAGGTGGCGAGCGCGGCGCGCAGCGCGTCGAGATCGGGGGCCTCGCCCGTGCCGGCGACCCAGGCGACATAGCCGTCCGGGCGGACCAGGAGCGCGGCGATGCCCTGCTGGGCGACGAGAGCGTCGGGCGCCTCCGCCGGGCTGGCGGTCACCACGGTGACCCTGGCCGACCAGTCCCGCGCCGCGGCCGGCAGGCCCGCCGTGTCGGCCAGGTCGAGCAGCACCGGGCGGCCGTCGTGGCCGAGGTCGCCGAGCCGCCGGCCGTCCGCGAGGACGACGTCCGGGGCGCGGCGGCCGACCAGCTCGTGGCCGCCGCCGAGGTCGTAGCTGATCCCGAAGCCGGCGATCATCTTGACGAAGTACGCGTTGCCGTCGTCGGTCCCCATCAGGTCGGACACCACCTGGCGCAGGGCCGAGGTGTGCTCGTCCGGCCGCAGCAGCGCCACCTGGGCCCTGGTGATCTCCAGCACCCTGGCGCCGATCGGGTGCCGCTCGGCGGTGTAGGTGTCCAGCAGTCCCTCCGGCGCCCAGCCCGCCACCGTCGCGGCGAGCTTCCAGCCGAGGTTGGCCGCGTCCTGGAGCCCGAGGTTCAGCCCCTGCCCGCCGAACGGCGAGTGCACGTGCGCGGCGTCGCCGGCCAGCAGCACCCGCCCGAGCCGGTAGGTGCTGGCCTGCCTGGCGTTGTCGGTGAACCGGGTCGCCGAGTGCACGGCGGTGACCGTGACGTCGGTTCCGCTGACCCGCCGCAGGCTGTCCTGCACCTCCGCCAGCGTGATCGGGGCGTCCCGGTCGGCCGGCGGGCCGTCGAACTCCACGGTCAGGATCCGGCCGGGCACCGGTCCGTAGATCACCAACCCAGTCGGGGTGCGGTTCCAGCCGAGCTTCAGCTTCTCCGGGTCGGCGATGTCCACGATGGCCTGGTGGCCGGTGATTGTCGGCGCCGTGCCAGGAAAGTCGAAGCCGGCGGCCTTGCGGACGGCGCTGCGGCCGCCGTCGCAGCCGACCAGGTAGCCGGCCGTCAGCCGGACCTCGCCGTCCGGACCCTGCGCGGTGATCGTGACGGTCTCGTCGTCCTGGGTGAAGCCGATGAACTCGTGGCCGCGCAGCACGTCCACGCCGAGTTCGGCCGCCCGCTCGGCGAGGATGCGCTCGGTCTCCAGCTGTGGCACGAAAACCACTCCGACGGCCGGGCTTGGGCTCAGGTCGGGATCGGCCGGGTCGAGGCGGTCGAAGTCGAGCCCGAACAGGCCGCCGAAGTGGGCGAGCCTCGGCAGCCTGGCGGGCGGCGGCGTGTCGGCGGCCTGCGGCGCAGGGGCGGCCTGCGGCGCAGGAGCAGACTCGGCTAGGAACGCGCGCATCCGTTCCGCGTTCGTCTGGTGCACATCGGCCAGCGGGCCGAGCAGCCCGCGCCGGTAGAACGCCTCGGCCGACGGGACGTTGACCGAGCCGGCCTTGACGGTGACGCTCGGTTCGGCCAGCCGCTCGAGCACCAGCACGCTCACCCCGTGCAGTCGCAGCTCGCACGCCAGCAGGAGGCCGACCGGGCCCGCCCCGGACACCACAACGTCGTATCGCATCGCTGTCTCCCCCTTGGTTGGTGATCACAGTGTGCCGAGATTTTTAGACCGAGTCAAGTTTTTGGTCTGGTATACCTTTAGCCCATGACCGACGAGCCTGGCTTGCGTGAGCGAAAGAAGTGCGAGACGCGGCGGCGCATCTCCGACGTGGCGTCGGGGCTGTTCATCGCACGGGGCTTCGACAACGTGACGGTGGCCGAGGTCGCCGCCGCCGCCAACGTCTCCAAGATGACGGTCTTCAACTACTTCCCTCGCAAGGAGGACCTCTTCCTCGATCGGCACCGGGACCTGCTCGAGGAGCTGCGCCGCGAGATCACCCGCCGCGCGCCGGGTGAGTCCGTGGCGGAGGCCATGCGCCGGTACAGCCATGACCTGCTCGCGCGGCAGCATCCGCTGTCCGGCGCGATCGACGGGATCGTCCGCTTCAGCACGGTCGTCGCGGGCAGCCGGGCGCTCCAGACGCGCGCCCTCGAACAGGGCAGGGAGACCGAGCAGACGCTCATGGACATCCTCGCCGCGGAGGCCGTCGACGCCGACGACCGGGTGCGGGCGCGTCTGATTGGCGTGCTGCTCTCCGCGACGCTGCACGCCGTCTACCGGACGCCGATCGCGAAGCTGCTGGCCGGCATGCCGGGCGACCAGGTGCGCCGCGAGCAGGTCGGCGTGATCGACGCCGCGTTCGACCTGCTGGAGCACGGCATCGGCGGTTACGGCGCGAGTTCCGCCACCAGCAACTCGGTCAGCCCCGCTGAGCCAACGGGCGGCGCGAGGTAACGGCCCCTGGCGTAGTCAACGCCGACGCTTCGATACCAGTCGGCCTGACTCGCCGACTCGACGCCGTCCACGGTCACCAGCGTGCCGGTGGAGTGCGCCAACGCGACCACGGCGGCCACCGCCCGCGCGGTCGCCGAGTCCGTGGTGTCCAGGCGGGTCAGCGGCCGGGCCGCCAGCCGCACCAGCCGCACCCGGCCGCTCTCCAGCAGAGCGAGTTCGTCGAGGCCGCCGCCGAATCCGTGCAGCGCTATCCGAATCCCCTTGTCCGCCAACACTTCCAGGTTCTCCCGCGCCTCAGCCCGGTCGGCGACCAGTGCCCCGGTCGCGAGCTCGAGCTGCACCCAGTCGGCGGGCAGGCCGACCGACCCCAGGGTCGTGCCGACGGTCGCGACCAGGTCGGGATCGCCGGACTGCTGCGGCGACAGGCCGACGCTCAACGGCGGCACCCGGTCGCCGAACCGGTCCCGCCAGGCCGCCAGCTGCTCGCACGCGCCGTGCAGCAGCCACCGGCCGAGCGGCACGCTCAGCCCGATCCGCTCGGCGAACCCGGCGCTCCGCTCGTGCGGCAGCACGCCCTCCCCGGGACGGTCCCACCGCAGCAACACCGCGATCGCCGCCAACCGCCGGTCCGCCAGCGCGAACACCGGCTGGAAGTCGAGGCCGAGCTCGCCGTTCTCCCACGCGCCTGGCATGCCGGCGGCCAGGACGAGGTCCGCGCGGTCCCCGCTGTCGCGGTCGCCGTCGTAGATGCCCCACTGGCGCTTGCCACCCAGCTCGGCCGTCCGCAGCGCGCTGTGCGCCTGCCGCAGGAGTTCCAACGGCTCGACGCCGCGCCCGGTGGCCCGCGCGAACCCCATGCTCGCCGGCACCGCGACGCCCTCGCCACGCAGGTAGATCGGCTCGGCCAGCTCGGCGTAGATCGACTCGGCCAGCGCGCTCACGTCGGCGGTCCCCGACGCGTGCTCAAGCAGGATCGCGAACTCGTCGCCGCCGAGCCTGGCCACGGTCGCCCGCTCGTCCGCGACGACGTCACTCAGCCTGCCGGCCACCGTCTTGAGCAGTTCGTCGCCGGCGTCGCAGCCGAGGCCGTCGTTGATCACCCGGACACCGTCCAGGTCCAGGTAGCACAGGGTCACGCCGGCCGACGCGGTCAGCCTGCCGAGGACCTCCTCCAGCTTGGACAGGAAGCTGTGCCGGTTGGGCAGGCCGGTCGTCATGTCCTGCAACGCCTGTCGCCGCAGGTACTCCTGGAGCATCCGCAGGTCGGTGATGTCCTCAAGCACCGCGACGAAGTAGCTGGGCAGGCCCTCCGCGTCGCGCAGCACGGACAGCGCGACGTAGGCCCACATCGTGTCGCTGTCGCGGCGGGTGAGCTGGCGTTGCTCGCGCACGCGGTCCTCGCCGTCGTCGAGCATCCGCCGGCATCTCGCGCGCAGTGCCGCCGCGTCGGACGGGTCGAACAGGGCGTTGGGGCCGTGCCGCACGTAGTCCTCGGCCTCGTAGCCGAGCATCTCCACCAGCGCCGGGTTCGCCTCGACGAAGGAGCCGGCCAGGTCACTGATCACGACGCCGACGGCCGAGGACGAGAAGACCTGCTGGAAGCGCGCCTGGCTGTCGTGCAGGTCCCGCTCGGCGTTCTCCTTCGCCAGCAGCAGCGCCTCCTTGACCCGCTCCTGCTGCTGGAACACCTCGTGCCGCAGGGCCTGCGCGTACCCGGTGGCCAGCGCGCCGAGCAGCAGGACCACCCGGTCGGCCCGGTCGGGCACCTGGCCAAGCTCCGGCAGCGCGAGGAGCCGACGCCCCAACAGGTCCATCGAGCGTTGCAGGCCGTCCGGGCCGGTCAGGCGCGCCGCGACCAGCCACTGGCCAACCGGGCCGCCGGCGCGCGGCGAGTACGCCGGCACGGTCAGCTCGTCCACCATCCGGTCGACCAGGCCGCGCAGTTGGTGCTCGATGGTGGCGCGCGCCATCGGCACGTAGGCCGTCCTGGTGATCGTGTTCGCCCAGTCAACCGTCAGCCTGGCGCGCAGCGCGGACGGCGAATCGCCGGCCGCGCCTGACATCGATCCCTCATCGACCCGTTGCCGATTCACCGACCACGCCCCGTGTCGCCCAGGGGTCAGGGCTTTCTGCCGACGATGGCATACAGGTTCGCCCTGGTCGGGTCGTCGCCGAGGATCTCGCCCTCTTCCGGCCGCCATTCCGGCGTGAACACCAGGCCCGGCTCGACGAGTTCGAGGCCCTCGGCCATGGCCAGCACCTGCTCGCGGGTGCGCGGCGTGATGGGCTCCGCGGTGTTCTTGAAGATCTCGGCGCCCTCCGCCATCGCCTTCGGCATGCTGTCGGCGGTGAAGTGGGACAGCGCGAGATAGCTGCCCGGCGCCAGCTCCTCGCGGTACCTGGCCACGATGTCCCACGGCTTGTCCTCGTCCGGGATGAACTGGAGGACGCCGACGATCAACAGGCCGACGGGCTTGCTGAAGTCGAGCAGCCGCCGCGTCTCGGCGGCCCGCAGGATGGCCTCCGGATTGCGCAGGTCGGCCTGGATCGCGATGGCGTTCTCGTTGTCCTGCAACATCATCTGGGCGTGCGTGACCGCGACCGGCTCGAAGTCCACGTACACGACGCGGCAGGACGGGTCCGCCTCCTGCGCGACCTCGTGCACGTTGCCGACGGTCGGGATGCCCGAGCCGAGGTCGAGGAACTGCCTGATGCCGGACTCCACCATGTGCAGCACGACGCGGCGCAGATAGGAACGGTTGAGCCTGGCCATGTCCCGCACCGGCAGGACCTGGATGAGCTGCTCCGCGGTGTCGCGGTCCACCTGGAAGTTGTGCGCTCCCCCGAGAAGGTAGTCATAGATCCGCGCTGACACGGGGAGTTCGACGTTGACCCCGTCCGGCACCCAGCTGACCCGTTCAACCACGGCACACCGCACTTTCGCACTGAATTCCTGTCGGCGACGACCCATGACAATACTGATCACTCTCGGTCGCCCAATCGGCGCACACCAAGGTTCACTCATTCGGACAGGCAGGCAAGCACGAGTAACCGAATGGGGGAACACTCTCAGCCGCATGCACGGTTCATCCAGGTGGTTCGGTCGGGGCCGATCGCCCGAATCGGCGCGGCCCGGTCAGGCGAGCAGCGCGCTGGCGTACCAGTCCCTGTCGTCGCGGACGCCGGGCAGCGTGTAGAAGTAGCCGCCGCCGTAGGGCTGGATGTAGTCCACGAGGGGCTCGTCGGCGAGGCGCTTCTGCACGGTCTCGAACTGCCGCACCACGTCCTGCTGGTAGCAGCAGAACACCAGGCCGACGTCCACGTTGCCGTTGGTGTCCACGCCGAGGTCGTAGTTGTAACCCCTGCGCAGCAACCGGTTCTTGTCGGTCTCCCCGGTGCGCGGGTTCGCCCTGCGGATGTGCGCGTCGACCGGGATCACCTTGCCGTCGGGGTCCTTGCCGTAGTCCGGCGCGTCCAGCTCGTCGCGGCCGTCCAGCGGTGCGCCGCTGTCCCGCTTGCGCCCGAACATCTTCTCCTGCTCGGCGAGCGACACCCGGTCCCAGAACTCCACCAGCATCCGGATCGTGCGCACCACCTGGTAGGCGCCGCCGACGGCCCAGGACGGCTCCCCCGCGCCGGGCTGGACCCAGATCAGCTTGTCCGCCTCGTCCTGCTGCGGATTGGCGATGCCGTCCTTGAAGCCCATCAGGTTGCGCGGCGCGCCGGACGGGCGCGGCGGCGACACGAAGCCGTTGATCCGGTAGCGCAGCTGCATCGCGCCCCTGGTGTGCTTGGCGAGGTCGCGCAGCGCGTGCTGCACGGTGTCCGGGTTGTTCGCGCAGATCTGCACCATCAGATCCCCGTGGCACCACTTGGGATCGAGCGAGTCGTTCTTGAAGGTCGGCATCGGCGCGAGCCGCACCGGCTTGCGGTCGGCGAGGCCGAACCGGTCGTCGAACAGCGAGGGACCGACCGAGACCGTGATGGTCAGGCCGTCGGCCGGCACGGACGGCCCGAGCACCGCGCTGTCCGACGGCGGCGAGCCGACGCCGAGGTCGGCGGGCGTGCCGCCCGAGGTGAGGAAGCGGGCCCGTTCGGTCAGCGTCCGCATCAGCGCAGCGAGCGCTGGTTTGTCGGCCGCGGTCACGTCGAAGGCGGCGAACATGCCGGCCCGCTGCGGCGGCGTGAACACGCCGGCCTGATGCGCGCCGTGGAAGGGCACCGACTCGGGCGCGGTCGCGGCGGCGGGCGCGGAGCCCGCCGCGGTGTCCGCGTGCGCCCCGGCCACGAGCAGGCCGCCGGTCAGCGCGGTGCCGGCGACCCCGGCACCGGTGCCCTGGAGGAACCTACGCCTGCTGAGCTGCATCAGTCTTCCCTTGTCCTCGCGTCACTTCTGGCGGATCTCGAGCAGGTCGGGCACGAGCGAGAGCGTTTCGAGCAGGTCGCCGACGGCCGCGTTGACCCGCTGCCGCTCGGCAAGCGGCAACTGGCCGAGCGGGGCCTTGGTCGCCTTCAGCGCCTGTTCGAGGGTGGCCATCTTCGCCGTAGCTGCGGGCATCAGGTCGGGGCGGCGCGCGGTGAGCAGCGGGGCCAGCTCGTCCAGCACGACGCGCGTGCCGTCGAGGTCCGCGAGGGTCTCCTGGTAGCCCGTGTCCGCGCCCTGGTTGCTCAGCCCGGACAGGTGGTCGCGCAGCGCGTCCTCCAGGATCTCGTGGCCGCGCAGCGGCAGGTCCTTCGGGTCGGCGGTCACCGTCGGAAGCTTCTGCCGCAGGTCGGCCACGTCGGCGGCCAGCTTGTCCGCGACCGGGGCAAGGGCAGCGACGTCCTCGCCGTGCCACAGCCCGTACTCGATCCGCCGCAGCCCGCCGAAGTCCTTGTCCCGCACGCCGTCCGCGAGCCCGGCAGGGCCGCCGTCGATGGCGTCCGAGAGGTCACCGAAGCTGCCGTAGGCCGCGCCGACGCGTTCCCAGGTGAGCTGCGCCGGCAGCCAGGCCGCGCGCGCCGCCGCCTGGTCGCCGCCGGCCAGCGCCGCGCGCAGCGCGTCCACCTGGCCGGCCAGCTCGCCGAGCTTGGGGGTGACGTAGTCGCGGTAGGCGGCCACCGGGCCGTCGAGTTCCTTCTCCGCCAAGGGAAGCACCGCGGGAACCGCCGTCCTGTCGACGCCGCCGGACGCGCGCACGGTGGCCGACATGCGTTCCTGGTCGCCGATCATGGCGCAGCGCCAGGCGTACTCCCCCGCCGGCAGGCTGACCGACATACTCCGCTGGGTGCCGGGGCCGATGCCCTCGATCTCGCCGACCACGCCGCCGTCGGCGGGATGGATCAGGTAGATCTCCCCGCTGCGGCCGGACTTGTTGACGATGGTGAAGGTCTGCGCACCGGCCGGCGGCGCGGTGAACTCGGGCGCGCAGGCCGAGGCGGTGATGGTCACCTGCGCGGCGGTGCCGGTCGCCGGCGACCTGGTCAGCACGGCGAACAGCCCGGCGGCGAGCAGCGGCACGCCGATCGCGGCGGTCACCACGAGCCAGCGCTTCCTGTCGCCGCGCACGGCGGGCTCCACGACCGCGTCGGGCGCGGCCGCGTCGGACGCGACGGCCTCGGCGGCTGCCGGTTCGGCTGGCGCGCGCTCGGCGGACGCGGCTTCGGCGGGCACAGCCTTGGCCGGTTGCGCGGCCGGCTTTGCGTTGGCGCGCAGGAACATCGTCAGCATGACGCCGACGTAGCCGAGGTAGCCGACGACCTGGAGCCAGGTCATCGCCGGCGTCAGGTTGGTGACGCCGGTGATGATGGTGGCCCACCACGTGTCGGCGGGGATCGAGCCGGTGAGGTCGAACGCGCGCCAGGAGTGGCCGGGCAGCAGGCCGGAACTCTGGAGCTCGCCGAGCCCGTAGGCCAGCACGCCGGCCGCGATGACGATGAGGAAGATCGCGGTGCGGGAGAAGAACACGCCGAGATTGATCCGGATCGCACTGCGGAACAACAGGAAGCACAGCAGCACGGCGATGGCGATGCCGACGGCGGCCCCGATCAGCGGCGCGGTCGACTCGCCGGAGGCCTGCACGGTGGTCCACAGGAACAGCGCCGTCTCGAGGCCTTCGCGCGCCACGGCGAGGAACGCGGTCAGCGCGAGTGCGCCGCCGCCGAGCCGCAGCGCGTTGCCGACCTTCTCGCGCAGTTCCCCGGACAGGCTGCGGGCGGTGCGGCGCATCCAGAAGATCATCACGCTGACCAGGCCGACGGCGATCACGCTGAGGATGCCGCCGAACGCCTCCTGGGCCGTGGTCGACAGGCCCGACTTGGAGAAGGTCAGCACCGCGCCGAAGCTCAGCGAGAGGATGACGGCCGCGAGGACGCCGAGCCAGACCGGACCGGTCGAGGCACGAGAGTCGCTGCGCCGAACGGCGGCGAGCAGGATGCTCACCACCAACCCGCCCTCCAGCCCCTCGCGCAGACCGATCAGCAGGTTGGGCACGCTATCGGCCCACACGGCAGCTCCCTCGCGACCACGACGTTGGTAAGGCTCACCAGCAATTGGTTAGCCTCACCTTAGGCATTGCCGTTGAGTCGGTCCAGCCCGCGCCGATCACATCACGGCCAAACCACCCTTACCGGACAAAGCGCGTCGCGAGGCCGGCGCGGACGAGCGCGGCGGACCGACCCCGCCGGCCGCCCGAACCGGTGGTCGACCGACCTTCACCGGCCGCCAATTGATCGGCAAAACCGTTGTGCGCCAATCAAAAGAGCCTCTTGACGGACGTCCATAGCGACCCCCAGATTGTTGCGGGATCCGCCGTCCGCACCCGGCCTGGAGGCGCTCGTGTCAGAGGCAGACGACCGGCAGCTCGCCGGTCTTGGCTACCGGTCGGAGTTCCGCCGGGACATGGGCGCCTGGGCCAACTTCTCGCTCGGCTTCACCTACCTCTCCCCCGTCGTCGGCACGTACACGCTGTTCGGCAGCGCGCTCGCGGCGGGCGGGCCGCCGATGATCTGGAGCTTCGCGCTGGCCGGGCTCGGGCAGTTCCTGGTGGCGCTGGTGTTCGGCGAGCTGGTCGCGCAGTTCCCGGTGGCCGGCGGCATGTACCCGTGGGCACGGCGACTGTGGGGCCGCCGCTGGGGCTGGCTGACCGGCTGGGTGTACCTCGTCGCGCTGCTGGTCACCATCGCGAGCGTCAGCTACGGCGCTGGCCCCTATCTCGCCACGCTGCTCGGGTTCGGCGCCACCACGAACACCACGGTGCTGTGCGCGGTGGCCGTGATCGCGGTGTCGACCGCCATCAACTACGCGGGCACCAGGGTGCTGTCCGTCGCCGCCGTTTTCGGTTTCGGCGCCGAGATCATCGGGGCGCTCGCGGTCGGCGGCTGGCTGCTGTTCACCCATCGGCTGCACGGCATCGGCGTCGTGTTCGACAGCTTCGGCGCGGCGGGGCCAGGTGCCTACCTGCCGGCGTTCCTCGCGGCCGGCATCATCGGCCTGTACCAGTTCTTCGGGTTCGAGGCGTGCGCGGACACCGCCGAGGAGGTGCGCGACCCCGGCAGGCAGATCCCGAAGGCGATGCGGCGCACCATCTACGTCGGCGGCGCCGCGGCGACCTTCGCGTGCCTGTCGATGCTGCTGGCGGTGCCCGACTTCGGCAGGGTGATCTCGGGGCAGGACAAGGACCCCGTCACCTCGGTGCTCACCGACGCCTTCGGTCCGGTCGGCTACCGGGTGGTCATCGGCGTGGTGTTGATCTCGTTCGTGTCCTGCACGATGAGCCTCCAGGCCGCGGCCAGCAGGCTCGCCTACTCCTTCGGCAGGGACCGGATGATCCTCGGCCACCGCGCGCTGGCCCGGTTCTCCGCGCGCCGACGCATCCCGCCGTACGCGCTGCTGACGGCCGGCGTCGTGCCGGCGCTGGTGGTGTTCGCCTCGAAGCTGTCCGACAACGCCCTGAACCGGATCGTGTCCTTCTCGACGCTGGGCATCTACCTCGGCTTCCAGCTGGTCGTGTTCGCCGCGCTGCGGGCGAGGCTGAAGGGCTGGCGGCCCTCCGGCCCGTTCCGGCTTGGGCGGTGGGGCCTGCCGGTGAACATCCTGGCGCTGGCCTACGGCGTCGCGGCCATGGTCGACATGTGCTGGCCGCGCACGCCGGACGCGGCCTGGTACGACAACTACGTCGTGCTGCTGTCCGCCGCGCTGGTGATCGGTGTCGGGGTGCTGTACATGATGCTCGCCCGACCGTTCACGGCCGGGGACGCCGTCGCGGGGGACGCCATTCCGGACCGGTCGGCCGAGGTCGCCGCCCAGCCCGTCGCCGCGCCGTGACCATCCACTGTGGAGCGTGGGCGGTCAGGTGCGGCGGCCGACCCCAACGTAGAGCGCGCACGACTCGGGGTGCTCGCCGACGTCCTCCGGCGAGTCCGGCCGCCACTCCGGCGCGTACACGAGGCCCGGCCGTTCCAGTTCGAAGCCCGTGAAGAACCCGCTGATGGCTCGGCGGCCCCGGTCGTACAGCGGGGTCGGGCTGGCGCGGTAGAGGTCGCCGATCTCGCGGACCCTCGGCGGCAGCCGCGCCGAGGTGATGTGCGACAGCACGAGATAGCTGTCGGCCGCCATCGCCTCCCGGTACCGCGCCACGACACCGTGGGGGCCGTCCGCGTCGGGCACGTAGTGCAGCAGCCCGGTCATCAGCACCGCGACCGGCTCGGCGAAGTCGAGCAGCTTCCGGGTCACCGGGGCCGTCAGGACCGTCTCGGGGTCGCGGAAGTCGGCGGCGAGCGTCGCGACGAGGTCGTCGTCGGCGAGGATCAGCTCGCCGTGCGCGACCGCGACCGGGTCGTTGTCCACGTAGACGACGCGGCAGGACGGATCGGCCCGGTGGGCGACGTCGTGCACGTTGCCGGCGGTCGGGATGCCCGACCCGATGTCCAGGAACTGGCGGATGCCGTTGCGGACGCAGAAGGCCACCACGCGCCGCAGGAAGGCCCGGTTCAGCCTGGCCGGCAGCCGCGCCTCGGGCAGGATGGCCAGCACCCGATCGGCGAACGCACGGTCGACGGCGAAGTTGCAGGCGCCGCCGAGGTAGTAGTCGTACACCCGAGCGGCGTTGGGCTGAGACAGGTCGATCGTGCGGGGCGACCAGGCGTGTTGTTCCTCCACGGTGCACCTCGCCTCTGCTCGGGGTAGCCCCGAGTAGTTTAGCGATCACAGATCGTGGCACCACCCCGGGATGCCAGTGGCGTCGCGCGACCCCCGGTCACGCGACGCCACTGGCCCTCCGACTAGGCGGTTCTGCCCGGCTCCTGGAACACCATCGCCGGAATGGGTGCCTGCCGAATGACCGGCTTGGGCTCCTCCACCCCGACACCGTTCGCCGGCGCCTGCATGGTCACGCTCTCGAGCCTGCGCTCGACGAACGGGGCCGACTCGACCTCGTTCGACTCCAGCTCCGGCGTGACGTCGCCGTCCACGTCGGTCTGCTTCCCGGCCTCCGCGTTCGGGGCCGTCTCCTCCACCCGGTCAAGGGCCGCACGGGCGGCCGCGATCCATACACGCTGCATGTGCTCGTCCTTGGCGCCGCCAACCGACGACAACAGGCCGGACAGGACACCGCGAACACGCGCCACCAGGGCCGGGCGGCGGCGAATAGCCGTCCACACCGGATGGTCCGCCGGAAGGCGCGAAGCTACGAGCTGCTGCACACACGCCCGCAGTTCCTCTGCGGACAGGTCCGCCCAGCGGGCAACAGCACTTGGGGCCACCACGACCAACAGGATCCTCCCGACACATAATCCCGCTCACCGTCGGTCACGACGGTATTGAACACACGCAAGCATGTCATGACCGCGCCGATAGTCCGACCAGGTCACCCCGGTGTCCTTCGACTCGCTCACCTGACGTGGCGCACCGACTACTCTCCCGTACCAGTAAGGCCTCGCCCAGGGCCCGTGATCGTCAAATCGTTAGAATGTGCCACGGTGTCTGGACAGCGTTGGGGTGCGGGATGACAGAGCTTTCGAGTTGGCTGCCGGCCGGTGTCGACACCAGCCGTCCCAGCGCCGCGCGCGCCTACGACGCGTTTCTCGGCGGCGCGCACAATCTACCGGTCGACCGGGAATTCGTCCGGCAGGCCGAAGTGGTGTTCCCCGGGGTCGCCAAGGCCTGCCAGGCCAACCGCGCCTTCCTGCGGCGCACCGTCGAGTACATGGTGCGCACCGGCATTCGTCAGTTCATCGATCTCGGATCCGGTATTCCGACCGTCGCCAACGTGCACGAGGTCGCGCAGGAGGCCGACCCGGCCTGCCGCGTGGTGTACGTGGACAACGAGGCCGTCGCGGTCGCGCACAGCAGGCTGATGCTGCGGGACAACCCCAATGCGGCGATCGTCGAGGCCGACCTGCGCAGCCCGGCCACCATCCTGGCCGCGACCGAGACCCGCAGGCTGATCAACTTCGACGAGCCGGTCGGTCTGCTGATGGTGGCGACGCTGCACTTCGTCCCGGACGAGGACGACCCGGCCGCACTGGTGTCGGAGTACCGTGCCGCGCTCGCGCCGGGAAGCCACCTCGTCGTCTCGCACGCCACCGCCGAGTCCCGCCCCGAGGAGATGGGGGCGCTCGAAGCCCTGTACGCGACCAGCAGCAACCCCGCCGTTGCCCGCTCGACCGACTGGATCACCAGCCTGTTCGGCACGTTCGAGCTGGTCGAGCCCGGTGCGGTCTTCGTGCCGGAGTGGTGCGTCGACGGCACGGTCTGCCCGTCCTACCCCGAGCACTTCATCTTCTTCGGGGGCGTCGGCCGCAAGCCGGAGCACGGGCTGGTGCGGTAGCCGCCAGCCGGTGCCGCGGCCGGGCCGGCGTCGCCGTCAGCCCGTGGCCACGCCGATGAGGAGGCCGACCAGGTAGGTCGCCCCCGCCGCGATGCCGCCGAACATCAGCTGCCGGGCCCCGTTGCCCCACCAGGACCTCGCGGTGAACCGGGACACCAGCGCGCCAGCGCCGAACAGGCCGAGCGCGCCGAGGCCCAGCGAGGCGAGCAGCGAGGGCGCGCCGAGCAGGAACGGGATCAGCGGGATGAACGCGCCGACCGCGAAGCACAGGAACGAGGAGACCGCCGCCACGATCGGCTTGGGCTGCTCGTCGGGGTTGATGCCGAGCTCCTGGGTGAGGTGGATGCGCACGGCCAGGTCCGGATCGGCGTGCACCTCCTCGGCGACCAGCTCGGCGGTGCGCTCGGACAGGCCCATCTCGCGGAACATGTCGACCAGCTCGGCCTGCTCCCCCGCCGGATTGCGCTCCAGCTCGGCGCGCTCGACGGCGGCCTCCGCGTTCACCGCGTTGTTCTGGGTCTCCACGGACGAGTACTCGCCGAGCGCCATCGAGAAGGCGCCGGCCACCAGGCCCGCGACGCCGGACAGCAGGACGACGTGCGGGCTGCCCCCGCCGGCGCCGACACCCGCCACCAGCGAGATGTTGGTGACCAGGCCGTCCATCGCGCCGAAGACGGCAGGGCGGAGCCACCCACCGGACAGGTCGGCGTGGGTGTGCCCGATCTCCTGAGCGCCGATCTTGGCTGCCTCCGTCGTCATGCGGTGATTGTAGAAGTCCTTTCAGGACTGAGGACAGGCTTGGCAAGCGCTGCCTTGCCTTGCTTGCCCAGCATGTGGCCGGCCGGCGGTGGACAACGACACGATACGGTCACCCGGTCGGGCCGATGGGCGCGGCGAATCCGCGGGAGGATGCGCCCGACCAGCCTTCGAACGCATGTTCTAATATGCCGCCGAGGTTGGTTGAGCCGCTACCCGCGAACGTCGCGTCGCATGGCGGAGCGACACCGGTCACTCTGGTGGAGAGGAACACGATGGTGGGCCCGGACTCACTTACTCAAGAAGACGTCCAGGATCAGCAGGAGCAGCAGACCGACGACACGACGCAGGCCAGCGCCGACGTCGCGTCGGCGGCGCCTTCTTCGGAGGGCTCGGTGAGCGCCGAAGGCGCCGAGGAGCCCAGCGAGAACGGCGCGGCCAAGCGGGGCCGTCCGCGCAAGCAGAGCACCGCCAAGAAGACCCGCACGGTCGAGCTGACGCTGACCGTGACCGGCACCGCCGAGGGCGAGTGGCAGGCGGACCTCGTGCACGGCACGAACCGCGTGGTGCGTGGCCTGAGCATTTCCGCGGCCGCGGTGGCCAGGGCGGCAAAGGAGCTGCACCCGGACATCTCCGAGGGCATCGAGACGGTCATCGACGCCGCGCGGGAGCAGCACCGTTCCAGGATGGAGCAGCTCGAGGCGGAGCTGGAGCAGGTCAAGCGCGCGCTCGCCGAACTGAACGACTGATCGCTTGGCGCCGGCCGGTCGGCCGGGGCCCGGCACGTTGTGTGGGACGCCTTCCTGACACCAGATGGCCAATGGCCGATGCCAGGAGGGCGTCCTTCATGACGTTTGGCGGAGATTCGGTGTTCGGTGTGCGGTGCGCGGCAAGGGCACAACTAGAGGCGGGCGCTGAGGCGGACCAGCTCGAAGATGGTGCGGCGGCGGAGTTTGGCGAGCGGGGCGCGGGCCCGGCCGAGGAGTAGATCGCCGCGCGGGATCTGCCACGCGTCGTCCTCGGCGATCCGGCTGGTGAGTTCGAGCTGTTCGCGGTACTGGGTCCTGGTGAGGCCGGCCGACAGCGAAAAGCGGCTCACCCGGAACGCGGCCAACGACTGGCCGATGCCGATGAAATGGCCGTGCCGCAACAGTTTCATCCACAGGTCGAGGTCCATCGGGAACAGCAGCTCTCCGTCGAATCCGCCGACCTTCTCGAAGTGTTCGCGGCGGAACATGACGCCGGCAGGCTCGCCGATCGGGTTGGCGCCGCTGCGCACCACCCTGCGGGCGACCTCGCGGCCGTCGAACCGTCCGAGCAGGCCGGACAGTCCCCGGTTCGCGGCGAGGATCACCCCGGACTCGTCGATCACGTGCCGGCGCGAGGCGGCCAGGGCGAGGGTCGCGTCGCTGCGGAACGCGGCGACCTGCCTGGCAAGGGCGTCGGGGTGGATCAGGTCGTCGGCGCAGAGCACCTTGATCAGCTCGCCGCTCGCGAGCCGCACGACGCGGTTCCAGTTCTCCGGCAGTGGGACCGTTTCGTCGTTGCGCACGATCCGCAGGCGCGGGTCGTCGAAGGACCGCAGAATGGCGGCGGTCTGGTCGGTGCACGCGTTGTCCAGCACGACAAGTTCGAAATCGCGCCAGCTCTGCGCGAGCACGCTGCGCACGGCCTCCGCGATGTAGCGCTCCGCCTGGTAGGCCGGCAGGCAGATGGATACGGCGGGTTCGCGGGTCATTCGGTTCTCGACTTGCGTAGCCGCTGCCACCATGCCGTCACGGCAGCGAGCGGGCCGTCGGCCGATCGGAACGCGCGGCACTCGCCGGGCGGGCAGATCGCGCACTCGGTGCCGCCCCGGTAGTGCTCGTGGGCCTGCGCGGGATGGCCACACCTGCACGGCGACCGCCGGGTCTCGCCCACCGCTCCCCCACCTCCTCGCCGGCATCGCGGTCGGCGAGCACCGCCCGGTGCCGTCACTGTAGTCAACGGTCGTCGAACCGACCGGATCAACGGACGTCGCACCACCTGCGCGACAACCACATGACGAGCCGCGCGGCGACGGCGAACGCCATTACGGATACCACCAGTTCTTGTTTATGTGTAGACAGCTTACTCATCCGCAGCGGGGATTCAGCTCTCCGTTTCGTCACGGAACGCCATCACGCTCATGAAATGGTTACACAACATCACCCGAACAGGCGACCCCTCAGGTCAGGTATCCCCGAGATGATTCAGATTCACCTCGACCATGCGGACGTGCGGAAAGGATCGAGATGAGCCGCGGCAATCGACCGACCGTGACTGTCGTCATTCCGGCCATGAATGAATCAAGAAATCTTGAAACGGTGTTGCCGGAACTGCCTCCTCTGCACGAGGTCCTGCTGGTCGACGGCCACTCCGTCGACGGCACCGTCGATGTCGCGAGACGTCTGATGCCGGGTATCAAGATCGTCAGGCAGACCAGGCGTGGCAAGGGAAACGCGCTGGCCTGCGGGTTTCACGCGGCCACCGGCGACATCATTGTCATGTTCGACGCGGACGGATCCGCCGATCCCGCCGAGATTCCCCATTTCGTCACGACGCTGACCTGTGGATTCGACTTCGCCAAGGGCAGCAGGTTCATCCTCGGCGGCGGCAGTCACGACATCACCGGGCTGCGCAATGTCGGAAATGCCAGCCTCAACGGCGTGACAAATCTGCTGTTCCGCACGCGGTTTTCCGACCTGTGCTACGGATACAACGCGTTCTGGCGTGACATCGTGCCCGTGCTCGACCTTCCGTCGGTTGACCAGGCCGCGCCGTCCGGCGCGATGCCGTGGGGCGACGGATTCGAAATCGAGACGATGATCAATTGTCGGGTGGCCGCCGCCGGGCTGCGGATCGCCGAGGTGCCCAGCGTCGAGCGCAGCCGGATGCACGGCGAGAGCAACCTGCGGACCTTCACCGACGGCGCGCGGGTGTTGCGGACCATCCTGACCGAACGGCACCGGAGCAGACGGCTGAGCCGGGCGGGGCTCGACTCGCATCCGGCGCGGCGCAAGCGCTGGTTGCCGCCCCGGCTGGATCTGCTCGATCGTGCGGTTCCCGGCGTGCCGGCCGAGGAACCGGCGTGACGGAGGCCATCGAGGAGGCCGTCGGAGACGCCGTTGGGGAGGCCGCCGGAGAGGCCGTTGGGGAGGCCGCCGGATTGGCGGTGACCGTGGTGATCTGTGCCTACACCGAGGACCGGTGGGACGACCTGTGTGGCGCGGTCAGGTCAGTTGCGGGGCAACGGGTTGAGTCGGCTGTCGGGCCGAAGATCGTGTTGGTCGTCGACCACAACGCGGCGCTCGCCGAGCGGGCCGAGCGGGCCTTTCCGTGGGTTGACGTGCTGCACAACCGTGGACGGAGAGGGTTGTCCGGCGCCCGCAACACCGCCCTTGCGGTCGTGGACGGCGGGATCGTCGCGTTTCTCGATGACGACGCGGCCGCGGATCCCGGTTGGCTGGCGACGCTGCTCGGCCACTATGCGGACCCCGAGGTGGTCGCGGTCGGCGGATCCGCCAGGCCGGTGTGGCCGGTTCGACGGCCGGGCATGCTGCCGGCGGCCGACGCGGAGGGGCGTGGCGAGCTGGACTGGGTGGTCGGCTGCACCTATGCCGGCCAGCCGGAGCGCGTCTCGCCAGTGCGGAATCTGATGGGCTGCAACATGTCCTTCCGGCGCGAGGTGTTCGACGCGGTCGGCGGGTTCGCCGAGGACCTTGGTCGAGTCGGACGAGTGCCGCTCGGGTGCGAGGAGACCGAGTTGTGCATCCGAATCCGGCAGGCAGATCCGAAGGCGCGGATCGTGTTCGATCCGGCCGCCGTGGTAAGGCATCGAGTGAGTGCGGATCGGGTCAGCTGGCGGTATCTTGCGCGCCGCTGTTGGGCGGAGGGGTTGTCCAAGGCCGCCGTCGCCGGGCTGGTTGGTGGGACGGACGCGCTCGCCACGGAACGGGACTACACGCGCCGGGTGTTGCCGGCGGCATTGCGTCGGGAGTTGGTCGGAGTGCTGCGCGGAAAGGGTGGCGCGGCGCGTGGGAGGGGCAGCGCGTTGGGTGGAGCGGCGGCGTTGCCGATGGCGGTCGGATGGGCTGCTGCCGGGTACCTGCGTGGACGGTTCGGTGGTGCGGCCGGGCGAAGCGGCGGCGCGGCTGCGTTTGGGGGCGGTCGTGAACGCCAGTGATGGGCTTCGTCGGTACTGCGCCGGGGCGCTGCTGGTAATCGGCATGCTGGCCGCGGTGCTTGCCACTGCCGAGGTCGGTGGGCCGGTGCGGTTGCTGATCACCCTCGTGTTTCTGCTTGTCGGGCCGGGATGGGCCGTGGCGGCCTATCTCCCCGGGGCCAGCGCTGCGCTTACCTGGGCGGCGGCCACGGCGGTGAGCATCGCGCTGTCGATCGTTGTGGCGCAGGTGATGTTGATGCTGGGCGCATGGCATCCGACTCGCGCGCTCGTGCTGCTCGCGGCGGCGAGTGCGCCTCTGTTGGTGCATCACCTGGTTCGAACGACGCGGGCGGCTTCGTGACTCAACCATCCGATACGGCGGAACGCACTGTCACCGAACCAACCGCCCGGGAGGTGACGATCTCGCCCGGCGCGGCCGGTGGGGGTCTGCTGGGCGACGGGCTCGCGCTCACCGCGAGCGCGTTGGTCACCGCGGGGGCCGGGTTGGTCGGCTGGCTGTTGGCTGCCCGGCTGCTGCCGCGCGCGGAGGTCGGCGCGACTTCCGCTTTCGTGTCGGGGTTTCTGTTGTTCGCCACCGTCGCGGAGTTGGGGCTCGGGCCTGCCGTGCTGCGGTGGTTGCCGTTGGCGGGTCGGCGAACTCCCATGTTGCTGCGGCGTGGCTATGGCGTGGTGGTGCTGGTCGCGGTGGTGGCTGCCGGGCTGTTCGCGCTGGTGCCGGCCACCGCCGTGACCACCGCCGCCGTGCCCGTGTTCGGCGGTGTGTTGTTCGTGGCCGCCAGCGTCGGCTGGACGTTGTTCCAGTTCCAGGACGCGGTGTTGACCGGGTTGGGCCGGGCCCGGTGGGTGCTGGTGGAGAACACCGCGTTCAGCGTTGCCCGGCTGGTCCTGTTGGTGGTGCTCGGTCCACGGCTCGGCGCGCTGGGCATCGTGCTGTCCTGGGTGTTGCCCACCGTGCTCGGCGTGCTGGTGGTGTCGGCCCTGGTGGTCGTCACGGGCCGGCGGGTGGGCGGGACGGCGGGCCGCCTGCCCGATCGGCGGGAAGTTCTCTCGTTGGTCGGACCGACCTATCCGGCGACCGTGTGCGTTGCCGTGCTCTACAACGTCGTGCCGTTGGTCGTGACCGCGCGGAACGGTCCCGAGGTCGGCGCGGTGTTCTTCATCGTGTGGATGGGGCTCAACGCCTTGGATGTTGCGGCCACCGGGTTCGTGAACGCGGTGGTCGTGCGCTTGGCCGGAGCGGAGGAGCGGGCTGGGGTACTTGTGCGACATGCGGCTACCCGGATGGCGGCGATCTTCCTGCCGCCGATCGCGGTCGGGGTGGTGGGTGCCGGATGGGTGCTCGGGTTGTTCGGCGACGCCTACGCGGAGATCGGCACGTCGTTGTTGCAGGTGGCGTTGGTGGGCTACGTCGCGCGGCTGGTCGTGGTGCTGGTCACCGGGGTGCACCTGGCTGCGGGGCGTGGGGTGGTTGTCGCGGCGCTACAGGCCGCCAACGCAGTCGGCATGGTGGTGTTGATTCTGGCGCTGCCCGGTCCACGGCTGTGGCCGATCGGCGCTGGTTTCCTTGCACTGCAATGGGTTCTTGCTGTGGTTGCCGTACTCGGTTTGTGGCGCCGGAGGCCCCGGTGGCAGCAGCTGCTAGGCGAGATCGAGATGGTTGAGCGAGGGGCACTGGAGCGAGACAAGCCTATGGCGGGCCGGGGCGAATCGGTCGCGGGGTTGAGCGAACCGGACGCGGGGCTGGGCGAACCAGTCGCGGGGCCGGGCGAGACAGTAGCGCGGCTGGGCGAACCACTCGCGGGGCCGGGCGAGACAGTAGCGCGGCTGGGCGAACCACTCGCGGGGCCGGGCGAGACAGTAGCGCGGCTGGGCGAACCACTCGCGGGGCCGGGCGAGATAGCGGCGCGGTTGAGCGAACCGGTCGCCGGACGGGCCGAACCACTCGCGGGATCGGGCGAGACGGTGGCGGGGCCGGGGGCGCCGGTCGTGCGGACGGGCGGGGCTGCGGCCGCGAGGGTCGCGGCCTCGTTGCGGAGGGGCGGGGCTGCGGCGGGGAGGGGCGCGGCCTTGTTGCAGAGGGGCGGGTCTTTGTTGCGGGGGGCGGGGTCTGCGGTGGTGGCGGTGGGGGGCTCGGCGGTGGTCGAGCTGCGGCGGCGGGCTGGTGGGTCGGCGCGGCTGGTTCCGTTGCGGCGCTTGGCGGGATCGGGGGTGGACTCCGGCCGCAGGGCATGGGTTGTGCCTGTGGTCGGGGCGGTGGGGCTTGGGTTGTGGGTAGTTGGGCTGCACCGGGTGGATCCCGGTCAGCTCGGCGGACTCGGGCTGATCGGGGCGCTGTCTCCCGTGGTGCTGCTGTCCTATCCGGTGCTGTTGGTGGCGTTCGTGGCCGAGGTGGCGGGACGACGGCCCCGGGGTTGGGTGCTGACGCTGCTCACGGGCGCCGGCCTGGTGATGATCTACGGGTTGCAGCCGGCCGTGCAGGAGGTCGCGCGGCTGCCGATCAGCTGGCTGCATGCCGGCTTCGCCAACTACATCGGCGACAACGGCGCGGTGCTGCACGACTTCGACACGCGGTTCTCCTGGCCAGGGTTCTTCGCGTTGGCGGCGTTTCTGACCAGGGCGGGCGGATATCAGGACAGCGGTGTGCTGCTGGCGTGGGCACCGGTCGTACTGACCGGGCTGGCCACGATCGGGGTGCGGGCGCTGGCCACGGCCGCGCTCGGACATGGGCGCGCCGCGTGGATCGCCACCTGGTTGTTCCTGCTGGGGAACTGGACCGAGCAGGACTACTTCTCCCCGCAGGGCACGACGTTCGTCCTGTTGCTCGCCGCGCTCGCATTGACCGTGCGGTACCTCGTGCGGCCCGGCTTGGTGGACGGCGGGCGGGTGCGGTTGCGGGAGCGTCGGGTGCCGGCCGGGACACCCGGCGGGAGAGTCTTCGCGCAGGGGTTGGTGCTGCTGCTGGCTGTCGCGCTCGCACCCTCGCACCAGCTCACGCCGTTCGTGTTGGTGGGCTTTCTCGCGGTGCTGCTGCTGTGGGGCCGGCTGTGGCCCGGCTGGCTGCCGGTGCTGGCCTTCGTGCCAGCGTTGGCGTGGTTCGTGTTGGCGGCCAAGGAGTTCTGGGTCGGGCAGCTCGCGCTGATCACGGGCTCCATCGGCGACGTCAGCTCGTCGGTGAACCAGGGCATCGGGCAGCGGCTGGCCGGGGACTCCGGACACCAGGCGATCGTGTTCCTGCGCATCGGGTTGACGGGCCTCGCGGCACTGCTCGCGGTGGGTGGCGTGCTGTTGTTGCGGCGCAGGAGGGTGCGGACCTGGGTGCTGCCGGTGTTGGCGCTCATGCCGTTCGGGCTCGCCGTGGTGCAGCCCTACGGCGGCGAGGTGTTTATGCGGTGCTACCTGTTCGCGCTGCCGTGGTTCGCGATCGGGGGCGGGCTGGCGATCGGCGCCGTGTTGGATCGACGGGTCGGCAGGGCGAGTGGGTCGCGCGGTCTGCTTGCCTGGGGCGGTGTGTTGGTCTCGTTGCTGGTGCTGTGCCTGGGGACCGTGGCCGTCCGTGGCGGGAATGACGCCTATGTCAGCTTCACTCGGACCGACCTGGACGCCATGGACGCCGCCTATCGGCTCGCCGTTCCTGGCGACAGCATCGTCGCGTTGACCTGGTACAGCCCGCTGCGCGCCGAGCGGGTCGGCGAGGTGACGCAGGTCAGCGCCGCGGAACTGGGCGGGGGCAGGGACAACTGCGACTCGCCGACCCAGATCGAGCGGTGTGTGCTCGCGGCCAAGCCCGACTTCGTGGTCGTCAGCCCGCAGCAGGACGCGGCCGGCCGGATCCTGTACGGAATGAGACCGGGGTGGACTCGCGAGATCGTCGACACGCTGATCCGGGTGAACCACTACACGGTGGTGTTCGACCGGGCCGGCCGCACGGTTCTTGCCCTGCCAGAGGAAAACGGAGGCTGAGCGTGGCTCGACGAACCCGCAGGGACTGGCCGAGGGTGCTGGCCGAGCAGGTCTGGATCGACCTGTGGGCGATGACGGCCGGCACGCTGGTCAACGGCCTGCTCGGGGCCGAGCCGGTGCCGAGGGTGCTGCGCTGGCTCGGCTATCGCGCGCTCGGCCTTCGGGTCGACACCCCGAACATCTTTCCGGGACTGCGGGTGGCCGGGCGGCTGCGCAACGTCGAGATCGGGGCCGGCACCTTCCTCAACCGCGAGTGCTTCATCGAGGCGGTCGCCGAGGTGCGGATCGGGCGGGACTGCCAGTTCGGCCCGCAGGTCGCGATCCTGACCTCGCACCATCCGTGGACGGCGGACGGCTCGGTGTCCAAGTACCCGCAGGGTCGGTCGGTGCGGATCGGCGACCGGGTGTGGCTCGGCGCGCGCACGATCGTGGTGCCCGGGGTGACGCTCGCGCCGGACGTCGCCGTGGCGGCGGGAGCCGTGGTCGCGCGGGACTGCCTCGAACCCGGCCTGTACGCGGGCGTGCCGGCCAGGTGGGTCGGGCCGGCGAAGTCGGCGGACGGGGCGGACGGAGCGCGAGGGGTGGGCTCGTGACGGCCGCTGCGCGTGCGCGGGTGGTGGTGGCATGGTGAGCGTCGGCGTGGTCTCGGCGCTGGAGCAGCTGTTCGCGTGGGGCGCAGGGGCGGTGCTCGCGGTGGTGGTCGTGCTCGCCGGGGCGCGGGTCGTGCTCGGTGAGCGCGCGGCCGGTGACGGCGGCGACGACGGTGCGGCGCCGCCGCGGCCTAGGGCGGTGCGGCGGCTCGACGGGGCGCTGGTGGTCGGGGTGTGCGCGCTGGTCGTGTTGCTGGTGCTGCGGGTGGTCGCGGGTCTGCCGTGACCACCGAGGGACACGCGGGCGGCGCCGGCCGGATCGCGCTGCCCGACCGGCGCACTGCGTCAGCTACAGGTCTTCCACGCGAAGTGGTAGGTCGTCGTAATACTTCCGTCGGTCGAGTCCATCGAAATGAAACTGGTCGTGGCCTGCGGGTCGGACGTGCCGGCCGAGGCACGCAACTCGGCGTTGATGTTGAAATTACGTTCCTCGCCGCACGGAGCGAAGACAAGCGACGCGACATCGGTGCTGTCGGTGGTCTGCCAGTCGTCCTCGAACGGCCCGGAGAACGGGTGGTTAATGAATGCGGTCTGCCGCATTCCCTGGAAATAGTAGTTCGCCCGTTCCAGCGCGGTCGCGCCCGTTTCCAGGTGTGCGAAGCCCCGGTAGTCGGCCTCGGCGATCGCGTAGGTGAAGCCCTGCGGCACGTGCACGCGCAGGTTGAGCTGGCAGTTCTTGCGGAAGTCCGTCGGGCTCGCGCCGACTCCGACCTGCGCGAGGAAGCTGCTGTAGGTCACGGTGAAAGCGGTGTTGTCGGGCGCGACCGCAACGGCCGCGGATCCGGCAGGGCAGCCAGAGCCATTGACGGTCACGACGTCGATGACAATCTTGTCAGGTGGTGGGGGCGTGTTCCACGATGGTGCGGCGAATACCGAAAGGGCCACACCGGCAACAGCCAGCAGGGTAAGCATGGGATCCCTTCCCAATACTTGACGGCCTGTCCGCCCGGCACATCACCTTAGCGCAAGTTCACCATTCACGACCCCACTGAACGGAGCAAACGGACATATTCGGAGTTCACCGAATCTGCCGACCGAACCGGGTCGCCAATGCCGATACCGGCGATCCGGCGGGCCGATCGCGGCTTCCCGAATGGGTTCGCCTCTGGCGTTGACAGCCGCCGATCGGATTGCCATGCTTCCTGGGCACGTCGGCCGTTCCGGTTCCCGGGCGGCCAGGGCCGAGAGGCGCTGCGACGGACCCTCACCGGTCCGCCACGCTCGGCTCGCGACGACCAACGCAAGGGCGCCTCCTTACCCAGGAGGTGTCTTTTCCCGTGTCGACAACGAGTCCAGTTCAGGCCGGCAACATCGGCGGTATCGAGTTCGCGGTCGCGGACCTGTCGCTGGCCGAGTCAGGGCGGCATCAGATCAGGTTGGCGGAGCACGAGATGCCCGGCCTGATGGCGATCCGCCGGGAGCACGCCGAGCGGAAGCCGCTGCGGGGGGCGCGGATCGCCGGATCCCTGCACATGACGGTGCAGACCGCCGTGCTGATCGAGACGCTGGTGGAGCTCGGCGCGCAGGTGCGATGGGTGTCCTGCAACATCTTCTCCACGCAGGACGAGGCCGCCGCCGCGGTCGTCGTCGGGCGCGACGGCACGCCAGAACGGCCGGCCGGCACCCCCGTGTTCGCCTGGAAGGGCGAGACGCTCGCGGAGTACTGGTGGTGCACCGACCGGCTGTTCGACTTCGCCGACGGGCAGGCGCCGACGATGATCCTCGACGACGGCGGCGACGCGACCATGTTGGTGCACAAGGGAGTCGAGTTCGAGGCGGCCGGCGCGGTGCCGCAGCCGACCGAGGACGATTCCGAGGAGCACCGGCTGGTGCTGCGGACCCTCGCGGACAGCCTGGCCAGGGACGGCAGGCGGTTCACCAGGATGGCCGAGGAGCTGCTCGGTGTCACCGAGGAGACGACCAACGGCGTCAAGCGGCTCTACCGGCTCGCCGAGGACGGCGCGCTGCTGTTCCCGGCGATCAACGTGAACGACTCGGTGACCAAGTCCAAGTTCGACAACCGCTACGGCATCCGACACTCGCTCGCGGACGGCATCAACCGCGCCACCGACGTGATGCTGGCCGGCAAGCTGGCGGTGATCTGCGGGTACGGGGACGTCGGCAAGGGCTCGGCCGAGTCGCTGCGCGGCCAGGGCGCGCGGGTCGTGGTGACCGAGATCGACCCGATCTGCGCGTTGCAGGCGTCGATGGACGGGCTCGAGGTCGTTCTGCTGGAGGACGTCGTGGAGCGGGGCGACATCTTCGTCACGACGACCGGCAACTTCGGCATCGTGATGGCCGAGCACATGGCGCGGATGAAGCACAACGCCATCGTCGGCAACGTCGGGCACTTCGACAACGAGATCGACATGGCCGGCCTGGCGCGGGTGCCGGGGATCCGGAAGATCGAGATCAAGCCGCAGGTGCACGAGTGGGTCTTTCCCGACGGGCACTCGATCATCGTGCTGTCCGAGGGCAGGCTGCTGAACCTCGGCAACGCCACCGGCCACCCGAGCTTCGTGATGTCGAACTCGTTCAGCAACCAGGCGATCGCGCAGCTGGAGCTGTTCACCAGGCCGGAGGCGTACGAGCGGCAGGTGTACCGGCTGCCCAAGCACCTCGACGAGAAGGTGGCGCGGCTGCACCTCGACGCGGTCGGCGCGCGGTTGACCACGCTGAGCAAGGAACAGGCCGAGTACATCGGGGTCAGCGTGGAAGGACCGTACAAGCTGGATCACTACCGCTACTGACGGATGGCTGTTGGCCGCGAACCGGGTCGGCCTCGACGGGCGCGGGGTCCGCGAGCGCCCAGTTCGCGGCCAGGTGGCGCACCTCGGCCAGCAGGTCGGGCAGGAACAGGACGACGGTGTCCGGGGCGATCGCGCGCAGCTCGTCCGGGGACACCACCGGGATGCGGGTGCCCGGCATCCTGCGGCCGTGCTTGGCCGGCGCCGCGTCCGCGACGGCGACCAGGAGGTCCGCGTCGATGTTCGCCTGGCACAACAGGGCCACGGCGCGGGACGCGGCGCCGTAGCCTGCGACCACGCTCCCCCGGTCCGCCTCGCGCGCCAGCCAGGCGCGCAGGGTGGCGGCGCTCCGGCTCGCGGCCGGCTGGAGGTTCGCCAGCCGGTCGGGGTCGTGCACGCCAGCGGCGGCCTCGGCCGCCAGCAGTCGCGTGACGCTGTCGTCGGGCTCGCCGCCGCGCGCGGCGGCGAGCAGCACCGTGCCGCCGTAGAGGTCGAACCGCCAGGCGGACCTGGCGGTGAGGCCGGCCACGCCGAGCAGCCGGATCAGCGACTCGGTGGAGTAGTAGGCGAAGTGGCCGTGCCGCAGGGCATTCCACTGTCCGTTGTGGATGATCGCGGCGAGGGAGTGGAACTGGAACAGGGCGACGCCGCCTGGTTCGAGGCGGTTCGCGCGCTCGGCGACGGCGGCGGCCTGGTCGGCGCAGTGCATCAGGCCGAAGCAGTCCAGCACCACGTCGGCCGGGCGCCCTTCGGCCGGGGGCCGCAGGCCCCGGTCGGCCAGCAGCGGCAGCCAGCTCCCGCCGTGCGGGCTGCCGTACTCCAGCACGGTGGCCCCGGCCGGCAGCAGCCCGGCCGCGCCGGCCAGGTCCACCGCGCGCGCCGCCTGGGCGAGGAGCGCGGCCGGCTCGACGCCGAGTGGTTCTTCCGGTGCGGTCTCGTCCTCGGCGAGCTGGGCCAGGCCGCAGGCGTCGCAGAGCCACATGCGCAGCGGATGCCGCCGGTCCGGCCCGAGTTGGGTCGCCGGCGGGAAGGCGTCGCAGGGTGGTTGGTCGCCGAGGTCGAGCAGCACTCGACCCTGGCGGGCCCGGCAGCCCCGGCACACCGGGACGGTCACGGCGCCGGTCTCAGGTCGGGGCCGAGCGTGCCGTCCGCGCGACGGTCGGTGAGGCGGGCGAGGCGGGTGTAGCGGCGGTCGAAGGCGAGCCGGGTGAGCCCGTGCCGCAGGTAGGCCTCGTAGAGCTCGGCCGCGCCGGCCCGAACCGTCCACTGTGGATCGTAGTCCGGCAGCAGCGCGCGGATGCGGGAGAAGTCGACCCGGTAGGAGCGCGGGTCTCCCCCGGCCTCGCCGGTGATCACCAGCCGCGATCCCGGCACCACGGCGGCGACCTGTTCGGCGATCTCGGCCACGGTCGCGTTGTTCTCGGCCATGCCGACGTTGAACGCCCTGGTGTGCACGGCCTCGCGCGGGGCGGCCAGCGCGGCGAGGAAGGCTGCCGCGATGTCCCGCGCGTGCACGAGCGGACGCCACGGCGTGCCGTCGGACAGCACCCGCACCTCGCCGCTGAGCACCGCGTGCCCGACGAGGTTGTTCAGCACGATGTCGGCGCGCAGCCTCGGCGAGACGCCGAACGCGGTGGCGTTGCGCAGGAACACCGGGCTGAAGTCCGCGTCGGCCAGCTCGGCGAGGTCGTCCTCCACCAGGACCTTGCTCGTCGCGTACGGGGTCACCGGCCGCAGCGGCGCGTCCTCGCCGACGAGCGCGTCGCCCGCCGCGCCGTACACCGAACACGTTGAGGCGTAGAGGAATCTGCGCACCCCGGCGTCCCTGGCCAGCCGGGCGAGGCGGGTCGAGGCGAGGTGGTTGACCGCGTAGGTCAGCTCGGGGTCGAGCGCGCCGAGCGGGTCGTTGGACAGCGCGGCCAGGTGCACGATCGCGTCCACCCCGCGCAGGTGCTCGGGTCGGACGTCTCGGAGGTCGACCGCGTGGCTCGGCGGCGCGGCCGGCGGCGGGCCGAACACGCAGTCCGCGTACAACCCGGAGTCCAGCCCGATCACCTGGTGCCCCGCCGCGGCGAGCAGCGGGGACAGCACGCTGCCAAGGTAGCCCTGGTGGCCGGTCAGCAACACGCGCACGGGTCAGCCCGCCAGGTCGAGCGTGAGCTTGTCGACGAAGAACGCCTCGGCGAACCTGGCCCTGCACTGCACCCCGCGCAGCCGCGCCAGCCCGAGGAAGGTGTCGCGGCCGAACCAGTCGCGGCCCAGCTGCGAGTGGTAGTGCTCGTGCAGCAGCGCGACCTTCTCGTCGAGGACGGCCTCGGTCAGCGGCTGGTACGCCGTCGGGCGGCCGAGGTCGCCGTCCCACTTCGCGATCTCGTAGCCGAGGGTCAGGTGGTCGCGGAACACGGTCGGCGCCAGCTCGGCTAGCAGCCGGTGGTCCTGGTGGGCGTCGTGCCGGTTGGGCGCGAGAACGAGATCGGGCGCGGCGCGCCCGCGCAGTGCCTCAAGCGCCCGCTTGACGCGCTCCCAGCGGGCGGGCAGCAGGCCGTCCGGCAGGTCGAGCACGGTGACGTCCAGGTCGGCGTCCGGGCAGCACGCGACGAGCGCCCCGCGTTCCTCGGCCTCGCGCGCGGTGCCGCCCCCGGTGCACACCAGGGCGTGCACGCGCAGTCCCGGCCGCGCCGCGCACAGCGTCAGCAGCGTGCCGCCTGCCCCGATCGCGATGTCGTCGCAGTGCGCGCCGAGCGCCACCACCTCGCGCACCGGTCCGCCGCCCAGCCCGATCACGGGGCCATCCCGTGTTCCCAGCGCATCCACGGCCGGTCGCCCGCCGCGTAGGCGGTGTCCAGCGCGGCGCACTCCTTGAGGGTGTCCGCCGGCTGCCAGAAACCCTGGTGGGGACTGGCGAGCAGCCGCCCGGCCTTGGCCAGCTCGCCGCAGGCGTCGGCGACCAGGTCGCTGCCGGGCGGCAGGTGGTCGAAGATCTCCTGCCGCAGCACGAAGTAGCCGCCGTTCTCCCACAGCGGCAGCTCGCTGACCGGGGTGATGCCGTCCACCAGGCTCGCCTCGCCGAGCGTGACGCAGTGGAAGGACTGCTGCGGCGGCACCACCAGCATCGACGCGGCAGCGTCGCTGGCCGCGAACCGGTCGACCTGCTGGTCAAGCGGCGCGTCGGTGAGCACATCGGCGTAGTTGGCCAGGAACATCTCCTCGTCGGCGACCAGGTGACGCACGCGGCGGAGGCGTTCCCCGATCGGCGAGTCCGTGCCGGTGTCGGCGAAGGTGATCGTCCAGTCGCTGATGTCGGTGGACAGCAGCTCCAGCTTTCCCTCGCGCAGCACGAAGTCGTTGGACGCAGTCTCCAGGTAGTTCAGGAAGAAGCTCTTGATGTGCTCCGCGCCGTAGCCGAGGCACAGCACGAAGTCGGTGTGCCCGAAGTGCGCGTAGTACCGCATCACGTGCCACAGCAACGGCCTCGGACCGACCAGGTGCATGGGCTTCGGCACGTCGTCGGCGGGGCCGGTGCGCATGCGCATGCCGTATCCGCCGCAGAACAGGACGACCTTCACGACACCACCTCGAGTCGGGGGATGGGAAAGACCAGTCGGCCGCCCCAGTCGCGGACGTAGGACAGCTGCGTGACGAGCTCGTCGCGCAGGTTCCACGGCAGCACCAGCACGTAGTCGGGGCGGTCGACGGCGATGCGTTCCGGTGCGTGGATGGGGATCCGGGTGCCCGGGGTGAACCTGCCGTGCTTGTAGGGGTTGCGGTCCACGGTGTAGGCCAGCAGGTCCGGCCGGATGCCGCAGTGGTTGAGCAGCGTGTTGCCCTTGCCCGGCGCGCCGTAACCGACGACGGTCCTACCCTCGGCGGCCGCGTCGAGCAGGAACCGCAGCAGGTCGGCGCGGATCCCGTCGACCCGCTTGGCGAAGCCCCGATAGCCGGACAGGTCGTGCAGGCCGGCCGCCCGCTCCTGTTGCAGGACCCTGGTGACGCGCGCCGAGTGCCGGCCTGCGGCGACGGACGGCCTGGCCCACAGGCGGATCGAGCCGCCGTGTGTCGGCAGCAGCTCGACGTCCACAATGGACAGATCGGCTTCGGCCAGCGCGCGCTGCGCCGAGGCGACCGTGTAGTACTGGAAGTGCTCGTGGTAGATGGTGTCGTACTGGTTGTCCCGCACCAGGCTCAGCAGGTGCTGCACCTCGATGGAAACCCACCCGTCGTCGGCGACCAGCTCGCGCAGGCCCGCGGTGAACCCGAGCACGTCGGGCACGTGCGCGTAGACGTTGTTGGCCACCACCAGATCCGCCGGGCCGTGCTCGCTCCGCACCCGCGCGCCGGTGTCCTTGTCCAGGAACGCGGTCAGCGTCGGCACCCCGCGCGCCCTGGCGACCGCGCCGACGTTCACCGACGGCTCGATGCCAAGGCACGGCACGCCCGCGTCGACCAGGTTCCGCAGCAGGTAGCCGTCGTTGCTGGCCACCTCGACGACGAACGATTCCGCGCCGAGCCCCAGCCCGGCCGTGGCCGCGGCGACGAAGTTCCGCGCGTGCGCCACCCAGCTCTCGGAGTACGAGGAGAAGTAGGCGTACTCGGTGAAGGTGTCCTCCGGCGTGATCTGCGCCGGGAGCTGCACGAGCAGGCAGTCCGGGCACACCCGCAGGTGCAGCGGGTAGGTCGGCTCGACCGCGTCGAGCTGGTCGGCGGTGAGGAATCGCTCGCACGGCGGCGTCGCGCCGAGGTCGACCACGCTCGCCAGCACCGGCGATCCGCAGAGCCGACATGCCTGCGGAGGAGCGCCTCCGTCATGGGATTGGTGATGCCACAGCGCCAACGACCCGACCTCGCATCCCGTGGAGACAGCGTGTGCCAGGTTGGTGCGGGTGCTGGCCGGTCGTGACGCGAGGAGTGGGTGCGGCTCACCCGCGCGGGTTACCCCGTCGGGCAGGGCTCCCTGCTGGCGGCGGTTTCCGCGTCTCGGCTCGCGGCGCGCTCCCACTCCCAGGTGATGCCGTGCGCGCCAGCGTCGAGGTCGAAGGCGATGGCCTGGGCGGTGTGCGACGAGCCGATCGGCAGTTCCTCGCCGCGCCGAGGGTCTTCGGTCAGCCGGAAGCAGCGCGCCGGCAGCGCGGCGGGGTCGAAGTGCACCTGGAGGACGTGCTCGCGCGCGGCGGTCCGGAACCGGCGCTCGCACCGGACGGTCGGCCGACCACCCGGCGGGCAGCGCATGGCGATCTCGAGCACGGTCTGCTCGCCGGCACGCAGCGTGCGGTCGAGCAGGATCTCCACCGCCAGCCAGCCGGTCGACTCGTGCGCCTCGACACGGCCGATCGAGCCGTAGGCGACCGCCACCGGCTCCGGCGGGCAGCGCGGGTCGTCGGCGCGCAGCAGCGCAAGGTAGCGCGAGGCGTGGTCGACCTCGGCGCGCACCACGATGGTGGTGCGCACAGCGTACTCGGCCCGGTCGGCCCCGATGTAGAAGCGGTCGTGGGCGACCACCGGCTCGACGTCGCGGTACCAGTCGCCGCCCATCGCGGCGAGCAGCCTGCGCAGCGGAATCCGGTCCTCCCAGACGGCTTCGAGGTCGAGGGCTGGCGGGGCGTCGATCGTCCTGCGGCCGCGCGGGCGGGGCGGGCCGAGGAGGCTGACCAGCGAGTCCGGCGGCAGCAGCAGGACCTCCTCAAGGACCCGGACCGCACGCAGCGACTCTGGCCGTTCCGGTCGGCAGCGGCCGCGCTGCCAGGAGCTCAGCGTGGTGACGCCGACCGAGACGTCCCGTTGCCGCAACCGGTGTCGGATGCGTTCCAGCCCGAGGCCACTTCGCGCGACGGCGGCTTGCAGTGCCTGGGCGAACGGCCCCTCCCGCAGGGCCTTGGCCACGGCACGATCCCCCACGTCGGACAGGGTCAGCGGGCGCACGGCCGTGGTGCGGCCGGCAGCGTGCTCTGCCATGGTGCCTCCGGTGATCGGCGCATCCTCACCATGACCGCCGCACCGGTTACTTGTCCAGACCAATTTCGGTCATAGACAGAACGATTGGACGCGGAACTCTTAATCTTGCCACTCCTCCGGCAGCTCGCCGCCGCTCTCGATCCACCGCGTCAGATCCCCCAGCCACACCTCCATGTCCGCGCCGCTGAACACCTGATCCGCCGGGGTCTCGGCCTTGAGCACGTCCCGCGCGAACTCGACGATGTTCTCCAGCATCTCCGAGGGATCCGGCGTGAACGCCGCAGGTAGGTCGCCCTCGCGCGCCATCCGATCGAGGCCGAGGAACGCGCTGGCCATGGCGGCATAGGCGCTGCCCCTTGCCGTGACGTCGTCGCCGGCCGCCTCCAGCGCGGCCTGGGCGCGCAGGATGTCGGAGTGGTGCCGGTCCGGGGTGTAGGGCTCGTCCTCGTGCATGTCGGTCATGCCGGTGACCGTATCCATAGTCGGCCAACGGGTTCGCCATCCCCCTGAACGGGTGACACCCGGAAAAACGAGTCCCGCCAACGGTCCGGATCCGCTGAGACGGCGTCCGCGCGCCGGTTCTACCGGGAGGCAACGGAACACAGCAGCTCAGACGCGGTCGGCATGCAGAGAGTCCGTCCGGTTACTTGTCCAGACCAATTGAGTCACGGCACACTCCCGGAACGGAGTCCGCTACACACGGTTTGCGAGGTAGCGGGCTCCTCCAGCGCTGTCCAGGCCGCCGAATGACAGATGCAGGAGGTCTACATGCGAATGTCGATGCGGGCACGTGTGCTCGCCGGGGCGGCCGCCGTCGCGGCAGCCACCGCGCTGTGCTGGCAGGTGGCCGACCACGGCAGCACGGCCGCCGCCGCCGGCACCCAGAGCGGCACGGTCAACGGCGGTCCCGACACGTTCACCCAGGCGCTGCCGACCGGCGCGCCGTCGCAGTACAACAGCCCGCTCGAGCGGTGCGCCAACGGAGTCGACCACCCGATCGGCGGCGGCAACCCGATCCTCAGCGAGCCGGCGACGACGCAGTTCACCAGCAACGTGCCGCTGACGGTCAGCGTGCGCGGCACCGGCGACCAGTGGTACGGCGACCGGCAGCTCGTCTTCACCAACCGTTCCAGCAAGTCCCTCAGCGTCGACTGCGCCGTGCTGATCTTCCTCGGGCCGTCCGGCTCGGACAACCACAGCTACACCAGCACGCAGGCGTACGGGCACCCGCAGCAGGACTACGTCGAGGTGCCCAAGGGCAACGGCACCTCGTACTACATCGCCAGGCTCGGCTTCCACGACGTCGTGGCCGGCCAGCGCACCGTCGACGCGGGCCAGACGTTCACCTACACGCTGTCCGGCGCGCCGGGTTCGCTGACGGTGGACCAGATCCGCGACTCGATCCGCTTCTACGCCGACCTCGACCTGCACTCCAACAACGACCTGGTCAGCAAGTACGGCACCAACCGGCTCACCAACTAGTCGGTGCGGTGGCGGGGCCGAACTCGGCCCCGCCACCGCGACACGTCCGAAACGGTGCGCGATGACCCGCAGAACTTCCCTGTTCGCCGCACTTCTCGCGGTCGCCGCGCTGTGCGGGTGCTCCGCGCAGGCCGCCGACGCCCCGGCCCCCGCGCCGTCGCGGACGAGCGCTGGCCCGACCGACCGGTCGCCGACCGAGGCCAAGGCGCTCGCGGACACCTACTTCGGCCTGCTGGCCGGCGGCGGCTGGTCCCGCGCGTGGGACCTCTGGACGGCGGCGGCACGACGGTCGGTGACCAAGGAGGAGTTCGCCGGTGCCAGCGCGGCCTGCCGGACCGCGCGCGGCGTGCCCTACCGGACCGAGCAGCTCACCCTCGTGGACCGCGACACCGCGGTGGTGCCGTGGACGCGCGCCGCCGTGCACGGGTCCAACCGGATCCTGTTCGAGGACGGCGCCTGGCACATCGAGCCGACCGAGCAGCAGACCCACCCGGACCGCTCCTGCGGGTAGCGGAGTGTGACGGAGGAAACGGAACACCGGGGTACCGCGACCCGTTGTACCGGTGGTCGACGTGACAGGCGTTCGGCGCCGCACCCGGAGTCAGCCCGACACCGGCGGCGCTTCCCACCCCCAAGGCACGCCAACCTCGGGTCACCCCGAGGGCTCCTGTGGTGCGCCCGCGCCTACGTCGACCGCCGTCGGCCGGCCGGAACTCCCCCTCGCCGTGTCCGGTCGACGGCACCCCGCCTTCCGCGTTACCGCGTTACCGCTTCACCGCGACGGATCGAGCACGAGCTTGCCGGTGGTGCGGCGGGCCCGCAGATCCTCGTGCGCGCGCCGCGCCTGCGACAGCGGGTACTCGCCGCCGGGCACCACCCGCAACCTGTCCTCGCCGACCAGCGCGAACAGCTCGGCCATCGCGACGCCCATCACGTTGCCAGGCAACAGGTACGCATGCGGCAGCCACATGCCGGCCACGGCCGTGGAGTGCCGCAGCAGGTTGGCCGGCTTGACCGGGTTCGGCGTCTCGCGGCTGGCCATGCCGTAGAAGGCGAGGCGGCCGAACGGCGCGAGCGCGGCCACGCTCTGGTCGGTCACCCGGCCGCCGGTCATGTCCAGCACCACGTCGACCCTGCGCCCGCCGTTGGCCTCGCGCAGCACCGCGGTCATGTCCTCGGCGGTGGAGTCGACGGCCACGTCCGCGCCGAGGTCCAGCGCCAGCTTGCGCTTGTCCTCGGTGCTCGCGGTGGCGATCACCGTGCCGGCGCCCCACGCCTTGGCCAGCTGCACCACTATCGAGCCGACACCGCCGGCCGCCGCGTGCACGACCACCGTCTCGCCGGGTTCGAGGTGCACGCTCTTACGCAGCAACAGCCACGCCGTCGCGCCCTGCACGACCATGCTGAGCGCGGTGGTGTCGTCCACCCCGTCTGGCACGTCGAACGTCTGCGGCGGCCGGGCCACCGCGCGCTCGGCGTAACCGCCGCTGGCCAGCATCGCCACCACGCGACGACCGTCCGGCGTGCGGCCGACCACCTCGCCGCCTGGCACGACCGGCAGCGCGGTCTCCGAAAGGTAGGAGTTCTCGGCCTGGTGGGTGTCGGCGTAGTTGACGCCGGCCCTGCTCACCTCGATCAGCAGCTCCCCGTCGCGGGGTGCAGGATCGGGGATTTCCGCCTGGACAAGAACCTCCGGGCCGCCGAACCCGGTGATCTGGATGGCGCGCACTGAATCAGACCTCCTGCTTGATGGAGTCGTCCCAGCCGACGGTCTTTCCGTCGTCCGTGCGTGGTCCCGGCACGTTGCGGAACTGGAAGGGCTCACTCGGTCGACCTGGCTGGACCACCCAGCACTCGCCGGTGCCGGTGCCGGCCAGCACCGTCGTGAACGCCTCCGCCACGACGTCCGCGTCCAGGATAGGCATGCCGGCCCGTTGCAGCGCCTTCTTGATCCCGGTGAGGATGGCGGTGTCGGCGAAACCGGGGCACAGCGCGTTGACCCGGATGTGGTGCTCGGCGAGCGACGGGCCGAGCGAGCGAACCAGGCCGGCGACGGCGGCCTTGTTCGCGGCGTAGATCGGATCGAGCGGCACCGGCGTCAGGGCGGCCAGGCTCGCGGTGGCGATGATGTCGCCGCCGCCGCGCTCCCGCAGCGCGGGCAGCGCCGCGTGCAGGCCGTACACCACGCCGTCCAGGTTGATGCCCATCACCGCGCGGTACCGCTCCGCGTCGAAGTCCTCGCCGACGCCGAAACCCGTGCCGACACCGGCGTTGAGCGCCACGATGTCCAACCCGCCGAAGCGGTCGACCGCGCAGGCGACGGCCGCCGCGTTGTCCTCGGGTGATCGGACGTCGCACCGCACGAACAGGCCGTCGAACTCCTCGGCGACGGCCGCGCCGCCCGCCTCGTCCACGTCGGCCACCACGGATCGCACACCGAGGCCCGCCAGCCTGCGCACCACCGCGGTGCCGATGCCGCTTGCTCCGCCGGTGACGAGCGCGATCTTTCCCTGGTACATCAGTTCTCCGTGTTCTCGTAGAGCGCGCCGAGCGCGTCGGCGTGCATGCGGTGCACGACCGAGCGGCGCAGTTTCATCGTCGGGGTGACCTCGCCGGCGTCCTGGGTCAGATCGCGGTCGAGCAGCACGAACTTCTTGATCTGCCCCGCCCTCGCGTACCTGCTGTTGGCCGCGTCGACGGCGGCCTGCACCAGCTCGCGGACCCTGGGTTCGCCGGACAGCGCGGCGAGGTCCTCCGGCAGGCCCTGCTCCCGCGCCCACGGCAGGAGCCGCTCGGCGTCCAGCGTGATGACCGCGACCAGGTAGGGGCGGCGGTCGCCGTAGATGACCACCTGGGACACCCAGGGCGACTGGCGGAGGTCGTTCTCCAGGTTGGCCGGCGCGATGTTCTTGCCGCCCGCGGTGATGATGATGTCCTTCTTGCGGCCGACGATGGTGGCGTAGCCCTCGTCGTCGATCGCCGCGAGGTCGCCGGTGTGCAGCCAGCCGTCGACGAGGACCTCGTCGGTGGCCTCCTGGTTGCGCCAGTAGCCCTGGAAGACCTGGCGGCCCCTGATGAGCAGCTCGCCGTCCTCGGCGATGCGGATGTCGCTGCCTGGCACGGGTTTGCCGATGGTGCCGAACCGCTGGTCGTCCAGGCGGTTGATGGTGCCAGACGCCGTGGTCTCGCTCATCCCCCAGCCCTCGACGACCGGGACACCGGCCGCGTTGAAGAACTCCAGGATCTCCTGCGCGATCGGGGCCGCACCGGACACCGCGACGCGCAGCCTGCCGCCGAAGACGTTGCGGATGTTGCCGAACAGCTCGGCCTCAGCCTTGTCGAACACGGCCCTGGTCCCGGCGTCGACCTCGGCGCCGACGCGGTCCGCGTCCCGCACAGCAAGCCCGACGCGGACCAGCGGCCCGATCTGCTCGGCCGGCACCTGCGCGCTGACGGCCGCGTAGATCTTCTCGAAGACGCGCGGGACCGAGGGCAGCACGGTCGGGCTGGTCTCCATGAGGTCCGGCACGATCGCGGTGACTCCGGCGCTACAGAACACCGCGGCCGCGCCGACGCCGAGCGGGGACAGCGACGCGCCCTGACCGTAGATGTGCGCCAGCGGCAGGAACACGTAGACGACGTCGTCGCGCTGCGGGATGCCGAGCATGCGGTTGATGTCCACATTGGCCATGACGTTGCTGTTGCTCAGCACGCATCCCTTGGAGGGCCCCGTTGTTCCCGAGGTGTAGACGATCAGCGCCGGGTCCTCGGCACGCACGAGCGCGGTCCGCTCGGCGACGGCGTCGTGGTCGAGTTCCGCGCCCCTGGCGCGCAGCTGTTCGACGGTCGGCACGTCGGCGCCTGCCGGCTCGATGACGAACACGTGCGCGAGGTCTGGCAGCTGGCCGCGCACGGCCTCGACCTTGGCGACCTGGGCGGCCGTCTCGCACACGACGGCGATCGCCTGGGAGTCGGCGAGGACCCAGGCGCACTCCTCCGGCGAGCTGGACGGGTAGATCGGCACGGTCACCCCGCCGGCCGAGGCGATGCCCAGCTCGACGGGCAGCCACTCGTACCGGGTCTCGGCGAGCACGCACACCCGGTCGCCCAGTTGGAGGCCGAGCGCGAGCAGTCCGGCCGCGATGGCCGTCGCCTCGTCGGCGAGCCGGTCGTAGCGGACGTCGACCCACTGTCCGTCGGCCTTGTGGCGCGCCGCGGTTCTGTCCGCGAACCGCTCGGCGGCGTGGCGCGGCAGCTCTGCGAGGGTCAGGGGAAGCGGGGATTCACACTGCTCCATTGCGGTGCCTCCAGCCGATCGTCACACATTCCGACCAGTCGGTATGGTGCTTGGGGTGCGGGGCGACGTCAAGGGCACGGCCGGTGCGGACCGGCGGGGGTCTGGCGGCGGCGCGCGCGGCACCGGTAGCTTCTAAGCAAGCGCTTAGCCATGCCAGCATCGTCACGACGAGGAGATCCCAGGTGCCCAACACTCCGACCCGAACAGCGATCATCACGGGGGCCGGCCGAGGCATCGGCGCCGCCATCGTGCGCCGCCTCGTGCAGGACGGCATGTCCGTCGCGGTGCTCGACCTCGACGAGGCCACCGGAAACAAGACCGCGGCCGAGATCACCGCCGAGGGCGGCAGGGCGATCTTCGCCAAGGTCGACGTCACCGACCCCGAGCAGGTCAAGGCCGTGGTGGCCCAGGTCGCCGAGGAGGTCGGGCCGCCGACCGTGCTGGTCAACAGCGCCGGCATCATCCGCGACAACCTGCTGTTCAAGATGACCGAGGACGACTGGGACCTGGTCATGTCCGTGCACCTGCGCGGCGCGTTCCTGATGACCCGTGCCGTGCAGTCCCACATGGTCGAACAGAAGTGGGGCCGGATCGTCAACCTGTCCAGCACCTCCGCGCTCGGCAACCGGGGCCAGGCCAACTACGCCACCGCCAAGGCCGGCCTCCAGGGCTTCACCAAGACGCTGGCCTTCGAACTCGGCCAGTTCGGCATCACCGCCAACACCATCGCGCCCGGATTCATCGTCAGCGACATGACGGCGGCCACCGCCGAGCGGATCGGCGTGTCCTTCGAGGAGTTGCAGAAGGGCGCGGCCGCACAGATCCCGGTGCGCCGCGTCGGCTACCCCGAGGACATCGCGCACGCGGTGTCCTTCTTCGCGAGCGAGGCGGCCTCGTTCGTGTCCGGCCAGGTGCTCTACGTGGCCGGCGGCCCCAAGAACTGACCGGACCGCAGGAACCGATCTGACCGCAGGAACCGATCCGACCGCAGGAACCCATCTGGCGAAACCGACCTGGAGGCGATCAATGCGCGTGTTCTCCGACCTGGCCCAGCTGGCGCTGGCCAAGGGCGAGCACCTCGGCCACGGCGAGTGGACCACGGTCGACCAGCAGCAGGTCGACCTGTTCGCCGAGGCGACCGGCGACCACCAGTGGATCCACGTGGACACCGCGCGCGCCGCGGCCGGCCCGTTCGGCGGCACGATCGCGCACGGCTACCTCACGCTGTCGCTGATTCCCAAGCTGACAGGCGACATCTACACCGTCGAGAAGCTGACGATGGGGGTCAACTACGGCACCAACAAGGTGCGGTTCCCCAGCCCGTTACTGGTCGGGTCGCGGGTCAGGGCCGGGCTCGAGCTGATCGAGGTCACCGAGGTCGCCCAGGGCGTGCAGGCCGTGATCCGCTGCACCGTGGAGATCGAGGGCAAGGACAAGCCGGCGTGCGTCGCGGAGACCGTGGTGCTGTTCGTGCCATGACGGACCGTCGCCGGGTGGGCCCGGTCGCCCACCCGGCGACACCGCGGTGTCACGGGCACCACGGTGTCACGGGCACCACGGGCTGCTCGTGCGCCCGGCGAACCGCCCGCACGAGCCCTGGTCCTTGGGCTCTCCCCCGTCCTCGACCCGCTGCACCGCGATGAACTTGTCGGTCGGCACCTGCTGGTTGACCACACCGCCGAAGTCGATCACGCCGCTCTCGCCGTCGAGCGGGGTTTCGTGGATTCCCTTCAGCTCGTGCCAGACCGCCCCCGGCGTGAGCGGGAGGCGCCCACCGCTCTCGCGCAGGTGCTCCACCGCCGTGACGTAGGTCCGCACGGCGTCGTAGGACAGCGCGACGTAGCCGTCCGTCGAGGAGTCCTTCGAATCGCCCCGACACGCCTGCGGGAACAGGATTCCCATGGTGTGCCAGAGATCGGTCTGCCGGATGCAGAACGGCGAGCCGAGGGCGAAGGACAGGTAGTCGAACGGGATCGCCGGATGCCGCCCGCGCAGCCCGAGGTCGGCGACGAACCTGGAGATGTCGTCGTCGCCGAGGATCCTCGGCGGCCGGGAGTTGCAGCTGTCGTTGACGCCGTCGAGCATGGTGGCGAAGTCGTCCGGCCTGCCGGCGAAGAAGACCAGCCCGTCGTACCCGCAGGTGTCCTTGCCGACCTGGTAGGGGCCCGTGCCGGGCGCCTGCGCGGCCAACGAGTACGCCGGCACGTACGCCCGCGTGTCGACCTCGAAGTCGACGCCCTTCGCGGCGAAGCTGGACTGGAGGTCCTCGCGCAGGTTGTTGCTGTAGGTGTCCTGCCGGTCCGCCGAGTACAGGATGCGCACCTTGCGCGCGATCGGCTCCGACGCGACGGCGAGCCGCCGCGCCGCGTAGGCGGCCGCGACCTCCCCCTCCCTGCGGTCCTGCGGCGAGAGCTGGAAGTACATCGGCGAGTGTTGGGTGAGCCCGTCGGCGGACAGCGTGGTGGCGAGCATCGGCAGCCCGACGTCGTTCAGCGCCTCGATGGTGCGGACGGTCGGCTCGCGGGTCTGTTCCAGGCCGACCACCCCGATGATGGACGGGTCGTCCGCCGTCATCTGCTTGAGGATCCCGGCGACGTCCGGGCCGTGCAGGACCCGGTCTCCCGCGTTCGCGAGGAGGAGCCGCACGATCGGGTCGCCCGGGCCGTTCTTGTCCAGCTGCCGGGACTGCGCGACCGCCAGCCCCTCCAGGCTCTCCCGCTCGGTGAACAGCTCGTCGGGGGGCTGGGCGAGCGAGCTCAGAGCCGCGACGAAGACGAGCGAGAAGTAGGGGCGACTCGGGCTGGCCCGATGGAGATCCTCGGCGCGACGGTTCAGCCCGGCGACCGTGTCCTCGACGGCGCTGAGCCGAGCGTCGTTGGCCTGGAAGGAGAATCCGTACGCGCTCACGCCGATGCACTCGTCGCCCATGGCTTGCAGCGTGGCCGCGTCGACCGCGAACGGGGTGAGGCCGCAGTGCTGCTGCCGCCACCGCGCGCCGCCGAGCACGGCCGCGCCGAGGACGACGAGCACGGCCAGCAGCGAGACCCAGCGGCGGGTCCACACCGGCGGCGGGTCGACCGTCAGCGGCTTGATGCTGTCCAGGTCCTGTCTGGCCTCGACCTGGCCCTCCGCACCCGGCGCGAGGGTCGGCGGCACCTCGATGGGCAGGTACCAGGCGGTGGAGGTGCGGGCTCGGGTGTGTGAGTTGAACTGCCCGCACCAGGCGTCGTAGGCACCGAGCGCGCGAGGCCTGCCAGACCCGTTCCGGGGCCTGCGGGTCGTCCAGCTGGACCGCGTCGGGCGGCACTTTCCTGCTGCCGCTGACCACGAGCAGCGGGTCGAACGCGCCGGTCTCGTTGCGCACGTCGTTGATCAACTCGAGCAGCCGGTACCCGCCGTTGGCCCTGGTGATCCCGTCGAGCAGGACCACGAGGTAGGTGGTGCGCCGGGCCCCGCGCAGCCGCCACGGCCTGCGCACGTAGGCCTGCCGGATATCCGCGAGAAACGCGTTCACCAGGAACCGCAACACCTGCTCGGGATCCTCCTCGGCGCGCATCCCGACGGTGAGGCGTTCGGCGAAACCGATGAAGGTTCCCGGATCCCTCGGTGCGAGATAGGGCTGGCGCAGGAACCACCGGTACTCCGCGCCGACTCCCGGCACCAGCCCCCTGATCTTGGCGAGGAACCAGACCGGCGGGACCAGGCGCACCAGCAGCCTCGACCAGGCCGGCGCCGGCGTCGCCTTCGTCAGCTCCGACACCGGGTCCCGCAGCAGCCACCCGTACCGCCTGCTCCGCAGGTCCCGCTCGCGCAGCCTGCGCCGCAGTTCGTCGTCGGACCCCGCGCCGTCGGCGTCGAGGTCCTGGTTGATCAGCCAGTGCGCCAGCCCGAACCGACGGAACCGAATGCGGCCGCCGCGCGTGTTGGCTCCGGCGGCCAGTTTCGTCGACAGCACGAGCAGCGCGGCGCGGATGCTGTCCACGTCCTCGTCCGGCCCCGGTTCGTCCCGCGTAGCCGGCGGCGCAGGCGCACGCGCAGGAAAGGTGTGCAGGACGTGGGGAATCCGGCCGGGAGTCGCGTCGTGCAGGCGCTTGGCAAGCGCGGGCAACAGCGCGGCCTGGTCCGCGTCGCGGACCAGGCACATCATGGGAATACCCCGGCGGCGGGCGGTCGCGCGCGGCCAGCGCGCCGCGGCCGGCGGCGCCTCGCCGAAACGGGGCCTGCGCACCAACGCGCGCACCAGTTCGACAATGTCCTTGGCACCGGAGAAAACGGGCATCGCGGCTTCTTGTCCGCGGTCGACCCGCACGCCTTGATCCACCATGAACGGTCCCTTTGGTGGCTGCCACCGTAGGACAGCCGGCAGTGTGCGATTGGCGCGCCCCATCGGTCGCGCAGGCACCGCACGATAGTCGGACCAGCTCCGCGCGGAATCATCTTTGCCGTGGCATTCAGCCATTCAGCCGGACCGCGCGTCGAATCCCGGGTTACTCCCGGGTTTGCGCCTAGGGACGCAGCGACGCGAGGAGCAGGTCGGCGAAGTGGTCGCCTACCTGCTCGGCGGACAGCGGACCGCTGTCGCTGTACCAGGTGCCGAGGTGGTGCACGGAACCGAAGAAGTAGGCCACCACGAGGTCGGCCGGGGTGTCCGCGCGGAACACCCCCGTCCGCTGCCCCTCCTCGACCAGGGCACGGAACCGCTCGTGGTAGCGGCGGCGTTCGGCCCGAACCTCGCGCTGCTTGTCCGGCCGAAGGTGATCCATGGACCGGTAGAACACCTTGGCCTCGTCGAAGTTCGCGATGCTGGTGACGATCACGTCGACCGCAGCGGCGCGCAGCCGGTCGGCCACCGGCGCGGCGCTCGCCACGAACCGTTCGAGGCGTTCGGTCTGCATCCGCAGCACGCGACCGTAGATCTCGTGCAGCAGGTCGTCCTTGGACCCGAAGTAGTGGTACATCGCGCCCTTGGTGACCCCGGCGAGGTCGACGATCTCCTGGACCGCGACCCGGTCGAAACCCTTCTCCGCGAACAGTTTCGTCGCGACGGACACCAACCGCTCCGGCACCGGGCCGAGCGGCTCGACGCCGAGTGCGCGTGCCGCCACCGAGGTCCCTCCCACTGCTGTCCGCTCGTCCGGGCGAGTGCGGCCGTCCACAGCAGAATAGCTGGGCAGGTCAGACGATGACGGCTCCGCCGTCCACCACGACAGTCGTGCCCGTCACGTAGCCGGAGGCCGCCGAGGCCAGGAACAGCACGGTGGCCGCGAATTCCTCCGGGTCGCCCGGCCGCGCCAGCGGCAGCCGGCTCAGGTGCGTCTCCAGGTAGCCGGGCGCGTACTGGTCGGACATCTCGGTGGCGAAGTAGCCCGGCGCGATCGCGTTGACGCGGATGCCCTTGCGGCCGGTCCACTGCGCGGCGAGGTCGCGGGTCAAGCCGAACAGGCCTGCCTTCGAAGCGGAGTAGGCGGCCTGCGGCAGGCCGCCTGACACCAGCCCGATGATGCTGGAGATGTTGACGATCGAGCCGCCCTCGGTCATCACCGCGGCGGCGGCCTGCGCCATCCAGTAAGCCCCCAGCAGGTTGACGTCGAGCACGCCGCGGAACTGCTCCGGCGTCTCGCGGGAGGCCGGCACCGCCGTGCCGACGCCCGCGTTGTTCACCAGCACGCCGACCGTGCCGAACTCGGCCGCCCGCTCGGCCAGCCGCTGGCAGTCGGCCGGGTCGGCGACGTCGGTGCGCACGCAGAGCGCGCGCCGGCCCGCGGCGGCGACCAGCGCGGCGGTCTCCGCGAGCCGGTCCTCGCGGCGCGCGGCGAGCACGATGTCCGCACCGGCCTCGGCCAATCCCTTGGCCACGGCGACGCCGAGCCCGGAGGACGCGCCGGTCACGATGGCGACCTTGCCGTCAAGCCGGAACCTGTCCAGAATCCCCACGGTTCTCTCCCTACAGACCGAGCGATCGACCGAACCCCAAACCGGGCTACAGACCCAGCTCGCGGCCGATGAGTTCCTTCATGATCTCGTTGGAGCCAGCCCAGATCTTGGTGACCCTGGCGTCCATCCACGCGCGGGCGGCCCGGTACTCCGTCATGTAGCCGTAGCCGCCGTGCAGCTGCACGCACGCGTCCAGCACCTCGTTCTGGATCTCCGCGCTCCACCACTTGGCCTTGGCCGCATCGACGGAGGTCAGCTCACGCGCGTTGTGCGCCAGGATGCACTGGTCGACGAACGCCTGTGTCACCTCGACCTTGGTCACCAGCTCCGCGAGCAGGAACTTGTTGTGCTGGAACGATCCGATCGCCTGACCGAAGGCCTTGCGCTCCTTGGTGTACTCGATGGTCTCGACGAGGATCTGGGCCGCGTGCGCGAGGTTGGCGACCGCGCCGCCGAGCCGTTCCTGGGGAAGCCGTTCCATCATGTGCACGAAGCCCCGGTCGACCTCGCCGATCACGTTGCCGGCGGGCAGCCGCACGTCGTCGAAGAACAGCTCGGCGGTGTCCGACTCGGGCTGCCCCACCTTGTCGAGCTTGCGGCCGCGTTCGAAGCCGCGCATGCCGGCCTCGACGCCGAACAACGTGATGCCCTTGGCGCCGCGTGCCGGGTCGGTGCGCGCGGCGACCACGACGAGGTCCGCGGAGTAGCCGTTGGTGATGAAAGTCTTGGAACCGTTGAGGATCCAGTCCGAGCCGTCGCGCACCGCGGTGCTGCGCAGGGCGGCCAGGTCGGAGCCGCCGGACGGTTCGGTCATGCCGATCGCGGTGGTCAGCTCGCCGGAGCAGAACCGGGGCAGCCAGCGCCGCTTCTGCTCCTCGGTGGTGAGGTCGACCAGGTAGGGCGCGACGACGTCGGCGTGGATGCCGATGCAGGAGGAGACGCCGGCGCTGAGCTTGGACAGCTCCTCGCCAAAGACCGCGTTGAAGCGGTAGTCGCCTGCCTCGCTGCCGCCGTGGGCCTCGGGCACCTCAAGGCCGAGCAGGCCCTGCCTGCCGGCCTCGAGCCAGACGTCGCGGTCGATGAACCGCTGCTCGACGAACTTCTCGTACCTGGGACGCAGTTCCCGCGCCACGAAGGCGCTCGCCGACTCACGGAACGCGTCGTGGTCCTCGTTGAACAGCGTGCGCCGCACGGTGACTCCTTCGGACGGCCGGTTTCGGGGCTCGCGCCGCGGACCGGCGACATACTAAGCGGTCGCTTATGCCTAAGCGCTCGCTTAGCGTGCAGTACGATTCGAGTTCCTGTCAACCGTCGCCGACCCCGGCCGCGCGGAGGGATCGATGAGCACCGACGACGCCCCAGCCCCGCCGACCGAGGCCGACCTGCTCGACGCGACCTGGCAGCAGGTCACGCCGGAGGCCGCGCGCCGGATGCTCATCGCCGCCGTGCAGGCGTTCGCCCAGCGCGGCTACCACGCCACCACGACCAGGGACATCGCCGCGCTCGCCGGCATGAGCCCGGCCGCCGTCTACATCCACTACCGCTCCAAGGAGGAGCTGCTCTTCCAGATCAGCCGGCTCGGACACGAGCTGGCGCTGGAGGTGCTGCGCGGCGTCGCGGACAGCGAGGACGGCCCGGCGGCGAGGATGGCCGCCGCCGTGCGCGCCTTCGCCCGCTGGCACGCGGAGTTCCACACCACGGCCAAGGTCGTGCAGTACGAACTGGCGGCACTGTCCGCCGAGCACCACGCGCAGATCGCCGCGCTGCGCAGGCGCACCGAGGCGCTGCTGCGCGGGATGATCGCCGACGGCGTGACCGCCGGCGTGTTCGCCGTCCCCGACCTCACCGGCGCGACCCTCGCTGTGCTGTCGCTGTGCATCGACGTCGCCAGGTGGTACCGGCCGGGCGGCCGGCGCGACCCCGGGCAGATCGGCGACCTCTACGCCGACCTCGTGCTGCGGATGCTCGGCGCGGCCTGAAGCGCGCCTGAAGCGCGTTCGCCGCTGCTTTCCCTGCGCGGCAACGGGTATGGTCGTGAGTCGGACGGCGTTGTGCGGGCACGACGGATGGGGGACGGGGTCCAGATGCATCGGGCTGGCTCGGCATCGTGGCAGATCGGCATCAATCGGTGGAGCCACGCGTTCGACGTGGCGCTGTGGTTCCGGGCGGTGGAACGCATCGAGGTACCCGCCGGGGGCATCGTGCCAGGGCCGTTGGACATCGGGGCCGTGCCGGAACCCAGTCCCGACGCAGGCGATCCGGCCGAGTTGGTCCCCAGCTGGCTGGGTTGGTGGCGGGCGCTGGCTGAAGCGCCGCGGCGCACGCCGCCGTTCAACCCGGAGCGACGGCAGGGAGAGGCCGCGTTCATCCCGCCGGACTTCACCGGGCTGGCGGAGTGGCCCCGGCTGCGGCAGTTGGTCGCCGGCCGCTGGGAGGATGCCTACCAGTGGCACACGGCCCGCAAGCGGGCCGCGCGCGGGCCGGCCGGCCGGGGCGACGACCGGACCGGCCAGGTGGTCGCCGACATCGAGCGCGAACTCGGCCGCAAGGCGCTGCCCTTCTCGCTGGACCTCGTGGTGCTGCCGGTGGTCGACGACGAGGTGCGGCGCCTCGGCGGTGACCGCTACCTGGTGCCGGAGGCCATCGCCGACGGTCCGAGCTGGCCCTCGGCGCTGCGAGCACTGGTGACCCCGATCGCCTAGAAGTGTCCTGAAGATC
>NZ_VUOB01000236.1 GCF_008386585.1 Solihabitans fulvus
CCCCGGCACCCACGAGGCCGGCGCGGCCGACCAGGACGACCACCGGGTGCAGGTCGTCCAGTTGCGCGGTCAGGTGCGCGTCGACGCGGCCGGCGTCCACGACCAGGCCCCCACACAGCGTCTGGGCCAGGCGGAACACCTCGCGCAGCGGGGTGTAGCCGGCGGTGTCGGCGACCACGGCCGCGCCGGCGGAGCTGGTGGGCGCGGAACCGAGCACCTGCGGTGCCGGAATGCCTTGGTGCAGCAGGGATTGCGCGTAGTTGGCGGGCAGTCCGCCGCGTTGGCCCAGCAGCCGGCGGGTGAGCGCGCCCCAGGGCGATCCACCCTGGTCGACGAGCACCGTGGGGCCAGGAGAGGCGGCCGCCACGGTCTCGCCGACCAGGGCCGTGACGAGGCTGGTGCCGAGTCCGCCTTCGGCTCCAGCCACCATCACCGCCATCGGTGGGCGCTGGCCGGCCATCC
>NZ_VUOB01000237.1 GCF_008386585.1 Solihabitans fulvus
CCGGCATGCTCGACCTCGGCACGAGTTCCCGCTGGACCGCGTCGAACGCGATGCCCGCGGCCGCGTTGTCCCGGGTGCGCCACAGTGCGCTGCCCTTGCGAGCGGTGAACGTGCCGAACGCCGCGATAGTGACACCGTCGCGGCTCGCGCTCCAGCCGCGACCGTGGAGTTCGTGGCGGCGCTCGATGACCCCGAGGAGTCGACCGGCGTGGCGGACTCGCCAGATGCCGGTCTCCCGGTCGAGGGTGGTCTGGGTCAGGCTCCAACCAGGTCCGATCGCCGCAGCCATGTCCACGGTCACCGCCGGATCGTTCTCCGCTGGCTGCGGCGCCGGACGAGGTTCGACCGCCGCCGCCGATGCGGCCGGCTTCCGATGGGACGGCAGGAGCTGGTCGTACTCGGCGACCGAGGGCGGGGGACGGTCGCGCAGTTGCGGCTCGGTGGCCGGCTCACCGTCG
>NZ_VUOB01000238.1 GCF_008386585.1 Solihabitans fulvus
CCTGGAAACCCTCGCGCAGGCCTGCGGCGAGATGGCCACCCGACCAAGTTCGATCTTCCCGCTGCGTGTCGTGCAGCTGAGGGCACACGGTGACGTCCTGGGTGTCCCACGGGATCTCGACACCGCCGCGGTCGCGCTGGTCGTGGATCTACCTGTGGAGGAGGTTCCGTGGCTCTGCGAGCCGCAGGGCGCCCAACACTGGGCCAGTGCC
>NZ_VUOB01000239.1 GCF_008386585.1 Solihabitans fulvus
GATCGGCGGAGTGTGGCGGGGGTTTCTTTAACCTCTGCTGCTATAGTAGCATCCGACTCCTCCTCCGGTTTGATCATGCTCTAATTTTACCTAGAGCCATGCGGGGTATATCTGCAATGAACCGAGTGCACACGACACTCATATGTGCCAGGGAGCTGTAACGGGTAGAGCAGAGTCCATACTGCGATCCCTTGACGCTTCTGCCCTCGGCAATTGAGTTCACAATTTTAAATAACTGAAGGCTTTAACTCGCTTGCACGGCTGGTTGGGTGGGCAAGCGATCACGTGGAAGCTGTGCTGCTGCAAGCCTAT
>NZ_VUOB01000027.1 GCF_008386585.1 Solihabitans fulvus
AGTTGTTGGCGTTGGCTGGCAATCCGCACCTGGTGCGGGTGGTGGGGGATCTGCGCAAGCGGTCGCGGCTGTACGCGTTGCCGGCGCTGGCCGACCGGGGCGGGTTGACGGCCTCGGCGGCCGAGCACGTGGAGTTGCTCGAGCTGTTGCTGGCCGGCGACGCGGTGGGTGCTGAGCGGCTGATGCGCCAGCACCTCGGGCACGTTCGGTCCCTGTGGGCGGCGTCGCAGGAGTCCTGAGCCGGTCGGGAGGTCCATGGTGTGACACCGGATCCGGCTTGTGTGCAATGCAATGTCACATGTCTCTTGAGAAGGTGTGAGCTGTGACATATGGTATTGCACTGTCGCTGCATGCGGCACTCGAAGGCGCTACCCACCTCGCCGGCCCGCCATCAGGCCACCCCGACACCGTCGCCTGAGCCGATCGCGGCTCGTCGCGCCGGGGGAGCGCACGCGTATCCCTGCCTCTGCCTCCGCTGCCGCGCGGGCAGATCCGCTCCGCAGAGAGGAACAGCCGTGATCGCACCCTCGGCCGGTGTGCTTCGGCGGGCGAGACATCTCGCCGTCGCCGGGGTCGCCGTCGGCCTCACCCTCGCTGGACTCGCCGGCCCGGCCACCGCCGCGCCGGCCGACCAGCATCCGGCCTCGGCCGGATGGACGCAGCTCGACGGCAAGTGGACGCAGATCCAGGCCGGTCATCCGCACGCCGCTCTGAACGCGAAGACGGTGGCGGAACAGCGACAACGCGCCGCGACCTCCGGCGGGCTCGCCCCGCGCAACCAGTACGACCTCCAGATGGCCTACCACGGCGGCCAGGACTCGATCGGCGTCACCACCGGGCCGCCCAAGGTCTACCTGATCTACTGGGGCTCGCAGTGGGGCAGCCAGTCCAAGAACGCGGACGGCGACACCGTGCTGTCCGGCGACCCCGAGAGTTCGGCCCCCTACCAGCAGGAGTTCTTCAAGGGGCTGGGCACCAACGGCGACGGCTGGAGCGCCGTGATGACCCAGTACTGCGAGGGCGTCGCGGCCGGATCCACCGCCTGCCCGGCGGGCGCGCCGCACGTTGGCTACCCGCAGGGCGGCACGCTGGCCGGCGTCTGGGTGGACGACAAGGCGCCGGCGCCGGGCTCCGCGACCGAGCCGCAGATCGCCGCCGAGGCGGCCGCCGCCGCTGCGCACTTCGGCAACACCACGGCGCAGCAGAACCGCAACGTGCAGTACGTGATCAACACCTCGCAGGGCACCGACCCCGACAGGTGGCTCGAGTTGGGCTACTGCGCCTGGCACACCTTCGAACGCACGTCCTTCGGCACCATCCCGTACACGATCATGCCGTACCTGACGGACAACAAGTACTGCGGCACCAACTGGATCAACCCGGGACAGCGCGGCCACCTCGACGGCTACGGCATCATCGGCGGCCACGAGTACGCCGAGACCATCACCGACCAGAACGCCATCGGCGGTTGGACGGACGCCACCAACCAGGAGAACGGCGACAAGTGCGCCTGGATCCCGCAGGGCAGCAACGGTGGCCTGTTCAACCTCCAGCTCGCCACCGGCACCTTCCCGGTGCAGACCACCTGGTCCAACTACGACCACGCCTGCACGGGCAACGACCCGATCGTCGCCAACCCGCCGTTGGTGCTCAGCGCCATGTGCGACCGCACCACCCAGCCCGGCGACCCGGTCAGCGTGCCGGTCATCGCCACGGACGCCACCAGCGGCAGGGTCGGCTACGGGGCCACCGGGCTGCCGGCGGGCCTCTCGATCGACCAGGCCACCGGCGTCATCACCGGACACACCACGGCGACCGGCTATCACGACGTGCACGTGACCGCGTCGGACACCCAGGGCAACCGGCAGGAAACCCGGTTCTGGTGGGGATTCTTCCCCGGTCGGACGGGATGCCTTGGTGTCGAACAGTTCGTCGACGCCGGCTTCGAGAACGGCTCGGCCACCGTCAACGGATCGGCGATGGACGGCGCGTGGAACCCGTCCACCTACAACCTGATCACGCCGTCCTCGGCGCACCAGGCGCGCACCGGAAGCTGGTACGCGTGGCTCGGCCAGAACACCGCAACCGACGACTCGATCCAGCAGTGGGTGGAGACCACGCCCGGCTACACCGAGGAGACATTCTCCTTCTACCTCAACGTGGCCACCACCGACACCGCCACGAACCCCGAGGACACGCTGTCGCTTGAACTGGTCGACCAGTACACAGGGCACACCCTGGCGACCGTGCGGACCTGGTCGAACCTGGACGCCACCAAGGACTACGGGTTCCAGTCCGTGAACCTGACGCCGTACGTGGCCGCCGAGTTCGGCTCGACGGTGGCGATCAAGCTGGTCTCGCACGAGACCAGCGGCAAGACCGCCTTCCTGATCGACGACACCTCGCTGCGGCTGTTCTGAGGGTCTGTTCCGATTGATCGCCCTGGCGGGCGGGGATCTCACGTCCTCGCCCGCCAGGGCCATGCGCCAAGCGAGGTTCGATGCGTGCCACCACAATCCTGGTCGGCGACCTCACGGTCGAGGTGTCCGCCACCGGGTGCGAACACCTGACCGCCGACACAAGTGCCCTCGCCGAGGGCGTCGTCGAGCTGCGGGTGACCGCGCACGGCGGCGAGCGCGCGACAGTCACGGTCTCCTGGGAGATGCCGTGTCTCGACCTCGTCGGCTACTGGACACCGCGCAGCCAGGACCATCGCTGGCTGCCGGCGGTCTGGGCCGAACCCAGGACGACCTCGTTGCTCACCGACGCGCCGGTCGGCTCGCTGGTGGCCGGCGCGGACACGAACCGGTGCACCTTCGCCGCCGCCGAGACCCGTCGTCCCGTGACGATCGCGGTCGGCGTGCGCGAGGAGACGGGGGAGTACGAGGTTCGGGTCACCCACGAACTCGCCGTCGGCGAGGAGCCCGACTCGCTGCGGCTGCTGCTTGACCTGTCCGACCGGCACTTCGCGGCCTGCCTCGCGGACGTGGCCGACTGGTGGCGGGCCGACCACCGCAGGGCGCCGGTGCCCGCCGTCGCCCGCAGGCCCGCGTACTCCACCTGGTACGCGCACCACCAGCACGTCGACGCGGCCGCGGTGGAGCGCGAGGCCGCGCTGGCCGGGAAACTGGGCTGCGACACCATCATCGTCGACGACGGCTGGCAGACCTCGGACACCCGCCGCGGCTACGCCTTCTGCGGTGACTGGGCGCCGGACCCGGTGAAGTTCCCCGATCCGGCCGGACACGTTGCCCGCGTGCGCGCACTCGGCCTCGGCTACCTGCTCTGGTACGCCCTGCCGTTCCTCGGGCGGGACAGCGCAGCCTGGCCCCGGTTCCACGACCGCTGCCTCAGCTACGACGAGGACCTGCGGGCCGGTGTGCTGGACCCGCGCTATCCGCAGGTGCGGGCGCACCTGGTGGCCTCCTGCGCGCAGGCCGTGCGGACCTGGGGCGCGGACGGCCTGAAGCTCGACTTCGTCGACGCCTTCGCGGTTCCCTCGCCACCGACCGTCGGCCGGGACGCGGACTGCGACTCGGTCGAGGAGGGTGTCGACCGGCTGCTGCGGGAGCTGGACAGCACGCTGCGGGAGACCAACCCGGAACCGCTGGTGGAGTTCCGGCAGGGCTACGTCAGCCCGGGGCTGTGGCGGTACGCGACGATGGTGCGCGCGACGGACTGCCCGCTCACCCCGGCCGAGAACCGCGTGCGCACGGTGGATCTCCGGCTGGTGTGCGGGCCGCTGGCCGTGCACGCCGACATGCTCACCTGGCATCCGGACAGCCCACCGGAACAGGTCGCCGGCCAGCTGATCAACGTCCTGTTCGCGGTGCCACAGATCTCCGTGCCGCTGAAGGAGATCGACCCCGCCCAGCGGGACGTCGTGGCGTTCTGGCTCGGCTTCGTGCGCGAACACGCCGTGGTGTTGCAGTACGGTGAGTTCCGCCCCAGCGGGCTCGAACTCGGCTATCCGTTGGTCCGCGCGACCGACGGCCGGACCTCGATCGTCGGTCTCTATGCTGAGACTGTGGTCGAGTTCCCCCAGCGGTGCCGGGAGTTGTTGGTGGCCAACGCGAGTGCGGCCGACCGGGTCACGGTCCGCGCGGCCGAGGACCTGACCGGGCTGCGGGTGACCGCGCACGACTGTCGCGGGCGGGTGGTGGCCAGCGTCGAGGACATCGACCTGCCGGCCGGCGTGCACGACCTGCCGGTGCCCGTCGGCGGCCTGCTGAGCCTGCGGCGGCCGCTGTGATCGGCGACCGGAACGAACTGTTCAGCCTGGACCCCGAGGTCGCGCACCTCAACAACGGCTCGTTCGGCGCGGTGCCGCGCCAGGTGCAGCGCGCCCAGGACCTGCTGCGCGCCGAGATGGACCGCAATCCCATGCGGTTCTTCACCAGGGGGCTGCCGGCGCGCATCGCCGACGCGCGTCGGCAGGTCGCGGACTTCCTCGGCGCGGCACCCGGGCTGACCGCGTTGCTGCCCAACGTCACCGCGGCGACCTCGGTCGCGCTCGGCACGATCGACCTCGGTCCGGGGGAGGAGGTGCTGGTCACCGACCACGGCTACGCCGCGGTGACCTCGGCCTGCGCGCGGCGCTGCCGCGAGGCGGGCGCGACACTGACCGAGGTGTCGATTCCCTTTGCCGCGACCGACGACGAGGTCACGGCCGCGATGCTCGGCGCGGTCGGCCCGCGCACCAGGCTCGCTGTGGTGGACCACGTCACCTCGCACACCGCGCGCACCCTGCCGGTGCGACGCCTGTGCGCCGAGCTGGCGCGGGCCGGTGTCGCGGTGTTGGTGGACGCCGCGCACGCGCCGGGCATGCTGCCGGAGCCGGTCGCCGGCACGGGCGCGGACTTCTGGATCGGCAACCTGCACAAGTGGGCGTTCTCGCCGCGTTCGGTCGCCGCGCTCGTGGTCGCGCCGCGCTGGCGTTCCTCGGTGCGCCCGCTTGCACTGTCCTATGAGGACTCGATGGGATTCCCCGCCGCCGTGGAGTGGCAGGGCACGCTCGACTACACGGCCCTGCTCGCCGCCCCCGCCGGCCTGGCGATGCTGGCGGAGCTCGGCCTGCCGGCGATGCGCCGGCACAACTCGGCCCTTGCCGCATACGGACAGCGCGTGGTGGCCGAGGCGCTCGACCTGGATCCGGCCGGCCTGCCCGGCGAGGAGGCGTTGGCCATGCGGGTGATCCCGCTCCCCGTGGCGGCGGCGCCGGACGAGGCGTCTGCGGTCGCCCTACGGGAGCGCATCGCCGACGAGCTGCGCTGCGAGGTGGCGCTGAACTTCTGGCGGGGCAGGCCGTTGCTCCGATTGTCCGCGCAGGTCTACAACGACGAGGCCGACTTCGACCGGCTCGCGGCCGGGCTGCCCGGCCTGCTGCGCTGAACGGGCCGTCGCGGTCGACCGACCGCGACGGCCCGTTCAGCTCGCCCGAATCGAGCGGCACCGGCCGGTTCCGGACCGGCCGCTGACCCGCTGTGCGCTCGGCCCGTCGAATCTCCGCACAGCGTGCATTTCGGAATAATGACCACGGAGCTCCCTGACTGGTCGAATGGGTTCATATCAGCGGAACCCGTCAGGCGATATGTCACACTTCAAACTTGACACTTGACGAATCGCGCGACGGCCCCCTGCCGGTGTCGCGGTCGTCAAGCACGAACACCTGCGCGTGCGCATCTTCGTGGCGGAGCAGAACCCTGACTGCGCCGACTGACTATGCAACCGGAGTGTTGATGCAGACATTGGAACTCCGCCATCTTCAAGCTCTGTGTGCGATCGCCGACACCGGCAGCCTGCGTCGTGCGGCGTCGGTGCTCGGCTACTCCCAGCCAGCGTTGACCACCCAACTCCAACGGATCGAACACTACTTCGGCGAGCCGTTGTTCGACCGGGGCAGCGCGGGGGTGGTGCCGACACCGTTCGGCGTGGAGATCATCGCCCAGGCCCGCGACGTGCTCGCCCGTGTGTACGCCATCGGGCGGCGCCCGCCGAGCAGAACCGCGGGAGCGAACCGGGTCCTGCGGCTGGCCGCGACCAACACCCCGATCCTGTCGGGGCTCCTGGCCAGGCTCCGCGCCGCGCTGCCGGATCTGGCGTTGACCGTCAGCAGCGTCTACTCCTCTTCGCAGATCGTCGAACTCCTGGAGGCCGCCGAGCTGGACGCCGCGATCGGCGTGGACTACCCCGGACTGGAGCTGCGCCATTCACATGCCGTGGCGCACCGGGGCATCGTCACCGAGCCCTCGTTCGTCGCGCTGCCCGCGAGCCACCGGTTGGCGCACAAGATGGAGGTCTCGCTCAGGGAACTGGCCGAGGACGCCTGGTTCCTGACCCCCGACGACGGCGCGGGCTGGCCCGGCGTGTTCTACACCGCCTGCGGCGCGGCGGGTTTCAGCCCGGCGACCGTGCACGAGTTCCTCGGCGATCGGATCCAGCTCCAGAATATGATCGCCGACGGGCTCGGCGTCTCGACCGTGCAGGCGACGTTCCAGCCGGCCGACGGCGTCGTGGTCAAACCCCTGACCGGCACGCCCCTGTGGTGCCGCTACCTGTTGGCCTGCCGCGTGCCTGGCGTCGCCGACGAGGTCTCCGACGCCGTCCACCGGTCCGCGACGGCCGCCTACCGCGACCTCGTCGCGCGCGCCCCGCACTACCAGGCGTGGGCGTCGCGGACGTTCTACGCGCCTCGCCGTTAGGCCGTGTCCCGTGGATCTCTTTCCTGCTGCGCGGGGCCCAGGCGCCGCCTCGCCGCGTTGCGCCCACGCCCCCATCCAACACCGGGATGGGGACGCGTGCGCGCCTTGCGAGACGACACCTGGATCCCCGCTCGCGACGGAAAAGACCCACGGGACACGCCCTCACGCCGTCGCAACGCGGTGCGGGGGAGGGGAGGCACCTGCGCCTCCCCTCCCCCGCACCGCACTCACGCGTGTCAGTACTGCGTGCTGACGGTGACTCCGCTGAACGCGGTGGTCGCGTACAGGCTGATGTAGCGGTATCCGGCGGTGGTGTTGGTGACGGTGATGCTCTCGTCGTTCCCCGCGCTGGTCGACTTGGCCGTGTAGGCGGAGTTCGTGGCCCAGGAGGTCGGGTTGTAGTAGAGGTCGGCGTTTCCGGTGCCGCCGCTGGTGGTGACCTTCAGGGTGACGGAGCCGGCCGGCAGGTAGATGTACAGGTAGTCCAGGTTGCCGGCCGTCGCGGACTGGTTCGTGCGCGAGCAGCCCTGGTCCATCACCCGCGAGTCGGTGGCGGTGCAGGCAGGAAGGGTGCTGCCGCCGCCGGCGAGCCCGTCGAGCCAGCTGTTGAAGTCGGCGTCGTACTTCGTGCCGATCCCGGTGTTGTAGACCGCGTAGCCGCCGGTGTAGTCGCCGGTGCGGAACTTGGCCAGCATGGCCTGCACGTCAGCCGGGTGCCGCTCAATCATGTACCGCACCGAAAGGTAGCCCCACGGGTAGGTGCGGGTCTGGTCGGAGTTGGCGTAGGTGCTCTGCCACAACGTGCTCAGCGAGTAGGTGTGGTTGGGAGCGTCGTCGAGCGCCTCGGTGTCGGGGACGCCGCGGTAGCTGTAGGAGATGTACTCCGCGAAGCCCTCGATCCACCAGATGTCCGGGACGGACTGGCCGGCCTCGAAGTCGCCGTAGGTGTCATACCGGCCGTCGAGGTAGTGGGTGTACTCGTGGTTGAGGTTCCAGATGTCCGCGGGGAAACCGTCGTTGACGCTCTTCACGTACGACAGGAAGCGGGCCTGGTTGCCGGCGGCGGAGGGGTCGCCCTCGAGGTATTCGCCGCCGTTGTTGGTGGAGTTGCCGAAGATCCAGCCCGAGTAGGTCTGGTAGTCCTTGGGGCTGGCGAACGTCACGATCTGGATGTTGGTGTTGTGGTCGTTTGCGACCGGGCCGTTGTCCTTGACGATGCCGTGGAAGTAGGCGTCCTGGCCCTGGAGGCTGGTGCACGCGGTGGCCAGGGCGGCGTTGGTCAGCGACTGGGCCCGGAAGGTGTGCCCGGCGTCGCAGTTGTAGGTGATCGGCAGTGCCGCTGCGGTGAGCTTGGCCGTGAAGTCGCAGGTGCCGTAGGAGGAACACTCGGCCTTGTCGTACGCGTCGGTCATCGCGGCCACCCCGACCCACAGGGGCGCCGTCGTGCCGGTGATCGCCGAGGCGCCGAGCAGGCCCTTGGCCAGCGGCCGGACCTTGGCCTGGAGCGCTGGGGTGTCCAGGAAGCGGGCGGTCTCGCTGCCGGCGTTGGAGTCGAGGTAGAACCAGGTGTCGTTCAGCTTGGCCTGGTGGTTGAGCGCGAACGTGCTCAGCGTGTCGATGATGCTCGGGTCGGCGGTGACGGCGGTGATGTACGCCGGGTTCCAGTGACCGCGGAAGATCGGCGTGAAGACGGAGTTGACGGCGGAGTCCATGCTCCAGTACGCGTCGTAGGAGCTGTTGTACGCGTTGAGCACCTGCTTGTAGGTGTTCAGGTAGCGCGCCTGCTCGTTGGCGCTGTCGGTGAGGATGAGGACCTCGCCGAGGACGTCGCCGTTCGCCGAGCTGACGTCGAGGAAGTGCGGCGAGGCCACGAAGGTGTCCAGGCCCGCTTCGGTGGCCGAGGCAAGGGCCTGGCCGTAGGACCCGACGTCGGCGGCGTGGTAGGACTGCACGTAGTAGCCGGCGCGCAGGAACAACACGAGCTGCCACACGTTGCTGGAGTTGTCGCCGGGATAGGTCGCCGACACGGAGTGGAAAGCGTTGGCGACGGTGACCATCTGGGCTTCTTGGAACACATTGCGGGCGTCGGTTCCGGTGAGGGTGAACAGCGAGTTGACGCAGTTCATCGTCGAGGACTCGACGTAGGTGACCAGCGCGGATCCGCTCCGGCTACCGAAGTCCGCTGCGGTGCAGGACTGCGCGGCGGCGAGTGACGCCGTTTTCCGGTCGGCTGCGACCTTCGACGGGTTCTGCGATTCCACCGGGCTGAGCGGACGCTGGTGGGCGGCGTCGAGCTGGCCGCGTTGCGCGGTGGCCTGGTCGGAGGTGGTGCTGGTCGAGCCGAGCGGCCGTGTTGCCTTGGTCGTCGGCGAGACGCTGGCGGCGACCTGGGCGGCGGCGTTCGGGACAGGGGCCGCGAACGCAGGCGAGGCAAGGAGGCCGACGGTGGTGAGGCAGGCCGCTAATCCGGCGGCCAGTGATCTGGGCAGGGCAGACCTGTGGCGCATCAAATGCTCCCTCGTGAACGGAATGCAGCGCCTCGAAGAACGGTAGGTGAGGCGTGTAATGAAACTCTCACCCGCCCGTGCCGATGGCAACGGAATGGGCGATAGAACAATTGTCCAGCCGGCTATAACATCCGCGAGGTCGCGCAACGGTGAAACGGCTTGACCTTCGACACGGGTCGAAGGCTTACCGTCGGGCATGACCACGATGCGGATCTCCCAGCTCGCCGAACGCTGTGGCGTCCCGGCCACGACACTGCGGTTCTACGAGGGCGCCGGTCTGTTGCCGGCCGGCCGTTCCTCCTCGGGGTACCGGGTCTACGGCGAGGAAGCGGTGCGGCGCCTGGCGTTCATCACCGCGGCCAAGCAGCTCGGTCTGCCGCTGGAGGAGATCCGCGACCTGCTGGCGGTGTGGGAGGCGGGTGCCTGTGCCGAGGTGAAGGCCGACCTGTTGCCCAGGATCGCCGCGCACCTCGGCGAGGCCGAAGGCCGCGTCGCGGAGCTGGCCGCGTTCGTCGCCTCGCTGCGCGCCTCGCTGGACCGCCTTGGCGCGCTGCCGGATCGGGCCGGTCGGTGCGATCCCGAGTGCGGCCTGGTCGCGCCGATTCCGTCCGCCACCCCGAGAGTGCGGGACGACGCCGCGTCGGCGGGTCGTCACCCGGTCGGCGAGTCCTGGCGCACCGCGCCCGTGGCCTGCTCGCTGTCGAGCGCGGGACTTGCCGAGCGCGTCGAACAATGGCGTGCGGCCGTCGCCGGCGCTGTGCGCGTCGAGATCCCCGACGGCGTGCGGTTGACGCTGCCGGTGGAGCGGGCCGGCGCGGTGGCGGCGCTGGCCGCGGCCGAGCTGGAGTGCTGTCCCTTCCTCTCCTTCCGGCTCGAGCTGGAAGGAGGAGGTCGGGAGCTGCGCATGGAGGTCCGTGCGCCAGCAGGCGGAGTTGCGCTGCTCAGCGAGTTCCTGTGAAGACAGTGTCCCTTCTCCGGCGAACGTGATCCACGATACCCCCATGGGGTACTTGCGCGAACCGGTTGATCGACTTACTGTCTCCGTCAGATACCCCAAGGGGGTATGAAGTACCTAGAGACGGAGACCGTTATGTTGACCGCAGAAGTGAACCCGCGACGGTGGTGGGCGCTGGCGTTCATCGCGCTCGCCCAGTTCATGGTCATCATGGACACCTCGATCATCGGTGTCGCACTGCCCAGGATGCAGACCGACCTCGGGTTCTCGCCGGGCAGCCTGTCCTGGGTGTTCAACGCCTACGTCATCGCGCTCGGCGGCCTGGTGCTGCTCGGCGGGCGGCTCGCCGACCTGTTCGGCGCGCGCCGCATGTTCGCCGCCGGTTGGGCGATCCTGCTGGCCGGCTCGGTCGTGGCCGCGCTCGCCGGCACCGCCTGGGTCGAACTGGCCGGCCGCGTGTTGCAGGGCGCCGGATCCGCGCTGATCGCGCCCGCCTCGCTCACGCTGCTGATGATGCTGTTCGGCGGCCAGCCCAAGGAACTGGGCAGGGCGTTCGCGATCTACGGCGCGGCCGCACCGGCCGGCGGCACCGCCGGGGTGTTCCTCGGCGGCGTCATCACCCAGTGGCTGTCCTGGCCGTGGATCTTCTGGCTGTACGTGCCGATCGCGCTGCTCGCCATCGCCGCCACGCCGCGCCTGATGCCCACGGCACCCGCACGTCGCGGCTCGGTCGACGTGGTCGGCGCGGCCTCGGTCACCGCTGGCCTCGCGCTCGCCGTGTACGCCATCGTCCGGGCACCCGAACTGGGCTGGGGCTCGCTCCGGACCATCGGGACCCTGGCCGGGGCCGTCGTGCTGCTGGGGATCTTCGTCGCGGTGCAGCGCGCCAGGAAGGAACCGTTGGTGCGGCTGGCGATCTTCCGCACGCCCAACCTCGGCGGCGCGAACCTCGCGCAGTTCGTGCTCGGCGCGGCCTGGATCCCGCTGTGGTACTTCTTGAACCTCTACCTCCAGCAGGTGCTCGGGTACGGCGCGTTCGCCAGCGGCGCGGCCCTGTTGCCGATGACCGTGCTGATCGTCGTCCTGATGGTGGCGGTCGCGCCGAGGCTGATCGCGAAGTGGGGCTTCAAGGCCCTGATCCTCGGCGGCCTCGCCGCCCTCGCGGTCGGCCTGGTGTGGCTGTCCTTCGCGCGCCCGACCGGCAACTTCGTGGTGGACGTGCTGCCCGCCTCGTTGGTCGCCGCGCTCGGCCAGGCGCTCGCGTTCATTCCCTCGCTCGGCACCGCGATCTCCAGCGCCCGCCCGGAGGAGGGCGGCCTTGCCTCGGGCATCGTCAACACCTCCTACCAGGTCGGCTCCGCGCTCGGGCTCGCGGCGATGACCGCCGTCGGCATGTCGCACGGCGCTGGCAGGCTCGGCGACACCGTGGCGCTGACGAATGGCTTCTCCGCCGCGTTCCTCGGCGCGGCCGGTGTCGCGGTGGTCGGCGGGATCCTCGCGATGCTGACGCTGCACACCGCGCCGAAGGCGGTGACCGTTCCCTCGGAGCCGGCGTCGAGCCAGCCCGGCTGACCGAGGATGCCAGGACGCCACCGGGGCGTCGATCGCCTGGCGTGACCGCCGAGCCCGCGCGGCTCGGCACGTCACGCGGAGATCGACGTCCCTCTCGCGTGGTCGGGGCCTCGGTCAGCCGAGGATGAGGAACAGGGCGCCGGCGAAGGCCAGGTAGAACAGCGCGCCGAAGGACATGTTCCGCGCGGTGAAACGCTTGGTGTGCAAGAGGAACAACAGGTAGACGATCGCGGCCGTCGTGGCGAGGCCGGACGCCAGCAGCGCGCCGTCGAAGCGCCACGGAGTGAACAGCAGGCCGAGGCCGCTCGGCACGGTCGCCTGGATCATCATCGCGCCGGAGATGTTGGCCAGCGCCAACGGCATCTTGCCCTGGCGGACCCAGATGATGGCGTTCATGATCTCGGGCAGCTCGGTGGCGATCGGCGACAGCAGCAGCGCGGTGACCGCGGCGGGCAGCCCCAGCATCGGCCCGACGGCGTCGAGTTGGCGCACGAACAGTTGCGAGGCAACGAAAATCACGGCCAGCGCGGCGAGGGTCTGCGCGATGACCGCCCAGGTCTGCGGCTGCCGGCGTCGACGCTGGAGCTTCAACGGGGCCAGCTCCTCGTGCCCGCCGTCGCCGTCGTCGCCGCCGCGGATCTCCTTCCAGAAGTACACGGCGTAGGCCGCGAAGAACAGCAGGCCGAGCCACGGCTTGACGGCGAACGCGACCAGGCCGAGCGCCACCTTGACGACGAAGATCGTCAGGAACCAGGTCTGGTCCCTGGCCAGTTTGCCGACGTCGCCGAGATCGTCACTGGGCAGGCCGGCGCCGCCCCGAGTCCCGGTGCCGACGCCGACCGCGACCCGGGCGCGCCGGCGGGAGAGGATCATCCAGCCGGTCACCGCGTACGCGACCGTGGCCAGCGCGAGCGGGCCGCCCATCGCCGCGCCGACGCCGATGTCCTTGGCGGCGGCGCCGTCGCCGAAGACCACCGCCACGAACGTGACGACGCTTTCGGGCAGCGCGGTGCCGAACGCGGCCAGAATCGTGCCGACGGCCAGCGGGCCGACCTTCAGCCGCTGGCCGAGCCACTCCACGGCGTTGACGAACAACTCGCACGACAGGTAGATCGCTACCGCGCACACGATGAGCAAGACGAAATGAATCACGAGTCCGGTGTCCCTCCGCGTCAACCGCAGGAGTCGCGAACCCGGAACATCCTCACCGAGACCTCGACCCATACGGCGACACACGTCGCCTACGGTCGAAGGTCTCGTCCACCTCACCAGGGATGAGGCTCGGCCACCGGGAGCCCGCCAAGGCTCCAGCATGTCGACGACCGACGGAGGACTACTCCCCTTCAGGCGCGCAAGGGTAGCCCAGTTGGCCGAGGGTTGCGACTCGGGGCGGCGGCTGTGCTCTCGCCGTCACGGAGGGTGGAGCTACCGCGCTACTTCGGGTGATCGGTGGCCGATGCCGAGCGCGGCGGGGTGAAGCGCAGCACGTCGATGCCGTGCGAGTACTGGGCGGCGTACACGAGTCCGTCGTGGAACGCCGGTGTCGCGGCCGTGCTGCCCTTCGGGACGAAGTAGCCGACCTGGACCGGATGCCGTGGGTCGGAGAAGTCGATGAAGCGGGTGCCCTGGCCGTAGTAGGTCTGCACGAGGATGTTGCCGTCGCCGACCCCGGGCATCGGCGCGAAGAAGTGCGCCGAGCATTCGGTGTTGGGCTGCTCGCCAGGGTTTCCCGCCGGTCCCCACTGGCCGATCACGGTGAGCCGGAAGGGGTTCTCGGGCGTCGACCGCCACGCCTGGCCCTGGTAGCTGCCGTCGAGCGAGACGACCAGCAACCGGCCCGCGTCGGCGCAGGTGGCGCCGAAGTCCTCGTCGGTGACGAACAGCAGCTCGCCGGGCGCGAACCCGCCGATGGACCGCCACGGGTGCCAGGAGTTGTGGTCGAAGATGTAGTTCGCGTTGTTCGGGCTGATGATTTTCCCGCCGGCGTAGGGCACGGGATCGGCGGGCGAGGCAAGCCGGATCCGCCGCGCGACGGGGTCGTAGCGCCAGCCAGAGGTCCAGTACCCGCGAACGCCGCCGGTTCCGGAGGTCCAGGCGATGCCGGCGGCGTCAACGTCGGTGGCGTGCACATAGTCGGTGACGCCGTCGTTTCGGTTCAGGTCAACGGGATTCGGGAAGGTGGTCGGGTGTGCCGGGTCGCGCACGTCGGTGACCCAGGCCGGCTGCCCGTGCCACTCCGGCGGCTGGTTGCCTACGCCGGTGTGCGACGGCCCGCCGGTCCACAGGTACTGGCAGCGGGCTATGCACTCGGTGGTGTGGCCGCCGGGCTCGATGTGGGTGGTGATCAGGGTGGGTCGCCGGGGGTCGCGCACGTCCACGATCTGGATCGCCGAGGTGCCGGTCTGCTTGGTGCCGCCGAACGCGCGCGGATCCCGGGACAGGAACACCAGTTTGCGATCCTGGTCGACCTGGAGGTGCTCGCCCTCCCAGAAGCCCTTGGACACGTCGTCGCCGGGCAGGGCGAGCGCGGCGGCGGGCAGCTCGCCGATCAGCCGAGGATCGGCGGGATTGGCCAGCGACCAGGCGCGCAGCCCGAACGGGCCGTCCGCGAACAACACGTCGTGGTCGCGGTGCCCCGGATAGGCGATGAAGGCAAGCCCCGCAACACCTGTCGGCGTGTCAACGTGGGCCAGCCAGGACACGTTCTGCGCATCGACGGGTCCCGTCGGCGGGGACGCCGCCGGATCGGCCGTGGCCGCACTGGCCGCGCCGGTCAGTGTCAGCGCGGCGAGGATGGACGCGAACGAGCGAACCCAGCGCATACGTCACTCCTCGTTCCGAGGCGGCCACCACACGTGACCTGCCCAGTACTAACGAGATCTGGTTTCGCCGTCAAGGAGCCGGTTTGCGCTGTCCGACCGGTGGGACGGGGACGGCACCGCGGGCGCCGCCCCCGTCCGCCGTGGTCAGCCCTGCGACAGCAGGGTCTGCATCTCCTTGATCTCGGCCTGCTGGCCGTCGATGATCTGCTGCGCCAGCTTCTTCGCGTCGGCGTTGGCGCCGCCGGACAGCTCGGTGTTGGCCATCGCGACGGCGCCCTGGTGGTGCTTGACCATCAGCGAAAGCCACTGCCTGTCGAAGTCGGCGCCCTTGGCCGCCGTCAGCTGCCGCATCTCGTCGGCGCTCATCATCCCGGCTCCGGTGCTGTGGTCCATGCCCGGCATGCTCATGCCGGTCATCGACGCGGTCGCGCCCCACGCCGTGAGCCAACCGGTCATCCGCTGGATCTCGGGGTCCTGCGCCTTCTGGATGCGGCCGGCCAGGTCGACCACCTTGGGGTTGGTGGTTCGGCTGTCGACGAGCTTGGCCATGTCCAGCGCCTGCGCGTGGTGCGGGATCATCTGCTGCGCGAAGGTCACGTCGGCCTGGTTGTGGTCGCCCTGCTGGCTGGTCGGCGCGGCGGAGCTCGACCCGCCCATGGCGCCCATGTCGTGGCCGCCGTCGTTGTTGCTGCCGCAGCCGGCGAGTACCGCGCCGGCGGCCAGGACGGCGAGCGCCGTCCCGACCAGTGTCGTCCTGGTCATGCGTTCGTCCTCGAATCTCGTGTGCTGTCAACGGAGATGGCCGGAATGCGCTCCGCGCAGGGCGGCGGCGCATCGGCCATGTCACAGCCGCAGCACGCAGAGGGAGGACAGAAGTTCGGCGGTTCGTGGCACGGACGGCGGCCCGCGACCGGCCGTCGCGATCACCGCAAGGACGCGGTTCGACGCCCGCGCGAGCCGGCCGCGCCGGACCAGCAGCCCGGCCAGCATGAGGGCCGCGGCCGCCACCAGGACGGCAAGGCACAGGTGCAGCATGTCGTGCCCGCCCATGCCGTCGGCGCCGGACAGTTCGACGATCGCGCCGCGGTCGTCGCCGCAACACGGCGGGCCGCCCGCGTCCACGGCGTGCGCCATGACCGTCGGGGCCGGCATCGCCGACGACATCGGGTCGCCCGCGACCAGATGGTGCATCGCCGCGACACCAAGAACGAGCGCGCACAGCAGGACCCACCGGAGCGCTGCCGCGCGCACTGCGTCCCGGCCGTGGCGACCGCGCCGCTCAGTGGTGGTGATGATGGCCATGGTCACCGTGGTGTTCGGCCGGCTGGTGGTCGGGGGAGCCGCCCATCATCCGCATCATCTCCCGGCCGCCCGTGCGCAGGAACCGCACCAGCAGGACGGCGGCCAGGACGAGGAAGGCGATGTTGAGCCACGTCGTGTAGTTCCACGAGATGCCCTCGGTCATCACCATCGCGGAGCGCTGGGTCGGGATCAGCCCGCTGACCCCGAAGATCAGCTCGACCAGGTAGCCAGCGCCGACCATCGCGGCGTAGAAGGTGCCGAGCAGCACCAGCGCCATCCTGGTGCCGTAGTACTTCCGGTAGATGTTGAGGATCGGCAGGATGAGCAGGTCGGCGAAGATGAACGCGACCACGCCGCCGAAGCTGATGCCGCCGTTCCACAGCACCGCCGCCAGCGGGACGTTGCCGATCGAGCAGACGAAGCTGAGGATCGCCACGAACGGCCCGACGATCGGCCCCCACAGCGCCGACAGCGTCGGGTGGTCGGTGAGGAAGAAGTTGTGCCAGAAGCTGTCGGGCACCCACGCGCCGATGGCTCCCGCGATCAGCAGGCCGATCACCAGGTCGCGCAGGATGGCGGCCCACTCCATCACGAACACGTGCGCCACGGCGGTGAAGCCCTGCGGGGAACCGAGCCGTCGCCAGAACGTGCCGTCGCCCTGGACGGACATGTCCATCGCGGCGTGGCCCTCCATGGAGCCGGCCAGTCCCTTGTCGGCCTGCTCGCGGGCCTTCTCCAGCAAACGCTTGCGGACGAAGATCCGGAACAGCACGGCGAGCAGGACGATCATGATCGGTCCGCCGACGAACTCGGCGAGGGTGAACTGCCAGCCCATCAGCAGGGCGAGGATGACGCCGAGCTCGACGACGAGGTTGGTGGAGCCGATCTCGAAGGCCATCGCGGCGGTGAAGTTGGCGCCCTTGCGAAACAGCGAACGGGCCAGCGCGACGGCGGCGTAGGAGCAGGAGGAGGAGGCCGCGCCGAGCAGGGAGGCCACCGCGAGGGTGCGGGGCCGGTCGTCACCCATCAGACGGACCACTGTGGACTTGCGGACCACCGCCTGGACGACGGCCGACAGCACGAAGCCGAGGATCAACGCCCAGAGAATCTCCCAGGTCATCGATCCCGCCAACGCCAGAGCATGCCCGACCGCGCCCACGCCACCCGCTCCTACTCTTACCCTGTATAGGTATCTGCTCGTACTCTTTCCTCGCGGTTACCGGCCTGTCAAGTTGTTGTTGCCGCGGCGCGCCGGTGTCGCCGCCCACCGCCGCGACTCGCTGCGCTGCGTGTCCGCGCCGTCACCCGTTCGCGACAATCGGGACAATCTTCGATGTTTGGCCACCGTTTGCCAGATCATCGTCTTAGGCTCTCGGTCGCAGGCGCTCTGACCAGTTCGTTTGACGACCGTGTCGAGCCCCGTCGTCTGCTGTGTGCGCGTGACTCGAGGAGCAGCTATGAGGAAATCCAGGGCAGCCTCCGGGCTGGCGTTGTTGGCTGGCGCCGCGCTCTTGCTGAGCGCGTGTGGCGGGGGTGGGACCGGCAACGGCGGGTCGGACGGTTCGCCGCAGAACCTGAACCCCGGTCAGATCGGTGGTGCGGACCAGGTCTTCAAGCGGCCGACGGTGTCCGACATCGGCGACGTGGCCGTGGCCGTGGAGGAGAACTTCCACAACTACAACAACTACACGGGCGCAGCGAACAACATCTCGAGCGTCTACGTGCTCAACCAGGTGCTGCCTTCGGCGTTCGTGGTCGACGTCGTGGACGGCAAGCAGATCATCAAGCTCGACGGCGACCTGATGGACTCGGTGACCGTCAAGTCCAAGGACCCGATGGTCGTCGAGTGGAAGGTCCGCAAGGAGGCGGTCTGGTCCGACGGCCAGCCGATCGACGGCAAGGACTTCTACCTGCGGTGGCTCGCCGCCACCAGCAAGGTGAAGGTCGGCACCAGCACCAGCACGGGCGACCCCGGCTCCGGGTTCGACTCCTCGCCCTCCGGCTACGACCAGATCAGCAAGGTCGAGCTGGCTGACGGCAACAAGACCATCACCACGACGTTCAGCAAGCCCTACGCCGACTACCGGTCGCTGTTCTCCCGATTCGGCGCCAACGGATTCCTGCCGGCGCACATCCTTGAGGCGAAGACCGGTATCCCGGACATCACCAAGGTGACCGACGCCGACCAGCCCTCCGTGGACAAGGCCGCGAAGTTCTGGACCGAGGGCTGGAAGGGCTTCACCAAGGACGTCGCTGTGTCCGGCGGTCCCTACCTGATCGATTCCGCGGACCTGAAGGACCAGACGGTCCTGGTGCGCAACCCGAAGTACTTCGGTGCCAAGGGAGGTCCGGCCAAGCTGACCATTCGCACCAACTCCGACTCGCAGGCCGCGATTCAGCAGCTCCAGAACAAGGAGGTGCAGGTCGCCGCTCCGCAGGCGGAGTCAGCGGTGGTGCAGGCGGTCCGCAACGACGGTTCGCTCAAGGCCTTCGTCGATTCCGGTCTGACCTACGAGCACATCGACCTGAACATGTCCCGCCCGCTGTTCAAGGACATCGCGGTGCGTAAGGCCATCTTCCAGTGTGTGCCTCGGCAGAGCCTGATCGACAACCTGGTCAAGGACGTCAACCCGAACGCCAAGCCGCTGGGCAGCTTCATGTTCATGCCCAACGAGCAGGGCTACCAGGACCACTACTCGGACCTGGGCAACGGTGACGTCGCCGCGGCGAAGAAGACGCTCGAGGACGCCGGCTACAAGCAGGGCACCGACGGCGTCTACGCGAAGGGCGACCAGAAGGTCTCCTTCAAGCTGGGCCACAAGGTCGTGCCCCGTCGTGCCGACACCGTTCGCCTGGTGCAGGCGAAGTGCAAGGAGGCCGGCATCGACATCCAGGACGATCAGGCCTCGAACTTCAACGACAAGCGCCTTCCGGCCAGTGAGTTCGACGCGGCGCTGTTCGCGTGGGTCGGCAACCCGACCAAGTCGTCCGCGTTCGGCAACTACGCCACCAAGTCCGCCGGTGGCACGTCGAACTACAACAACTACTCCAACCCCGAGGTGGACAAGGAGTACGCGGATGCCAACGGGGAGCTGGACTTCCAGAAGCGCGTCGACATGCTGAACGACGTCGACAAGAAGATGCACGACGACTACCACAGCCTGCCGCTGTTCCAGCTGCCCGACTTCGCCGCGACCAACGCCGGGTTCGGCCCGGTCAGCTACGTCGGATTCGCCGGCGGCGTCACCTGGAACGCCGAGGTCTGGCAGAAGAATTAGTGGACTCGAGGCACTGACGGGACCGGGGGTCGGCGATTGAACACGCCGACCCCCGGTCCCGTTGTCAGATCACGCGATGCGCCGCAGCAGTAACGGCGGCAGCACCGTCACCCGCACGGTCGCCTGGCAGGTCCCGACGTTCCCCGCCACGTCGACGCCCTGGTAGGTCAGGGTGTAGACGCGGTCGTGCGCGCCGTCGATCATCGCCCGCAGGTAGCCCTGCGTGTCCGCGGTGCCGGTGGTCCAGCCGACGATGTCCTGCGGATGCGGGCCCGAGCTGGTGGTCACCGACTGGAGCGTGAACTGGCCGGGCCCGGACAGTCCGTCGGCGACCGTCACCGACACGCGGATCGGCATCAGCTGGAACGTCGGCGGCCACAGGTGGTCGGGCGTGGCCTGACAGGTCAGGGCAGGTGCGGTCTTGTCCAGTCGCACCGTGACCTGCCCCGAGGAGGTGTTGCCCGTCTCGTCCACCGCGGAGTACGTCACGGTCGTCACGCCGTCCGTGGTGATCGGCACGGTCGCCGAGGCGCCGGGCACCGTGGTCGAGGCGCCGCCGGTGGAGTAGGTCACCGAGGCGACCCCTGAACCACCCGGCTCGTCCGTGGCCGCCAGCGCGACGGTCACGTCCTGGTTGTTCCAGCCGGCCGCGTTCGGCGTCGGGGTCACGGTCGCCGTGACGGTCGGCGGGGTGGTGTCGGGCGGCGCGGCCAACACCGCATTGGACAGCACCGCGAAGTTCCGCCGCGCGCCGCTGGCCGCGCCGACGGTGAGCGCGTCGGTCGTGCCGTCGGCGGTCCCTGCCGGCGGTTGCAGGACGACGGTGACCGTCCCGGTGGCGCCCGCGTCGAGGGTGAGCGTGGCGGGCGTGGCCGACCGGACGTAGCCGTGGTCGTCCGTCGCGGTCACCGAGAACGTGTCCGCCGCGCCGAGGTTGGCCACGGTGAACGCGAAGCTGGTGGCGGTGCCGGGAACCAGGGTCGCGCTCGGCGGTGCCCTGACGACCAGGGACTGCGGGGTGACGACGCCGGGCAACATCCGCTGGAACGCCGTGCCCGCGGTGTCGACACCGGTGACGTACACCAGGAACGGCACGCTCGGCACGGTGATCGGCGCGGCGAACTCGTTGCCGTACTGGGAAAGGCCCAGCGACTGGACTGGGCTGCCGTCGGGTGCGCGCAGCTCGAAGTGCGCCGAGGCGAAGCCGTCGGTGAGCGTCCCGTCGGCGCCGACCTGCTGGCCGGCCACCGGGAATCCGTCGATGGCCCGCACACCGGTCCTCGCCGGGTCGGTGCTCACCTCATCCGTTGGCAGGAAACGGAAGTTGGCCAGATCGAGGCCGCTCTCCCCGGTCACGCGCAGGGACGTCGTGCCCGACCCGCTCAGCGTGACCGTCCACGAGCCTGCCGAGGGCGCGGTGATCGTGGTGATGGTCGCGGGCGCGGAGTTCGGCACCGAGATGACCTGCACTCCGGGGTCGCCGGGCGCCACGGTGGTCCCGTCGGGCCTGGTGATCGTGACGGTCTGGGCGCTGGCGGCCGCACCGCTGGCCGAGAACGTCACCCGCGACAGCGTGCTGTCGACGGGGACGGTGACGCTTTGCCCAGCGGCGGTCAGCGGCGTGGAGACGTTGAGCAGGTTCACCGCGTTGGACCGCACCAGCGCGTCGGCGAGCTGGGTGATGCTGCCGGCGTCGGCGGTGGACAGCGCGAAGACCTGACCGCCGGTGGCGCGGGCCACGTCCTGGAAGGGCTTCGGCGCGGTGAACGCGGGAACGGCGAGCGCGCCCGTGGCCGCGTGCTGGTTGGCCTGCGGCTGCTGGGCCTGCGGCTGCTGGCTCCGCGCGGCCAGGTCTCCGGTGCAGTTGCCGAACAGCATCGGGTAGATGCGGATGTCCTTGGACGCGGCCAGGTTCGACACGGTGTCGGCCAGGTCGGCGTCCTTCGCGTCGGCGTCGGTGAAGGTGAACAGGTCGCTGCCCTCGTCCATCGCGCCGACGGCCTGGAGCAGGCCACTCATCGCCAGTTCCGGACAGTCGCCGCCGCCGCTGGCCGTGAGCGCGGAGATGGCGTTCTTGAACGTGACCGGGTCGTCGGTCGTCGTCAACGGCCCGACGCTCGGGTCGTTGAACGGCGCCAGGACGTACCTCGACGGCTCCTCGTCGGTGCCGATCCGCTTGTCGGTGATCTGGATGGCCTGGGCCTGCACCGACGAGATGATGCCGCCCATGCTGCCGGTGGTGTCGATGCTCATGCCGAGCGTCGGGCCGACACCGAGCAGCAGCTTCAGTTGCCGCGCCGAGACGGCGGCCTTGATGTCCCTGATGAACTGCTCGGTCCCGGCGATGGCCGCGGCGGCCGCGGCGGCGTGCTGCGTGGAGTGCGGCGAGAACAGCGAGTTGTTCAGGTCCTTGTTGATCCCGCCGCTGCCGGGTCCGTGGTCGAACGGGCCGCCGTGCCGGCACTTGGCCACGCCGGCCGGCGCGGCCACGTCCTCTCCGCCGTAGTAGCCGCTGGTCAGCTTGGTGGTGGTCACCAGGCTGCCGTTGCAGGTGCCCTCGGTGGGACCGGCCACCGGCCCGAGGGTGTGGCCCGGCCTGCCGAGGTCGGGGTTGGCCCCGGTGTTGCCCAGCTCGATCCAGTCGCTGTGCGCGTAGAAGTCCTGGATGGTGTGTAGCGCGCCGCCGAAGTCGGTGCGCGCCTGCGCGGCGTTCTCACCCTTGAGGTCGGCGACCACGTTGGCGAACAAGCCGACCACGCGGCTCTGCCCGCCGGCGAAGTTCTCCCCGTCGAAGTGCAGCGCCGAATGGGTCTGGTCGTTGTCGACCTCGGCGTTGGCGTCGGCGATCTGGTTCATGGCCTTTGTCATCGGTTTGGTCAGCTTTGGTATCGAGAAGAACTCGTTGTCCAGTGCCTTGATCGAATCCTCGGTGATGCTCTGGTGCGAACTGGATCCGATCGCCTTGAGTTTCGTCGGGGCGAACGCGTCCGCGCTGCTCACTATGCTCGCGGTCAATGCGAGCGCGGCCGAGGACGCCAGCGTCGCGCGCAGGATGGTATGACGTTTTCCGGACATGATGATCGCCAGCTTTCGCTCGACGCTGCCATGCGGTGTTGCCCGAGGGTTGTCGGAATGATTCGCCGCCGCGTTACGGAAATGGTTAACCGCCGCGTGCCCTTACGGGATGCCCTAATGGTATGAACAGGCAATTGCGGTTACTCCGTCAGTGTCGTTTTCGGTCGTATTCCTCGGCGAACAATCCGAACGCGGGCCGGTGCCCGCACCATGGAGTGGTGAGCGTCGGCCGTCGCGGGGCACGGACAGCGGTCGCCGTGGCGTGCGCGCTGGCCGCCGGGATCCTGTGGACCGTCCAGGCGGTCGCGCCGTCCTATGTCGCCGTCACGGCCAGCTCGGTGGCGTCGGTGACGGCGATCGTGGCGATCTTCGCCTCGAGGTTGGCCCGTGACCAGCCCGTGCACCTCGACGACCTGCTCGACCTCACGGCGGGCAACCTCACGGCCGCCCTGGTCGAGCAGTGGGGACGCGAGGAGACCGTCCGCGCGCACACCCCGGTCGCCCTGCCGGTCCGCTGCGTCGTGGTCTCCGATCCCGCGCGGCCGGGGGGCGCCTTCGACGATGTGGTCGGGCTGCTCACCGGCGGCGACTCGCCCCGGCGCCTCGTCGTCCTCGGCGGCGTCGGCGCGGGCAAGAGCGCGCTGGTGCTGCGGTTGGCCCTCGCCCTGTTGCGGGTCCGAGGCGACGCGGAACCGGTGCCCGTCCTGATGTCGGCGGGCAGTTGGAATCCGCGCCAGACACTGGACGACTGGGTGGCCGGACAACTGGTCGAGCAATATCCGGAGCTGGGCGTCCTGGTGCCGACGATGGGCGGCGCGCCCCGAACACTCGCGAGCGCCCTGGTGGCCAGGCGACGCGTGCTGCCCATTGTCGACGGTCTCGACGAGCTGGAATCAGTCAATCGAGCGCCGGCGTTCCGGCAACTGGAGACGGCCGCGCGCAGGGACCAGCCGCTCATCGTGACCTGCCGGACCGAGGAATACCGGGAATTGCTGGACCAGCCCGATCAGGAACCGCTGGAACACACTCCGGTGATCGAATTGTCGCCGGTCCGGCCCGCCGATGTCCGCGCCTATCTGGTCGACGCGACCGCGCCGCCCGCGAGCCGGTGGGACCCGCTGTTCGAACACCTCGACGCGGAACCGGACGGCGTGCTCGCCGACGTGCTGTCGAGCCCGTTGATGGTGTGGCTGGCCCGCATGGTCTACCAGCGGCGCCGAACCGATCCCGCCGAACTCGTCGCGCTGGCCCCGAATCGGGACGACGTCACGGGCCACCTGCTCGACGGGTTGGTCCCCGCCGCCTACGCCGAGCGCAGCAGGCTGACGCGGTCTCCCGAGCGCGTCGGCGAGTCGCTCGAGCCCGCGCGCCGGGCCCTGGTCGCGCTGGCCCGACATCTCCGGGCCGGCGACCGACAGAACCTCGCGTGGTGGCGCCTGCACGAGCAGGTGCCCTCGGTGCTGGTCGGGCTGTCCACGGCGCTCGCGACCGGCGGCGTGCTCGGCCTCGCGGTGCTGATCGCGGTCGCCGACCGGTACGGCCCCAGGGTCGGGCTCGTCGTCGGGGCGGCCGACGCCGTCGCGGCCGGCGCGCTGTGCTGGGTCACGGTGCTGATCCCCAAGGTGGTGCCGAGAACGCTGAACTTCCGCGTCGACCTGTCCCGACTGGGTTTCAAGCCGCTCGGCGGGCTCGCGGCCGGGCTCGCCGTCGGGCTGAGCTTCGGCCACGCCTGCACCCAGGCCGGCGGCCCGCTGGCCGGGGTCGTGGTCTTCCTTGCCGTGACACCGGTTTCCGCGCTGGCGGTGGGCAGCGTGTTCGGGCCGGTCGTCGGCGCGACGGGCGGCACCTCCGCGGGGCTGGCCATCGGACTGGCGGCGGCGCTCGTCCCGCACCGGTCCTCCGGTGTGCTCGAGGGCATCGTGCTCGGCGCGGTGTTCACGGTCATGGGGTGGCTGTGGACCGGGCTGTACGAACCGGCGAAGACGCCCCGCGCGGTCAGCCCGGACTCCCTCTATCGCGGCGACCGCACCAGTTCCCTCGTCGTCGGACTGACGTCGGGGGCCGTGTACGGGCTCGCCTACACGCTCGCCCTCGGCCCGTGGATCGGCGCGCTGGCCACCGTCGTCCTCGCGTTCGCGGTGACGATCACGGTCAGCAGTTGGGGCCAGTCGGCCGTGGCGAGCGTCTGGCGCCCGCTCTGCCGGGCCGGTCCGCGCGACGTGATGGGCCTGCTGCGCGAGGCGCACGAGCGCGGGGTGATCCGGCAGAACGGCATCTACTACCAGTTCCGGCACGACCTGCTGAAGGAGCGCCTTGCCTCCGATGCGGAACCGGACGCCCTTGGCGCCCTGACCGTCATGCCAGCTTCGCCACCAGCGTCCTGACGATCTGGGACAGGACCTTGTCCTGGTAGGTCTGGTGGCCCGAGGTGTCGTGGCCGTCCTTGCCTGCGGACAGCTCGCCCGCGCTGGACTCGCCGGATACCTCGAAGTAGTACTGACCGGTGCGGCAGTATGCGGTCGGCCTGGAGGCCGCGGCGATCGTGTTGGCGTAGCAGTCCTCCGCGCCCCAGGCCGCACCGATCTCGCTGGTGCCGCTGGTCCTGCTGCCGGACTTCTTGTCCTTCCCGTACAGGTCGACGACCAGGCTCGGGTCGGCGATGCCGAGAATGATGAAGTTGACCGACGAGTTGGGGCCGTTGTACTTGTCCGGCAGCGCGAAGCCGATGTCGCAACCGGCCGCCGGCACGTCCTCGCTCGCCTTCGTCCGCTCGGGGTGGACGAAGTCGGGGACGCTGTAGAGGTGCAGCTTCTTCTGCTTCCGCGAGATGTCCGTCGCCTGCGGGAGCACGGCGGTCAGCTCCTGGTCGGTGAGCAGCGTGCAGGCGTCCGGCCACTGGCCGCCCGACAGCTCCTCGCCGGAGCCGGCCCGCAGGTGCAGCGCCGGACCGGACGGCCGCGCCGACCCGAACTCGACCGCGGCCGGCGCGGAGCACCCGGCGGTCAGCGCGGCCGCCACCGCGACGGCGACGGCAACTCGCCAGATAAGCCTGTGGTGCATGGGATTCCAGCCTCGTCGACTACGGCCGCACGATTCGGGGCCGACCGTCCATACGTTAGTCAGGCCGGATGAAATCCCGATGACACCGCGAGCGGATCGAGTCGGGGGTCAGCACGTCACCCAGTAGCCCGGCGAGGTCTGCCTGAGGCTGCTGAAGGTGGCGATGTTCCACAGGCCCAGCGGCTGGTTGGAGCCCGCGGCATAGGTCAGGCCCCACAGGGCGTAGGCGCGCAGCGCGACGGTGTGGTCGTAGTTGCTCGCCGTGACGCACTGCGGCGGCGGGGTGGTGGTCGGCGGTGGGGTCGAGCCGCCGCGCAGCGCCGCGACCATGCGCACGATGGCCTGCAACTGCGGACCGCTCCGCTGGGCGTACTGGGCGGACTGGTAGCCCCACCAGTCCCAGCAGCCGCGCGGGTTGCCCGACATCGTGGTGGCCTGCGGGTAGAGCACGATCATGGCGTTGGTGTCGGCGTACTCGTTGAGGTAGGCCTGGTCCATCAGCGCGTTGCCGACCAGCCCGAAGTACTGGTAGCAGCCGTGCAGCGTCACCATCAGCCGGCAGGAAGCGCCGTCCTGACAGGTCTTCGGCACGTAGGCGAAGCCGTCGCCGCCCATGCTGATCGCCGCCGCGCTGCCGCCTGGCGCGTAGGCGTTCTGGTCGAACTGGACCAGTTTCCCGGTCAGCGCGGCGGAACTCGGCGGGTGCACGCTGCCGAACAGGTGGGCCAGCATGTCGCCGACCGGATCGCCTCCGCAGTTGTTGACGTAGGGCGAGGTGGTTGCGGAGCAAGGGTTTTTGCCGAGCGGGCTGACCCAGGCGTGCCCCGACGCGGTGCCGCTGTCGTAGGCGACGGTGGCGCCGAGGTCCCGGTAGTAGGTGGCGAGGTCGTCCATCACCGGTTGCGCGATGGTGCTGTCGCTCGTGCCGTGGAACAGCCACACCGGGGAGCCGGCGAGGTTCGCCACCGGGTCGACGGCCCCTGCCGATGCCCGGTCTCTGGTCTCCTGCTCCAGCTGGGCGGGGGTTCGGCGCGGCGACGTCGTGTTCATGCAGGCGTTGAGGGCGGTGGACAGGTTGTCCTGGGCGCAGTCGTAGGCGCCGGCCGAGAAGATTCCCGCGCCCCGGAACACCGACGAGTACGCGACGTGCAGCTGGTTGGCCAGGTATCCGCCGGACGACAGGCCGCTGACGTAGGTCGAGCTGACGTTGTACTGCTGGAGCGTGCCCTGGCTTGGCGGGGGCACGGCCGAGGTCGCGACGGCGACGGACGCGGCGCCGAGGCCGACCGCCGCGACGGCGGCCAGGAGTGCTTGCCGGACAGTCATCTGCTCCTCCTTGAGCGGGTGATGAGGCCATGGTCGCCACGCCAGGTGCCCCGCGCCACGTGCTCAGGGGCCACTCCTGGGATCCGCGCAGTGGTGGCTGGCACCACATGCCCTGGGGTGGCGGTCCGGGACGGCTGTCCCCGCCTCGGGCAGCGCCGGCAGGCTGCGGCGACTGGTCTAGTCCACTGCGCTGGCGGGAGGAACAGTGCGGTCAGCGGCGGTCAACCCTTGACAGACGAGGTGGTCTAGTCCAATTGTTAGGGTCTGGGCAACCGAGGCCCGCCCGCGCGGCGCCCCGAGGTCCGGGCGGAGGCCAGCGACACCGCCTCCGCAGCGCGCCTGGAGCCCTGCAACTCCAGTCGCACTCACACCCTGTGACTCAGGAGAGCGCATGCGGTTACCCAAGTCCCTGCTCGCCGTGCTGACCCTGCTCACCACCGGCGTGGCCACAGCCGGCCTCACGGTGACCGGAGCGGCGACCGCCCAGGCGGCCACCCCGTTGCCCACTCACGTGTTCGCCCCCTACTTCGAGGCGTGGACCGGCGACAGCCCGGCCACCCTGGCCCAGCAGTCCGGCGCGAAGTACCTGACGATGGCGTTCATCCAGGCCGCCACCAAGGGTTCGTGCACGGTCTACTGGAACGGCGACAGCAGCCTGCCGATCGCCAGTTCCAGCTTCGGCAACGACATCAACACCATCCGGTCCAACGGCGGCGACGTCATCCCGTCCTTCGGTGGCTACACCGCGGACAACACCGGAACCGAGATCGCCGACTCCTGCACGGACGTCAACCAGATCGCGGCGGCCTACGAGAAGGCCATCACCACCTACGACGTGTCGCGGCTCGACTTCGACATCGAGGACAACTCGCTGACCAACAGTGGCGGCATCGACCGCCGCAACAAGGCGATGAAGATCGTCGAGGACTGGGCCGCCGGGAACGGGCGGAGCGTGCAGTTCTCCTACACGCTGCCAACGAACACCAGCGGTCTTGCCGACTCCGGCCTCGCCGTGCTGCGCAGCGCCGTCAGCAACAACGCGCGCGTCGACGTGGTCAACATGATGACGTTCGACTACTACGACGGCTCGACCCACAACATGGCCGCGGACACCCAGACGTCCGCGCAGGGCCTGTACGACCAGCTCGCCGGCCTCTACCCGGGCAAGTCCCCCGCGCAGCTGTGGGGATCCATCGGCATCACCGAGATGATCGGCATCGACGACTTCGGCGCGGCGGAGACGTTCACCACTGCCGACGCCACCACCGTCTACAACTGGGCGGTGTCCAAGGGCATCAACGAGTTGTCGTTCTGGGCGTTGCAACGCGACAACGGCAGTTGCCCCGGCACCAAGGGTTCCGACTCCTGCTCGGGTGTCGCGCAGAGCACCTGGCAGTTCAGTCAGACCTTCGAGCCCTTCACCAACGGCAGCACGCCGACCAACGACTTCTCCGTGTCGCTCGGCGCGGGTTCCGGCACGGTGAACGCGGGCGCGTCCACCACGGTCGCGGTCAACACCGCCGTTACCACCGGCACCGCGCAGACCGTCAACCTCACCGTCGCGGGCGCGCCGTCGGGCGTCACCGCCACCGTCAGCCCGACCTCGGTCACCGCGGGCGGGTCGGCCACGCTCACCCTGGCCGCGGCGTCCTCCGTTCCGTCGGGCACCTACCCGATCACGGTGACGGGCAAGGCAGGGGCGACCAGCCACAGCGCGAGCTACAGCCTGACCGTCAAGGGTTCCACCCCTACCAACGACTTCTCGGTCACCCTGAGCCCGACGACGGGCGCGGTCAACGCGGGCGCGTCCACCACGTCCACGGTGCGTACGGCGGTCACCTCGGGCACCGCGCAGACGGTCACCCTGACGACGTCGGGCGCCCCGGCCGGCGTCACCGCGTCGGTCAGCCCGACGTCCGTCACCGCGGGCGGGTCGGCCACGCTCACCCTGAACGCGGCGGCGACCACGGCGTCCGGCACGTACGCGGTCATCGTGACCGGTACCGCGGGTTCCACCACGCACAGCGCGACGTTCAGCCTGACCGTCATCGGTTCCACGCCGCCGGGCACCGTGACCAACGGCGGATTCGAGTCCGGCAGCCTGAGCCCGTGGACCGGCCAGCCCGGCGACGTGGTCGTGTCCAGCCCCGCGCACTCCGGCGGCCACGCCGTGCAGGTGACCCCGACGTCCTCGCAGACCGGTGAGGTGGACCAGACCGTCACCCTCGCGCCCAACCACAGCTACACGCTCACGGCGTGGGTGCAGGGCAACTACGCCTACGTCGGCGTCAGCGGCGGCGCGAGCGCCAGCGGTTGGACGTCCTCCACCGGCTGGGCCCAACTGACCGTGCCGTTCACCACCGGCTCGTCCGGCACGGTGACCGTGTACGCGCACGGCTGGTACGCGCAGGGCAACGTCTACGCGGACGACTTCGATATCAAGTAGCCCGCAGATCCCTTCTCGTGCAACGGTTCCGGCGCGGCGAGCACCCAGGTGCCCGCCGCGCCGGCCTGTTCGGAGTCAGCTAGTCGGCGATCAGCACCGTGCGGGCCCGGAGCCCGGTGCCGCGTTCCTGTTGGCGGCGCACCAACCAACAGCCGGGCGCGACGCCGCTGCCGCCGTGTTCGGGGTGTACCAGGTACGCCGGTTCGGTGTTCTCGAACACCGCGATCCCGAGGCCGATCGGGTCGCGCAGCGAGGTCGTCCACCGGCAGGTGTGCGGGTCGGCGACGAGGGTGTGCGGGTTGTTGCCGGCGATTCCCCTGACGAGTTCGACGCCACCGGGAGGAACCTGTCGCCACGGTGTCGGCGACCACATCGTCACCGTGCCGAGCATGGCCAGCGGGATGACGATCAGGTCGCCCTGCGCCTGCACCCCGTCGACCACCGGGACGGCGACCTGTCGTTCGAGATGGTCCAGCACGTCGAGGCCGGTCCGGTCGAGCAGTTCTGCCAGTTCCATGATGATCACCTGTGGTGTGCGAAGGGTCAGGTTCGGCGCTGCAACAGGGCGTACTGGGCTCCGGTGAGCCCATAGGACCAGCCGGCCGCGTCGATCGGGTCGTCGAACCAGGACGGCACGTGCAGCCCGTACCGCCGCCGCGTGCCGTCGCGTTCCACCGAACCGTTGACGGCCAGCAACAGGCGGACCGACGCGCCCCGCTGGGCGTAGGGCAGGTCGTAGAGGTGTAGTTCGCAGCCGGGGTTGCCGGGATCGGACGACCGGCCGACCAGTCGCAGCCGCGCCAGCTCGATGTACGACTCCCAGCCGATGCGTTCGATCGCGCACCGGCGCACCTCCACGTTGCGCTCGGCGGCGATCAGCTCCACGGTCGGCCCGTCGATCACCCAGGACGGCACCCTGGTGCCGTGCCAGGAATGCACGGCCCAACCGTCCGGGAAGACCACCGAGGGGCCCGTCGCGTTGTGCATCCGCGCCTCGCCGTACACGGCGTCGGGCACCGGTTCGGTGCGGACCGCCAGCGGCCGTTCGGCGATCACGCACACGTCCGCTCTCGGCCACCACCAGCCGCAGGACCGCGCGAGCGTCGCCCACAGCTCCAGCTCCGCCGCGTCGGCCGGGTTGACGCGCGCGCCGGCGACCCGCCTGCGCACGTCGTGGTATGCCACCCAGTCGGCTTCCTGTTGGCCGTACCAGAACATGCCGAGCCTGTCGGGCAGCGCCGCCCGCATCACGCCGGCGACGGAGTCCCGCACGGTTCGGCGCAACGCGCCCCGCACACCATGGTCCACAATGGACTTCAGGGTGTCCCCGGAGCGCAGCGCGGCGACGGGATCCTGCGGAGGTTGGCTGGACAGGAAGGAGGAGTCCCGGTTCGTCCAGCGGTGGCCCTCGAGCCGATGTCGCAACGCGGACACCAGTGACGCCAGCCTGTTCTCCAGCGGCCACGGGCCGTGCGACGAGAGGACGTGCGGGGACGGTGGCAGCTCGCGGAGGGCAGCCGATGGCGACTCGACCCAGACGAATGCCGGCGGGGGATGGTCGACCCGCGCGTAGAGGTCCGTGATGGCGCCCTCGGTGGCGGCGCGGTCGGCTGGCACGCCGCACAGCGCATGGCCGAGCCATTCGGTGCGGAGTTCGACGGCGTGTGCCCAGAGATCGAGGTCTCGGGCGAACTGGTTGAGAACGGCACTGCTGCGGGACTTACGCCCGCGACGCGCGCTCACCTCGTGCGGGCGAACACGCCCTTTCCTTCAGACATGGGCACGATGGTGGCAGTCGACATCGCTTTTCCGCAACCCCCTTCGCGATCGGGCCGCCGAGCCGCCGAGCCGGCGAGTGAACCGGCGAACCGGCGACGGGACGGCCGGGTGGTCAGCCGAGTCGCCTGCGGCGGCGCGGTCGCGACAGCCCGCCGGAGCAGTACACCTGCCAGAACACCGTCGCCGTCACCGCCCACACCAGCCCCGCGATCCCGACGCGCTCGCCGAACAGGCCGAGCGCGAGCGGTACGGCGAAGCAGGGCAGCGCCCAGCCGAGCAGGCGACGGGACACCCGGCCCGTCGCGACGCTGCCGATCACACAGATCCCGAAGTAGGCCATGATCGCCCCGCACAACAGCCAGCGCGCGCCCGGTTGCAGGACGTCGTGCGACTGGTGCACCGCGGCCCCGAGCCCCGCGGCGAGCGCGGCCACCACCGCGGTGGTCACGGCGTGCAGCAGCATGATGTGCCGCAGGGGAAGGCGATCGGGCCGAAGCTGTGGGACACCGGCGAAACCGTGCGTCAGCGACAGCATCCACACGCCGACGAGCAGGCTGAACGCGCCGAGCGCGGTCAGCACCGTGCCGCGATCCCAGGTCAGTTCCGACGCGCCGGAGATGATCAGGATCATGCCCTCGCCGAGCACGATGATCACGTACAGGCCCAGCCGTTCGGCGAGGTGGGCGACGTTCGCGTGGGCGGCCTCGATCGTGGGAATCCGTTCGGGCGACGGCCTGCGCCACTTGATGACCTGGTTCAGCTGTTTGGTCGCCTCGCTGAGCTGCCTCGAACCCGACACGGTGAACAGGATGAGGAAGTCGACGGCGATGCCGAGCGCCCACAACCAGTAGCGGGCCGGCGGGTGCACCCACAGCGAGATGATCCACGGCAGCGTGCCGCCGCCGACCTGGGCGAGCGGCCAGTCCACGACGACGGTGCCGTCCCGCCAGACGCGGCCGGCGACCCAGCGCAGCAGGACGTAGCCCACGATGAACACCGCCGCGTGCGTCTCGCGGATGCCCGCGACCGAGGCCGCGATGACCGCCATGCCGAGCATGCCGACCAGCATCGTGCGGGTGCTGGCCTGCTCGGCCATGACGTTGCCGTAGACGGTGAAACTGGTCCACGCGATCCAGAAGGCGAAGTACAGCAGCGCGTACAGGGCCAGGTCGGCGACGGAGGGCCCCTCGTGCAGCACGTGCGCGAGCTGTCCGACGCCTGCGACGACGACCAGGTCGAAGAACAGCTCGGTCCAGGTCGCGTGCTGTTCCGCGCCAACGCCCTCGTCGGAGGGCACTGCCGGGTCGGATGCGGTCATGCACGCGATCATCGGCCCCCGGCCGGTCACGCGCCACGCGAGGCTTGCTTTCGCCCGCCGGGAGCGACCGAGAGCCGCCGGGGAGCCGGTGGTCGTTGCCGTCACGAGCCGTCGACGGCCGGAGCCGGGGCGCCACCTCGATGGCGTCCCGGCTCCGGCCTCGTGACTCGCTCTCGGGTCAGAACATTCCGGCGTAGAGATAGGTGCCCGGCAGACGGGTGTCCTCGACCAACCGGACCTGGTCACCCGCGCGGGGGATCTGCACCTTCGACACGATGGCCTCGAGGGTCAGGTTGTCCGAACCGCCGGCCGGCAGTACGACCAGCGTCACGACGGGGTCGTGGTTGACCAGCCGGCCGGTGTCGGCGATCGACACGACCAGCGCCGAGGTGGTCGGCGCGCCGGTGGCCAGCAGCGCCTGCACCTCGAGGCCAGAGTTCAGCGCGCCGACCGACTGCTGGATCTTGGCGAAGTCGTCAGAGCCGACGAAGGCGCGGGTGGCGCGGCCGTAGAAACCCTTGCCGCTGGCCACCTTGTTGGCGATCTCCAGGCCGCGCTCCTCGCGGCTCTTGCGCTTTCCGAACAGTCCCATGGTGTTCCTCTTCCTGTGGTCGAGCTCGCTGGTGCCGGATGCGGATACGTCGCGGGGTTTCACGCGTGCGGGTTGGCTGGCAGCTGGAGGGTGACCTCGTGCTCGTCCTCCGGCAGGTAGTAGGCGGTGACGACGCGGCCCGGCTGGAGCAGGCCGACGGTCCGCGCGGCGACGACCTTGGTGACCGTCGTCTCGTACGTGCTGCTGTCGCGGCGGTTCACCAGGAGCGTCAGGGCCAGCTCGGCGTTGCCCTGCACGATCCTTCCGGTCGGCCGGGTCGCGGCGACCACGGCCTCGGTGCGGATGCCCCGGTTGGCGACGTCGATGCTGCGCTCGGTGCTGAGCCCCGACCGGATCAGCACCTGGTTGTGCGCGGCCTGGATCAGCGCCTGGTCGCCGCTCTTGTCGATCTCCACGCGGTCGGTGCGTCCCGGCAGGTAGCGCACCGGCAGCACCGTGCCCGGCGCGAGGACGGACAGCTCGGTGAGGTCCACGATCTGCGTGGCGACCGACTCGAAGCTCTGCCCGTCGGGGGTCCGCACGGTCATGCTGATCGCCAGCTGCGGCTGGTCGTTGACGCTCAGGCCGGTGCGCCGCACCGCCGTGATCGTGCCGATGCCGATCGGGGCGTCGCGCAGCTCCCTGCTGGTGCGCGCGCACGGCGCGCGCCGACGGATCGAGATCAGCGCTGCGGCCGGGAGCGTGGCTCCGGCTCCCGGGGTTCGGCTCGCGGCCGAGGTCAGGGTGGACCGGGGCGACGCGGACCGGATCGCGCTTGACCGGGGCGAGGACGAGTGGGGCGGCGGCGCCGACGTGCCGGTGACGGCCGGTTCGCTGGTGAACGTCGGCGTGCTGCTGCCCGGCTTCGACGCCGGACCCGGTGCGGATGTCCGGGCCGAGCGGGCGTCGGTGAGGGCGCTGGCCGCGCGCAGGCTCGCGGCCGCCGACCCGTTCCTCGCCGAGCTCGTCGCCGCGGGCGGGGTGGGCCGATGACGGCCGTCCTGTTCGGCGAGCCGTTCGACACCGGCCTCGCGACGGCGGAGCGGCTCCTCGAGGCGGCCGATCTCGTTGCCGCGCAACAGGTGTACGAGCAACTGCTGGCGGCGACCGAGGCGTCGTTCCTACGCGCCTACCTGCTGACCAACATCGGCATGACGCAGCTGGAACGCGCGGACCTCGCCGGCAGCGCGGCCAGTCACGACGAGGCGATCGCCCTGCTGCGCGCCATCGCGTCCGCCGACCTGGACCCGATCGAACGGCAGCTGTGCCTTGACGTCCTGCTGAAGGCGCTGATCGGCCAGGGCGACCTGCGCCGCAAATCCGGCGACCTGGCCGCGGCGCTGGCGAGCCTCGACGAGGCCGGGACCCTGCTGCCCGGGTTCGACGGCGACGGCACCCGCGCCGCCGAACTGGGCAACACCAGGGCGATGGTGCTGATGTCGCGGGGCGACTGGGGCGCCGCCGAGGAGATCGCCGCGCTGACACTGTCCACAACGGACAGTCGGGTGAACACCGTGCCGTACCTGCTCACCACGCTCGGCCTGATCTGCGGGTCGACCGGCCGGTTCGACGACGCGGAGGACTACCTCGCGCAGGCCGGCGACCTGCTGGGGGACGAGCAGCCGCAGCTGATCGCGCACCGGGGCTTCGTCGCGATGCGGCGCGGCGACTTCGCCGTCGCGGAGGAGCTGTACACCGAGGCGGCGGCGATCTTCGAGCGGCGCAGGCGGCCCGGCGACCTCGCCGTCTGCGAACAGGCGCGCGGCCTGCTCGCCGCGCGGCGGGGCGACCCGGCGCTGGCGGCGGACCTGATGTCGTCGAGCCTGGCCGAGTTCGAGCGGCACGGGCTCGCGGTCGCCGCCGCGGACACCGCGTTGCTGTTGAGCCAGCAGGCGTACGGCCGGGGCGACATCGCCGAGATGGCGCGGCTGTCCGAGCAGGCGCGCGCCGTGTACGAGTCGCGGGGGCTGTACGAGCGCTGCGCGCAGACGGACTTCCTGACGGCGGCCAGCATCGAGGAGGGGCTGACCCGCTCGGCGTACGGCGAGCACGAGGCCGCCGCCGTGGACTCGGCGCTGGCGCTGGCGATCCCGGCCGCGCTGGCGCTGGAGGCGATGCGCTGCGACTTCGCCTCCGGCCACGCCAGGCGGCAATGGTTGGCGCTCGCGGAGGAGGCGGTGCGGCTCGCGTTCCGGCTCGCCGTCCGCAGGGGAGACCCCGGGCTGCTGTTCGAGCTGGTGGAGTTCCGCTGTGCCGGCGTCCCGCTCGACCGGGCGGCCGGCGAGATCGGCGCGAGTGCCGCGCCACCCGACGGCGCCGTGAAGCTGTTGCCCGACAACGGAACGGCCGCGACGACGTTGTCCGCGACGACGCTGTCTGAGACGGCGCTGTCCGGGGCGGTCGCGGACGTCGCCGTGTCCGAGGGCCTGCGCGTCGCGCCGCCGCCGCAGGTGCTGATGTCGCCGGACTCGGGCCGGGTCGCGCTGCGCGAGTACCTCGACGCGGCGCGGCAGCGGTACCGTCGCAGGATCGTGAGCGAGGAGACGGTGGCGTCGTGGTGACCCCGGTCGTCCAGGTCCGGTTGGCCGATGCCGGCGACCTGTTCCTCACCTGGCGCTGGACCAGCGGCGCGAGCGGCTACGGCAGCGGCCAGGTGCCCGGCGCGGAACTGGCCGAGACGACGGGGCTGCTCGCCTCGGCGCTGCCGGGACACGGCGCCGAGGGCATGCGGCGCGCCTTCCTGGACAGCGCGCTGTGCGGCTACGCCGGTGAGAGCGACCTGGCCGCCGCCCTGGCCGAGACGCTGTGGCCGGTGCAGCTGACCGAGCAGCTTCGCGCGGTCGCCGCCGAAACGGGAACCCGTCCCACGGTGCGCATCCAGCCGTCGCCCCGGGTCGCGCAGGTGCCGTGGGAACTGCTCGCCGTCGACGCCGACACCAGGCTCGTCGAACTGGCCGACCTCGCCACCTCGGTGCCCATCTCGCTGCGGCGCGGAACGAGCGCGGCCCCGCAGGCCACCGACCGGGTCGTCCTCGTGCTCGACCCGCGCGTGCCGGGCACCAGGCCGGGCGGGGCGCTGGGTTCCGTGCTGGGACAGGCGGATGCGGACCCCGGCCTGCTCGCGATGGTCCGGCGGCATGTCGACGCGGGCCGCGTCGAACCGGGGCAGGCGACCGGCCGAGCCGACCTCGACCGCGACTGGTTGGGTGCCGCGCTGCGCGGCGGCGCGCGCAGGCTGCTGTACGTCGGGCACGTGAGTTCCGCGCCGGTCGACGGCGGGCAGAGCGAGGACGCGCAGCTGCACCTGTGCTGCGGGCCGGACACTATCGGGTTCGCCGACGTCACCAGGGGACACCGTCCGTTGTCCGCCAAGGATCTGCTGCTCGGCACGCTGTCCGCGCGGGCGGACGGCGTTGCCGGCGCGGAGCTCTGGCCTGCGCCGGAGCGGGTGGCGCTGATCGCCTGCGAGAGCGGCGGCGACCTTCGGTTCGCCGAGTCGTTCGGGCTGGGGTCCGCGATGATCCACAACGGCGCCGCGCTGGTCACCGCGACCCGCTGGCCGGTGCCCACTTCGCACGCGTTCCAGCGGCTCACCGGGCTGGCCGAGTCGGTCCGCCCGCTGACGGAGCTGATCGTCGCCGTGGACCACGCGCACGAGGGGCCGGATCCCGTGCGGCAGTTGGGCGACTGGCAGCGCGCGCAGCTGGCTCGTTGGCGCGACGGCGGCCGGATCGAGCACTCGCCGCTGCTGTGGGGCGCGCTGACCACGCTCGTCGCCTGAGGGCCGCGCGTCCACGGCACCGCCAGCGGTCGTGGCTGAGCTCCCGATGACCTGGCCGGTCCGCAATCCAGCTGCGATGTTCTGCCGTGCAATGCCAGCATGTTCGGCATGGTCGCGGCGACGGGTGTGCGGATCGGGTGGGCGGACCTGCCGAGGCGGGTCCGCGACGCCGTGGAGACGATCGTCGGTGGCGTCGTGGTCGAGGCGGTGTCCCAGGCCGGTGGGTTCTCGCCGGGATCGGCCGACCGGGTGCGGACCGACGACGGCCGCCGCGCGTTCGTGAAGGCCGTGAGCACGGCGCAGAACGAGCGCAGTCCACGGTTGCACCGCGCGGAGGCGCGGGTGACGGCGGCGCTGCCGGCCGGAGTGCCGGCGCCCCGGTTGCTCGGCTGTCACGATGACGGCGACTGGGTCGCGTTGGTGTTGCAGGACATCGAGGGCCGGCACCCCGCCACGCCGTGGGTCGCCGACGAGCTGGACCGGATCCTCGCCGCGCTCGCGCGGCTCGCGGTGGCCGCCACCCCGGCGCAGCTGCCCGGTCTGCCGTCGGCGGCGGAGTCGCTCGCCAAGGACTTCGCCGGCTGGCACCGGATCGCCGCCGACCCGCCAGCGAACCTGCACCCCTGGGCCGCGAGCCACCTCGACGAGCTTCGCGCGCTGGCGGACCGAGGGTTGGCGGCACTGGCGGGGGACTGCCTGGTGCATGCCGACATCCGGGCGGACAACCTGCTGCTGAGCGCCGACGGAACGGTGACCGTCGTCGACTGGCCGTGGGCGTGCCGAGGGCCGGCGTGGCTGGACTCCGTGGTGCTGCTGGTCAACGTCCGGCTGCACGGCGGTCACGACACCAGCCTGCTGCTCGCCGAGGTGGCCTCGGCCGCAGGCGCCGACCTCGGTGATCTCGTCGCGGTGTTGGCAGGCCTGGCCGGCTACTTCGCCCAGATGGCACGGCAACCGTCGCCGGCCGGCCTACCGACCCTGCGTGCTTTCCAGGCGGCACAGGCAGACGCGGTGCTGTCCTGGTTGGCAGAACTGCTCGCGCCGTGACGGGTCAGCGACCGACGGTCGCCTCGATGAGCCAGGCCGCCGAGTCGTAGCGCACGCCCCGGTCGGTCTGGTGGTCGGCCATGTCGGCGCGCAGGCCGTCGAGCGCGCGGGCCCTGCCGTCCGCGTCGAGTTCGTCGAGCATCCAGGCGAACTGGCCGGAGATGAACCGGCAGGCGTCGTCCACGTCGCGGCCGAAGTACATCGGCTCGCTCAGGCCGCTCAGCCGCACGTCCGCGAACCCGGCCGAGGTCAACAGCTCCCGCACCTGGTCGGGATCGCTGAGCGAGGCGGGATTCGGCGCGGGCACTGGCTGTTCGCGCCCTGCGCGCAGGGCCGCGCGGAAGGAACTGATCCACTCGTTGCGCGCGAGCGGCTGCCAGGACAGCAGGACGAGCCGGCCGCCGGGGCGCGTGGCGCGCGCGATGTTGGCGAACGCGGCGGGGGCGTCGCCGAAGAAGATCGCGCCGTGCCGGCTGATGACGAGGTCGAAGTGCTGTGCGGGAAAGGGATGCACCTGCGCGTCGGCCTGCTGGAACGTCGCGTTCGCGACCTGTTCCCGCTCCGCGAGGCCGCGCGCCAGCTCGATCATGCCCGAGGACAGGTCGACGCCGAGCGCCGTTCCTTCGGTGGCGAGCCGTGCGGCGTCCCTGGTGGTCTGCCCGGTGCCGCACCCGATGTCGAGCACCGCGTCGGTCGCCTCGACGGCGGCCGCGGCGAGGAACTGGTCGTGGTAACCGGCGACACCCTCGTTGAACCGGTCGGCGCGGGCCACCCAGTAGGCGCCCTGGTCGCCGTCCCAGGCGCGGAGCTGGTCGGCATTGGAGGGATCGACGTGGACTGCGCTGTTCTTGGTCACTGGCGGCAGTCTAATCGGGCCAATCGGGCGCGGACGACCCTGTCTCTCCGTAGTTTCAGTCACCGCGCGTATCTGGTCTAGACCACACGATTGACCGCTGGTCGGGCGGAGCCTGCCGCGTCTATGTTGAACCGATCGGCCGCCTCCGAGTTCAGCATCCGTCGAGATGGGAGCTGGGTATGTTCGGTCGAAGTACTCGCGTGTTCGGAGCCGCGTTGGCCGCCGCGCTCGCCGCGTCGCTGTTCGTGCTGATGCCGGCGGGAGCCGCAGTGCCGGCGGGAACGGCGGCAAGGACGGACACCTGCGCGGTGAAGTCGAGGCCAACCGGCAAGGTGCTCCAGGGCTACTGGGAGAACTGGGACGGCGCCTCGAACGGCGTGCACCCGCCGCTCGGCTGGATTCCCATCACCGACAGCCGCATCCAGGCGCACGGCTACAACGTGCTCAACGCGGCCTTCCCGGTGATTCTCTCCGACGGCACCGTCCTGTGGGAGGACGGGATGGACTCGACAGTGAAGGTCGCGACCCCGGCGGAGATGTGTCAGGCCAAGGCGGCGGGCGCCACGATCCTGATGTCCATCGGCGGCGCGGCGGCCGGCATCGACCTCAGCTCCTCGACGGTGGCCGACCGGTTCGTCGCCACCATCGTGCCGATCCTCAAGGCGTACAACTTCGACGGGATCGACATCGACATCGAGACCGGCCTCGTCGGCAGCGGCAGCATCGGCTCGCTGTCGAGTTCGCAGGCGAACCTCGTCCGGATCATCGACGGCGTGCTCGCCGCGATGCCGGCCAACTTCGGCCTGACCATGGCGCCGGAGACGGCGTACGTCACCGGGGGCAGCGTCGCCTACGGCTCGATCTGGGGCGCGTACCTGCCGATCGTGAAGAAGTACGCCGACAACGGCCGGCTCTGGTGGCTGAACATGCAGTACTACAACGGAAGCATGTACGGCTGCGTCGGCGACTCCTACGAGGCCGGCACGGTCCAGGGCTTCACCGCGCAGACCAACTGCCTGAACAAGGGGCTGGTCGTGCAGGGCACCACCATCCGGGTGCCGCTGGACAAGCAGGTGCCCGGCCTGCCCGCCCAGCCGGGCGCCGGCGGTGGATACATGTCCACCGGCCAGGTGTCGCAGGCCTGGCGGACCTACGGCAGCGGGCTCAAGGGCCTGATGACCTGGTCGCTGAACTGGGACGGGTCGCGGAACTGGACGTTCGGCAACAACGTGAAGTCGCTCCAGGGCAGGTGAGAAGACGCTCCCGCGAGCGGCCCACCAGGCGCTGACCGGACGGGCCGCTCGCGGCCGTCGACCCCGTTGCATTCTCTGCATGCACTGTATACATTGCTCGCGGAGGAGGCGCGATGGACGGCGAGACGGTGTACGAGCAGCTGCGGAGCCAGATCGTGGCCGGGGTGTACGAGGCGGGCCAGCGGCTCACCGAGGTGGCGCTGAGCGCCTCGCTCGCCGTCAGCAGGACCCCCGTTCGCGAGGCGCTGCGGCGGCTGGAGAGCGACGGCCTGGTGCGGGGCTCCGGCCGAGGCGTCACGGTGACCGCGCTGTCCTCGGCGGCGTTGGCGCACGCCTATCAGGTGCGCGCGGCCGTCGAGGCGCTGACCGCCGAACTGGCCGCGGACCGGCAGCGGGCCGGGCGGATCGCACCGGCCGCGCTGGCCGAGCTGGAAGCCGACGAGGAACGCCTCGAGGTCGTCACCTCCGCCGGCGACCTGGCCGGGGCCGCCGAGCTCAACCGCCGGTTTCACCTCGGCGTCGCCGAACTCGCCGGCAACCCGATCGCGCTGGACGTGCTCGACCGGCTCTGGAACCAGATCACCGTGTCCACCAGGGCGTCGTTGGTGCCGGCCGAGCGCCCGGACACCGTCGCTGGTGAACACCGCGAACTTCTGCGCGCGATCGCGCGGGGCGACCGCGCCGCCGCGGGCCGCATCGCCGGGGACCACGCCCGCGCCACCGCGTGCGCGGTCGGCGCGACACCGAGAGGGGAGTAGGGCATGCCGAGGACCCACCACTACGAGACGACGGTGACCTGGACAGGCAACACCGGTTCCGGCACGAGCGGCTACCGCGGCTACGAGCGGTCACACGAGGTGGCCTCCGAGGGCAAGCCGACCATTCCCGGCAGTTCTGATCCCTCCTTCCGCGGCGACGCGGCCCGCTGGAACCCGGAGGAACTGCTCGTCGCCTCGGTGTCGCAGTGCCACATGCTGTGGTTCCTGCACCTGTGCTCCGCCGAGGGCGTCGTGGTGACCGAGTACCGCGACCGTCCACAAGGGACGATGCAGGAGACCGGCGGCGGCGGCCGGTTCGTGGAGGTCGTGCTGCGCCCCGAGGCGCGGTTCGGCACGCCGGAGCAGGCCGCCAAGTCCGCGTCGCTGCACGAGCGCGCCCACCACCTCTGCTTCGTCGCGAACTCGGTCAACTTCCCCGTTCGCTGCGAGCCGGTCACGGTGTAGCTCTTAGCCGGGCTGGATGCCTCCCGGGCATCGGACGATGCCCGACGCGTATTGGACCGACGATCCCTCCAGGACGAAGAATCAGGACAGGCCCTGGGGACCGGTCGGTGCGTCGCGCCCGGCCCGACCGACAACGACGTCACGACGATTCTTCCCGGGGCTGCCACCTGCGAGGAGACGTGACGATGACGGTTGATGCCGGCGACCCCGCCGCGACCGGCGCTGCCGCATCCGGTGTGCGCGTTGAGTTCGGGGGACGGTTGTCCAGGCCGGTCGCGCTGTGGATGCTTGCCGCGACGCTCGGCCTGTTGATGTTCGCGTCGGCCGCGCCGTCCCCGATGTACGCCGTCTACCAACAGGCGTGGGGGTTCTCGCCCATCGTGCTGACCGCCGTCTACGCGGCGAACGCGTTGGCGCTGCTGGTGACGCTGCTGTTCGTGGGGTCGCTGTCCGACCACCTCGGACGACGTCCGGTGCTGCTGGTGGCCATGATCGTCGAACTGGTCGGGATGGTGGTGTTCGCCGAGGCGCACGGGGTCGGCTGGCTGGTGGCCGGCCGCGTCCTCCAGGGCGTGGCGACCGGCCTGGCCACGGGGGCGATCAGCGCGACCCTCATCGACCTACAGCCAACGGGATCGCGGCTCGGCGCGCTGCTGACGAACGTCGCTTCGTCGGGCGGAATCGCCGTCGGCGCCCTGGGTTCCGGGCTGCTGGTGGCCTACGGACCGAACCCGACCGGCCTGGTCTACTGGCTGCTGACCGCCGCGTTCGTGCTCGCGCTGGCCGGGATCGCGGCGATGCCGGAGACGGTGACCCGCGACGGCGGCGCGCTGAAGTCGTTGGCCCCCAAGGTGGCCGTGCCGCGCGAGACCCGAGGGGCCTTCTTCGCCCTGCTGCCGTCGATCGCCGCGACCTGGGCGCTCGGCGGCCTGTACCTCGCGTTGGGCGGCTCGCTGGTGCGCGCGCAACTGCACCTGTCCAGCCCGTTGGCCGGCGGGCTGGTGATCGTTGTGCTGCAAGGCACCGCGTCGGTCATGGCCGTGCTGGCGCGGGACTGGAGCCCGGACAAGGCGCTGCGCCGGGGACCCTGGTGGCTGATCGGTGGAGTGGCGCTGGCGCTGCTTGGCCTGCGGCTGGAGTCCGCGTGGCTGTTCTACCTGGCCAGCGCGGTCGCTGGGATCGGGTTCGGCCCGTCGTTCAGCGGCGCGCTCCGCACGCTCACCGGCCTCGCGCCGGCCGCGCGCCGCGCCGAGATGGTGACGGCGATCTACACGGTCTCCTACCTCGCGTTGAGCGTGCCGGCCGTGGCCGCCGGGATCGCGGTGGCCCAGGTGGGACTGCGCGACACCGCCTACGCCTACGGCGCGATGGTGATCGTGCTGGAGGCGGTCGCGGTGGTCGCTTCGGCCCGCCACCGGGGCAGCGCGCCCGCGTCGGCCGGACCGGCCATGGTGCCGGGGCCCGGCACGGTCGCGGCGTGTCCCCGAGCCGTTGCCGCACACGTCTGACCAGCACCAACGACACCACCGCAGAACGAGAGGCACCATAGTGCAGCTGTTGTCCAGGCTGACCAGAGTGATCGCCGTCGCGAGCGCGGTCAGCGCGATCGTCCTGGCCGCCATCCCCACGGCGTCCGCCGACCCGGCGAACCCGTCGCCCGCCCTCGTCGCGGGGCACCGGCCGAACACCTGGGCGCTGCCCGGCGACCACGCCGCGCCCGAGGGCATCGCCCGCGACCCCTACGCGCCGTACTTCTACACCGGCAGCACCGCCGACGGCACGATCTACCGGGGCGACCTGCGCACCGGGGAGGTGCGCAGCTTCCTGCCTGGCGGCGTCGACGGCCGCGCCACCGCCGTCGGCATGAAGGTCGACCGGTTCGGCAGGCTGATCATCGCCGGCGGCTACACCGGCCTGGTCTGGGTGTACGACACCGGCACCGGTTCGTTGCTGCACACCTTCGATACCGGGATCTCGCCCAACTTTCTCAACGACCTGGCCGTGGCCGACGACGGCGACGTCTACGTCACGGACTCCGTCCAGCCGAAGCTGTACCGGATCGCCGCCGAGCAGCTCGACTCCGACGCGCCACGAACCGCCGCGCTGCCCGTCTTCGCGGACCTGACCGGTTCGCCGATCGTCTACCGGGACGGCTTCAACCTCAACGGCATCGTCGTCACCCCGGACCAGCGCTACGTCATCGTGGCGCACGACAACGACAACGGGCTGTTCCGGATCGACCGGCGCAGCAAGGAGATCCGCCGCATTGACCTCGGCGGCGCCGGTGTCGACGGCGACGGCCTGCTGATCCGGGGCCACACCCTCTACGCGGTCAGCAGCGTCGACGGCAACCGCAGCGTCGTCAACGTCGTGAGGCTCGACTGGGGCTACGGCACCGGCGTGCTTGAGCGCCGAGCCACCAACCCGCTGTTGGACCGGCCGTCGACCGCGGCCTTCGACGGCGACGCGATCCTCGTCGTCAACTTCCAGTACGCCGTGCCGAACCCGCACCTGCCCTACACCGTGGTCCGCGTTCCCCTGGCCGACCTGACGTAGCCGCACGCCACCTGCCACCCAACCGCCCCGGTGTCCCGCGAGTCGGCGACACCGGGGCGGTTGGCTAGATTGGTGTGCGTGTCGCTGACGATCACGATCCTGGGCACCGCGTCGCCCTATCCGCGCCCGGACCGGCCGTGCTCGGGCTACCTGCTGCGCGCAGGCGACACGACGGTGTGGCTGGACGCCGGGCCTGGCAGCCTGGCGAACCTGTTGCGGCACACCAGACTGGAGCGGCTGTCGGCGATCTGGCTGTCCCATCTGCACGCCGACCACACCGCGGACCTGATCAGCGCCTACTACGCGCTCGCGTTCGCCGACCTCACCGTGCCGGCCCCGATCCCGGTGTTCGCGCCGCCGGGGCTCGGCGAGCGCCTCGCCGGCTTCTTCGGCCGCCAGGACCCGAGCTTCCTGGCCGGCGTCTTCGACATCCGGGACCTACACGACGGGCACCGCGTCGAGTTCGATGGCCTTGCGCTGACCAGTCGGGCTGTGCGGCACGACGTCGAGGCGTACGGCCTGCACGCTCGCCACCGGGACGCGACCCTGGTGTACTCCGGCGACAGCGGGCCGTGCGCGGAGCTGGACGAGTTGGCCGATGGCGCGGACGTGCTGCTGTGCGAGGCGGACTATCCGAGCCCGCCCGCCGGCGAGCCGCAGGTGCACCACACGCCCGAGGACGCCGGTGCCCTGGCGCGGCGGGCCGGCGTCGGGCGGCTGATCGTCACGCACCTCGGTCCGGCGCTGGAACCGGAGGACGCGGCGACCCGCGCTGGCGCGGTGTTCGGCGGACCCACCTGCGCGGCGCGCGAAGGCGACACGCATGCCGTGCGCGGCTAGGCCGTTTTTTGGGTTTGACGCTTTGGTTGTTTTTGGGGTGGGGCGCTTTGGCCGTTTGATAGGTGGAGACGGCGGGGGCCGGCGACTCGCTTCGCTCGCTGCCCGGTTTCTGGGCTACCTGTGTTTATTGGGCCTCGCTTCGCTCGGCCGGGCGAGTTCGCCTCAAGTCGGCCCCTTCGGCTTCTCGGGCGACTCCGCTTCGCTCCGTCGCCCTCCTGCGCCTCCAGGGACCGACGGCGAACTCGCACACCCCGCGCCGTCACGAAGTGAAAAAGCGGAGCGCTGGGTGCGGGGCGTGGGCCCGCGCCGTCACAAAGTGGAAAAGCGGAGCGCTGGGCGCTGGGCGTGGGGTGTGGGTGCCCCCGCTGGGGTGCGGCCGCTTCGGCAACCTCGCCGGGTGATCTAAGGCGTGTCCCGATCGATGGTCATTCGGCGGGTGCCTCGCGCCGTTCGGTCAGGTCCGCCAGGAGGTCGGTGAGGCGCTGGGCGACCAGTCTTGCGCCGACCGGCGCGGCGAGGTCCAGCGCGTGCCGGGTCCAGCGCAGCGCGTGCTCGACGTTGCCGACGCGCCGATATGCCTGTGCCAGCGCGGTTTCCGCCCGGATCTGCCGCAGCAGCGAGCCGGTCCGCCTGCTGATCGCCCGCGCCCGGTTGGCCGCCGCGACGGCCGCCCGGTGGTCGCCGAGCTCGCGTTCGTCGGCGGACAGCCCGGTCAGCGCGTCCACCGTCACCGCGTCGGTGCCGGCCCGCTCCGCGATCTGCACGGCCTCGCGGCGGTGTTTCCTTGCCAGCGCTAGGGAACCGGCCGCGTGGTGGGCGCCGGCCACCGCGTCGAGCGCGATGGCGATCGGCTCGGCCTCGGAGAACCTCCTGGCCAGGTCGAGCGCCTCGGTGCCGCGCGCCAACGCGCCGACCAGGTCGCCGGCCTCGCACCGCAGCCTGGACAGCCCGCTCAACACGTCGGCCTGGGCGACCGGCGAGGAGAACCTGCGGTAGGAGGCGAGCGCCGCGACCAGGTGCTGTTCCGCCTCGTCGAGCAGGCCCTGGTCGTGCAGCACGAAGCCGAGGTCTCCCGCGAACCGCATGGCCGCGACCTCGTTGCCCGCCTGCCTGACCAGCGCGCCGGCCAGCCGGAGACAGGCCGCCGCGTTGGCCAACTGGCCAAGGCCCCAGTAGGTCTGGCCGAGCACCCCGTTCGCGGTGGCCTCGCCGCCCTCCGCGCCGAGGCCCTCGGTGAACTCGGCCGAGCGGCGCGCGTAGGGCAGCGCCTGCCGGGGCCGGCCGGTGTGCTCGTAGAGCGTGCCGAGGTTGTTCGTCGCGGCCCATTCGCCGCGTTCCCAGCCGACCTCGACGCTGATGTCCAACGCGCGGTGCAGGTGGCCGATGGCGCGCGGGAAGTCCGTCACCCCCATCGCCTGCGCGGCGAGGGTCAGCTCCATGCCGGCCTGCGCCCGTCGGTCGCCTGCCGCCCGCGCGGCCCGCATCCCGCACATCGCGGTCAGCCGCCACTCGCTGACGTGCACCGAGCCGTGGAAGTAGGACCGCAGCGCGTCGGCCAGGTACCAGGCATAGGACCACGGGCCGTGGTCCGCGGCGTGTTCGACGGCCGCGACCAGGTTCGCGCGTTCCGCCGCGAACCAGTCGACCGCGCTGTCCGCGTCGGGCAGGTCGGCGACGGCGGGCCGGACGTCCCTCGGCAGCCGGGTGAAATCGGGGTTGAGGCGGCGGCTCGCCGCGTCGGCCACGTCAAGGTAGTGGTCGAACAGCGCGATCAGCGCCGCGGCGCGCGAGTGGGGCGGCTCGTCCAGCGCCACCCGGTCAACGGCGAACCGGCGCAGCAGGTCGTGCAGCCGGTAACGGCCGGGCTGGTGCTGTTCGACCAGGCTCGCGGCGGCCAGCGCGGTGAGCAGGCGCGCGGCCGTCGCGACCGAGGCGCCGGTGATCGCGGCCGCCGACGCTGGGGTGAAGTCCGGGCCGGGCACCAGCCCGAGCAGCCGGAACAGCCGCCGCTGGTCGGCCGGCAGCGACGCGTAGGACAGCCCGAACGCCTTGGCGACCGCGCCCTCCTCCGCGCCGTCGACGGTCAGGCCACCGAGGCCCGCTCCGTCGGACAGCGCCGCGACCAGCTCGGCGACAGTGGTGTGCGGGTGGCAGATCAGGTTGGCCGCGGCGATGCGCAGCGCCAACGGCAGGCGACCGCACAGCCTGGCCAGCTCCGGCAGCGCCGCAGGCCGCCCGGCCACCTGCCCGGCCGGCACCGCGTCCGTCAGCAGCCTGACGGCCGCCTCGTCGGACAGCACGTCCAGCGGCACCGACACGGCTCCGTCGATGGCGACCAGCTCGCCGAGCCGGTTGCGGCTGGTGATCACCGTCGCGCAGCCGATCCCGCCGGGCAGCAACGGCCGGACCTGCTCGGCGCTGCGCGCGTTGTCCAGCACCAGCAGGCAGCGCCGGTTGGACAGCAGCGACCGGTAGACGGTGGTCTGCTCGGCCAGGTCGCCCGCCACCTGTTCGGCGTCCACGCCGAGCCTGCGCAGCAGCTGCGGCAGCGCCAGTGCGGGCGGCAGCGGTTCGTGCTGCGGGTCGAAGCCGCGCAGGTCGAGGTAGAGCTGGCCGTCGGGGAACCGGTCGGCGGTCGCGTGCGCCCAGTGCACCGCCAGCGCGGTCTTGCCGACCCCGGCGATGCCGCTGATCACCAGCAACCCGGCCGACAGGCCGGCGTCGAGGCGGTCAAGCGCGGCGCGGCGGCCGGCCAGACCGGGGACGTCGCGGGGCAGCTCGGCTGGCCGGACGGCCGGCCGCCGGACCGTCACGGGCTGGTCCTGCGCCGGCTGTTCGTGCGCGGCCAGGACCGTGGCGTGCAGCTCGCGCAACCGAGTGCCCGGCTCGACGCCGAGCTGCGCGACCAGCTCGCGGCGCGCCTCGGCGTACGCGTCGAGGGCCTCGGCTCGCCTGCCGCTGCCGTGCAGGGCGAGCATCAGGTGGCCGCGCAGCCCCTCGCGCAGCGGATGCGCCCGCACCAGGGCGCGCAGCTCGCCGATCACCTCGGCGTGCCGGCCGCGCGCCAGGTCGACCTCGATCCGCCGCTCGACGGCCTGGGCCCACCGCTCGGTCCACATGGCACCGTCCTCGCGGCGCATCCGCTCCGACGGGATGTCCAGCAGCGCTGGCCCGCGCCAGACCTCGATCGCGGCGCGCAGCAGCTCGGCCTCCGCCTCGGCGTCGCCGGCGTGCCTGGCGCGCAGGGCCTCGGCGAACAGCCGCTGCGCGACCTGAACGTCCACTGTGTCCGGTTCGGTGTCCAGGACGTAGCCGGGGGAGCGGGTGCGCACCGGCGACACCGCGTCCGGCCCTGCCGTCAGCCGCCGCAGCCGCATCACGTGGTTGTGCAGGGTGGCCCGCCCGGTCGGCGGCGGCGCGCCGTCCCAGAGCCGGTCGATCAGGTCCTCGGCCGGCACGAGGTGGTTGGCGCGCAACGCCAGGGTTGCCAACACAATGCGTTGCTTCGGTGACGTCACGTGCACGACCCGGCCCGCGACGAACACCTCGAGCGGACCGAGCAACCGGACTTCCACGCCACCTCCGCGGCCAGTCCGCTGTTAGCGGTCTGTTAGGGAACCCGCCGAGACTAACGCCCCCACCCCCAGGTCGAAGGAGTTTGGCGTGCGTCTGCGTCCCCTGTTGCTCGTCGCGGTCGCGACGGGTGTGGTCACCGTCACCGTCGCCGGCTGCTCGTCGCAGACCGGCACCGCCGCCGCGGGCGCGTCGAGCGCGGCCTCTTCCCCGGCGCCGCCGAGCGCGGGCTCGGCCACCGCGTCGGTGCCGGTGAGCCCGAGCCCCGCGGCGTCCGGCTCGGTCGCCTTCACCAAGCAGGGCACCGCCCTCACGTTGGGTGGCAAGGCGATCGTGCCGTTCACCTCCACCGGCCACCAGGGCGCGATCGGCGTCACGGTCACCGGCATCGACAAGGGCGCCACGGCCGACCTCGCGCCGCTCCAGCTCGGCGCCAAGGTCGCCGGCATGGTGCCGTACTACGTGCGGGTGACCGTGTCCAACGAGAGCGGCAGCGACTTCTCCTTCGTCAGCCTCGGCCTCATGCACGGGCTGCTGGCCAGCGGCGACCAGGCCCAGCAGGTGTCGGTGATCGGCAAGTTCGACAAGTGCCCCGGCGGCACGGCCGGCAAGGACTTCACCACCAAGGGCGCGACGTTCACCGGCTGCGTCCTGGCGCTGTCCACGGCGGATGCCCCGGTCGTCGGAGCCGACTACAGCGACGGCCAGTACTCGAAGCAGGCACCCGACACCGACTACGCCCGCACGCCGGTCACCTGGAATTGACATCCTCTCCGTCCTAACGGACGGTGATTCCCTCCATGCCGCGCGTGGACCGCGCGGCGTCCGGGTGGGTTACCGCTTCGCCGCGCCGTGCCGGAACTCGTCCCGGTCTTACCTGCGCTCCACGGTCGTTGAAGTCCGCCTGCCCGGCGGCCTTGATATTCCTGGCGGCGTTGACGTCCCGGTCGTGGACCGACCCACACGGGCAGGTCCACGACCGGACGTCGAGCGCCATCTTCTCATTGACCCTGCCGCAGTCCGAGCACCTGCGGGTGGACGGGAAGAACCGGTCCACCATGGCGAAGGCGCGCCCGTAGCGGGCGGCCTTGTACTCCAGCATCGCGGTGAAACTGGCCCAGCCGGCGTCGTGCACGGACTTGGCCAGCCGGGTCCGACCCAGACCGGCCACACACAGGTCCTCGACATACACCGCTTGGCTGTCGCGGATGATCGCCGTGGACAGCTTGTGCTGCCAGTCCCGCCGGGTGTCAGCCACCCGGGCGTGCGCCCTGGCGACCTTCACCACGGCCTTCGCGCGGTTGCGGCTGCCCCGCTGCTTGCGGGACAGGGCTCGTTGCAGCCGTGTGAGTGCGCGGGCCGCGCGGCGCAGGAACCTCGGGGCCGTGATCTTCGTGCCGTCGGACAGCACCGCGAAATGCGTCAACCCCAGGTCGATACCGACCTCGGGGTCGGCCGGCGGCAGCCTCTCGTTCTCGCCGGTCTGGACGACGAAGGAGGCGAAGTACCGGCCCGCCGCATCCTTGACGACCGTGACCGAGGAAGGGTCCGAGGGCAGGGGCCGCGACCACCGCACCCGCAGGTCACCGACCTTCGGCAACCGCAACCTGCCGTTGTCCAGGACCGCGAACCGGCTGTTCCTGGTGAAACGGATGGCCTGCCGATGGTCTTTGCGGGACCGAAACCGGGGCGGGGCGACCTTGCGGCCCTTGCGGGTGCCGGTGACCGAGGCGAAGAAGTTGTGGTAGGCCATGTTCAGGTCCGCGAGGGCCTGTTGCAGCACGACCGAGGACACCTCGCCAAGCCAGGCACGCTCGGGCGTGTGTTTGGCCGCGGTGATGACCAGCTTGGACAGGTCCCCGTCGGAGATGTGCTGCTCGCCGTTCTCGCGTGCCCGCTGCCGTGCGCGCAGCCCGTCGTTGAACACCACCCTGGCGCACCCGAACGCCCGCGCCAGCGACTGCTGCTGGACGGGTGTCGGACACACGCGGAAGTTGAAGTGAAGCTGCACACCATCAGCATCGAACACACGTGCGAACCCACGCAAGATCACGATCGAGTGACTCCCACGCCACAGCACAGCGGGTGCGGACATCGAGCGACACGACCACCCGGTGCACCGCGCTACTCGGGCCTTGGCAGCCCTCCCAGCGCGGGTTTTCACCCCCGACCCAACGGGCGGAGACTGGCCCGCATCCGGGTGGCGATGGGCCGTGTCTGATGATTCTCGTTCGTCGCGAGCGGGGATCAGGACATGGAATCGTCAGCCACGAGCAGGTCGGCCTCGGCCTGCGCCGCGTCGAGGTCGTCGGGGAGTTCCGCGCCGGCGATCGAGTCCGGCAGGTCGTCCTCCATGTACCGCAGCGGCCGATAGCGCAGCCCGAGCACGCCCCACGCGACGAGGAACAGGCCGCCGAGCAGCACCAGCAGGCCTGTTCCTCGGCCCGGCCCGACGCCGACGACCTGGCCGACGGTCGACGCGAGCGGCCCGCCGTGGCGCAGCAGCGGCTCGAACCAGTCGCTCAGCAGCGGGGCGGTCAGGAACGCCAGCGGAGTCATCGCGACGGCGAGCAGCTGGTTGGTGGCCAACACCCTGCCGAGTAGGTCGGGGCCGACCTTGGTCTGTAGCAACGCCTGCCAGTGCGCGTTGAGGATCGCGCTGGACCCCAGCGTCAGCAGGCCGCCAAGGCAGGCGAGCGGGACCGAAGGGCGCAGGCCGAGCAGCGCGTCGCCGAGGCCGACCCCGATGACGAACCCGACCATGCCGGTGGCGCGTCGGGCCGTGCCGCCCCAGCACACCACCAGCACCGCGCCGAGGATGCCGCCGACGCCGCTGAGCGCGACGACGACGCCGACGGATGCCGTGCCGCCGAAGGAGAACACCAGCGGCGTGGTGAGACAGAACACGAGCGCGCCGACGTAGTTCACCACGACGAAGAAGCCGGCCATGATCAGCAACGGCCTGCGCCTGCTCAGGTAGCGCCAGCCGCCCGTCAGCGCCTTGCCGAAGGACTCCTTGCTGCGCGGGAACATCCGGTTCGGGAACCGCACCGCCAGCAGGGTCAGCGCGCCGACCAGGAACGACGCGAGATCCAGCCCGATGACCCAACCGAGGCCGAGCAGCGCCATCAGCGCCGCGCCGGCCAGTGGGGCCAGCAGCGTGCCGACGGTCGTGCCGACCTGCGCGATCGCGTTGGCCTGCGCCAGATAAGGCTTGGGCACCAGCTGCGCCACCGACGCCACGTAGGCGGGTTGCTGCACGGCGCCGATCGTGGACAGCAGCCCACAGGTCAGCGCGACCTGCCACAGGTGCAGCGAGCCGGTCAGCGCGGGCACCACCAGGCCGAGCATCAGCACGGCCGCCAGCGCGTCGCACACCAACAGGACTCGCCGCCGGTCGACGCGGTCGGCGATCGTGCCGCCGACCGGCGCGAACAGGATGCGCGGCAGCAACGCGAACATCGTGATCAGCGCGTAGTCCGCGATCCGCCCGGTCTGTTGGTAGACCCACACACCGAGGGCGAACGCCGACAGCGCGCTGCCGGCCAGCGACACCGTCTGGCCGGCGGCGAGCAGGTAGAACTCGCGCAGGTTCCGCCGCGCGGTCCTGCCGACGACCGTCACCTCCGGCAGCGGCTCCGGCACCCGCCCCGCCGGCCAGTCCCGCACCCGCTGCGCGATCAGCGCGGCGAGCGCGCCGGCCTGGTGCTTGGCGAAGTAGTGGCCGGCGCGCGGAATCTCCGCCAGCTCGACGCGGTCCGCGAACGCGCCCCACTCCGCGAACCGCTCCTGGTACAGCTCGGTGGTCAGGTCGCGCTGCCCGATCACGCACAGCACCGGGACGGTGAGCGTGCGCCGCCGCTGCGCGGTCAGCTCGCGGGTGAACCAGCGCCTCGCCTCGTGCCCGTCGTGCCGCATGCTCGCCAGCATCATCGCGGTCGCCTCGGCGCCGCCCTCCTCCTCGTCCTCCAGCAGCCCGCCCATCACCCGCAGCGCGTCCTCGAACCCCCGATCCGACCGCCACCGGTCGCCGCCGAGGGTCCGGTTCCACCACGCCGGCAACCGGCCGGGCAGCTGCGCGGTCGGGAAGCTGCCGCCGATGACGAGCCCGATCAGCGGCCGGCCGCCGTCCTCCAGCCGCAGCGCCAGTTCCGTGGCCAGCGCGGAGCCGACGCAGTGCCCGTAGACCAGAATCGGCCCGGTCCGCCGGTCCGCGAGTTCGGCCAGCACCCGGTCGACGACGTCCGGCAGCGGCAGCCTGGCCTCGTCGGGCGCCGCCGGGTCGTGGCCGGGCAGCTCGACGGCCAGCAGCGCCGCGCCGGGCAGTTCGGCGGCCAGCTGCTCGGCCAGGGGCCGGTAGCCGGCCGCGAGCCCGCCGCCGTAGGGCACGCACAACACCGTCACGGTCGGCGTCTCGCCCCGCGCGGGACCGGTGAGCTGGTGCAGCAGGGTGGGGGCGGCCCGGTCGTCGCCGCCGTCCAGGAACTCGGCGAGCGCGCCGACCGTGGGATGGGTGAACAGGTCGATCACCCGCAGCCCGAGGCCGATCTGCCGGACCGCGCGCACCGCGGTGAAGGAGTCGCCGCCGAGCGCGAAGAAGTCGTCCTGCACGCCGATCCCTGGAACCGCCAGCAGCTCCGACCACACCCCGGCGATGCGCAGCTCGGTCGGTGTCTCCGGCGCGGCCGACCCGTGACTCGACTCGGGCAGCGGCTCGGGCAGCGCGGCCCGGTCGACCTTTCCGTTGGGGTTCAACGGGAAAGCGTCGAGCACGACGATCGAGGTCGGCACCAGGTAGTCCGGCAGCACCGAGCGCAGCGCCGTCTTCAACGCATGAACGTCCACAGTGGACTCGCCCGTCGTGATCCAGGCGACCAGTCGCCGCGCGACGGCCTCGCCCCTGGCCAGCACGACGGCCTCGACCACGCCGGGTTGCGCGCGCAGCGCGGCGGCGATCTCGCCGGGTTCGACGCGGAAGCCGCGGACCTTGACCTGGTCGTCGACGCGGCCGAGGAACTCCATCAGCCCTGCGGAGTTGAGCCTGACCCGGTCGCCGGTGCGGTAGCAGCGTTTCTCGCCGGTCACGGGGTCGGGCACGAACCGCGCGGCCGTCTCCTCGGGCCGGCCGAGGTATTCCCGCGCCACGCCGGGGCCGGCGATCCACAGCTCGCCGGGCAGCCCGGTGGGCACCGGTCGGCCGGCCGCGTCGACCACGAAGCATTCCGCGTTGGCGAGCGGAACGCCGATCGGCACGATGCCGGTCCGCGACTCCGCCGGCACGTCCTCGACGGCGCACGCGAGCACGGCGACCGTCGTCTCCGTCGGCCCGTAGTGCACCTGCACGGCCAGGTCCGGTCGGGCCGCGCGGACGCGGTCCAGCAGCGTCCACGGGCACGCCTCGCCGGCCAGGATCAGCATCCGGCGCGGCAGCACCTCGGCCAGCTCTCCGTGCGCGGCAAGCAGTTCGAGCTGGCTCGGCACCAGCTTCACCACGTCGATCCGATGCCGGTCGAGGTAGTCGGCGTACGCCTCGGAGTCCAGGGCGGTCTCGCGGTCGAGCAGGTGCGCCGTGCCGCCGGTCGCCAGCGGCCCCAACACGTTGGTCAGGCCGAGATCCGCGGCATGGGTCGACACCAGCGCGAAGGACCGCCCGCCCGCGACGGGCTCGCCAAGCCGCTCCAGCACGGCGTGCAGGTAGTGGGTGATGTTGCGGTGTTCCACCGCGACGCCCTTCGGACGGCCGGTCGAGCCGGACGTGAAGATCATGTACGCCAGGTGATCCGGACGTACCTCGCGGCGCACGGGCCCGAGGTCGTCGGCCGGGTCGTCGATGACGAGCACGGTTGCACCGACCACCCTCGGCGCGAGCGCGCGATCGGCCAGCGCGACCGTCGCGCCCGCCGACGCCAGCATCTCCGCGACCCGCTCGTCGGGGTAGGAGGAGTCCAGCGGCAGGTAGACGCCGCCGGCCCGCAACACCGCGAGCATGGCGACGACGAGGTCCGCGCCGCGTTCGGCGAACACGCCGACGGGTTCCTCGGTGCGCACGCCCGCCGCGATCAGCCGGTGTGCCAACCGATTGGCCGCGTCGTCCAGTTCGGCGTAGGTGAGCGTGCGGTCGGGGCCGACCACGGCGACCGCGTCGGGTCGCTCCGCGATCCACCGGTCCACCAGCTCGTGCAGCACGCCGTTGCCCGCGAACTCCCTGTGCCGGCCGGTGGCGACGGGACCGGCCACCTCCGCCAACGCGACGGCGCCGACCGGCCGGTCGGGCTCGGCCGCCAGCTCCGCCAGCATGACGAGGTACCAGCGCGCGATGCGTTCGACGGTGGTGCGGTCGAACAGGTCGGTCCGGAACGTCAGCGCGCCCCGGTAGCCCCGCCCCGCGCGCTCCAGCGACAGGCTCAGGTCCAGTTTCACGGTGTCCAGCACGGGATCGAACCGCGTCACGTCGAGGCCCGCGAACCCCGGCGGCCGCGCCGGCGAGTCCACCACGTTGAGCATGACCTGGACGACCGGCGTCGCGCTCAGCCCGCGCTCGGGCGCGAGCCGGTCGACGATCCGCTCGAACGGGGTGCGGTGGTGCGCGAACGCGCCGAGCACCGTTTCCCTGACGCGGTCGACGAGTTCGCGCCCGGTCGGGTCGCCGCCGAGATCGGTCCGCATGGCCAGGGTGTTCACGAAGCAGCCGACGACCCGTTCGGCGTCCGGGTGGTGCCGGCCGAACTCCGGCACGCCGACCACGACGTCGTCCGACCCGGACAACCGGGCCAGCAACGCCTGCCAGGCGGCCAACAACACCATGAACGGGCTCGCGCCACCGGCGGCGGCGAGCGCGCCGACCCGCTCGACGACCTCGGCCGGAATCTCCACCGGCACCGCGCCGCCCGCCCAGTCCGCGACCACCGGCCGGGGCCGATCCGTCGGCAGCGCCAGCACGCCGTCCGCGCCGGCCAACCGCGCCGCCCACCACTCCAGGTCCGCCGACTCGGCGGCCGGGGTCGCGGCGTTTTCCAGCCAGGCAACGCAGTCGTGGTACTGCGGCGCGGCGGGCGGCGCCGCGCCGAGCTCGAGCCGCGCGGCGTAGAGCCCGGCCAGCTCGGTGGCGACCAGCCCGCGCGTCCACGCGTCGGTGACGATGTGGTGGAAGGTGAGCGCCAGGATGTGCTCGTCCTCGCCGACCTCGAGCAGCACGGCCCGCATCGGCGGTTCGGCGTGGAGGGCGAACGGGCGGGTGCGTTCCCGCGCCAGCAGTGCCGCCACCGCAACGGAATCGGCCGGCCGCTCGACCGAGATCGGCACGGAGTCGATCGGACCGACCACCGCGACCGGCCCGCCGTCGCGGTCCTCGATCGTGGACCGCAGCACGAGGTGCCGGCCGGCCAGGTCGCGCAGCGCGCCGAGCAGCGCCGGCACGTCCAGGGGGCCGCGCAGGGCCAGCACGTCGGGCACGTTGTAGGCGGTGCTGTCCGGTTCGAGTTGCCCGAGGAACCACAGCCTCGCCTGGGTGGAGGTCAGGGGCACCGAGTCGGGCACGTCGGTCCGCACGGGAATCGCCGAGGCGGCCGAGGCGAGCCGGCCGCGCGCGGCGGCCAACCGGTCGCGGACCAGTGACCTGGCGCGGGTCGGATCTGTGTCCAGCTCGGTCATTGCGCCGTTTCCTGTTCGGTCGAGGGTGCGAACTCGGTCATCAGCAGCGCCTCGACGGCCTCGGCGAAGTCCGCGAGCACCGGGCGGTCGAACACCGCCCTGACCGGCACCGGCACGTCGAGGACCTCGCGCAGCCGGGCGGTGACCCTGGTGGCAGCCATGGAATGCCCGCCAAGGGCGAAGAAGTCGTCCTCGGCCGAAATCTCGGTGCGGGCCAGCACCGCCGACCAGATCTCGGCGACCAGCAGCTCCGCCTCGGTGGCCGGCGCGCGCCCGGTGCCGGCGGCCCGCGTCTCGGGTTCCGGCAGCGCGGCGCGGTTCACCTTCCCGCTCGGCGTCAACGGGAACGCGTCGAGCACGACGATCGCGGCCGGCACCATGTAGTCCGGCAGCACCGCGCGCACCGCGGTCCGCAGTTCGGTAACGTCCACAGTGGACTTGTCCGTCGTGATCCAGGCGACCAACCGGCGGGTCGCCGGCTCGCCGACAGCCAGCACCACGGCCTCGACCACACCCGGCCGCGCGCGCAGTGCGGCGGCGACCTCGCCGGGTTCGACGCGGAAGCCGCGGACCTTGACCTGGTCGTCGATGCGACCGAGGAACTCGACCAGCCCTGCGGAGTTGATCCGCACCCGGTCGCCGGTGCGGTAGCAGCGTTTCTCGCCGGTCACGGGGTCGGGCACGAACCGCGCCGCCGTCTCCTCCGGCCGGCCGAGGTATCCCCGCGCCACCCCCGGCCCGGCGATCCACAGCTCGCCGGGCAGCCCGGCCGGCACCGGCCGGCCGGCCGCGTCCACCACGAAGCACTCCGAGTTGGCCAGCGGCAGCCCGGTCGGCACCGCCACCGACCGCAGCTCGGCCGGCACGTCGCGGACCGCCCACCCCAGCACCGACACGGTGGTCTCGGTCGGGCCGTACCGGCCCTCCACGGCGAGTTCCGGTCGCGCGGCCCGAATCCGGTCGACCAGCGTCCACGGGCAGGCCTCGCCGCCGAGGATGATCATGCGGCGGGGCAGCACCCTGCCGATATCGCCCTGCGAGGCCAACAGTTCGAGCTGGCTCGGCACCATCTTGATCACGTCGACGGCGTGCCGGTCGAGGTAGTCGGCGAACGCCGCAGGGTCGAGGGCGACCTCGCGGTCCAGCAGGTGGATGGTTCCACCGGTCACCAGGGCGCCGAAGACGTTCGTCAGCCCGTTGTCGGCCGCGTGGGTGGAGACGAGCGCGAAGGACCGCCCGCCCGCCGCGGGCGCGTCGAGCGCGTCGAGGCTCGCGTACAGGTAGTGGGTGATGTTGCGGTGCTCCACCGCGACGCCTTTGGGCCGGCCGGTCGAGCCGGACGTGAAGATGATGTACGCCAGGTGATCCTGGCGCACCTCGCGGAGCACGGGCCCGAGTTCGTCGGCCGGGTCGTCGATGACCAGCACGGTCCGGTCGGCCATCCGCGGCGCCAACGCGCGGTCGGCGAGCACCACCTCCGCGCCGACCGAGTCCAGCATGTCCGCGATCCGCTCGTCGGGGTAGGAGGAGTCCAGCGGCACGTACGCCCCGCCGGCCCGCAACACGGCCAGCAGCGCGACGACGAGGTCCGCGCCGCGTTCGGCGAACACGCCGACGGGTTCCTCGGTGCCGACGCCGGCCGCGATCAGCCGGTGTGCCAACCGATTGGCCGCGTCGTCCAGTTGGGCGTAGGTGAGCGTGCGGTCCTGGCCGACCACGGCGACCGCGTCGGGTCGTTCCGCGATCCACCGGTCCACCAGCCCGTGCAGCAGGACATCGGAGGGAAACTCCTTGCGCGGTCCCGAAATCGCCGGCCCGGGCACCTCGTCGAGCGGGACCGCGCCGACCGACCGGTCGGGCTCGGCGGCGACACCGGCCAGCATCGTGACGTACCACCGGGCGATCCGCGCCGCGGTGCTCCGGTCGAACAGGTCGGTGCGGAACGTCAGCTCGCCACGGTAGGTGTCCGCGTGCCGCGTCAGCGTCAGGTTGAGGTCCAGCTTCGCGACCCGCACCACCGGGTCGACCGGCGTCACGTCGAGACCGTCGAACTCAGGCACGTCGGCCGGCGAGTCCAGCACGCTCAGCATGACCTGGACGACCGGCGTCGCGCTCAGCCCGCGGTCCGGGGCGAGCCGGTCCACGATCCGCTCGAACGGGGTGCGGTGGTGCGCGAACGCGCCGAGCACGGTCTCCCTGACGCGGTCCACGAGTTCGCGCCCCGTCGGCGCGCCGCCGAGATCGACCCGCATGGCCAGGGTGTTCATGAAACAGCCGACGACCCGTTCGGCGTCGGGATGGTGCCGGCCGAACTCCGGCACGCCGACCACGATGTCCTCGGACCCGGACAACCGGGCCAGCAATGCCTGCCAGGCAGCCAACAACACCATGAACGGGCTCGCGCCTGCGTCGGCGGCGAGCGCGCCGACTCGCTCGACGACCTCGGCCGGAATCTCCACCGGCACGGCGGCCCCCGCCCAGCTCACCACCGCGGGCCGGGGCCGGTCGGTCGGCAGCTCCACGACGCCGTCCACGCCGGCCAGCTGCGCCGCCCACCACGCCAGCTCGGCGGACGCCTCAGCGCCGTCGCGCTCGTCGAGGTCCCAGGCGGTCACGTCCGCGTACTGGAGGCGGGGCAGCGCGGGAACCGGCCCCCGGTCGGTCTCCGCCGCGTAGAGCGCGGCCAGGTCCGCCAGCAGCAGGTCCCGCGACCAACCGTCGACGGCGATGTGGTGCAGGGTCAACGCCAGCAGGTGCTCGGTCGGCCCGAGCACGTACAGCACGCCCCGCATGGGCGGCTCCTCGTCGAGCCGGAACGGCCTCGCCAGCTCCTCCGCGACCGCCGACGCGAGCCCGTCCTCGGTAATGTCCACAGTGGACACCGGAATGCGGTCGGCGGACACGAGAACGCCGACCGGGCCGTCGCCGTCCCGCAGGAACACCGTCCGCAGCACCTCGTGCCGCTCGGTGAGTGCACGAACGGCCCTGACCAGCGCGGCCGCGTCCAGCGCGCCCGACATCCGCAGCAGGACCGGCACGTGGTAGGCCGCGCTGTCCGGAGCCAACTGCGCCAGGAACCACAGGCCGGCCTGCACCGAGGACAACGGCGCGGGCGCGTCCCGGTCGGCGCGGACCGGAATTCCCGGCCGCCGCGCGGCGAGTGCCGCGCTCGCGCGCTCCATGAGCAGCGCCTGCAACCGATCCTGCGCGACACCCGTGTCCAGCTCGGTCACTCGGCACTCCTGTTGTCGTTGTCGGAAACCGCGTTGGCCAGCTCGGCGAGGGCGACCCGCTCGAGTTCGGCGGCGAACTCGCCGAGCATCGGCCGCTCGAACACCATGCGCACCGAGACCGCGCAGCCCAGCGCCTCGCGCAGCCGCGCGGACACCCGCGTCGCGGCGAGGGAATGGCCGCCGAGCGCGAAGAAGTCGTCCGTCTCGCCGATCCCCTCGACGCCAAGCACCTCGCCCCACGTCTGCGCGACCAGCCTGGCCAGCACCGAGGCCGGCGCGCGGTACTCGTGGTGGACACGGTCGGGCACCGGCAGCGCGGCCCGATCGACCTTGCCGCCGGCCGTGGTGGGCAGCTCCGGCAGCGTCACCCAGCGGTGCGGCACCATGTACTCCGGCAGCCGATGCCGCGCGTGCGACTCCAGGTCCGCGGGCTCCCCGCGCCACACCACGTACCCGACCAGGTGCTCGTCCGCACCGTCGGTGCGCACCACGACCGCAACGTCGGCGACGGAATCGTTGCCGCGCAACACGGTCTCGATCTCGCCGAGTTCGATCCGGTACCCGCGCACCTTCACCTGGTGGTCGCGCCGACCGAGGTAGTCCAGCGCACCGTCGGCGCGCCACCGAACCAGGTCGCCGGTCCGGTAGCACCGCCCGCCCGGCAGCACAGGGTCGGCGACGAACGCGGCCTCGGTGAGATCGGCCCGCCCACGGTAGCCGAGGGTCACCCCGGCGCCGCCGATCCACAGCTCGCCGGTCGCGCCCGGCGGCGACAGTCGGCCGAACGGATCCATGACATAGCCGCGTTCGCCGGCCATCGGCCGACCGATCGGCACCCGCTCACCATCCACTGTGGACAGTCGATGCACCGTCGCGAGCACGGTGTCCTCGGTGGGACCGTAGACGTTCCACAGCTCGCCGACCAGCGGCAGCACCGCGCCGGCCAGCTCGGGATCGAGCACCTCCCCGCAGCTCAACACGCGCAGCTGCGCCCCGCCGCGCCACCCAGCGGCCAGCAGCGCGCGCAGGATCGTCGGCGGCAGCATCAGCACCGTCGCCGCCGAGTCGCGCAGCCGCTCCGCGAGCTCGTGCCCGTCGAAGGCGGCCCGCCGCTCGACCACCTCGCAGCGCGCGCCGGCCGCCAGCGTTCCCCAGATCTCCCAGCAGGACGCGTCGAACACCAGCGACGCCACCGCCGGCACCACGTCGTCGGGGCCGAGGCCCGGTTCGGCGAGTTGCGCCGCGACGAAGGCCGCGAGGTTCGCGTGCGTCACCTCGACCCCCTTGGGGCGTCCCGTAGAACCCGAGGTATAGAGCACGTAAGCCACGTCGTCCGCGCCGACCACGGGCAGCTCGCCCACCGACCCGTGCACCAGCCCGTCCAGGTCCAGCACGGTGACCCCGGCGACCGCGCGGGCGGCGGGCAGCGCCGAACCCCGTGACACCACCACAGTCGCGCCGGCGTCCGCGACCAGCCAGCTCAGCCGGTCGGCCGGATGTTCGGGGTCCAGCGGCAGGTAGGGCGCGCCCGCCCGCAGCACGGCGAGTAACGCGGCCGGCAGCAGTTCGTCGCGAGGCACGCACACCCCGACCGGCACGCCCATACCGACCTCGGCGGCGACCAGAGCGGCAGCCACCCGGCCGGACCAGTCGACCAGGCCCGCGTAGCTGAGCTCGCCGCCGGAACCCGACAGCGCGACGGCGTCCGGTCGCGCCGAGGCCCGGCCGAGCACCGCGGCCACGATCGTCGCCGGCCGATCTGCCGGCAGCTCGCCGCCGAACCCGTTGCGCAGCACCAACTCCCGCTCGGCCGGGGTCACCGAAGCCAGCCGCGCCACCGGCGCGTCGCCGTCCGCGAGCGCGGTGGTGATGGTGTGCAGCAACCGATCCGCGAACGCGCAGGCGTCCTCGGCCGACAGGAGGTCGACGGCGTACTCGACCTGGAGCTCCGTGCCGAGCGCGGTCTCGTTGAGGAAGACGGTCAGCTCGTACGGGCTGGCGCCGGTGCCGAGTTCGCCGAGGAACTCCAGCCGCACCGGCCCGTCCTCGATCGAGACGGGCAGCCCCGGCGGCTGCACGGAGAGCACGACGGGCGTGCGCACCGAGTCCGGTAGCACGTCCGTCAGGGGTGCGTCCTGGTGCGCGAGCGCGGCCGAGGTCACCAGCGCGGCGTGCGCGACGACCTCCCGGAACGTCGAGCCGACCGCGGGCCGCAACCGCAGCGGCAGCAGGTCGAGCAGCGGCCCGATCACGTCGGCGAGACCGGACGCGGCCCGACGCGCGGCCGGCACGCCGATCACGGTGTCGCCGTGACCGGTCAGCCCGGCGACCGCAAGGCCGAGCGCGGCAAGGTAACAGGCGAACGGCGTGACCCCACTCTCGGTGGCGAACCCGCGAAGCTCCTTGTCCAGCAGGGGATCGAGCGTCCTGGTCAGCCGTTCGGTCCGATACCCGGTGCGGCCGTCCGGCCGGTCGGAGCCGACCGAGGGCGGCACCGCGTCGCCGACCTGGCCAAGCCAGAACTCCCGCAGGCGCGCCGCGGCCGGACCGGACTCCCGCTCGTGCACGGCGACATCACCGAGGTGGAACGCGGGCGCGGGCACCGCGTCCAGGGCCCGGCGGCCGGCAAGTTCGGCGACGATCCCGGCGACCACCTCGCGCAGCAACGGAGCCATGGAAGCGCCGTCGTAGTAGAGGTGGTCCACCACCAGCACAACCTCGGCCACAGCGGGCCCGACCCACAGCACGGTCGCGCGCAGCGCAGGCACCGGTTCTAGCGCCGTGTGGGCGGCCGCATCGGCGAGGGCTGCGGCCCGTGCGTCGCGGTCCGTTTCGGGTAGCTCGCGAAGGTCGTGCTCGGCCATCGGCACAGACATCGGCGGCCCGACCACCGCGACCGGTTCGTCCCCGTCCTGCTCGATCACCGTCCGCAGCACCTCGTGCCTGGCGACCACGGCGTCGAGCGCGGCGCGCAGCGCGCCCGAGTCAGGCAGGCCGGTCAGCCGGAACCTGGCCGCCGTCATCGCGACCGCGAGGTCCGGATTCAGCTGGCGCAGCAACCACAGTTCGCGCTGCATCGCGGTCAGCGGGTAGCGGTCGCGGCCGGTCAACCGGACCAGGGGAGCCGCGTGCTCCGGACCGCCCAGATCCGCACCATCCCGGTCCGCCTCGTCCAGCGCCGCCGCGACGGCGGCGACCGTCGGATTGCCCAGCACCACCCGCAGCGGGACCGGCCGGCCGAGCCGGGTGCTGACCCCCGCGACGACCCGCGCGGCGGCCAGCGAATCCCCGCCCGACTCGACGAACCCGTCCAGCGCGCCGAGTTCGGGCAGCCCGAGTTCGGCCGCCATGACCTCGGCGACGAGCCGCTCGGTGTCGGTACGCGGCGCGACGTAGGGCACCGCGCTGTCCCGGTGCACCGACACCTCCGGCAGCGCGGCCCGGTCGACCTTTCCGTTGGGGGTCAACGGAAAGGCATCGATCAGCGCAAGCCGGGACGGCACCAGCTGGGCGGGCAACCGGTCGGCCAGCCAGCGCAGCAACTCCCGCTCGGTGACCGCCGCCCCGCCGGCCAGCTCGACGTGGCCGACCAGCCGCCGCCCGCCAGCCGCGTCGGTCGGCGCGGTCACCACCGCGTTGCGCACCAAGGGATGTTCGGCGAGCACCGAGGCCACCTCGCCGGGTTCGACCCGGTGGCCGCGAATCTTCACCTGGTCGTCGAGCCGGCCGGCGAAGCGGTGGACACCGCCGTTTCGGCGCACCAGATCCCCGGTGCGATACCACCGTCCTTCCGCCGTCGACACGAATCTCCGCGCGGTCAGCTCCGGCCGGCCGAGGTAGCCGCGCGTGACGCCGGGCCCGGCGACCCACAGCTCACCGGTCTCGCCGTCGGGGACCGGCCGACCGTCGGCGTCCCGCACCGACAGCACCGAGCCCGCGTAACTCGTCCCGATCGGCGGCTCGCCCGATTCGTCGCGGGTCACCTCGGCGGCGAGGCAGGTCGTCGTGCACTCGGTCGGGCCGTACTGATGGACGATCCTGCGGACCTGCGGACTCGCGAAGATCCGATCCGCCAACGCCCTCGGCAGGCGCTCGCCACCGGTGACGACCGTGCGAACACCCGCCGGCAGCGGCCGCCGCAGCAGCGCGGACAGCACCGACGGCACGCCGTTGACCAGCGTGACCTCGTCCCTGGCCGGCAGGACCGGCAGATCAAGCACCGTGTCGGCCAGGATCACCGTGCCGCCGGTGACCAGCGGCAGGAAGAGTTCGCTCACCGAGGGGTCGAAGCTCGCGGACGTCCCGGCGAGCACGCCGCGCAGCTCGTCCGCCGAGTACCGCCGCGCCTCCTCGGCCAGCAGGTTCATCGTGTTCCGGTGCTCGACGACCACGCCCTTGGGGCGGCCGGTCGAGCCGGATGTGTAGATGACGTATGCGATGTCGCCGCCGTCACCGGGCACCGGCATGCGCGTCGGCGGCGGCCCTGGATCCGGCTCGTCGAGCCGGATCGACTCGACGCCGGGGAGGCGCGCCGCCGTGCTGAGCACGACCGACAGCTGCGCGTCGGCCACCACGAAGGCCAGCCGGTCGGCCGGATACGCCGGATCCAGCGGGACGTAGCCGCAGCCCGCCTTCAACACGCCGAGCAGCGCGGGCAGCAGCCAGTGTCCCCGCTCGACGCAGACCCCGACCAACGCGCCCGGTTCGACACCCCTGCCGGCCAACCGCGCCGCGACCCCCTCGGCCAGCTCGTCGACCTCGGCGTAGCTCAGCCGCCGAGTGCCGATGACGACCGCCGTGCGCTCCGGCGTGCGGCCTACCTGCCTCTCGAACGCCGCGTGGATCCTGTCGACCGACCCCAGCCCACCCTGCACCCTGCTTCTCCTCACCCGTCCCCAGCCGCACCACGGGTGAGCCGCGCCACACAGCGTCCCGTGCCGGCAGATACTCCACTGAGCAACTGATGCGTTGGCTATACACGGGCTATTCGGGTGATAGTCAGTAGTTGTCGGCCACGCGGAGTAGCCGCAATGCCGGTCCTAGAGCTCCTAACACGATGACTGTCCGACGGAGTGACGCCCAGGCGGCGCCTCGCCGCGTTGTCGTCGCCCCACATGGCTCCGCCATGAGGGGCTCCTCCGCCTTGCGANNCGCCATCGTGTTAGGAGCTCTTGGGGTCAGCCGATCGGCAGGGCGGCCCAGTCCGCGCGGTCGGGCGCGATCACCGCCGCTCGATGACGTTCGGCGTCGGCCGCGTGTCCGGCCGCGTCCGGCGCTCCCTCGGCGGCCGAGATCCTGCTCGCCAGCGTCGCCGCGAGCGCCTGGCCGCGCGGGTGCGCCATCGCCGCGTAGCGGTCCGCGGCCTCCTCGGCGAAGCCCCGCGCCGCAGGGAACTCCGCCCTGGCAAGGCAGATGTCCGCCAGCGTCAGCAACGCCTCCGCCGCCAGCAGCCCGAAGCCGTGCCGGCGGCAGAACCGCAGCATGCGCCGCGCACACCGCAGCGCCGTGTCCTGGTCGCCAACGCCGCTCAGCACCGCCGCGAGCCCGATCCGCACGGCGACCGCGCCGACCTCGCTGCCCGTGTCCGTGGCGAGCAGCAACGCCCGGCGCAGGATCGCCAGCGCCTCCTCGGCGCGGCCGAGGCGGAGATGCAGCCCGCCGAGCAGCCGCAGCGCCTCGATCTGCTCGGGATGAAAGTCGCCGCCCCGCGCACACGCCACCTCGGCCAGCCGCAGCGCCATCGCGTCCCGGCCGAAGTCCCGGCACACCACCGCGAGCGCGCACAGCGCGGACGTCTCGCCCCTGCGGTCGCCGAGTTCCCGGTACAGGCGCAACGCCTCGACTCCGCGGCGCAGCGCGGCCGCCGACCGGCCGAGGTCGTGCTCGACCAGGGCCGACAGGTTGAGCACCCTGGCGACGCTGCCGACCGAACCGCCGTCGCGCGCGATGTCGCCCGCCTGCGCCAGGTGTTCGGCCGCGCCGGTCAGCCTGCCAAGGTCGCGGCAGACGGACGCCAGGTTGAACGTCGGCTGCCCGAGCATCCGCGTCAGCCCCAGCTCGCGGTCGAGGTCGACCGCGTCGGACAGGAACGCGGCGGCCTCCCTCGGCCGCCCGTACACCCCGCAGACCCCGCCGAGGTTCGACAACGCGGTCGCCTCGCCGGCCCGCCACCCGGCCGCCCTGGTCAGGTCGAGGGCGGCGCGCAGCCGCGCGAGCGAGTTCGTCCGGTCGTTGAGCATGAAGTACGCCTCGCCGAACCCGGACTGGGCGATCGCCTGCGCGTGCAGCTGTTCGGCGGCCGCGCCGGCGGCCAGCGCACCCTCGGAGACCGCGAGCAGGTCGAGACTGTTGTTGCGCAGCCAGAAATAGCCGCGCAGGACGTCGCACAGCTCCCAGGTGATCCGCCCGGGACCGTGCCGCGACGCGTGTCCGGCGATCGCGATCAGGTTCCGCCGCTCGGCGTCCAGCCAGGCCAGCGCCGCCGACTGGTCGGCGAATCCCGGCGGGGCGGGCCGAGGAAGCGAGGCCGTCGGCAGCCGAAGTCGGTGCGGGTACAGCATTCTCGCCGCGGCGTCGCTGCTGGCGAGGTAGAACTCGAACAGCCTGGCCAACGCCTCGGCCGACTCCCGCTCGTGCCGCGCGGCGAGCCGGACCGCGTAGTCGCGCAACAGGTCGTGCAGCACGAACCGGCCGTCGTCGCGTTCCTCCACGAGATGGATCCGCGTCAGGTCGGCCAGCAGCTGACCGGCCGCCGCCGCGTCGATCCCAGCGAGCGCGGCGACGGCCGCGACCGTCACGTCCGGTCCCGGCACGAGACCGAGCAGCCGGAACACCCGCGCCGCGTCGGGCCGCAGCGCCGCGTAGGACAGGTCGAACGCCGCCGGCACCGTCGCGGTGCGGTCACCGGCCAGCGACAGCGCGGCCATCCGGTCGCCGGCGCGCAACTCCTCGACATAACTGGAGATCGTCCGGTGCGGATGGGTCTCCAGCCTGGCCGCCGCGACGCGCAGCGCGAGCGGCAGGCCCGAGCAGAGCCGCGCCAACTCGACCGAGGCGGCGCGCTCCCGCGCGACCCGGCCGCCGCCGACGCACCCGTCCAGCAACGCGACCGCGTCGTCCTCCGGCAGCACACCGAGCCGAATCCGGCTCGCGCCGTCCCGCGCGACCAAACCGTCGAACTGGTCCCGGCTCGTCACCAACACCAGGGACCGTCCCGAGCCGGGCAACAGCGGCCGGACCTGGCCGGGCTCGCGCGCGTTGTCGAGCAGGACGAGCATGCGGCGGTTGGCCAGCAGCGAGCGGTACAGCCCGGCGGCCTCCGACTCGTCGACTGGCAGCTGTCGCGGCGGCACCCCCAACGCCCGCAGGCACTGCGCGAGCGCGTCCACCGGCCGCAGCGGCGCCGTGGCCGAGTAGCCCTGGAGGTCGACGTGCAACTGGCCGTCGGGGAACCGCTCGCTGACCCGGTGCGCCCAGCGGACCGCGAGGGTTGTCTTGCCGGCGCCCGCGTTTCCGACGATCACGCCGACCTGGGTGTCGCTGCCGCCGACCGGCCCCGGCTCGGCCAGCAGCGCGTCCAGTTCGGCCAGCTGCGCGTCCCTGCCGACGAAGGTGGCCGCCGACCTGGGCAGCTGGGCCGGCGTCGGCAGCCGGGCGGAGATGGTCGAGGCGACGTCGAGGACCGGATCGGCGCGCAGCACGGCCCGTTCCAGCTCGGTGAACACCCGGCTCGGGTCGAGCCCCTGCTCGTCGGCCAGCCGCGCGCGGAAGTCGCGCGCCACGATCAGCGCCTCGGCCTGGCGACCGGCCCGGTGCAGGGCGAGCACGAGATGGCCGACCAGTCGCTCGCGCAGCGGATTGGCCGCCACGAGCGGGGCCAGCTCGTCGACGAGCTCGTCGTGCAGCCCCAGCGCGAGACCGGCGTCGCCGAGCTGCTCGAACGCGCCAAGCCGCTGCTCCTCCAAGCGGATCCGCGCCGCGTCGACGTAGGCGGCCCGGACGTCGGCGAGCGGCTGGCCGCGCCACAGGTCCAACGCCTCGCGCACCAACCCGTGCGCGCTGTCCGGATCGCCAGCGCCGAACGCCGCCCTGGCGCGGGCCACCCGCTCGCCGAACACCGAGACGTCCAGCTCGGTGCCGTCCACGGCGAGGCAGTACCCGGCCGACTGCGTCGCCAGGCGGTGTTCCGCCCCGACAACCCGTAACCTGCGGCGAATCTCGGAGACCGCCTGGTGCACCTGGGCGCGTGCGCTCGCCGGGGTCGCCGGCCCCCACAACGCGTCAGCGAGCCGATCCGCCGGCACCGGCCGATTCGCGTTGAGCAGCAGGTACGCGAGCACGGCCCGGCGTTGCGGGCGATCGATCCGTACCACCGCGCCGTCGGCGATCGCCTCGACCGGGCCCAGGATCGCGTAGTACACCTGCCCACCTTCCCGACCGCCGAAGCGATCGTGCCCCCAGTGTGCACAGCCGATGGGCGGCTGCCGCCCTGCCAGGACACAAGCTGATCATGCTCGTGGCGAGGACAGCATCCTCGCTCGCGGCAGGGACACAGTCCAGGCCGTTTCGGGGCGGCGTCGGGTACAGGCGTCGAGTGCAGCGCGCTTCGGGTGCTACCGCAACTTCGGTTCGACCAACTGCGCAACCTGCACGGCAACCGGACACGGATCCACCTTGCCGCCGCCCGTCACCGCGACGTCGACGCGCGACGATCCGCTGACTCCGATGGCGATGAGGCAGTTGCCGAGCCCATCGGCAGCAAGCTTGGCCTCATGGCCACCGACTTTCGTGTCGGTGATCCGCCTGCCATTCGGCTGAAGACCGGCAAGGCCGACATTCGCCTGGATACCGACGATCATGCTGAGGTCCTTGGCACTGAACAGGCAGCTGTCTGCCGTGCCAACCTTCTTTCGCTGCGGCTGGCTGGTAGCGCCCGCGCTGGCAGCCTCGCTTTGGGACAGCAAGGAGCAGGGGTCCCTGCTGTCCAGCGGGGTGTCCTTGCCGGCGGAGCTGGGCGCGCTGCTGCTCGGCGACGCGCTCGGCGCGACTGATTCACCGCACCCGGCGGCAGCAAGCAGAGTGGCTCCGAGTAGACCGGCCAGGACGACGAGTCGTTTCATGGGGATTCCCCGGTGTGGTCTATGCACTCTTAGTGTTCGAGCTTTGACGCGACGTCACCATGATCAGTTCCCTCAGCGGACCTGGACCAGCAGCGCCGTCAGGTACCGGCCGAGCCGGCCGGAGTCGGCGGGGCTGTAGGTGACCCGCATTCGACCGTCGCGGCCGATGTCGGGCATCGCGGCGTAGCGGCCGACATCCGTGTCCACCCAGTTCATCGTGGCCGGCTCGGACTCCCGCCCGTGGCGACCCCGCGCCGCGACCGTGAAGTAGCCACCGCCGAGCCTGGGGCGCCGCAGGATGTCCTCCGCCGCGTGCCGTTGGCCGTCCGGCGCTCCTCGGGGCGCGTTGACGGACGACGTGAACGTGGCTTCCTCGAAGTCCTTGGCACGCCGACGGGAGACCGCGGTGTCGTCGGCGACCGTGACCGACGCGCCGGGGCCCGGATGCAGCGGGGGCAACAGGCCAAGCAGCCCGGGCACCAGCGCGTCGGGCTCCACCAACTCGAAGCGGACCGTCTCGCCCTGCTGTACCGCGAGCACGCCGACCCGGTCGTCGGCTGCGGCCAGGGCGTGCCGTTGAGTCCTGCCAGCGCTGCCGACCATCGCAACCGTCACGCGACCCCCGGCGAACAGCGTCAGCGCCTCCGTCAGCTCCGGCGCGAACTCGCCGCCCCACACCAGTCCGCGTGCCGTCAGATCCCGGTGCACAGCCCCGACCAGCGCGACGCGTTCCTCGGTCGTCTCGCCGTGGTGCGGGATGGTGAACGGGAACCGCCGCACGTCCAGTCGCAGCGCGTCCCCTAGCACGTCCATGGCCGCGAACGAACACTCGAACCCCCGACCCACCGCTGACCGCTCCTCTCCGCACGCCCTCCCCACGGTGCGTGACCGAGGTCGAATACTGCCAGTCGAGTAGTGATCGGCGGAGAGTTACCGAATGGCGTCCCTCGAATGTCCCATCTCGGGCCTGAATCCTGGGGTATCCACGAAAGGAACCTGATGACTCACTCCACCGGGCAGGACCTCCGCATCGGCGTCGTCGGGCTGGGCATGCGCAGCCAGCTCGCCGAGTACGCACACCGCCCTGGCGAGGGCGCGCGCGTGGTGGCCGTCTGCGACACCAGGCAGGCCGCCCTCGAGGCCGCCCGCGCGCGGTACGGCACCGACCTGGTCACCACGGACGACCACCGGACGCTGCTCGACGCGGACCTCGACGGCGTCTTCGTGTTGACGCCGGACCACACCCACGAGGAGATCACGATCGCGTTCCTCGCGGCGGGTGTGGCGACGTTCGTGGACAAGCCGCTGGCGATCACCATCGAGGGCTGCGACCGGGTGCTCGAGGCGGCGCGCGAGCACGGCACGCGGCTCTACGTCGGGCACAACATGCGCCACATGCCGGTGGTCCTCGCGATGCGCGAGTTGATCGAGAACGGTGCCATCGGCGAGGTCAAGGCCGTGTGGTGCCGGCACTTCGTCGGCCACGGCGGCGACTTCTACTTCAAGGACTGGCACGCCGACCGCCGCAACACCACGAGCCTTCTGCTCCAGAAGGGCGCGCACGACCTCGACGTCATCCACTGGCTGGCCGGCGGCACCACCCGCAGGGTCAACGCGCTCGGCGGGCTGGTGGTGTACGGCGGGATCACCGACCGCGCCGACCGGAGCGACCAGCTCATGCGCGACTGGTGGAAGCCGGAGCGGAACTGGCCGCCGACCGCGCTGACCGGGCTCAACCCGGTCGTCGACGTCGAGGACATCAGCATGGTGAACCTCCAGCTCGACAACGGAGTGCTGGCCAGTTACCAGCAGTGCCACTTCACCCCGGACTACTGGCGCAACTACACCGTCATCGGCACCGAGGGCAGGCTGGAGAACTTCGGCGACTCCGCGGGCGGGCACGTGAAGGTGTGGAACCGCCGCAGCGGCTACAACCCGGACGGCGACCTGACCGTGCCGCTGCCCGAGTCGGACGGCTGGCACGACGGCGCCGATCCTCGCCTTGTCGACGAGTTCCTGCGGTTCGCCAGGGACGGCGGCCGGACGTTGACCTCGCCGGTCGCGGCGCGCGAGGCCGTGGCCGCGGGCTGCGCGGCCACCGCCTCGCTGCGCGACGGCGGCCGGCCGGTCGACATCGCCGCGCCGGACGCCGACCTGGTCGAGTACTTCGCCGGGGGACAGGTCACATCTGGCGCACGCCGCAGTTGATCCTTCGTCGGCGCGGCCGACGGAACCAGGCGGGGAACCAGGCTGGGAGCCGGGCGGGAGCCCAAGCGTGGAACCACGCAGGAACCGCACAGCAAGCACAACGGGAATTCTCCGGGACATCGTAGGAGAGTCGTGAAACCGCGAGATCGCGGTTCGGCATGCGGGAGCGGGGAAACCGCCGCACACCGTTCCCGGGCCGCCGGCGCGCCGCGCGCCGGAGTTCGCGGATATTCCTCGGCTGTCGCAACAGACTGGCGCAACAGACTGGCATCCTGCGCGAGTAAACGTGATCCAACGCGTCATCAAGTCCGTGCCATCGTCGGGCGGCGACCGGATGCGCGCGGGATGCGGCGGCGGATGCCGGGGAACCGGTCCGCCGTCGATGCCGGAGGCAATCCCGGAGTCGGCGGGCCGGATTGCCCTGCCCAGTGTCGCGGCCGTCACGGCGCAGCGCCATCGCCGATCCGGGCCACGCAGGTAAACTGCGCATTCCGTCGGTGCGCCCGCCTCGGCGACGCATGATCATCAGGAGGACCCCGGTGACCCACACCGCTGCCGAGGCCCAGCAAGAGGCTCAGATCGTGCAGCGCCGCGTGCTCGTCGCCGAGGACGAGGCGCTCATCCGCCTGGACCTCGTCGAGATGCTGCGCGAGGAGGGTTACGAGGTGGCCGGCGAGGCCGCCGACGGCGAGGAGGCCGTGCGGCTCGCCACGGAACTGCGTCCTGACCTGGTCATTCTCGATATCAAGATGCCAGGAGTCGACGGCATCGAGGCCGCGTCGGTGATCGCGGGCGGTCGCATCGCCCCGGTGGTCATGCTGACCGCGTTCAGCCAGCGCGACCTCGTCGAGCGGGCCCGCGACGCCGGTGCGATGGCCTACCTGGTCAAGCCGTTCGCCAAGCGCGACCTGGTGCCGGCGATCGAGCTGGCGATGAGCCGCTTCGCCGAGCTGAAGGCGTTGGAGAACGAGGTCGTCGGGCTCACCGAGCGGCTGGAGACCCGCAAGGTCGTCGAGCGCGCCAAGGGTCTGCTGATGGCGAAGCAGGGGCTCACCGAGCCTGAGGCCTTCCGCTGGGTTCAGCGCACCGCGATGGACCGCAGGAGCACTATGAAGGCCGTCGCCGAAGCGGTTATCGAAAACTTCGGCTGAGTATATCCCGCGCCCTCTCGACTTAAGGTTCACTTAACACTTCGCCGCGCCCGCACGCGGTTACTGCCAGTATTGTTCTCGTGACATTTGGCGATAATCCCGTTACCGTGTCCGATTAACGGACTGTATTTTTCAGGTGACGACCGTCACGATGTGGACACAGAGCTGAGTGTCCACCTATCCAACTCAGCTTTTGATGGCTACCTTCCTCCCCTAACCCAGCCCCGCGTGGGGCTCCGCCCTAGGGCGGCCGGTTGGTCATGTGGGAGGTACCCGGTGTCAAGAGCACGACTCGCACGAGTTCTCATGCTGGCGGCCACTGCGTCGCTTGTCCTGGGGGCGTGTTCGGCGAGGACGGACACGAACTCCGGCGGCGATTCCGGCTCTGGCGCCGCCGCGCCGTCCAAGCCTGCGGACGCCGCCGATCCGAAGGGCGACGGCAAGGCCACCTGTAGTGGCGTTTCGCTCGCCTACGCCGGCACCATCAACGGTGGCAACGCCGCGCTCGGCCAGAACATCCTCTGGGGCGTCAAGCTCGCCGTGCAGCAGCACAACGAGGCCAACAAGGGCTGCCAGGTCGACCTGAAGCAGTTCGACACCGAGGGCAGCCCGGACAAGGCACCCGGCATCGTCACCCAGGTGATCTCCGACCCGAAGATCATCGGCGCCGTCGGCCTGCCGTTCTCCGGTGAGTCCAAGGCTGCCGGTCCGATCTTCGAGCAGGCCGGCCTGGTGCACGTCACGCCGTCCGCCACGAACCCCGACCTCGCGACGCACGGCTGGAAGACCTTCTTCCGCGCCCTGGGTAACGACGCGGTGCAGGGCCCGGCCGCGGCCAAGTTCATCACCGAGAACCTCAAGGCCGCCAAGGTCTGCGTGATCAAGGACGACTCCGAGTACGGCAAGGGTCTCGCCAAGGCCGTCAGCGACGCGCTTGGCAGCAAGCTCACCTGCTCGGACGACGTCAAGACCAAGCAGACCGACTTCGCCGCCGTGGTCGGCAAGGTCAAGTCCGCCAACCCTGACGCGATCTTCTACTCCGGCTACTACCAGGAAGCCGCGCCGTTCGCGACGCAGCTCAACGACGCCGGCGTGAAGGCCAAGTTCGTCGGTCCGGACGGTGTCAAGGACGACGAGTTCGTGAAGGGTGCTGGCGACGCCTCGGCCGCCGCGTACTTCACCTGCCCGTGTGTGCCGGCCGACGCGTTCACCGACTTCTTCAACTCCTACAAGAAGCTCGCTGGCCAGGAGCCCGGTACGTACTCCCCCGAGGGCTACGACGCCACCACGATCCTGCTCAAGGGCATCGACAAGGGCATCAAGGACCGCGCAGGGCTGCTGGACTTCGTGAAGAACTACGACGGCCAGGGTCTCACCAAGCACTTCAAGTGGGACGACAAGGGCGAGCTCGCCAAGACGACCGTGTGGACCTACAAGGTGGACAACGGCAAGATCGTCAAGAACGTCGAGATCAAGTAAAACCCCACCCGCCAGAGGTAACTGGGGCATGTGTGCGGCGGCTGCGTGCCGCGCACATGCCCCAGCTCATCGTCAGGAACGAGTAGAACCGTGAACCACGTAGTCACGTTCCTCGCGGATGGCTCCGACTGGATTAACTTCGACGTTGGCGCACTGCGGGACCAGTTCTGGAACGACACCATCGAGGGGCTCTCCCAAGGCAGCATCTACGCGCTCGTGGCGCTGGGCTACACCCTCGTCTACGGCGTGCTGCGCCTGATCAACTTCGCCCACTCCGAGGTCTTCATCTTCGGCGTGTTCGGCGCGTACTTCACCTTCTTCGGCCTCGGTTTCCGTCCCGGCCCGACCCCGGAGCTCGGGGCAGGCGAGCTGATCCTGTATCTGGCGCTGGCGCTGATAGTCGCGATGTTGGTGTCCGGCGCGACAGCGGTCGTCGTCGAACGCGTCGCCTATCGGCCGCTGCGTCGAAGAGGCGCGCCACCACTGGTCTTCCTGATCACCGCGATCGGCGCGTCCTTCGTGCTCCAGCAGATCCTGTTCATCTGGCGCGGTGGCAACCAGGAGCGCGCGATCCGGCTGATGCGCCCGCAGGAGGTCTTCACGATCTTCGGCGCGTCGGTCACCAATCTCCAGATCATCATCGTGCTCGCGTCCATCGTGCTGATGCTGATCGCGAACACGTTCATCAACCGCACCAGGCTCGGCCGGGGTGTGCGCGCGGTGGCCCAGGATCCCGACACCGCGACGCTGATGGGTGTCAACAAGGAACGCGTCATCATGCTGACGTTCCTCATCGGCGGCCTGCTCGCTGGTGCGGCCGCGTTGTTCTACCTGATGAAGGCGCCGACCGGCGCGTCCTACCAGGGCGGCTTCCTGTTGGGTATCAAGGCGTTCACCGCCGCGGTGCTCGGCGGCATCGGCAACCTGCGCGGCGCCCTGCTCGGTGGTCTCATCCTCGGCATCGTGGAGAACTACGGTCAGTCCGTGTTCGGCGGCGGCTGGCGCGACATCGTCGCGTTCGTGCTGCTGGTCGTCGTGCTGATGTTCCGTCCGACGGGCATTCTGGGCGAGTCCCTAGGGAAGGCACGGGTATGAACGCACACCACACCGCCTCCCCACCGGCCAAGGTGTCCGGCATGCAGACCATGCGCGACAAGTGGAACAGCCTGAGCCGGGTCCAGCAGTGGGCCGTGCTGATCCCGCTCGTCGTGCTGATCTACCTGCTGCCGGTGCTCAACCCGCCGCTGCTCACCACGGAACCGAACTACAACTTCCCGATCGCGATGTTCGACGTGGCGCGCTACGCGCTGATCGCCATCGGGCTCAACGTGGTGGTCGGTCAGGCCGGGCTGCTCGACCTCGGCTACGTCGGCTTCTTCGCGGTCGGCGCGTACGTCGCGGCGCTGTTCACCAGCCCGGACTCCATGCTGCACAAGCTGCCCTACCTCGCGGTGCTCCCGCTGGCCGTCGTGGTGACGATGTTCTTCGGCGTCATCCTCGGCGCGCCGACGCTGCGACTGCGCGGGGACTACCTCGCGATCGTGACGCTCGGCTTCGGCGAGATGGTCCGCCTGCTCGCCGACCAGGTGCCCGCGCTGCGCGGCAACTCCGGCTTCCAGACGGTCGGCCACCCGCCGGGCACCCGCGCCGACGGCACCGCGCTGTTCAACCAGACCGACGGGAAGCCGTGGTACTGGCTCGCGGTCACGCTCGTGATCGGCGTGCTGCTGTTGGTCGGCAACCTGGAACGCAGCCGGGTCGGCCGCGCCTGGGTCGCCATCCGCGAGGACGAGGCCGTCGCCGAGATCATGGGCGTGCCCACCTTCAAGTACAAGATCTGGGCGTTCGTGATCGGCGCCGCGATCGGCGGCCTGTCCGGCGCGCTGTACGCGGGGCAGATCGGCTTCGTGAACAACCAGAAGTTCGACGTCACGACCTCAGTGCTGTTCCTGGCCGCCGTGGTGCTCGGCGGTTCCGGCAACAAGGTCGGCGTGATGCTCGGCGCGTTCGTCATCGCCTACCTGCCGCTGCGGTTCTCGGGCATCGCGGAGTACAAGTACCTGATCTTCGGCCTGGCGCTGATCGTGCTGATGCTGTTCCGGCCGCAGGGCCTGCTCGGCGCGCGGCAACGCCTGCTGGCCAAGGGCAGAGAGGCCTACCAACGCCTGCTCGGCAGGCCGGAACAGATCAGCAGCGACAGCTCGCTCGTCGCTGAACCGGGGAAGGAGGCGGGGGCATGAGCGAGGACGTGACGGCTGCCGATCAGCCCGAGGTTCCCGCCGAGGGTGGCATCGTCGCCGAGGTGGCGCGGATGTCGCCGGCGGAGCTGGCCGCGCACGAGGCCGAGGTCGCCGAGGCGGTGGCCCCGGACCGCGAGATCGAGGTCGCGGTCGGCGACACCCTGTTGGCGATGCAGGACGTCACGCTCCAGTTCGGCGGCCTTGTCGCGCTCGACTCGGTGAACTTCGAGATCCGGCGCGGCGAGATCCTCGGCCTGATCGGGCCGAACGGCGCCGGTAAGACGACGTGCTTCAACGTGATGACCGGGGTCTACCGGCCGACGTCGGGGCAGGTCGTGCTGGAGGACCGTCCGCTCGGCAAGCGCAAGCGGCACGAGATCACCCAGCTCGGCATCGCCCGCACCTTCCAGAACATCAGGCTGTTCGGCGAGATGACCACGCTGGAGAACGTGGTCGTCGGCGCGGACGCCAGGCACAAGACCAGCGTGCTCGGCGCGCTCGCGCGGGTGCCGAGGCACCACCGCGAGGAGCGGGAGGCCGTCGAGCGCGGCATGGCTCTGCTGGAGTTCGTCGGCATCGCCGACCGCGCCGCGGACAAGGCGAAGAACCTGCCCTACGGCTACCAGCGGCGGTTGGAGATCGCCAGGGCGCTGGCCACCGAGCCGAAGCTGCTGTGCCTGGACGAGCCCGCTGCCGGCTTCAACCCCGCGGAGAAGGAAGAGCTGATGGGGCTCATCCGCAAGATCCGCGGGGACGGGTACACCGTGCTGCTCATCGAGCACGACATGCGCCTGGTGATGGGCGTGACCGACCGCATCGTGGTGCTGGAGTTCGGCAAGAAGATCGCGGAGGGCGTGCCCGCCGAGATCAGGGACAACCCGGCCGTGATCGCTGCCTACCTGGGGGTGCCCGACGATGGCGCTGCTTGAGCTGAGTGACGTGTCCGTCCACTATGGACGGATCGGTGCGTTGTCCGGGATCTCGCTCACCGTCGAGGAAGGCGAGATCGTCACGCTGATCGGCGCGAACGGCGCCGGCAAGACCACCACCATGCGGGCGATCTCCGGGATCCGGCCGCTGTCCGGCGGGAAGATCACCTTCGACGGCGAGGACATCACCAAGCTGCGCGCCGATCTTCGCGTGGTGCGCGGGATCTCCCAGGCCCCAGAGGGTCGCGGCGTGTTCCCCGGCATGACCGTGCTGGAGAACCTCGACATGGGCGCGTACGCGCGCAAGGACCGCAAGAACCTCGCCGAGGACTTCGAGCGGGTCTTCACGCTGTTCCCCAGGTTGGGGGAGCGCAAGTCCCAGGTCGGCGGCACCATGTCCGGCGGTGAGCAGCAGATGGTGGCGATCGGCCGCGCGCTGATGGCGCGACCGAGGCTGCTGTTGCTCGACGAGCCGTCGATGGGCCTGGCGCCGCAGTTCATCCAGCAGATCTTCCGGATCATCACGGAGATCAACCAGCAGGGCACGACGGTGCTGCTGGTGGAGCAGAACGCGCAGCAGGCGCTGAGCCGGGCGCACCGGGCGTACGTGCTGGAGACGGGCAGCATCAGCAAGACCGGCACCGGCCCGGAGTTGCTGGCGGACCCGTCCGTCAAGGAGGCGTACCTCGGCGTGGCCTGATCTTTGAGCAGGCGGACGACGAACGACGATCGGGGCACCCGGCAGCAGCCGGGTGCCCCGTTTCGTTCTCAGCGCCTGATCGTCGACCTGTGAACTTTGGGGAAAAGGTTCGAGGGGTGACGGCCTGCGGCTCGTAACACCTGAGCAAGGCCCATGCCCGGACGCCCATGCCCGGACAGTGGATCCGGCAGGCTAGGCGGTCTCGCCGGGCGGCCGCTCGCGCAGCACGCAGGTCAGCCGGGCCGTGCAGGTGCGCCTGCCGTCCTCGTCGGTGATGACGATCTCGAACGTCGCCGTGCTGCGGCCGGTGTGCAGCGGCGTGCACACTCCGGTGACCAGGCCGTCGCGGGCCGCCCGGTGGTGCGTGCAGGACAGTTCGAGGCCGAGCGCCACCCGGTCCGGCGCCGCGTGCATCGCCGAGGCGATCGAGCCGAGCGACTCCGCAAGCACCGCGTTCGCGCCGCCGTGCAGCAGCCCGTACGGCTGCCGGTTGCCGGCCACCGGCATGGTGCCGACCAGCCGGTCGCGGTTCCACTCGGTGATCTCGATGCCCATCCTGGACATCAGCTGCTCGTCGGCCAGGTCGGGACCGCCGGTGACGTCCGGGGCGCCAGGGGCTTCGGTCGGGTCGGGAGCCACCATGGGCACCTCCGGTCTCTCGGTAGCACTGCGCTAGTACGGCTGTACTGGTCAGCGCCCTGCGACGCTGTCAGGGCTCCACCCTAGACTCGCCTCGTGCCTGCCTCGCCTGAAGCCCGTAGTGACCAAGCCGACAGCGCCGGACCCGGCCGCCTGCTGCTCATCGACGGCCACTCGATGGCCTACCGAGCCTTCTACGCCCTGCCCAAGGACAACTTCCAGACCGGCACGGGGCAGGTCACCAACGCGGTCTACGGCTTCACCTCGATGCTGATCAACCTGCTGCGCGACGAGCAGCCCACGCACGTCGCGGTGGCCTTCGACGTGTCCCGCAAGACCTTCCGCACCGAGGCCTACGCCGAGTACAAGGCCACCCGCAGCGCCACTCCGGACGAGTTCAAGGGCCAGGTCAGCCTCATCCAGGAGGTGCTGGCCACGCTGCGCATCCCGGCGCTCCAGAAGGAGAACTTCGAGGCGGACGACCTGATCGCCACGCTCTCCACGATGGCCGTCGCCGAGGGCTTCGACGTGGCCATCTCCACCGGGGACCGGGACGCGTTGCAGCTGGTCAACGAGCACGTCACGGTGCTGTACCCGGTCAAGGGCGTCTCCGAGATGGCCAGGTACACCCCCGAGCTGGTGCTGGAGAAGTACGGCGTGACGCCGACCCAGTACCCGGACTTCGCCGCGCTGCGCGGCGACCCGTCGGACAACCTGCCCAAGATCCCCGGTGTCGGCGAGAAGACCATCACCAAGTGGATCCAGGAGTTCGGCTCGCTGGCCGCCTTGGTCGACCGCGCCGACGAGGTCAAGGGCAAGGCGGGCGAGGCGCTGCGCGCGAACCTGTCCAACGTGCTGCTCAACCGGCAGCTCACCCAGCTCATCCACGACGTCGAGCTTGGCGTCACCGTGCCCGACCTGGCCGCGCAGCCCTGGGACCGCGACGCGGTGCACCGGCTGTTCGACGAGCTGGAGTTCCGGGTCCTGCGCGACCGGCTGTTCGCCACGCTGTCCACCGCCGAGCCGGAGGCCGAGGAGGGCTTCGAGGTCAGCGGCGGCGAGGTGCCGAGCGACGAGCTGGCCGCGTGGCTGGCCGAGCACGTCACCGGCGGCGGCAGGGTCGGCATGGCCTTCCGCGGCAGCGGCACCGACCTCACCGGCCTCGCCCTGGCCACGGCGACCGGCGACGGCGGTTACGTCGACGTCACCGCGCTCACCGAGTCCGACGAGCAGGCGCTCGCGGCCTGGCTGGCCGACGAGTCGGTCGCCAAGGCCGCGCACGACGTCAAGGAGCCGTTGCAGGGGCTGTGGGCGCGCGGCTGGACGCTCGGCGGGCTGTCCACGGACACCGCGCTCGCCGCGTACCTGGTCCGGCCCGGCCAGCGGTCCTTCCCGCTGGACGACCTGGTGCTGCGCTACCTCCAGCGGGAGCTGCGCGCCGAGGACGGCCCGGCCGACGGCCAGCTGTCGCTGCTCGACGGCGAGGACGAGGACAAGAAGCAGGCCGCCGGCGCGGACATCCTGCGGGCACGGGCGATCGCCGAGCTGGCCGACGCGCTGGACACCGCGCTGGAGGGCATCGGCAGCACCGGGCTGCTCACCGACCTCGAGCTGCCGCTGCTCAAGGTGCTCGCCGAGCTGGAGGCCGTCGGCATCGCCGTCGACGCCGAGCAGCTCGCCGCCCTCGAGGCGCACTTCGCCGCCGGAGTGAAGCAGGCCGCGCAGGACGCGTACGCGGTGATCGGCAAGGAGATCAACCTCGGCTCGCCCAAGCAGCTCCAGGTGGTGCTGTTCGACGAGCTGAACATGCCGAAGACCAAGCGCACCAAGACGGGCTACACCACCGACGCCGAGGCGTTGCAGGACCTCTTCGACAAGACCGAGCACCCGTTCCTCCAGTACCTGCTGGCGCACCGGGACGTCACCAGGCTCAAGAGCACCGTGGACGGCCTGCTCAAGTCGGTCGCCGACGACGGCCGCATCCACACGAGCTTCCAGCAGACCGTCGCCGCGACCGGACGGCTGTCCTCGACCGACCCGAACCTCCAGAACATCCCGGTGCGCACCGACGAGGGCAGGCGCATCCGCGACGCGTTCGTGGTCGGCGGCGAGTACGTCGAGCTGATGACCGCGGACTACAGCCAGATCGAGATGCGGATCATGGCGCACCTGTCCAAGGACGAGGGCCTGATCGAGGCGTTCAACAGCGGCGAGGACCTGCACACCTTCGTCGCGTCCAAGGCGTTCGGCGTGCCAGGTGACGAGGTCACGAGCGAGCTGCGCCGCAGGGTCAAGGCGATGTCCTACGGCCTCGCGTACGGACTGTCGGTGTACGGGCTGGCGCAGCAGCTGCGGATCTCCGCCGAGGAGGCCCGCGCGCAGATGGACGCCTACTTCTCCCGGTTCGGCGGGGTGCGCGACTACCTGCTGGCCGTGGTGGACCGGGCGCGCAAGGACGGCTACACGGAGACCATCCTGGGCCGCCGGCGCTACCTTCCCGACCTGAACAGCGACAACCGGCAGCGCCGCGAGATGGCCGAGCGGATGGCGCTGAACGCCCCGATCCAGGGCAGCGCGGCCGACATCATCAAGGTGGCCATGCTCGGTGTTCGGCGGGCGCTGACGGAGTCCGGCCTGCGCACCAGGATGCTGCTCCAGGTGCACGACGAACTCGTGCTGGAGATCGCCGAAGGCGAGCGCGAGGCGGTCGAGGCCTTGGTGCGCGCGCAGATGGGTGGCGCCTACCAGCTGGACGTGCCGATGGAGGTGTCGGTCGGCGTCGGCCGCTCCTGGGACGCGGCCGCGCATTGACAGTCGCCGGGCCGGTCGTGCCGACCGGCCCGGGAAACCTGCTGGTCACGCCCTCAGCGACCCGCGCGATCGAGGGCGGCGACCTCGCGCACGGCCTCGGCGACGGCGCGGAAGTCCTTGCGCAGGATCGAACCGTGGTTGCTGGCGACCTTCGCGCTGATCCGGATGTTCGGGTTGCGGGCGGTCACCGTGGAGAGGCTGGCGCGGATCCGCTCCTGCTCGTCGCCCTTGCTCCCGAAGGACGTCCCCGACGCCACCACGTACCGGGTCGGGACGGTGATGTTGTCCATGATGGGGCCCAGTTCGCGTACGCGGGCGATCCTGCCGATCTCGATGTTGCTGGTCGCGATCTGGTCGGCACTCATCCTCGGGGTGAGGCCCGTCGGGCGCAGCAGCGGCAGCAGCCAGCTCATCCGCCGAAACAGCGCGCGGATCCGCTGCTCGATGGCGTCGTCCAGCCAGTCGTAGGGCTGCGCGCCCTCGACGAGGACCGTGCCGACGGTGCGTTCGGGATTGCGGCTGGCCCAGTGCGCCGCGACGGACGCCCCGTAGGACCAGCCCACCACCAGCGCGCGCTCCACGCCCCTGGCCGCGAGCACGGCGTCGACGTCCCGGACGTTCGTCTCGAACGAGTAGTCCGCCGACCGCCTCGACTTGCCGCGGGCCCGCATGTCGTAGGTGACGTGCCGCCACCCCGGCCTCAGTTCGGCGATGACCCGCCGCCAGTACCCCTGGGTGGCGGTGTGGCCGTTGAGGTAGACCACGGGGACACCGGGGCCGCCGGTGTCGGTGACGGCCAGGGCCGTGTCATCGACCGGCACCATGCCTGTCCATATCGCTTTGGTCGAGGACGTGCTGTTCTTCGTCATGTGGTCACTGTCGGTGTCCGGCCGGACACCGCCCTGACGTCACCCTGACACGGCGCCCCACCTGGTCGCAGCGCGGCGAGGAGCCGGGTGGGCGACCGGCTGCCCGGCTCCTCCCGCAACGCGGCCGATCGGGCGTAATTCCGATCGACGTGGGGATGCCGGGGCTTGGTGCGCTGTGTCTGTCGGCACCCGGCGGTAGCCTTGGGCGATGCCGCTCCTCGGACCAGCCGACCCGCTGCCGTTGTCGCCGCGCCGCGTGCTCGTCGCCGGTACCTCGGGGGCCGGCAAGTCGACGCTGGCCAGGCGCGTCGCGGCCGAACGCCGTCTGTCCTATGTGGAGCTTGACGCGTTGCACCACGGTCCACAGTGGACGCCACGACCGGAGTTCGCCTCGGACGTCGAGAAGTTCACCGCCCTGCCGCAGTGGGTCACGGAGTGGCAGTACCACGCGGTGCGGCCGTTGCTGCTGGAGCGCGCCGACCTGCTGGTCTGGCTGGACCACTCGCGCGGCACGGTGATGCGCCGGTTGACCTTCCGCACGGTCAGCAGGCGGCTGCGCCGGGTGGAGCTGTGGAACGGCAACACCGAGCCGCCGCTGCGGACCGTGTTCACCGACTCCGAGCACCTGCTGCGGTGGGCGTGGCGCTCGCACGGCGGCATGCCCGACCGGATCCGCGCGGTGCTCGCCGGACCGCACGGGGCCAGGTTGACGGTCGTCCGGCTGCGCGGACAACGACAGGTGGAGGCCTGGCTCGCCGGTCCGCTCCGGCTCGCCGACGGCGTTCGAAAGGAGCACTGCACATGAGCGCACGGACCGCACTCGTCCTCGGTGGCACCGGAATGCTCGTCGGCTGCGCAGAGGCGCTCGTCGCCGAGGGCTGGCGGGTGGTGCTGCCCAGTCGTCGCCAGGCGGTCCTGTCGGCCGAGGTGACCGCGCAGCCCGCCGGGCTCGGCATCGCCGCCCGTCAGTCGATGCGGCCGCCGGGGCACCTGCCGACCGCCGTCGAGGACGGGCCGCGAACGCCGCAGGTCCGCTGGGTCTCCGCCGACTGGTCCGAGCCCGAGCTGCTGGCCTCGGCGACCGAGGACGCGCTGGACGGGCCCGCCGACCTGCTGGTGGCCTGGGTGCACCCGACGTACCGGGCCGCCGTGCTGCGGGCCGTCGCGCCGCTGCTCGCCCCGCACGCCCCAGTGGTCGAGGTGCACGGCAGCGAGTCGGCCGATCCCGTCCGCGGCCTCCCCGACCCGGTGCTGTCCACGCACCCGACGCAGCTGGTCGTGCTGGGCTGCGTCCGGCACTCCGGCACCACCAGGTGGCTCAGCCATGCCGAGATCTCCACCGCCGTCCGGGAGGCCGTGCATCGGGCTCTCGACGGCCGCGCGCCCTCTGCGCATGTCGTTGGTGAGCCGGCCTGACCGGACGGCGGCGCGCGGTTCACCGGCGCGCGGTTCACCGGCGCGCGGTTCACCTGCGGTCGGCCTGGTGCGTCAGACGGTCGGCCAGGGCGCGCACCTCGTCGCGCAGCTCTGCGGGGCGGCGGATGGTGAACGGCCAGCCGAGGCCGGCCAGCATCGCGGCCATGCCGTCTAGGTGCTCGGCCCTGGTCCGCATGAGCACCCCGTCAGCCTCGGCGGACAGCGTCGCCACCGAACGCGGGATCTTCCGTCGGGCGGCCGCGAGCGTCGTGTCAAGCACGACCTCGACCTCGTGCGCGTACGGCACCGAGGACAGGCCGGCGACCACGTGCGCGACCGGGTCGAAGCCCGTCGGCTCGGTGAAGGTCTCCGTGCCGAGCGTGGCGAGCGCGATCCGGTCCAGCCGGAACGTGCGGACCTCGCCGCGCAGGTGGTCGTGGCCGGTGACATACCAGCGGCCGGCGTGGAAGACCAGCCCGTACGGGTCCAGCTCGCGATCGGTCTCGCCGCCGCTCCAGGACCGGTAGCGCAGGCGGGTGCGCAGCCGCCTGCGGGCGGCGTCGGCGAGGGTCAGCAGTGTCTCGGCGGCCGGTCGCGCCTGCGCCCCGGTGCCCGAGGTCAGGTCGAGGGTGTGCTCGACCGCGCCGACGCGCTCGCGCAGCGCGGCCGGCAGCACCCGCTGGATCTTGGCCAGCGCGCTCTCGGTCGCGGTCTCGCCGACCGCCAGGCCGGTCCGCCGCCCGGCGAGCAGGCCGAGCACGACGGCGGTCGCCTCGTCGTCGGTGAGCATCAGCGGCGGGAGCCGGTACCCGGCCAGCAGCCGGTAGCCGCCGTGCCGGCCGCGCCCGGCCTCCACCGGCACGCCGAGGTCGGCGAGCCTGGCCACGTATCGGCGGACCGTGCGCTCGTCCACCTCCAGCCTGGTGGCCAGCTCGACACCGGTCAGGCCGGGCCGCGCCTGCAACAGCTCGAGCAGCGCGAGCACGCGGGTCACGGGATGGGTCACCAGAACTCCGATCGAAATCCGGGCGGATCCTGTCCGGATGCGATTCTAGGCTGGGACCAGACAACCGATGAAGGAGACAGCAATGAGCACGTTCGTCCTGGTCCCCGGCTTCTGGCTCGGCGCGTGGGCGTGGCGCGGGGTCGTCGAGCCGCTGCGCGCCGCGGGCCACACCGCGTACCCGGTGACGCTCACCGGGCTGGCCGACCGCGCGCACCTGGCCGGCCCCTCGGTCGACCTGGACACGCACATCGCCGACGTGGTCAACCTGATCACCCACGAGGACCTGCACGACGTCGTCCTGGTCGGGCACAGCGGCAGCGGGATCGTCGTCACCGGGGCGGCCGACCGGATCCCCGAGCGGATCGCGCGCGTGGTCTACGTGGACAGCGGGCCGGTCGCGGACGGGCTGTCGCAGTTCGACCTGTTCCCGCCGCACGTCCAGGAGGAGACCAAGGCTGGGCTGGTGGACGGCTGGCGGCACCCGTTCCCGAGCTGGGCGCGGCACGAGGCGAACGGCGCCTCGCTCGCCGGGCTCGGCGAGGTAGAGCGGGCCGCGATGACCGCCCGCGTCACGGACCACCCCGCAGGCGCGATCACCCAGCCGCTGACGCTGACCGGGGCGGGCGCCGCGCTGCCGAAGACGCTGGTGACCTGCTCGTTCCCGCTCGAGCAGGTGCGCGCGATGATCGAGGCGCGGCACCCGTACTTCGCGGCGCTGGCCGGCCCGGAGTGGGACTTCCACGAGCTGCCGACGGGCCACTGGCCGATGTTCTCCCGCCCGGCCGACACGGCGGAGGTCCTGATCAAGGCCGCCTGAGCGCTACGGCTGCGGGGCGGGGTTGCGGCTGAGTCCCCTGACCAATAACAGGACGGACTCCCGCACCTCGTCCTGCGTGCGCTCCGGCTGGAACACCTGCCAGTCCAGCGCGACCACCAGCAGCGTGCCGAACAGCGCGGCGGACGCCGTCGGCACCTGCACGCCCTCGGGCAGCCGGCCGGCGTCGGCCAGCCGCTGCATCTGGGCGCGCAGGATCGACACGATGTCGTCGCGCAGCAGGCTCAGCGTGCCGTGCCACTGGCCTGGTGTCCGCCACAGCTCGCTGACCAGCAGCTGGCCGAAGGCGGGGTACTCGGCGAAGAAGCCGAGCATCCCGTCGACCAGCGCCTCCACCGCGCGCTGGTTGTCGTCCTCCTGCTCGGCCGCGCGCAGCCGACCGGCCAGCAGCTCGACCCCGTGCCGCAGCAGGGCGTCCACCAGCGCGTCCTTGCTGGCGAAGTTGTAGTAGACGGTGCCCTTGGCGACCCCGGCCTCGGCCGCTATCTCGTCCACCGTCACGCTCGCCGCGCCGCGCTCGCCGACCAGCCTGAGCGCGGCGTCGAACAGCTTCTGCTTGGTGACGGCGGTGCGGCCGGGCCTGGTCGAGGTCACAGCACGAGCTCCGGCTTGAGTCGGGATGGCGTCCACACCCGCTGCTTGTACGCGGCGTAGGTGGACAGGGCAAGCCCCAGCACCAGATAGCCCACGAGCACCCCGACGTCCTTGCCGATGCTGCTCAGGTCGCCGCCGTAGATCAGGTGCCGCAGGCCGTCCACCACGTAGCCCATCGGCAGGCCGACGTGTAGCGGGTGCAGCGGCCCAGGGATGGTCTGCCACGGGAAGGTGCCGCCCGCGCTGACCAGCTGGAGGATCAGCAGCACCAGGCCGAGGAACTTGCCCACCGCGCCGAGCAGCGCGTTGAGCGCGTGAATGATCGCGATGAACGTCATCGAGGTGAGCAGAAGGAAGCCGAAGGTCGCGAACGGCCTCGCCGGGTGGATGCCGACGGCGAGGGTCACCATCGCGTACATGACCACGACCTGGGCCACGCCGAGCGCCGCGGCCGGCAGCCAGCCGCCGACGGCGATCCGCAGCGAGGACTGCCCGGCGGCCAGCGCGCGCCGGGACAGCGGGCGCAGCAGCAGGAACAGTACGAAGCCGCCGATCCAGGTGGCCAGGCCGAGGAAGAACGGGGCGAGGCCCGCGCCGTAGGTGCCAGCCTCGGACTGGTGGGCGCTCTTGACCGCGACCGGGTCGCCGATGGTCTTCGCGGTGGCCTGGCGGGTCGGGTCGTCGGGGTTGGGGATCTGGTTCACGCCGTCGTTGAGCCCGTCGCGGAGCTTGGCACTGCCGTCCACGGCGGTCTTCTCGCCGTCGCGGAGCTGCGTCGCGCCGTCGCGGAGCTGGCCGAGCCCGTCGCGGAGCTGGGGGAGCTGGTCGGCCATCTGCGCGTTGCCGTCGGCGACCTGCTTGGCTCCGTCGTTGAGCCGGTTGATCCCGCTGACCATTGCCGGCGTGGCGGCCGCCAACTTGCTGGTGCCGGCGGACAGCTGCTGGGCGCCGGCGGCGAGGTCCTTCGCGCCGGCTGCCGCCTGCTTCGACCCGTCGGCGAGCGCGTTCAGCTGGCCGGCGGCCGTCTGGATCTTGCCGTTGACGTCGTCGATCGGCTTGCGTGCCTTGCCGAGGGCATCCATCACCTGCTTGACCTGGTCGTCGGTGAAGCCGGCGTTCTTCAGGTCCTGGGCGACGGTGCCGTTGAGCTGGTCGAGCCCGCCGACGAACTGCTGGCCGATGCTCGCGATCTCGTTGCCCTTCTGGGCGAACTGGGCGTTGCCGTCGGCGATCTTGGGCAGGTTGTCCGCCAGTTGCTGACTGCCGTTCGCGAGCTTCGTGGCTCCGTCGTTGAGCTGTTGCGACTGGCTGGGCAGGTCCTTGGTCTGGTCGCGCAGCGTGCCGAGGCCGCTCGACACCTCCGCTGAGCCATCCCGGAGCCTGTTGGCTCCGTCGACGGCCGTGCCGGTCTTGTCGTACGCGGTGTTCAGACCGTCGACCAGCTTCTGCGAGCCGTCCAGCAGCTTCGCCTGGCCGTCGGCCAGCTTCGTCGCGCCGTCGGCGGCCTCCGCCGTCTTGCCCCGGATGGTGGAGAAGCCAAGCAGCAGCTTGTCCGCCGCCTCGGTGCCGATCTTCGCGGACACCGACCGACGCACCTCGCTGACCACCGTGTTCGCGATGGTGCTGCCGAGGTAGTTGTTGGCGTCGTTGGTGGTCAGCGTGATGATGCCCTGCCGGGGCTTGAACTCGCTCGGCGACAGCAACGCCTGGGAGAAGTCGGCCGGCAGGGTCAGCGCGAACGTGTACTTGTCGTTGGCCACCCCGGCCTCGGCCTCGCTGGCGCTGACCTGTCGCCAGTCGAACTTCTTGCCGGACAACAGCTCGGTCGCGACCTCCTTGCCGGCCTCGAGGTGCTTGCCGTCCGAGGAGGTCGCGCCGGTGTCCTGCACGACCAGCGCGGCCGGCACGTTCTTGAGGTTGCCGTAGGGATCCCAGTTCGCGTACAGGTACAGCGAGCCGTACAGCAGCGGCACGAGAATGAGCGCGAACACGGCGAGCTTGGGCAGCTTGCCCGCACTGACCCGGCGCAGCTCGTTGACGGCCATCCGGACGGAGGTCACGGAGTCTCCTGAAATTCTTGGGTTGCGGCGATGCCGATCGGGGTGGGCTGCTCGTCCTGGCCGAGCCGGGCGGCCGGCACGCCGAGCAGGCGCGCGGAGCTGGTGGAGCACAGCACGACGACGGCGCGGTCCGGGGTGACGTGCCGGCGCGCGGCCTCCCACCAGGGGTGCGGGTCCTCGTGGTGCCGGTCGGGCAGCACCAGCAGCAGGGCGCGCGCGTCGGTCCGGAGCGCGGCGAGCGCGAGCTGCACCTCGGTGCGGACCTGGGGCGGCACGTTCTCGAACCTGGCGGACGCGAGCTGGTCGGCGCCCTGCTCGGTGAGCCAGTCGGCGACGGCCTTGCGGCCGGCGGGCCGGCCGGCCATGGCCAGCTCCTCGCCGACGACGTCGGCCAGCTTGAGCGCTTCCTCCGGCTCGGTGACCTCGGGCGCGTCCACCACCACGGTCTGCCTGCGCAGCTCCGCCTCGGCCGTGCGGCCGTCCAGCAGAACCATGCCGGTGCTCGGCCGCATGCGGCCGGAGAGCACCAGTGCGAGCGTGGTGTGGCCGGTGCCGGGCTCCCCGGCGACCAGGGCCAGCTCGCCCTGCCTGACCCGCAGCGAGGTCGGCCGCAGCAACGGACCGTGCGGTCCCGCGACGCCGACGCGCTGGGCGTGGATCTCCACCCTGCCTCCTTTGAACTGACCAGTCAGTTCAAATAATGGTGCGCGCAGGCACGCGACGCAACCTGAGAAGGGTGTGACCTCCCGCCCACCGTCGCCACTCGAAACGGCTCGGCACGGGACCGGTCAGCGAAGGGCGCCGGCCGGCCGGACCTCCCACACGGTCCACAGTGGACGATAGCCCTGTCGGATCCAGAACACCGAGGACAGCGGGTTCGGCGGGTTGTAGTAGAGGTAGCTGCCGATCGCGCCGCGTCGGTGCAGCTCGCGGTGCACGTGCGCCATGAGCTGCTGGCCGACGCCGGCCCCGCGCGCGCCGGGCAGGACCGACACACAGTTGACATAGCCCCACCGCCCCAGCGGCAGCCGCGACGCGATCCAGCTGCCCGGCGTCGACTCGCTCAGCGCGCACTCGGCCAGCGCCACCGCGATGCCGTCCCGCTCGGCCAGCCACACCAGGCCGCCGGCCTGTAACCGCTCGCGCAGCGCCGCGCGCTTGAGGTCGGCCGCCTCCGGCCGCTGCACGGTCGCCCCGACCAACGCGGAGTAGGCCAGCTCGGCCATGGCCAGGTCGACCACGACGTCCAGGTCGCGCGGCGCGGCCTCGCGGATCGTCAGGGTGGTCGGCACCGAGTTCGCCGGGGGCGCCGCGCGCCGCACCGCGATCGTCGACAGCGGCACGAGCCCGTGGTCCAGCAGCGCCCTGGTGCCCTCCGCGTCCCGGCTCGGCCAGGTCACCACGCAGGACGAGTCCGGTCCCGGCTCGCCGAGCCGGTCCAGCCGCCGCCGCCACGCCCGCAGCACCGCGTCCATGCCGGCCAGCCCCGAGCCGCCGATCAACGGGGTCAGCTCCCAGACCTCGTCGGCCGACCACAGCCGCGCCAGCGCGCCGGGCTCGTGCAGGTGGCGGCTGAGCACCCCGGCCACCCGGCTGCCGTCGGTCAGCGCCGCGGTGATCACGTCGCCGTCCGGGGGCTCCGCCGCCGGCGGGAGCAGCGGGTCGAGCGCGCCGAAGCGTGTCGACTGCGCCTCCATCAGTCCCCGACCGACGGTCATCGTTCCTCCGCGCGCAGCTATTGACCCGGGCGCGCGCGGCAGGGCGCGCCCGTGATCGCCAACGTTACGACTTGCGCGTCACGAAGATCGCGGTGCCCGGGAACAGCCGGCCGCGCAGCGGGCTCCACTGGCCCCACTCCCTGGTGTGGCCCGCCGGCCACTCGGGCTCGACCAGGTCGACGAGCTCGAGGCCGGCCCCGACGATGTGCCGGACGAAGTCGCCGAGCGTGCGGTGGTGCTCGACGTAGGTCGCCGCGCCGTCGTCGTCGACCTCCACGTACGGCGTGCGGTCGAAGTAGGACTGGGTCACGGTCAGCCCGAGCGGGCCGGGGTCGTCCGGGAAGATCCACCTGATCGGGTGGGTCACCGCGAACACCCACCGGCCGCCCGGCCGCAGCGTCCTGGCCACCTCGCCGAACACCGCGCCGAGATCGGCCACGAACGGCACCGCCCCGAACGCGGAGCAGGCCACGTCGAAGGACCCGCTCGCGAACGGCAGCTCCTCGGCGCTGGCCTGCACCAGCGGCACCGCGACACCCGTCGCCGCGTTGCCGGCCAGGGCGTGCCGCAGCATGCCCGAGGACAGGTCGAGCCCGACCACCTCGGCGCCGCGGCCGCGCAGCCAGCGCGCGCACGGCGCGGAGCCGCAGCCGACCTCAAGCACCCGCGCGCCCGCGACGTCGCCGAGCAGGCCGGCGTCGGCCTCGCGCAGTCCCTCCGGGCACCAGACGAACTCGGCGTCGCCGAGGAACTGGCCGTGTTCTGCCTGGTAGTCGTCGGCGTCGGCGTCCCACCACGCGCGGCTGGCCGACCGGGACTCGGCCGTGCCGACGGTGCGCTTGGCCACCCCCGAGGTGCCGAGCTCGCGTTCGGCGCTGGCGTGCCGCTCGCCGAGGTACGAAGGTGTGGCGTCGGTCACGTAGCTCGCGCCGGGGTCGGACTGGGTGGTCACACTGCTCCTTCTGGGGACCGGGTTTGCCCGGCAATCGCGTGGCCGCGTACGATATCGCCCGCGTAGTAGGTTCGCGCTGGCCACCGACCAGAAGTCACCGGAAGGTGAGCGTGCACCGGCTCGCCGTAGCACCGCAGGCCAACAACCCCAATCCGTACCGGAGCCACCTACCTAATGTCCACCGACACCACCATCGTCCCGGCTGCCACGTCGCCGCGGCAGGTCGCCATCAACGATATCGGGACGGAGGAGGACTTCCTCGCCGCCATCGACAAGACGATCAAGTACTTCAACGATGGCGATATCGTTGAGGGAACCATCGTCAAGGTCGACCGGGACGAGGTCCTGCTCGACATCGGCTACAAGACCGAGGGTGTCATCCCCTCGCGCGAGCTGTCGATCAAGCACGACGTCGACCCCGCTGAGGTGGTCAGCGTCGGTGACGAGGTCGAGGCCCTCGTTCTCCAGAAGGAGGACAAGGAAGGTCGGCTGATCCTCTCCAAGAAGCGCGCGCAGTACGAGCGCGCCTGGGGCACCATCGAGGCGCTCAAGGAGAAGGACGAGCCGGTCAAGGGCACCGTCATCGAGGTGGTCAAGGGTGGCCTGATTCTCGACATCGGACTGCGTGGCTTCCTCCCCGCGTCGCTCGTCGAGATGCGTCGCGTCCGCGACCTCCAGCCCTACGTGGGCCGCGAGCTCGAGGCCAAGATCATCGAGCTGGACAAGAACCGCAACAACGTGGTCCTGTCCCGCCGCGCCTGGCTGGAGCAGACCCAGTCCGAGGTTCGCAGCGAGTTCCTCAACCAGCTCCAGAAGGGCCAGGTCCGCAAGGGCGTTGTGTCCTCGATCGTCAACTTCGGTGCCTTCGTGGACCTCGGTGGCGTCGACGGCCTGGTGCACGTCTCCGAGCTGTCCTGGAAGCACATCGACCACCCGAGCGAGGTTGTCGAGGTCGGCCAGGAGGTCACGGTCGAGGTGCTCGACGTCGACATGGAGCGCGAGCGCGTCTCCCTGTCGCTGAAGGCCACCCAGGAAGACCCGTGGCGTCAGTTCGCCCGCACCCACGCGATCGGTCAGATCGTGCCGGGCAAGGTCACCAAGCTGGTTCCGTTCGGTGCGTTCGTCCGCGTGGACGAGGGCATCGAGGGTCTGGTTCACATCTCGGAGCTGGCCGAGCGCCACGTCGAGATCCCGGAGCAGGTCGTTCAGGTCGGCGACGACGTCATGGTCAAGGTCATCGACATCGACCTGGACCGTCGCCGCATCTCGCTGTCGCTCAAGCAGGCCAACGAGGGCTTCACGGTCGACTCGGAGTTCGACCCGACCCAGTACGGCATGGCCGCCGAGTACGACAACGAGGGGAACTACATCTACCCCGAGGGCTTCGACCCGGAGACCCAGGACTGGCAGGAAGGCTTCGAGAAGCAGCGTGAGGAGTGGGAGCGGCAGTACGCCGAGGCTCACACTCGTTACGAGCAGCACATGAAGCAGGTCGCCAAGGCCGCCGAGGCCGAGCTGGAGGCTGCCGGGGAGACCAACTACTCCTCCGGTGGCGAGGCTCCGGCCGCCGCCGCGTCGTCCACGACCGGCGCCCCCGCCCAGAGCGGTGGCACCCTGGCCAGCGACGAGCAGCTCGCAGCGCTGCGCGAGAAGCTGTCCGGCGGCGCGTGATCCACTGAGGATCGCCGCGTGATCCGCTGAGGATCACCGAGCCAGGAAGGCCCCGCACCACTTCGGTGGTGCGGGGCCTTTCGTCTGTCGACCAAGATCGCCCGATCAGAGGCATTGGTACTCGGCAGTTCCCCTTGGCGGGACCCGGGACGGCCGACTACGGTCTGTTTTTCGTGAGCGATGCGCGGCGGTTGCGACGGTTGGCTGTGCTCGGTGTCGCCGTGAGCGCAGGCTGCGCCGTCGCGTTGACGGGCTGCGCGGCGGCCAAACGGGCGCCGGTCGCCGCGCCGCAGATCCCCACCATCGTTGCCAGCACCGCCGTGACCACGACGGTCGCGCCTGCGGACCGGCCGCTGCCGGATGACTGCAAGCTGGTGGTCCCTGCGGTCGACGTCGACGGCGTGGTCGGCCAGCCGCTGGACGGCCAGCCCGCCAGGATCCTCGGCGTGCCGGAGCCGACGGTCGGCCGCACCGGCAAGCTGGACTGCTACTACGGGATCCCCGAAGGCAGGACGATCGCCTCGGCGGCGATCGTGATCGGCCTGGCCACCTACGCCGACGAGGCGTCCGCGCAGCAGCGGGTCAGGGACAGCGTGGACAGCGAGCGGCAGGACGGCGCGGGCGTCGCTGACATCGCGGTGGAGAAGATGCAGGGCAAGCTCGTCACCGGCAAGACCGAACGCATGGTGATCGGCTCGCTCGGCAGGACGACGTACGTGGTGCGCGCCAAGAACGGCGTGTTCCCCGACGACAAGGTGGGCGCCGCGCTGGCCGCGCTCGCGGTGAAGGCGTTGACCCCGAAGTAGCCGGCGATCCCTGCTGGCACACTGTTCGCCATGTTGCGTGTCGGCCTCACCGGGGGCATCGGATCGGGCAAGTCGACGGTGGCCGGTCGGCTCGCCGAGCACGGCGCGGTGCTGATCGACTCGGACCGGCTGGCCCGCGAGGTGGTCGAGCCGGGAACCGACGGGCTCGCCGAGATCGTGGCCGCCTTCGGGGCCGAGGTGCTGCGCGCGGACGGCTCGCTCGACCGGCCTGCGCTGGCCGGCAAGGTCTTCGGCGACGACGCGGCGCGGGCCACGCTGAACGCGATCGTGCACCCGAGGGTCGGGGCGCGCACGGCCGAGCTGCTCGCGGCCGCGCCGCCGGACGCCGTGGTGGTGCACGACATCCCGCTGCTCGTGGAGAACGGCCTCGCCCCCGCGTACCACCTCGTGGTGATCGTGCACGCCGAGCCGGAGCAGCGGGTGCACCGGCTGGTGACGGCGCGCGGCATGGGCGAGGCGGACGCCCGCGCGCGGATCGCCGCGCAGGCCACCGACGAGCAGCGCCGCGCGGTCGCGGACGTGTGGCTCGACAACACCAGCACGCCGGATCTCGTGCTCGCCGAGGTCGACGCCCTGTGGGCCGACCGGCTGGTGCCCTACGAGGCCAACGTCCGGCTGCGCCGCCGCAACGTGGTGCGCCAGGCCAGGATCGTGCCGGCGGACCCGACCTGGCCTGCCCAGGCCGAGCGGCTGTCCCGCAGGATCGCGCTGGCGGCGGGGGAGCGGGGGCTGCGCGTGGACCACATCGGCTCGACCTCGGTGCCGGGTCTCGCGGCCAAGGACGTCATCGATCTCCAGCTCACCGTCGCGTCGCTGGCCGACGCGGACGCGATCGCGGACCAGCTGGCCGACGCCGGTTTCCCGCAGGCGCCCCAGGTCACCGAGGACAACCCGAAGGCGTTCGCCCCGGATCCGGCGGACTGGCGCAAGCGGTTCCACGGGGCGGCCGACCCCGGCAGGAACGCGAACCTGCACCTGCGGGTGCTCGGCTCGCCGGGCTGGCGGCTGGCGCTGCTGTTGCGCGACTGGCTGCGCGCCGAGCCGGAGCGCAGGCGCGAGTACGAGGAGCTGAAGGTGCGGCTGGCGGCCGAGCATGCCGCCGACGGCACCACCGGGCCCTACGCCGAGGCGAAGGAGCCGTGGTTCGACTCGGCCACGCCGGCGGCGCTGGCATGGGCCGAGCGGATGGGCTGGACTCCGCCGAGTTAGCGGGACCGCGCCGAGGTAGCAGCGCCGCGTCACGTTGATCCCCGTCGGGGTGACGGGCCAGACCGCTGCCGGGCTGGACCCCGCCGAGGTAGCCGGGCCGCGCCGCGTCAGGACGTTGGTCCCCGCCGGGGTGACGAGCCAGGCCGCCGCCGGGCGGGGAACGGACGGGGTCGGCCGGTTCGGCGTCGCGAGGAGACGCCGGACCGAGGACTACATCGGCGGCCAGACCTCGTAGATGCCCTGGTCGGTCAGCCACGTGCCGAGATCGTGCCGGTACCGGCTCAACTCCTCCAGCGTCCGGTGCACGGTGCGCAGCGCGAGGTCGGCGTCGCCGGGCAGCAGCACGTGCCCGGCCACGGCGGCGGCGAAGTCCTCGGAGCGGACGATCCGCGCGGTCGTCCCGCCGGGCACGGCCAGCCCGAGCAGCAGGTCGGTGGTGCGCCACGATCGGGTGTCCCGCTCGACTCGCACCGAGGTGAGAATGCTCGGCCCCGAACGGGCGTGTCGCGACCTCGGGCGCAGTTGCGTGAGGCGGAGGCCCAGGTCGGGCAGCAGTAACGTGACCTCGGAGTCCGAGAACGGATCCTCTGGCGTCGGGCACTCCATGCGGAGGCCCCAGCGCTCCACTCGGCAGGTCGTGAGCTGCCGGGTCGTGCCGGACGAGTAGCTGCGCACAGCGGTCAACGTGTCAACAACGTCAACCAACTGCGGTGTGATGACCGCTCCCACGCGACCCGAGGGTAGCCGTAGGTGTGCGCCGCGTGACGGCCCGGTCCGATTCGTTACATCACGGATTGTGTCGAGTTGCATACCGATGTGGTGACGGTGACTGTCCTCCATTCGGACGGCGGTTGACCGCTCCGGCCCCCGCTGAGTATCAGCGCGGTCGCCAGGTCGTGACCACCTTCTCGCTGGCCAGCCACCCTGGCGCGTCGTAGCCGTGCGCCGAGATGCCCCCGACGGCGCGGTAGGCCGTTCGCAGCGCCCACTCCGCCCGTGCCGGGCTGACCAACCCCGCGCCGAGCGCGGCGAGCAGCTCGTCGGTGTCCAGCACGGTCACGCTCCGTCCGGTGCACACGATGAGGTCGAGATAGAGGTCGACGGTTCGCCAGATGGAGTGATCCGAGGTGATCTCGACGACGTCGATGTAGAGGTCGTACTCGCGCTCGTGGCCCGGCCGCCAGGACTGGCGGGTCAGCCGCAGCCCGTGCGAGGGCAGCAGCCACGACTCGAAGTGGCTGAGCTGCGGATGTCCCGGCACCGGTCGGTACATGTACAGCCCGGACCTGGTGAGGTGGAACTCGTCCACCACCCGCGCGAAGCCCTTCGGATCGGTGTTGCTCTTCGCGTCGATGTCGAAGTACTCGATCTTCGGCGGGTGGATGTGCGGCACGGTCGAACCCTCCGGGAACCGGCGCTGTGGGGACTGGGTGCGCTGCTCGGTCGCCATGCGGCCATCCTGCCTAGTCGCCGGCGAAAACGGACCTGCCGACAGCGGCTCATTCCGCCACGAACGGGTGAACCTGCTCGCTAGGATCGCTGGTCAGACGTCTGGTCGGGCGTTTTGTCACGCGGAGGGGAACGCCGTGTTCGGGATCATCCGGCCCTGCCGGAACCGGCTGTCCGAGCAGCTGCGCGCGGCGTGGCTCGCGCACCTGTGCGGCCTGTGCCTCGCCCTCCGCGACGATCACGGCCACCTGGCCAGGACCGTCACCAACTACGACGGCCTGGTGATCTCCGCGTTGGTCGAGGCGCAGTCCCCGGCCGGCTCCGGCCGCAGGGCGGCGGGCCCGTGCGCGCTGCGCGGCCTGCGCTCCGCCGAGGTCGCGCACGGCGACGGCGCGCGGCTGGCCGCGGCCGTCTCCCTGGTGCTGGCCTCCGCCAAGGTCAGCGATCACGTGGTGGACGCCGACGGCGCCTTCGCGCGCCGCCCGGTCGCCGGGGCCGCGCGCCGGGTCGCCGCGCGCTGGGCCAGGCAGGGCGCGACGACCGGGCACGACGTCGGCTTCGACACCGACGTCCTGGTCGAGGCCGTGCGGCGGCAGCCGGAGGTCGAGGCGGCGGCCACGGTCGGCAGTTCCGTGCTCGCGGTGACCGAACCGACCGAGGCGGCCACGGCGGCCGCGTTCGCGCACACGGCCGTGCTCGCCGGTCGGCCGGGGAACACCGAGGCGCTGGCCGAGGCCGGCCGGTTGTTCGGGCGGGTCGCGCACCTCCTCGACGCCGTGGAGGACCTGGCCGCCGACGAGGCGGCCGGCGCGTGGAACCCGTTGCGCGCCACCGGAACCGACCTGGCGCGGGCGCGCCAGCTGTGCGACGACGCCGTGCTCGGCGTGCGGCTCGCGCTGGCCGAGGCGGAGTTCACCGACCAGAAACTGGTGCACGCCCTGCTGGTGCACGAGCTGCGGCACGCCGTCGACCGCACGTTCGCACCCACCGGCCGTCAACAGCCGGGCGGGCCGTACGTGCTGCCGCCCGACGGACCCCAGGCCCCGCCGCCGCAGCCGAGGCGCAACTGGTTCACCGGCTGCGCGGTGGCGACGTTCATGTTCTGCACCTGCCAGCTGTGCTGCCGCGACTCCTTCCCCGGCCCGTGGTCGCGGGTCCAGCGAAGCGGCTGGTGCTCGAACTGCGGCTGCGACGGCTGCGGCTGCGACGGGTCGTGCGGCACGTGCTGTGAGTGCTGCGAGTGCTGCCAAAGTTGCAACTGACCAGAGGCGGGTGAGCGACTGCCCAGGCGCGCCTGAAAATGTCGGGGGCCGCGCGTAACCTCGGGCCGTGGCCTTCCCTACCGAGTACCCCACCGCGCACTCCGAGTTCCGTCCGGTCGGCGACATCCCGCGCACCGACGCGAGGTTCCGGATGGTCGCCGACTACCAGCCTGCTGGCGACCAACCGCAGGCCATCGACGACCTGGAGCGCCGCATCCGGGGCGGTGAGAAGGACGTGGTGCTGCTCGGCGCCACCGGCACCGGCAAGTCCGCGACCACGGCGTGGCTGGTCGAGCGGGTGCAGCGGCCCACCCTGGTGATGGCCCCGAACAAGACGCTGGCCGCGCAGTTGGCCAACGAGCTCAAGGGGTTCTTCCCGGACAACGCGGTCGAGTACTTCGTCAGCTACTACGACTACTACCAGCCCGAGGCGTACATCGCGCAGACCGACACCTACATCGAGAAGGACTCCTCGATCAACGAGGACGTCGAGCGGCTGCGCCACTCCGCCACGATGAGCCTGCTGACCAGGCGGGACGTCATCGTGGTCGCCTCGGTGTCGTGCATCTACGGCCTCGGCACGCCGCAGTCCTACCTGGACCGCTCGATCGACGTGAAGGTCGGCGGGACCATCGAGCGGGACCTGCTGCTGCGGGCGCTGGTTGACGTGCAGTACACCCGCAACGACATCGCGTTCGCGCGCGGCACCTTCCGGGTGCGCGGCGACACGGTGGAGATCATCCCCGCCTACGAGGAGCTCGCCATCCGGGTCGAGTTCTTCGGCGACGAGGTGGACAAGCTCTACTACCTGCACCCGCTCACCGGCGAGATCGTCCGCGAGGTGGACGAGCTGCGGATCTTCCCGGCCACCCACTACGTCGCGGGGCCGGACCGGATGGAGCGGGCGATCCGGGGCATCGAGGCCGAGCTGGCCGAGCGGCTGGCGGAGTTGGAGCGGCAGGGCAAGCTGCTCGAGGCGCAGCGGCTGCGGATGCGCACCAGCTACGACATCGAGATGATGCGCCAGGTCGGGTTCTGCAACGGCATCGAGAACTACTCGCGGCACATCGACGACCGCGCGGCCGGCACGGCGCCCGCGACGCTGATCGACTACTTCCCCGACGACTTCCTGCTCGTCGTCGACGAGTCGCACGTGACGGTGCCGCAGATCGGCGGCATGTACGAGGGCGACGCGTCCCGCAAGCGCAACCTCGTGGAGTTCGGCTTCCGGCTGCCCAGTGCGCTGGACAACCGCCCGCTGACCTGGGAGGAGTTCGCCGACCGGATCGGCCAGACGGTGTACCTGTCCGCGACGCCGGGCCCGTACGAGATGGGCCAGGCGGGCGGCGAGTTCGTCGAGCAGGTGATCCGGCCGACCGGCCTGATCGACCCCGAGGTGATCGTGAAGCCGACCGACGGGCAGATCGACGACCTGGTGCACGAGATCAGGGTGCGGGCCGAGAAGGACGAGCGGGTGCTGGTCACCACGCTGACCAAGAAGATGTCCGAGGACCTCACCGACTACCTGCTGGAGCTGGGCATCCGGGTGCGGTACCTGCACTCGGAGGTGGACACGCTGCGCCGGGTCGAGCTGCTGCGGCAGCTGCGGCTGGGCGAGTACGACGTGCTGATCGGCATCAACCTGCTGCGGGAGGGGCTCGACCTGCCCGAGGTGTCGCTGGTGTCCATTCTGGACGCGGACAAGGAGGGCTTCCTCCGCTCGGGCACGAGCCTGATCCAGACGATCGGCCGCGCGGCGCGAAACGTGTCCGGCCAGGTGCACATGTACGCGGACAAGATCACCGACTCGATGCGGCACGCGATCGACGAGACGAACCGCAGGCGCGCCAAGCAGACCGCCTACAACGCCGAGCGCGGGCTCGACCCGCAGCCGCTGCGCAAGAAGATCACCGACATCCTGGAGGCGGTGTACCGGGAGGCGGAGGACTCCGAGCAGGACGTGCCGGTCGGCGGTTCCGGGCGCAACGTGTCGCGCGGCAAGAAGCCGACGGGGGAGCGCGGTTCCGGCCGCAGTTCGGGCGTGCTGGTGGACAAGGACGTCAGCACGATGGCGCGGGCCGAGCTGGCCGACCTCGTGCAGCAGCTCACCGAGCAGATGATGAACGCGGCGCGCGATCTCCAGTTCGAGCTGGCCGCCAGGCTGCGTGACGAGGTCTCCGACCTCAAGAAGGAGCTGCGCGGCATGGACGCGGCCGGCGTGAAGTAGGGCGGCATTGCACCATTGATGGTACCGTTCCACCATGGCACTCAATATCAAGGATGCCGAGACGGAGCGGCTGGCTGCTGAGGTCGCCGCTCTTACCGGGGAGTCGAAGACCGGCGCGGTGCGGGCGGCGTTACAGGAGCGACGCGACCGGCTCATGGTTCACGAAGATGCCGAACGACGTCGACTGCGACTGCATCGTTTTCTGGAAGAGGAGATCTGGCCGTTGATTCCGCCAGACGAGCTGGGCAAGCCACTAACCAAGGCCGAACAGGAAGAGATCCTGGGAATCGGTCCAGACGGCGTATGATCATCGATACCTCCGCAATCATCGCGATCATCGGTCGCGAGCCGGGATACGAGCGTCTGGAGGAGCGCATCGCCGAGGCAGTGGTACCCAAGATCGGCGCGCCCACGCAGTTGGAGACGGGCATGGTCCTGGTTGGCCGGTGGGGTGCACGTGGAAACACACTGCTGGCGCGTTTCCTACAACACAACGGGATCAAGACCGTTCCGTTCACCGAAGCGCACACCGAGATCGCCGTGGACGCGTTCAATCGATTCGGCAGGGGGCGGCACCCGGCCGCATTGAACTTCGGTGACTGTCTCAGCTATGCGACCGCGTATGTCGCAGGCGAGCCATTGCTGTTCGTCGGAAACGACTTCTCGCAGACCGATCTTCCGTTGGTGAAGTAGGCATGGACGAAGAGACCTCGGACCAGGAGCGCTCAGGCTCCGACAGGCCCCTGCGCAAGGCGGAGTTTCGCCAGTTCATGGAGAAGGAGGTCTGGCCGTTTGTGCCGCCAGGTGAGCGCGGAAAGCCGATCTCCAAGGCCGAACGGGAAGAGATCCTCGGCATCGGGCCCGACGGGGTGTGCGCGTGAGTCTCGATGAGGTGATCGCGTACTGCCTTGCCAGGCCGGGCGCGGAGGAGACCTACCCCTTCGGCGACCAGAGCCTGGTCTGCAAGGTCGGCGGCAAGGCGTTCGCGTTCATCGGGCTGGAGGACGGGACGGTGGGGGTCAAGTGCGGCCCCACCGCCGAGGCGGCGGGCGAGTGGCGCGAGCGGTACCCCGAGGACGTCACCGTTAGCGCCTACATCGGCCGCTACGGCTGGAACAGGGTGCGGCTCGGCGGCGCGGTGCCCGACGACGACGTGCTGGAGCTGCTGGACCGCTCCTACGAGGACGTCGTCGGCAGGCTGCCCAGGTCGCGCCGGCCCTAAGCGCCCGGCCGTGAGTCCGCCCGGTCGGTCGCGCGGGCACGGATGTCGGTCCTGGCGCGTTAGTGCCGTGTTATCCCGATTTCATCGGCCGGCCTTATCGTCCCCCAGGGGGACGGCCGGCCGGGCCGTGATCGACACGAGCCTGAACCTGGGGGCGCCCGATGGAGGTCAGCTTCGCCGAGGACAGCATCCGGTTCCTTGGCTACGACTTCCTCGGTTCGACCGTCCACCCCGCCGGCGTCGTCACCGTGCCGCAGCTCCGCGACGCGGACTGGATCGCGCTCCCGCTCGAGGTCGTGACCACCTCGGGCGAGACCCTGTTCGTCCCGAGCCGGCAACGCGTCGCCCTGCAACGGTTCTGCCGCCACAACGACGTCCCGCACCGCCAGCGCCCCGACGTCTGGGGCGACCTGCTCGAACCGTTCCTGGACACCTCGTTCACCGTCGAGCACGAGATCGACACCGAGACGAGGCTGCGCGAGGCCGGGCTGCGCCGGGACGAGGTCGCAGACATCCGCGGCAGGCTGACCCCGCTGATGAACGCGTACAACTTCGACAGCATGCTCTGGGAGTGGTGCTACCTGGGGCTGTTCGACCTCCTCCGCGCCGCCAACGGCCACCTCGTCCCGCCCGACCTGCCGCCGACCCTCGGTGACCCGACGGCGTTCTACGCTTGGACGATGTCGCTGGCCGAGCGTCACCCGGGTGTGGCCTAGTGCGGTGTCCAGAGGGCGCGACGATCACCGCGCGGGAACTCAACAGAGCGACGCTGGGCAGGCAGCTGCTGCTCGGGCGGGAACCGCTCGGCGCTCCTGACGCGCTGCGTCGCGTGGTTGCCGTGCAGGCGCAGCACGCCGCCTCGCCGTACCTCGCGCTGTGGAACCGGCTCGCCGACTTCGACCCTGCCGACCTTGACGCCGCCTTCGCCGAGCGGAAGCTGGTCAAGGCGACGCTCATGCGGTTCACCCTGCACGTCGTGCACCCCGACGACCATCCGGCCATGCACTCGGCCATGCAGCCGACGCTGCGCAGCAGGATGGGCGACCCGCGCTTCGCGCGCAGCGGCCTGTCCGCCGCCGAGGCCGACGCCCTGGTCCCCGACCTGTTGGCGTTCCTGGCGAAACCCCGCGTGACGGCCGAGGTCGAGGAGTGGTTCGCCGCGCGGATCGAGCTGCCCCCGAAGGGCGCGTGGTGGGCGCTGCGGACGTTCGCGCCGGTGCTGCACGCCCCGACGGGGGACACGTGGTCCTTCGGCCAGCGACCGGCGTACGTGGCGGCCGGGGCACAGGCGACGCCGTACGACAGGGAGCGGTCCGACGACGCGCTCACCACGCTGGTGCTGCGCTACCTGGCCGGGTTCGGCCCGGCGTCGGCGGCCGACGTGGCCCAGTTCGCGCTGGTGCAGCGGGCCAGAGCCAGAACCGCCGTCGCCGCCCTCGGCGATTCGCTGGAACGGCTGACCGGGCCCGACGGCACGGAGCTGTTCGACGTCCCCAGCGGGCTGCGGCCCTTGGCGGACACGCCCGCCCCGCCGAGGCTGATGGCCATGTGGGACAGCGTGCTGCTCGCCCACGCCGACCGGGGCCGTGTCATCCCGCCCGACTACCGCCCGCTCGTGACCAGGTCGAACGGCGACGTGCTGCCGACCCTCCTGGTCGACGGCCAGGTCGCCGGCGTGTGGCGGCCGGTCGACGGCGGCATCGAGGCCACCGCCTTCCACCGCCTGCCGGCCGAGGTGTGGGCCGGGCTCGCCGCCGAGGCCGAGGCGCTGACGGCGTTGCTCGCCGACCGCGAACCCACGGTGTATCGCCGCTTCCGCCACTGGTGGGCCGCGCTGCCGAGCGCCGAGGTCAGGGTGCTGCCGGGATAGCCGAGAGAGTCGCTCCACGAACGGCCGACCGTCGATCACAATGGTGCTCAGGGCACAGACGGAGGTGGCGATCATGGCGATCGGTGTGCAGGTGACCTTCGACGCGAGCGACCCGCAGAAGCTGGCGGAGTTCTGGGTGCTGGCCCTGGACTACGTCCCCGATCCGCCGCCGCCCGGCTTCATCAGCTGGGGAGCGTTCGCCACGGCGCACGGCATGCCCCGCGACCAGTGGCGCGCCGCCGTCATCGACCCGGAGGGGCGCGGGCCCCGGCTGCTGTTCCTGCCGGTGCCGGAGGGCAAGACCGCGAAGAACCGCATGCACCTCGACGTGCACGCGAGCGCGGGCGCGCCCGACCCGGTGCTGCGCCGCGCCGCGGTGGCCGAGCACGTCGAGCGCCTGGTGGCGGCCGGGGCCACCAGGCTGCGCGAGGTCGAGGAGGAGTTCGGCTACTGCGTCGTCATGCAGGACCCCGAGGGCAACGAGTTCTGCGTGACTTGACGTCCTCCCCCGTGTGAACGCGGGGGATTCCGGTCTGTGCGGCCTGGGCCGCGCTCCCGGCGGGTTCCTGCTTCGCGGCCGACCGCTCGGGCGAACCCGAGACTGACATCAGCTCCACAGGCGTTGATCTGTCGGCCCGTCCGGCCGCCAGGATGTCTTCGCCGCGTTCACGTCCCGGTCGTGGCGCGCGCCGCAGCGACATGTCCACTCCCGGATGTCGAGCGGCAGCTTCTCGCCGATCACTCCACAGTCCGAACAGGTGCGGGTGGAGGGAAACCAGCGGTCCACCCGCGTGAACGTCCGACCGTGGCGGACGGCCTTGTATTCCAGCATCGCCACGAACGTCGACCATCCCGCGTCGTGCACGGACTTGGCCAGCCGGGTACCCGGTAGTTGAAGCGAAGCTGCACACCACCAGCATCGAACACCCGTGCGAACCCACGCAAGATCACGTTCGAGTGACTCTCACGCCACGACACTGCGGCACGCCTACACCGAGCAGCACAACCACCCGGTGTCAGGCACTGCTCGGGCCTTGGCGGCCCTCCCAGCAGCGCGGGCCTTCACCCCCGCCCTGAGGGGCCGAGCACTGGCCCGCAGTCCGGTAGCGGTCAGCTGGTGATGTCCTTTGTGGTGAAGCGCCTCGCGGCCAGCAGCGTGAACACCGCGCCGAACACCAGCGACGAGCACGCGCCCTTGATCAGGTTGGACCAGTCAACGTCGGCGGTGAGCAGGTCGGCCCAGGCGAAGGCGTAGTGCGTCGGCAGGTAGTTGCGCAGGCCCTCCAGCGCGGTGATCTGGTCCAGGATCTGCGACAGGATCGACACCAGCACCGTGCCGCCGACCGCGCCGAGCGGCGCGTCGGTGGACACCGACAGGAACAGCGCGAGGCCGGCCACCCAGAACAGGTGCACCGCGACGAAGCACACCGCCAGCGCCAGGCTGACCACGCCGCTGCCGAACGACGCCGCCTCGCCGGTCGGGCTGACCGACTGGCCCGTGCCGTACCAGACCGCGCCGACCGCCAGCGACACCGCGGGCAGCAGCACCAGGGCGAGCAGCGTGAGCAGCCCCGAGGCGAGCGCCTTCTGCCGCAGCAGCCGGTGCCGGGGAATCGGGATGGCCAGCAGGTACTTCAGGCTGGACCAGGACGCCTCGCTGGCGATGGTGTCGCCGAAGAACAGCGCCACGATCATCGGCAGCAGGAAGCTGCCCGACACGAACAGCACGAACACCACGAAGTTCACGCCGCTGGAGGTGGCCAGGTCGACGAACCCGCCGGTCTTCCGGTTGGGCGAGTTGGAGCCGAGCTGGAACGCCAACACCAGCAGGAACGGCAGCACGACAAGGAAGCCGAGCACCAACTGGGTGCGCCGCCGCCGCAGCTGCCTGGCCAGTTCGACCCGCAGCGGCAGCGTCCGGTTGGCCCGGTAGCCCACCGTCGACCCGTCCTTGGCGACCCGGTTGACCTGGTGCGCCGCCGCGTCGGTCAGGTCGCCGACCGCGGCGGGATCGGTGTGCACGTCGTGGTCCTCGGTGTGCACGCCTGCCTCGTCCCTGCTCATCGCGCGTCCTCTCCAACGAGCTGGAGGAACGCGTCCTCCAGCCGGCGCCTCGGCGCGGCTCCTTCGACGGACACGCCTGCCGTGACGAGCGCGGCGACCGCGACCGACCTCGGCACGCCGTCCAGGTTCGCGTGCACCTGACCGCCGTCGACAGCCACCTCGGTCACGCCGTTCAGCGCGCGCAGCACCTCAACGGCCGCGTCCTGCCGGTCGACCACGAAGCTGGCCTCGCCGCCGCCCTGGGCGATGTCGGCGACCTCGCCGGCCGCGACCAGCCTGCCCCGGTGCATGACCACCACATGGCTGCACGTCTGCTCGACCTCGGCCAGCAGGTGGCTGGACACCAGGACCGTGCGCCCCGCCGAGGCGTAGCGCCGCAGCACCTCGCGCATCTGGTGGATCTGCGGCGGGTCGAGCCCGTTGGTCGGCTCGTCGAGCACCAGCAGGTCCGGCAGCCCGAGCATGGCCTGCGCGATGGCCAACCGTTGCCGCATGCCCTGGCTGTAGGTGCGGACCCTGCGGTGCACCGCGTCGCCGAGGCCGGCGATCTCCAGCGCCTCCTCGACGTGCGCCTCCTCGACGGGGCGGCCCGTCGCGGCCCAGTACAGCCGCAGGTTCGCCGCGCCGGACAGGTGCGGCAGGAACCCGGAGCCCTCGACGAACGACCCGATCCGGGACAGCACCGGCGCGCCGGGCGCGATCCGGTGCCCGAACACCCTGATCTGGCCCGCGCTCGGCTTGATCAGCCCCATCATCATCCGCAGCGTGGTCGTCTTGCCAGCGCCGTTGGGGCCGAGCAGCCCGAGCACCTGCCCGTGCTCCACCCGGAAGGACAGGTCGTTCACGGCGGTCAGCCCGCCGGGGTAGGACTTCGTCAGGCCCTCGATGACGAGTGGAACGCCGGTCAGCTCGGGGTCGACGTCGTCGGACCGGCGTCGGCGCAGCGCGCTCACCAGCACGACGGCCAGCGCGCCGACGATCACCGCGGCGATGCCCCACAGCGGGCCGGCCGGCACGCTCTGGCCGGTGCTGGTGTGGCCGGGCACCACCGGGACGGCCAGGCCGGCCCCCTCGGCCAGCGAGACGACGTAGGACGCGGGCTCGGCTGAGTTGGCGTAGGCCTGGTCGGTGGTCGCCAGCACGAGCTGGAGCCGGTGGCCTGCCTCGATCGGCTTGACGATGCCGGGCAGCGTGACGGTGACGTCGGCGGGCAGCTGGCCGACCCGGAACGGCGCGACGGCCGAGCCGGGCAGCGAGCGGGTGCCGTCGGGGGCGATGTCGTAGAGCTTGGCGAACAGCACCGCGCCGTCGGCGGGCGCGGGCTGGCCCTGCGGCGCGGCCACGTGCACCCGGACGGTGGCGGAGCCGGTGACGAGCAGCTGCGCGTCGAGCGGGGCGGTGGTGAAGCTCGCCGCCTGGCCGGGCACGTCGACGGCCAACCGGCCGGCCAGGCTGGCCGTGCCGCTGGTCAGCGCCGAGCCGAGGCCGGGCAGGCTGCTCACCGCGGCCGGGTTGCCGCCCGGCGGGTTCAGCACGGCCTGTTCGCGGCCGGTGAGGGGCAGCGTCCGCCGCTGCGTGCCGTCGCCGGTGAGGCCCGGATAGCCGGGCGCCGTGATGGTCCGCACCGAGGGCACCCCGCTGTTGCGGAACGCGCCCTGCACGGCGTACTCGAACCCGGTGCCGGGGTCGGCGCCACTCCCGGTCAGGTGGAACGACAGGAAGTCGCCGATCTCCTTGCGCAGCTCGGGTCCTGGGCCGCCGCCGTCGTGGCCGCCGGTGTACCAGACCATCTTGACCTTGCCGCCGGCCCTGGTGATCTCGTTGGCGGTGCGGTCGGCCTGGTCGAGCCCGAACAGAGTGTCCTGCTCGCCCTGCACCAGCATGGTCGGCGCGGTGATCTGGCCGGTGACGGTCGACGGGGACGAGTCGCGCAGCAGTTGCAGGGTCTGCGCGTCGGCCCTGCCGGTCGTGGCGAGCTGGGTGTACGCGCGGCAGACCTCGGGCCGATACCGGCCGCAGCTGCCCGGTGGTTGTTGCCCCGCAACGGGCTTCTGGGTGCCCGAGCTACCGGGGGTGTCCGCGCTCGGCGCGGTCGCGCCCTGCTGGGCTCCGGTGTTCTGGGTGCCGGTCTGGCCGGCCTCCGGCGCCTCCTGGGTGGGGTTGGCCTGCGCGCCGCCGAGCCCCGCCGCGAAGAAGATGCCGGCCCACGAGCGCTTGAACACGCCATCCTGGCCGAACGCGCCGGCCGCCGGGGTCTTCGCGTCGCCGGGCTGCTGGCCAGCGGCGTTCGGCAGTAGTGCCTGGGCGAGGTCGTTGTAGGTGATCACCGGGGCGATCGCGTCCACCCGCTTGTCCACGCCGGCCAGCATCAGCGCCAGCGCGCCGCCGTAGGACGCCCCGGTCACCCCGACCCTGGGGTCGCCCGGCTTGTCCAGCTTCACCTCGGGCCGGGTGGCCAGCCAGTCGATCAGCCGCTGGCCGTCGCGCACCTCGTAGTTCAGCGAGTCCAACCCGATCTGGCCGGTGCTGGCGCCGAAGCCCCGCGCGGAGTAGGCGAGCGCAACGAAGCCCTGCCTGGCCAGCTCCTTGGCCTGGTCGGCGACGCTCTGCTTGCTGCCGCCGAACCCGTGCGCGACCAGCACGGCCGGCGCGGGCGTGCTGGCCGGCAGGTAGAGCGTGGTGTCCAGCCGCACGGTGCCGGAGCTGCCGGGACCCTCCGGCACCTCGACGAACGCGTCGCGGGAGCTGACGGGTGGCTCTGGCGCGCCGGAGCGGGTCCACAGCACGACCGCGCCGACCACGGCGAGCACGACAATGACGGCGAGCAGCGACCAACTGCTCCGGAAGCGGGACACTCCGTCGACGGTAGGGGAAGGAAGCTGAGAGTTCGACGCCGGATGATCAGCTTTGCCCGGACGGGTTGTCCGTCTCGTGACCGTTCTCCGGGATCTCCACCACGTGCTCGACGACGGGCGGGTCGAGGAAGTACCCGCTCACGGCGTCCCGCCACTGAACGAAGCCCTCGGAGCGGTAGAAGACCTGGGTGTGCGCCTCGATGGTCTCCCAGTCCACCCGCATGAAGAACCGGCACGGGTCCTCGACGCTGCGGCTGAGCCGGACCGACCGACAGCCCTCGGCGTCCCTGATGTACCGCACGGCGCGGTGGTAGGCGGCGACGAACGCCTCCTCGTCACCTGGGCGGATGAGGAATTCCGCGATGCTGAGGACCACGCGTGGATGGTGTCATGTCCTGGCGGCGATTGGGATCACAGAATCGTCCGAAGGAGGGATCCCTGCGCTCTCCGGCATGACCGGGTGACGCTGCGCAGCGCATCGAGGCGGATACCTGCGCGTTCGGGTGCGACCAGTCACCCTGAGTGGCGCAGGTGCCAATCGTCGGCAATAATCATGGACGGTGGAGGGGAGTATTCCTTCGCGGCGGTGTCGTCAGCACGGAGCCCGACGTAGGGCGCCCGGTGCCGCCGGTCGGTGTTCGCATCGACGGAAGAGACCTCCGGTCATTGGCGTGCGCCCATGTACCGGAGGTTGCTTAGGTGAATGTTCCCGTGTGGCTGTGGATCGCGACGATCGTTGGCCTCCTCGCTCTGCTGGCCATCGACCTCGTGATCGTCGACCGGAAGCCGCATGAGGTCTCCATCGGCGAGGCGGCCAGGTGGGTCGCCTTCTACGTGGCCTGCGCCATCGTGTTCGGTCTCGGCATCTGGTTCTTCGCCGGCGGCACCCAGGCCGGTGAGTTCTTCGCCGGTTACATCACGGAGTACTCGCTCAGCGTCGACAACCTGTTCGTGTTCGTCGTGCTGATGACCGGGTTCGCCGTGCCCGCCATCCACCAGCACCGGGTGCTGCTCGTCGGCATCCTGGTCGCCCTGGTGCTGCGCGGCCTGTTCATCGCCGTCGGCGCGGCCGTCATCGCCCAGTTCAGCGCGATCTTCTACCTGTTCGGCGCGTTCCTCATCGTCACCGCGTACAAGCTGGCGCGCAGCCGCCACAACGGCGGGGGCGAGGAGGAGGAGTACAAGGAGAACGCGCTCGTCCGCGCGGTGCGCAGGGTGCTGCCGGTGACCAAGGAGTACCACGGCGAGAAGTCGTTCGTGCGGGTCGCCGGGCGGCGGATGGTCACCCCGATGTTCATCGTCATGCTGGCCATCGGCACCACCGATCTGCTGTTCGCCCTCGACTCCATCCCTGCCATCTTCGGCCTCACCAAGGAGCCGTTCCTGGTCTTCACGGCCAACGCGTTCGCGCTGATGGGGCTGCGCCAGCTGTACTTCCTGCTCGGCGGCCTGCTCAACAAGCTGGTGTACCTGTCGGTCGGGCTCTCGGTGATCCTCGGCTTCATCGGCCTCAAGCTGATCCTTGAGGCGCTGCACACCAACGCGCTGCCGTTCCTCAACGGCGGCGAGGGCCTGCCGGTGCCGACCATCAGCATCACGCTCTCGCTGACCGTGATCGTCGGCGTCCTGCTGATCACCACGGTCGCGAGCCTGATCAAGGTCCGCCGCGACCCCACCGCCGTGAAGCAGCTGCACTGAGGCGCGGCGGCCAGGGCAAGGCCGCGTTGCGGGTCCGTGGCTCCTGGGAAGGCAGGCGCCCCGGACCCACAACGCAGGTCAGTCGACGCAGGGGATGTCGCCGCCGGTGACGGCGCCGCCCTGCTCACCCGTGGTCGGGATCGCGGCGCTCGTCGGCGCGGCCTGCGTCTGGCCGGACGGGTTCGGGTTGGGCAGCGCGGACGGCCAGGCGAAGTCCGCGCCGAGGTAGATCGACACCTGGCCCTTCGCGGCCTGCGCGCTGGACTGCACGGTGATGCCGAGCAGCTGCCCGAGCTTGTCGGCGTCGTCCTTCGCGCCGGTGCCGTAGAAGATCGTGGACGTGTCGCGCGCGTCGGTCGAGTTGGCCTGGCCCTTGCCGAAGCCGTGCGGGATCAGCGCGTCGAGCAGGTTCTGCGCGGCGAGGTTCTGGCCGCTGCCGTTGCGCACGTTGACCGTCGACCCCGAACCGGTCGGCACGGTGCCCTGGTTGGAGCCAGGGGTCGCGCCGGAGGTGGCGGGCGGCGCCTGCGACGGCGGGGTGCTGCCCGTCGCGAACAGCGTCTTCACCTCGGCCTGGATCTGCGGGATGTCGATGACGTTGACGTCCTGGCCGTGGATCTTGTCGTAGCCCTTGATCGGCAGGGTGTGGAACTCGGTGTTGCCACCGGTCAGGCCGGACGCCTCCTGCGCGAACGTCAGGATGTCCAGCTTGTCGTCGATCACCACGTCCTTCTTGGCCACCTCGATCAGGCCCTGGAGGGCGCCGAGGTTGCCGAACACGCCTTGGTTCTTGAGCTTGTAGGTGATCGAGGCGAGGAAGGCCTGCTGCCGGTGCGTGCGGTCGAGGTCGTTGTTCTGGAGGCCGTCGCGCTGCCGCACGAACGCCAGCGCCTGCGCGCCGTTGAGGTGCTGCTTGCCCTTGGGGAAGTCCGCGCCGGACTTGGGGTCCTTCACGGCGTTGTTCAGGCACACGTCGACGCCGCCGAGCTGGCTGGCCAGGTCGTAGAACCCGGAGAGGCTGATCTCCGCGAAGTGGTTGATCGGCACGTTGAGCAGCTTGGTCAGGTTCGCGATCGTGGAGTTCCTGCCGGCCTCACGGCTGCGCGACTCCAACGTGGGCAGGTCCTTGATGCCCTGGTTGTAGAGCTTGTTCCACTCCTGGTCCTTGGCGAGACCGTAGGCCTCCTTGATCTTGCCGGACTTCTGGCCGTCCGGTGCGTCGACGAAGGTGACGTAGTCGTCGCGGGGGACCGACACGGCGGTGACCTTGCTGCCGTCGTTGGGGATGTGCAGCACGATCATGGTGTTGGTGTTGTAGCCGCCCTCGCTGCCGTCGCCGGCGTGCAGGGCCTCCAGCACGTCCTTGGGCAGGTCCTCGCCGTTCTGTCCCTTCCTGGTGGTCAGGCCGATCACCAGGATGTTGACGGCGCCCTCCTTGTTCTTGGGCGCCTCGGCGACGGTGGCCTGCGAGGTGGTGATGCCCTGTTTCACCTCGCGGATCTTCGCCCACGCGATGCCGGTCAGCAGCAGCACGAGCACCGAGACCAGCGAGACGAACACGCGGCCGGTGATCCGCGCGGTGCGCACGGCCGCGGACTCCACCCTTGGCGCTGACCGGTCGTCGGAGACGGGCGAGAGGACGTCGGTCGCCCCGGCGAGGTCGTCGCGCTGGATCGGGCGGCGCGGCACGGGATTGGGCCCGGACGGCTGGTTGCGCCCCGAGGGGCCCGAGGGCCTCGGCGGCACGGGACGCCCCTGGCCGACCCGGGGTCGGTCCTGCGGGGCCCGGTCCTGCCGGGGACCACCGGACGAGGGTCGTCCTGTTCCGTCGCGACCCTGCTGCGGCTGACGCCGCCCGTCGCCTCCCGGTGGGAAACGCCGGTCGTCCTCGTACTCCACGCTCGCTCCTCGCCCCATCCGCAAACGCAATCCGCAGGCGGTTCAGCGTGTGGGCCGCGTTCCGCCTCCTCCGCGGCACCGACACCTGATCCGCATGGAACAAGACGATCGAGCCGAGCGAGAGGTTGCCATCAACTTTCCGGGAAGTGGCCTGGTCAGCTCGTAGTCGTGACGCAGTTCACCGTGACTGCCGCCGGCTATGACACTGCGTGCCCGAACGCCGACGCAGCGTTCGGGCACGCGGTCAGGAATCTCGGACGGTCACGCGACCCGCGTGCCGTCCTGCCACACGCCCCGGATCGCCGCGCGCAGCGCCGCGCCGCCCTGCGGGATCAGCGCCTCCGCGTCGCCCTCGACGAGCACGAGGTCCGCGCGCTTGCCCGGCTCGACGGTGCCGAGCTCCTGGTCGAGGCTCATCAGCTCGGCGGCCGAGCGGGTCGCCGCGTGCAGCGCCTGCGCCGGCGTCATCCCGCACTCCACCAGCAGGGCCAGCTCGTCCAGGTTGTCGCCGTGCGGGCCGACACCGGAGTCGGTGCCCATGGCGATCCGCACGCCGGCCGCGATGGCCGCCCGCACCGACTCGGTGTGCTGCGTGATCATCGACTTCGCCTTGTCCACCATCGACGTCGGCAGCCCGTCGGCGGCCGCGATCGCCATCCTCGGCGCGACCAGCGTCGGCACCAGCCAGGTGCCGCGCTCCAGCATCAGGCCGATCGCCTCGTCGGTCAGGAAGATCCCGTGCTCGATCGACCTGATCCCGTTGCGCACCGCGGTGAGGATGCCCTCGGTGCCCTGCGCGTGCGCCATCACGTGGATGCCGGCGGCGGTCGCCTCGGCCACCATCTCGGCGACCTCGTCGTCCCGGAAGTGCGCGTGCTTCGGCTTGGACGTCGGCGACAGCACCCCGCCCGAGGTGGCCACCTTGATCACGTCGGCGCCGTCGCGGATCAGCTCGCGGACCTTGCGCCGCACCTCGGCCGGTCCGTCGACGACCGATCCCGGCCTGCCGGGGTGCGGCACGAACGTGGTGACGGTGGTGCCGCAGGGCATCCAGTCGTCGCCGTGGCCGCCGGTCTGGGACAGCATGTTGATCGCGATCTGCATGCGGGGGCCGGGCACCAGGCCGCGCCGCACCGCCTCGGCGATGCCGAGGTCGGCGCCGCCGGCGTCGCGCACGGTCGTGATGCCGGTGGCGAGGGTGGTGCGCAGGTTCGCGGCCGCCTCGTAGAACTGGAGCGAGAACGGGGTGCTCAGGTCGCGCAGCAGGTTGACGCCGCTGAGCACGACGTGCACGTGGCAGTCGAACATGCCGGGTAGCAGCGTGTGCCCGCTCGCGTCGATCGACTCGTCGCCGTCGAGGCCGTGCCCGACCTCGACGATCCTGCCGTCCTCGATCGCCACGTCGGCGTCGGCCGCGGCGGCTCCGGTGCCGTCAAACAGGGTCCCGCCGGTGAACACGGTGCGCGTCATACCGAAAAACTCTAGCGTCGATCAAGAACATTCGTAAGCCTTGCTAAGGGAGTTCGGGTAGCGTGCTGTCTCGTGCGCCCCGAAGACGTTGCCAAGATGCTCGTGCCAGGCACCCCGACTCTGCACGGTGACCTGCTGCTCGTCGATGTCGCGAGCCCCGACCTCACCGCCGACTCCTACCGGGGCGGCCTGCACCGCGTTCCGCTGGACGGCTCCCCGGCCGCGCCGTGGACGCACGGCGACCATGACCAGTCCGCCCAGCTCTCCCCGGACGGCCGCCTGGTCGCGTTCCTGCGCGCCAACGGCAAGGACAAGCCGCAGCTGCACGTCATGCCGACCGAGGGCGGCGAGCCGAGGAAGCTGACGGACCTGCCGCTCGGCGCTGGCGCACCGGTGTGGTCGGCCGACTCGCGCCGGATCGCCTTCACCGCGCGGATCCCCGAGGAGGGCCGGTACGGCACCCCGCTGTCCGCCGAGGACGGCGCGGAGCCGCCGACCCCGGACGCCGAGGCGCCCAGGCGCATCACCCGGCTGTCCTACCGCTCGGACGGCGTCGGCTTCCTGGCCGACCGCCAGCCTCGGCTGTTCGTCATCGACGCGCTGGCCGACCAGCCCGAGGCGCGGCAGCTCACCGACGGCGCCTTCGAGGTCGCCAGCCCGGCCTGGACGCCGGACGGCGCACACCTGGTCTTCGTGGCCGACCGCGACCTCGGCGCCACCGACACGCTGCACTCCGACCTCTACGCGGTGCCGGTCGACGGCGGCGACCCCGTGCTCGTGGTGCGTGGCAACGGCTCGGTCGCGCTGCCCGTCGTCACCGACGACACGGTCTACTTCCTCGGCGAGGAGTACACCGGCATCAACATGGTGGCCCGCAACACCGGCCTGTGGGCCGCGCCGCTGCGGCTGGACGGCACCGCCGTGCCGCGCAGGCTCACCGACGAGGAGACCGTCGACTGCGAGGGGCGGTCCGGGAACCCGGTGGTCACCGCCGACGGCGTGCTGGTCTGCGTGCGCAACCGGGGCGCGGTCGAGCTGCGCAGGGTGCCGGCGGACGCCGACCGCGCGCCGCTCGCCGACCTGCCCCGGCTGGCCGGGGAACACGCGAACGTCAAGGCGTTCGCCGTCGACGGCGGCCGGATCGCCGCCGTCGTGTCCACCCCGGACAGCCCCGGCGAGGTCGTCCTGGTCGACGGCGGCGAGCGCGTGCTGACCGAGTACTCCGCCGCGCTGCGCGAGGCCGGCGTGCGGCCGGTCCGCGAACTCACCGGCTCGGCCTCGGACGGCTACCCGGTGCACGGCTGGCTGGTGCTGCCCGAGGGCGAGGGCCCGCACCCGGTGCTGCTCGCGGTGCACGGCGGCCCGTTCATGTACCACGGCTGGGGGTTCTTCGACGAGGCCCAGGTCTACGCGTCCGCGGGCTACGCCGTCGTGCTGCCCAACCCGAGGGGATCCGCCGGATACGGCCAGTCGCACGGGCAGGCCGTGATCGGCGCGTTCGGCACGGTCGACGTCGACGACGTGCTGTCGGTGCTGGACGTCGCGCTGGCCGAACCGGAGTGCGACGCGGACCGGGTCGGCGTCATGGGCGGCTCCTACGGCGGCTTCATGACCGGCTGGCTGGCCGCCCACCACGGCGGCCGGTTCAGGGCGGCGTGGAGCGAGCGCGCGGTCAACGCGTGGGACTCCTTCACCGGCTCCTCGGACATCGGCTGGTTCTTCGCCGACGCCTACTGCGGCAAGGACCCTGACGTGCAGCGCGCGATGAGCCCGCTCACCCACGTCGACCGGATCACTATGCCGTTCGCGGTGGTGCACTCCGAGCAGGACTGGCGGTGCCCGCTGGAACAGGGCCAGCGGATGTTCGTCGCGTTGCGGCGCAACGGGGTCGACGCCGAACTGCTGATCTTCCCCGGCGAGGGCCACGAGCTGACCAGGTCGGGCAGGCCGAGGCACCGCAGGCAGCGCTTCGACGCTGTCCTGGAATGGTGGTCGCGGCATCTCGCCGAGAGCTGACCAATCACCGAGGGCTGACCAATCGGCGGGAATCCGGGCCCGGCGTTGGCGGTGCGGGCCGGCGTGCGGCACCCGCTGCGCTGTCCTGCAATGGTGGTCGCGGCATCTCGCCGAGAGCTGACCAATCGGCGGGAATCCGGGCCCGGCGTTGGCGGTGCGGGCCGGCGTGCGGCACCCTCTGCTGGATGCAGTGGATCGTGCGCCGGGGTGAGCTGGACGACGCGGCGGAGATCGCCAGGATCAACGTGGCCGCCTGGCAGGGGGCGTACCGGGGGATCGTTGCCGACGCGGTGCTCGACCGGATGCTGCCCGAGAGCCGCCTGCCGGGCTGGACGCGGTGGCTGACCCTGCCGGAGCCGCACGCGGTGTTCGTGGCGACCGACCGTGAGGAGCGGATCGGCGCGTACTGCGCGGTCAGCGGCGTCCGCGAGGACAACGACGACCACCCCGACCTGTCCACCGGCGAGCTGATCGCGATCTACGCCGACCCGGCCTTCCAGGGCACCGGCGCTGGCCACCAGGTGCACGAGGCCGGCGTGCGGCACCTGGCCGGGCAGGGGTTCCGGTACGCGGTGCTGTGGGTCTTCGAGGCCAACACGCGCTCGCGGGAGTTCTACGAGGCGCACGGCTGGCGGCACGACGGGGCCGTGCAGAGCTCCGAGCTGGCCGAGCAGGAGCTCCCGGTGGTCCGCTACGCCCGCTTCCTCAGCGCGGGCCGCACGGCGCGCTATCCCTCGGGTCAGCCGAGGAGGGTGTAGTTGAGCTCCTCGCACACGCGGGCGAGCGGCAGGTCGAGGCCGGGGTGGTCGAGCGGCAGCAGCACGTCCGGCGCGGCCGGCAGGCCGCTCGCGCCCGGCGGGTCCCACAGGCAGATCGCCGGGTCGCCGGAGTCCATCGACGACCGGTACCACAGGCCGTCCAGCTCGGGATAGGCCGCGCGGATCGCCCGCGCCCACGCCTGGGTCAGGTGCTTGGGGCCGCTGCTGATCTCCTGCGACGCGCCGACCCTGGTCGGCCACAGGCCGGCGAGGTCGAGCAGCCGCAGGGTCCGCCTCGGCCGCAGCACGACCAGGAAGGGGCGGCGGGTGGTTCTGTCCACAATGGACGTTGCCTGGAACACCTCGGCGATGCTCGTCCGCACGGACAGCCCGAAGTAGAGGACGCCGTGCTCGTGCGACGGCACCGGGATGCCGTCCGGCGTCTGCGGCTGCGGGTCGAACCTCGCGTGCGCCAGCGGGCCGGTGAACCGGAAGGTGTTCCAGCGCTGCGGGTGCAGGCCCGAGGAGGTGAACACGCGGACCAGCCTGGTCGCCCTGTGCACCGCGACAACGTCCTCGGTGCGGCGCAGGAACGCCTGTAGGACGGCCGGGGCCGGCGGCTGAGGGAGCCGTGCCATGCGGTTGGGTCGTCTCTCGTCCGGGAACGGTAGTCAGGCCGGGGTGCCGAGCGCGGCGGCGAGCGCGGCGACGCGGCGGGGGTCCCCGCCGGCCAGCAGCCAGTCGCGCGGCGTCGCGGGCCTGTCTCCGATCTGGAGGTCGTCCTGCTGCGTGGTCATGAACGCGGCGACCACGAGCGCCGGCTGGTCCTTGGGCACCGCGGCCAGCACGGTGTCCAGGCCGGGCAGCACCCCGGCGTCGGCGAACTGCCACGCGGGCAACCGCCAGCCGCCCTTGTCCTTCCAGCCGACCAGCCGGCCTGCGGCGATCCGGTGCCGGATCCTGCTGCTGTCCACGTTGAGCTGCCGCGCGGCGGCGGCGACCGTCAGCGCCGAGTCGCGCAGCACGGTGTGCATGGCGACCGTCCTGGCGCGCGCGCCCGTGTCCTCGGTGCGGTGCGCGGACAGGTCGAGGCCCACGTCGGCGAGGACGGACTGCTCCTCGACGGTGAAGTAGGCGGCCGGGTCGGGGTGCGGCGGCGTCAGCTTCTTGGCGACGTCTTCGACCAGCGACAGGAACTCCGTCGCGGTCACTCCGAGGCCGGCCTTCGCCAGCACCGTCTCCAGCGCAGGACTCATGCGCACACAGTAGCCTGATCGTGCGCAACTGTGCGCTCATGTGAGGCAATTCACCTGATTGCACAACGCGGCGCAGTTGGTCGAAAACCCTGCGTAGTCAACCATCGCTCGATGGTCGCGCGGTGTCCACACCATGCGCCGAACGGCGTAACGGCGGCCCCTGTCGCGGCGACGAAGCCGCCCGCTGACCGGCGGGAACGGGCCGATACCATCCTGCGGGGCCGCTCACCGGCGGCAACGACGACGACACGGTGGGGTGGGTCCGATCTCGGGCGGCACGGCGACGCAGGACCGGCGGAAGACTCGCGTCGTGACGGGCGCCTGGCTCGTGGTGACGCTCGCAGTCCTGGTGACGGTGCTGGTGACCGGCTACGACAACCAGCTCGACCTCCAGGTGTACCGGCTCGGCGCGCGCGCCTGGCTGTCCGGCCAGCCGCTGTACGGCCAGCTGCCGGCCACCACGCTCGGCATCTCGCTGCCGTTCACCTACCCGCCCATCGCGGCGATGCTGTTCAGCCTGTTCGCGCTGATCCCGTGGGGCGCGGCCATCGCGCTGCTCACCCTGCTCGGGCTGCTCGCCCTCGCCGGCACCTGCCTGCTCACCGCGGCCCAGCCCTACGGTCGAGGCGGCATGGCGGTCGCCGCAGGCCTGACCTTCGCGGCCGTCGCGGTGATCTTCGAGCCGCTGCGCGAGACGCTGACCTTCGGCCAGATCAACCTGCTGCTGATGGGGCTCGTCGCGGCCGACTGCCTGCTGCCGAAGACCCGCTGGCCGCGCGGGACGCTGATCGGGCTCGCCGCCGCGATCAAGCTGACCCCGGCCGTGTTCGTGCTGTTCTTCCTGCCGCGCCGCCAGTGGAAACCGGTGCTCACCGCGATCGCGTCGTTCGCCGGCTTCGGCCTGGTCGGGCTCGTGCTCGCGCCCAGCGACACCAAGGAGTACTGGTTCCACGCGCTGCTCGACCCGAGCAGGGTCGGCGGCCTCGGCTACGCCGGCAACCAGTCGCTGCGCGGGCTCGTGCACCGCCTCGGCCTCACCGGCGTCACCGAGTCCGGCACGTGGGTGCTGCTCAGCCTCGGCGCGGTGCTGCTCGCCTGGCTCGTGGTGCTGCGCGCCCGACGCGCGGGCGACAACGTGACCGCGCTGCTCGCGGTGGCCGTCGCCGGGCTGCTCGCCTCGCCGGTGTCCTGGTCGCACCACTGGGTGTGGATCGCGCCGCTCGCCCTGCCGTTGACGCTGGTCGCCTGGCGGCACCGCGCCTCGTGGCCGTTCCTCGCCGTGATGGTCGCCGTCGCGGCGTTCGTGGTCGGCCCGCACTGGCTGTTCCCCCGCGAGCACGACGTCGAGCTGCGCTGGGCCTGGTGGCAGCAGGTGGTCGGCAGCTCCTACGTGCTGCTCGGGCTGGCGTTCCTGGCCGTGCTCGCGCTGAGCCCCCGGTGCCTGGCCGGCTGGTCCTCGGTGCTGCTGCCGGCGCCGACGCCGGCCGAACCGCAGCGCGCGGCGTCGACCGACTGATCCGACGGGCCAGCGGAGGGAACGGCGGCTGCCATGATGTCCGAGGTGCGCGCGATGTCCCGGTGCCGCACGGTGTTCGCCGTCGGCCTCGCGCTGGAAATCGTCGCGGTGATCGCGGTGCTGGCCACCGACCTGCACCACGGCATCGACCTGGACGTCTACCGGCTCGGCGGGCACGCCTGGCTGACCGGGCAGCCGCTCTACGGGCAGCTGCCGCCGACGACCATCGGCGTGACCCTGCCCTTCACCTATCCGCCGCTGGCCGCCGTGCTGTTCAGCCCGCTCGCGCTGATCCCGAGGTGGCTGGCCGTCGCGCTGGTGCTGGCGGTGTCCTTCGGCGCGCTCGCGTTCACGCTGCACCTGGTGGTGCGCAGGGCGGCCGACTGGTTCCTGGGCTGGGCGCCTGCCGCGGTGGTCGCCGTCGCGCTGCCGCTGCTGACCGGCTTCGAACCCGTCCGGGAGACGCTGACCTTCGGCCAGGTCAACCTGGTGCTGATGGCGCTGGTCGCGGCGGACTGCCTGCTGCCGAGCACCCGCTGGCCGCGCGGGACGCTGATCGGCATCGCGGCGGCGATCAAGCTGACCCCGGCCGCGTTCCTGCTGTTCTTCCTGGTGCGCAAGGACTTCCGGGCCGCCGTGACCAGCGGCGTGGTGTTCCTGCTCGCGGTGGCGAGCGGATTCCTGCTCGCCGGGGCCGATTCGCTGCGCTACTGGCGGAGCACCTTCCTCGACGCGGACCGCGCTGGCAACCCGACCTTCGCCAGCAACCAGTCGCTGCGCGGCGCGCTCGTGCGCCTCGGCCTGCCCGGCGCGACCGTGCAGCTGCTCTGGGTGGTCCTCGCGGTCGCGGTCGTCGTCGTCGGCTGGGTCGCCATCCGGCGGCTGCTCGGCACCGGGCTGCCCGGGGCCGAACCGCTCGCCGTCGCCGCGAACGCCACCGTGGCGCTGCTGGTCTCGCCGGTCTCGTGGTCGCACCACTGGGTGTGGGCCACGCCGTGCCTGGTGCTGCTGTTCGGGCTCGCCGTGCGTACTCGCGACCGTGGCCTCGCCATCGCCTGCCTGCTCGCCTCGGCGGTGTTCGCGATCGGGCCGCAGTGGCTGGTGCCCAACAGGTACTACGTGGAACTGCGCTGGAACCTCGGGCAGCACCTCGTCGGCGACCTGTACGTGCTGACCGGGCTGGCCTTCCTGGTGGCCTGCTGCGTGCTGCCGGCGCGGCTGCTCAGGCCACCGGGTCGGCCAGCGGGTCGACCGTCCCCAGCTGGGCGTTGAGCTGCCGCAGCCGCAGGCCGAACAGCACCAGCGCCACGCCCCACAGGATCGCGAAGATGGCGATGGTGACCACCAGCACCAGCGCGCCCTTGCCGGGACTCACCAACAGCAGCACGCCGAGCACCAGGGACAGCACGCCGCTGACCGCCAGGAACCAGTTGTTGGCCAACACGTTGCGCAGCCGCACGGCGGAGATCAGCTGCAACACGCCGCCGAGCACCGCCCAGACCGCGATGAACACCAGCAGCGCCACCGCCGTCAAGCCGGGCCAGGCCAGCGCGAGGACGCCGACCACTACGCCGAGCAGGCCGAACAGCGCGAACAGCCAACGTTCCGAGGCCGGCGAGCGCCGGTCGGCCACCGCGACGGTCACCGCGCCGACGCCGTCGAACAACGCGTACATGCCCCAGAGGATCACCAGGGCGAGCAGCGTGATGCCGGGCCAGACCAGCGAGAGCACGCCGAACAGGGCCGCGAGCACGCCGCGCAGAACGAACAGCCACCAACGCCGAGCCAACAGTTCGAGCATGGTGCGCGACCTCCGATCGCTCGTCCCCTCCTGCGCATGATCGCGGCCCCGGGCCGGACCGGCAATTCGCCGATCCAGCCCGGGGCCGGATTACCCTCGTGCGGGTGAATTAACTAGCTGTTGCAGACCCCGTTGTCGGTCCACACGTTCTGGCTGTTGCTGCCAGGAGTGTCGCCCTGGGTCCACCACTTGGCCGTCCACTTGTGACCGTTGTAGGACACGACCGCGCCGCCGCTGTAGGCCATCGTCGCGTTCCACGCCGCCGCCGTGCAGGAGCCAGGGGGCGCCGTCGTGGTCGTGCCGCCCGAGCAGGCGCCGTTGTCGGTCCAGACCGCCGCGCTGCCAGGGGTCTCGCCCTGGGTCCACCACTTCGCGGTGTACTGGTGGCCGTTGTAGGACACCACGGCGCCGCCGCTGTAGGCCGTCCCCGCGTTCCACGCCGCCGCCGAACACGTGCCGGGAGGCGGCGTCGTGGTGGTCGTCGTCGGCGAGGTCGTGGTGGTGGTCGTCGTGGTCGTGGTCGTGGTGGTCGGCGGGCCGCCACAGCTGCTCGGCGCGCCGCCGCTGATGTCGTTGACGGCCTCGTTGAACAGGGTCGCCCCCGGGTCGAGGTCGTACAGCGAGAACATCATGAAGCCGGCGAGACCGTTGCAGTGCACGTAGTCCGCGCGGTCCTTGATCGACTGCTTGGACGAGCCGCCGTAGAAGCTGGTGCCGTCGTAGAACCACGCGGACTTGGTGGTCGGGTCGTAGAAGGTGTCCGAGGGGTTGTCCACGACACCGGACAGCTCCTTGTACATCCCGATGCCCGGCACGTTGCCGCTGAGCGGATGCGGAGCCGACGGGCCGGTGGCCGACTGGTAGAGCCCGTGGTTGGGGCCGGCCGGCACGCCGGTCCAACCCCGGTAGTAGAACGGGATGCCGACCGTGAGCTTGTTGGCAGGGAAACCGCCCTTGATGCCGTAGGCGGCGTCACCCTTGGTGTAGGCCTTGATGATGTCGTCGGTGTTGTACTTCTCGGTGCCCGGCGGGATCGCCGTGCTCGGGTCGCCCGGCGACGGGTAGAGCGGGTCCTGGAAGTTCGTCGGCCCGGTCGCGTCCCACGCGCCGTGCATGTCGTAGGTCATGGCGTTGGCGAAGTCGAGGTAGTTGCCGATCTTGTCGGTCTCGATCTTCGCGACCTTGTCCTGACCGCCGGGGGTCGCGGCGGACAGCGCGTAGTGCTTGCCGCCCAACGCGTCCAGCTCACTGCGGAACTCGGCGAGCAGCGCGGTGAAGTTCTGGGTGTCGTTCGCGCTGTAGTGATTGCCGACGTGCCCGGTGCTGGTGCCCGGGTACTCCCAGTCGATGTCGAAGCCGTCGAAGATGTTCGCCGCGGTGCCGGGGCCGCCGTAGCCGCCCTGGGACGGGATGTTGCCCTTGATGAACATGTCGATGCAGGAGCTGACGAACTTCTTGCGCGACGCGTCGCTTGCCGCCGCGTCCGAGAAGTACTTCGAGTACGTCCAGCCGCCGAGCGAGAGCAGCACCTTCAGGTTCGGGTGCTTCTTCTTCAACTGCTGCAACTGGTGGAAGTTGCCGACGATCGGCATGCCGTACGCGTCGGCCGTGCCGTCCACGCTGATGTCCGAGCCGTAGCTCTTCTGGTAGTCGGCGAACGAGTCCTCCGCGCCGTCACCGGCGTTCGGGTCGGTCTCGCCACCGGGGTCCGGCGTGGTGGCCTTCGTCGTCTCGAAACACGTCAGGTTGGTCGGGTCGATGTTCTCGAAGTCGTAGATCATGTAGTCGAGCTTGTCCGCGACACCGGTCTGATCGACGTTCTTGAGGTAGTAGGCGTTCTGGTAGATCGCCCACTGGTCGTAGTAGGCGATCTTCACGCCACCGCTAGAGGTCTGCGGAGTGGCTGCCTGCGCCTGAGCGGATGGGGCGTGCGGGTTGGCCAGCGCGACGCCGACCCCGAAGGGCAGGACCGCCAGGGCGGCCGCGGCGAGCGCAAGGCGTTTCTTGAGGTGCACTGCGTTTCCTCCAGCGACTGTGCAGGGATCAGAGGAGGGACGGCCCCGTTGCGGGGACCGGTGATGCCGCTGGCCGACCGGGATCAGCAGGTTCCGTTGTCGGTCCAGACGTTCTGGGAGTTGCTGCCTGGCGTGTCGCCCTGGGTCCACCACTTGGCGGTCCACTTGTGGCCGTTGTAGGAGACGACGGCCCCGCCGCTGTACGCGGTGGCGGAGTTCCAGGCGGCGACGGTGCAGGTGCCGCCGCCGGGGGGAGCGGTCGTGGTCGTCGGGCCGCCGGCGCAGGTTCCGTTGTCGGTCCAGACGTTCTGGCTGTTGCTGCCAGGGGTGTCGCCCTGGGTCCACCACTTCGCGGTCCACTGGTGCCCGTTGTAGGACACCACCGCGCCGCCGGAGTAGGCGGTGGCGGAGTTCCAGGCAGCGGCGGTGCAGCTGCCACCACCGGGCGGCGTGGTCGTCGTGGTGGTCGGCGGGGTCGTGGTCGGCGGCGTCGCGCCGGCGAACTTCGCGTCGAACTTGGTGAAGTCCCAGGGGTTCTGCGAGATGTTGCTGCAAATGCCGTTGTCGGTGGTCGAGCCGCACGGCCGGTCGCGGTTGACGGCCCAGAAGGTGTAGCGGGACAGGCCGTGGCCGGTCACGTAGTCGAGCACCGTCTGGAAGTCCGCCTGGGAGAACATCTCGCCGGTGTCGGACTTGCCGTTCATCATCGAGATGCCCTCGTGGGCGTAGGCGGTCTGGCTGTCCCAGCCGAAGGTGTTCACCAGCAGGGTGTGGAACGCCTCCAGCGCGGCGGTCTGGCTGCCGCCGCCGTTGAACCCGCCGTCGAACGGCATGATCGAGTAGTTGTTCGGGACGAACCCGAGGCCCTTGGCCGTGTTCAGCACGTTCTGGCCGAAGTACCCGGTGCCCGAGGTGGTTCCCGCGGTGGTGATCGACACGTACAGGCCGGGGTTGTTCTTCTGGAGGAGCTGCGCCGCGCCGACCTCGTTGTTGATCGCCGAGGTGTTCTCGTACTCCGGCTCCTCCAGGTCGAAGTCGACCGCCTTGAGCGAGTACTTGTCGATCACCTGTTGGTAGGCGGCCGCGGTCGCCGACGCAGTGCCGCAGGTCTGGCCGAGCTTGGTGCCGCCGTAGCCGCCGATGGAGATCGACACGTCGCCGCCAGCCGAGCGCACGGTGTTGATGACGTTGCCCACCGCGGTGTCCGAGGACACTGCGGCGGTGCCGCCCCACGTCGGCGTGCAGCCGCCGCCGTTGGGGGCGAGGACGAAGGCGAGTTCGAATGCTTTCTCGCCGGTCGCCGCCATCACCTGGGGCAGGTCCGGCGGATTGTTCTCCAGCGGCATGACGTACGGAGCCGAGCCGTACCAGTTGCTGCCGAGCGCCGCGCTGGTCGCTCCCGCGTAGGGCACGGCGGCGTCGTGTCCGGTCGCGCCGCTGACCCCGGTGGCGATCACCGTCGCCGCAGCCGCGACCAACGCGGCTCCGACGGCGTAACCGATCTTCCCTGACCGCTGCACGCTGTCCTCCTCGACGAAGACTGGGGCGTGTCGTGTTGCTCGCGCCCCGTGTGACGAAAGTGCGATCGCGGAGGACGACCCGCTGGTGGCGGCTCCGCAGGGACCGGGTCCTGCCAGAACTGTGGACTAGACCACATGTGGTGTCAAGACTTTGGACTAGACCAATGAACCCGGTGCGGCCCTGCTGAGAGCGGTCGGCGGGGGCGCTGCGGGGCGCGGCGGCGGCCACGCTGCGGAGTCACGCCAGGTGGGCGGCCGAACGCGCGGCGCGGAGTCGAGCGTGCGCGCCGCGCGGCGTGGCCGGCCCCGGAAAGTTCCTGGGTGCGTTCCGCCGGTCGGCCGAGAACCGGCCGGCAGCCGGACGGCGCGCCGGCCGCGTCGCCGCCGAGACGCGATCGGCAGGCGGCACAACGAATGCCAACCCGCCACTCCGCGCCTACTGGAGGGCGTGGGCGACGGCAAGCCCCGACGCTGCTAGCGCCGGGGTGTGGGAGTCACTCGAACGTGATCTTGCATGGGTTCGCACACGTGTTCGATGCTGGTGGTGTGCAGCTTCGCTTCAACTATCGCGTGTGCCCGACACCCGCCCAGCAGCAGTCGCTGGCGCGGGCGTTCGGGTGTGCCCGGGTGGTGTTCAACGACGGGCTGCGCGCACGGCAGCGGGCACGCGAGAACGGCGAGAAGTACCTCTCGGACGGTGACTTGTCCAAGCTGGTCATCACTGCGGCCAAGGGCACGCCCGAGCGTGCCTGGCTGGGTGAGGTGTCCGCAGTCGTGCTGCAACAGGCCCTCGCGGACCTGAACACGGCGTACCGCAACTTCTTCGCCTCGGTCACCGGCAAGCGCAAGGGCCGCAAGGTCGCTCCGCCCCGGTTCCGGTCCCGCAAGGTCCACCGGCAGGCCATTCGCTTCACCCGCAACGCCCGGTTCGCGGTCCTCGACGACGGGAAGCTGCGGTTGCCGAAGGTCGGTGACCTGCGCGTGCGGTGGTCGCGGCCCCTACCGTCGGCCCCGTCGTCAGTCACGATCGTGAAGGACGCGGCGGGCCGGTACTTCGCCTCCTTCGTCGTCCAGACCGGCGAGGACGAGGGCGAGGTGCTGCCGCCGTCCGGCGCCGAGGTCGGTATCGACCTGGGGTTGACGCATTTCGCGGTGCTGTCCGAGGGCACGAAGTTCACGGCGCCGAGGTTCCTGCGCCGCGCGGCCCGCACACTCACGCGGC
>NZ_VUOB01000240.1 GCF_008386585.1 Solihabitans fulvus
GCACAGGTTACAACGCTCCGAAGATGAAGCCCGTCATAGTTATTCTATGTCTTTTCGTGGCATCTCTGTATGCTGCAGATTCCGACGTCCCTAACGACATTCTGGAGGAGCAGCTTTACAATAGCATCGTCGTTGCCGATTACGACAGTGCGGTTGAAAAGAGCAAGCATTTATACGAGGAGAAGAAGAGCGAAGTCATCACAAATGTAGTGAACAAACTGATACGAAACAACAAGATGAACTGCATGGAGTACGC
>NZ_VUOB01000241.1 GCF_008386585.1 Solihabitans fulvus
CTCAAAAATTTTACTAAAGCTCTAAAGAAAGCAATCGGGGTCCTTTTTATGTAAGCGTATCAATAAAATTTGCATAATATTATAAAACTTTCGTTAGTCATAAAATACGTAGGAAGGATCTTTATTTAACATTATTATGCAAATTTCTTGATGAATTCGCTATTTTTTTTAAATAAAATTAATCTGCTGTTTTCACTTGTTGAAATCCATGGTTGATATCTTCCCGTTTTCGCTGATTAGCAGTTTCGTCATTTTTTTCCCTGCGCTATCTACAACCGTCGAAATGGCTGCACCGTTCATGTTAGGCCCAAAACCAGCCTTTGAAGCCATGTCCTGGATGTTTGACATGCCTTGCATTAAGCTTGCCGGCGAAAAACTGTTAGCGTTTATCGGAAATATGTTCGGGTCGTTAGGAACGGCCGCACCTTCCAACCCGTACACGGCAGCCAAAATCAAAAGAATAATTGCAACCTTCGTCATTGTATAAGTTTATTTGCGTATGTTCAAAAATAATCACGCGTATTTCG
>NZ_VUOB01000242.1 GCF_008386585.1 Solihabitans fulvus
GCTCGTTAAGACTAGATGGGGTATCCCTACATGGCGGGTGGGACCCACGGCGAACGGTTCATCAAGTCTTCAAAAAAGAATATATACGATTGCATTGCATATACTAACGGATGCGATCATACCAGCACTAATGCACCGGATCCCATCAGAACTCCGCAGTTAAGCGTGCTTGGGCGAGAGTAGTACTAGGATGGGTGACCTCCCGGGAAGTCCTCGTGTTGCATCCCTCTTTTATGTTTAACCTTTTTTTTTTTGGTTAAAACTTTATGACTCCATAACTTTTAGACCGTGAGGCCAAACTTGGCATGTGATACCTTTTCGGAAAGCCCAAAGACAGCCCTCCGACGAAAGAAGCAGGACAATGGAACTTCTCCATTGACGTTTTGTCGACCCCAAATTTTGACCTTTAAGTACTTTTTCGGGCATTTTCGTGATTTGGGCTATATTACGGACCCAAAATTA
>NZ_VUOB01000243.1 GCF_008386585.1 Solihabitans fulvus
AGCAGCCAAACCGATGGGGAACGCTGCGCCCCAGGTGGTGCGCCCCGCCACTAGCCCGCCCTCGCCTCTGATATGGCTGGCACGTCCTACTGAAACACACCAATAAGCGGTGACCGCGCAGCGGCGGCCGCCGCTGGCCCTGCCGTGCCGTTACCCCGTTCGGGCTAGTGGCGGCGGAACTATCTGATATGGCTGGCATGTCCCTCTGCAACTTTCCAAGAGATATGGCAACCTGCGCGCGTGATCAGCTCGACGTCGGGTGAGCAGTGGGCCTCCCAGGTGCGGGGGCGCCGGCCGGTGGCCAGCGACGGCCCGACCACGGGGGCGTGGCGGGGGGGCCGGGGGGAGACGTTGTCACGTCGGGACCTAGAGCACTTGGCCACGGGGCTGCTGGGCCTGC
>NZ_VUOB01000028.1 GCF_008386585.1 Solihabitans fulvus
GGCGAACTCGCCCGGCCGAGCGGAGCGAGGCCCAATAAACACAGGTAGCTCAGAAACCGGGCAGGGAGCGAAGCGAGTCGCCGGCCAGAGCGCCCCCACCTGGCACACGGCCCGAACCGTCCCACTTATCAAACGGCCAGAGCGCCCCGCCTATCAAAACGGCCAGAGCGTGTCACACATCACAAAACGGGCACTAATCATATGCGAGGACGAATCCCCCTTGGCTAGCTTCGGAATTGCTCAAGTCGTAGAGCAAACCGAAGGAGCAAGTCATGACGATCCTGGTAACCGGCGCGACTGGAACTGTCGGCCGGGGCGTGGTCGGTCAACTCGTGGCCGCCGGTCAGCACGTGCGGGCACTGACCCGCGATCCGGCGGCGGCCAGGCTGCCGGCCGAGGTCGAGGTGATCGCGGGCGACCTGACCCGACCTGACACCATGCTGAAGGCGTTCGACGGCGTGGATCGGGTGCACTACCTGCCGACGTTCGCCGTTCCCGAGCGAACGGCCGAACTCGCGAAGTCCTTTGTCCACCTCGCCGAGGACGCTGGCGTGCGGCGAATCGTGTGTCTGTCCGGCGCTGCGGTCACCATCCGCCGGGCCGGGAGTTACGAACTGCTGCACGAGGTGGAGCAGGTCATCGAGGCCTCCGGTCTGGAGTGGACACACCTGCGACCGGGTGAGTTCGCGGTGAACAAACTGGACACCTGGGGTCAGTCCATTCGCGCCACAAGCGTTGTGCGCAACGCCTTTCCGGACGCACTGGGAGTACCGATCCACGAGGCCGACATCGCCGAGGTGGCCGTTGCCGCGTTGCTGGAGGATGGCCATGCCGGGCGCGCCTACACCCTGACCGGCCCGGAGGCGCTCAGCCATCGGGAGCAGGCAGCCGCGATCGGCGCGGGGCTGGGCCGCCCGATTCGCTTCGAGGCACAGACCTACGGACAGAGCCGGACGGCGTACATCGAGGCCGGGCTGCCGATGGAGGTCGCCGAGTACGTGCTGGGTTACCAGGCCGAGTACGCCGAGGAACCGCCCGAGGTCTCGCCGGCGTTCGAGCGAGTCACCGGCAGGCCGGGACGCACGCTCGCGCAGTGGGCGGCCGATCACGCCGCCGAGCTGGCGCTGACCAAATGACTACAGTGAGGCCCGTTCACTCACGCTGACGCCGACCGCGAACAAACCCCGCTCAGGCACCCGCACCAGAGGCATGCCCAGCCGCGTCACCGTCCGACGGCCGACGACCAGTGGTCTTCCTGACCCCACGAACGGCCGCGTCGACCTGACTGCTGTACTTGCCGTTGGTGCGCCGGTTGATCACATCACTCACCTGGTCGGCGAGCTTGTTGACCTTCTCCGGATTCTTCTTGGCGTACCGGCGCGCGATGCCGGCCGCGCCGGCGAGCACCGCTGCCTTCGCGAACAGACCCATGGTGACACTCCCGTCCGTAGAACCCTTCGCCCGAATGGCTCTTGCACCCAAACCAACGCCCCCAACCAACCGAAGGTTCCCTCTCACCTCACCAGGCGAACCTCACGCGACTCTGGCACGCTGCCGACATGCGCCGGGGCCGATGGGCGAGGACAATGCTGGCCGGCGTGGTCGTGCTGCTCGCGGCCTCCACCCTGTCGGCGTCGACCGCCACGCCCACCGTCCTCGCCGGCGACGAGTCGAACCGGACCGATCCGTGCCGGCGCCCGGTCGTCCCGGCGGGACTGACGACTCGACGCATCGTCTCCGGCGGCGCGGAACGCCTCGCGCTGCTGTACCTGCCGCGCACGGTCACCCCGACCGCGCGAGTGCCCCTGGTGTTGGACCTGCACGGCAGCGGCAGCACCCCGCGCGAGGAACTCGACCGCACCACCATCACGGCCACCGCCGACCGGGCAGGCTTCGCGGTGCTCGCCCCGCAGGCCGGCCTGCCCGTGTCGGCCGGCCGACACCGGGCCGGCTTTCTCTGGCACGTGCCCGGCGTCGGACTGGTCACCGGCAAGGTCCCGCCGCCCAACGCCCCCGACGACCTCCGGTTCCTCCGGGACGCCATCACTGCGATGGGCCACACGGTGTGCCTGGACACCAATCGGGTCTATGTCACGGGATTCTCCGGCGGCGGCCGGATGGCCTCGCAGGTCGGCTGCGAGCTGTCCGACCGGGTCGCGGCCATCGCACCGGTGTCGGGGCTGCGGTTCCCGCAGCGCTGCCAACCGAGCCGACCGATGCCGGTCGTCTCCTTCCACGGCACCGCAGACACCGTCAACCCCTACCTCGGCGGCAAGAACTCCCGGTGGCAGCACAGCATTCCCGAGGTGACCGCACAGTGGGCGACGGCGGACCACTGTTCGCCGACACCGGTCGACGCGCGGATCACCCCGACCGTCGGCACGACGACCTACACCGGCTGCCGCGACGGCAGCGAGGTCCTCCTCTACACAATCGAGGGCGGCACGCACGCGTGGCCGACAAAAACCGTGGACGCCACAGACCTGATCTGGTCATTCTTCCAGCGCCATAACCACTGACCCAACAACCGCTCACCCACCAACCACCGAACCGCAGTCACAGCTCGATAGCCGCCGCCCCACAGGAGAAACCCAGCCCGAACGCGATAAGCAGCAACCTGGTGCCCGCCGGAGTCCGGCCGGCCGCACGCGCGAGGGACAGGTTCACGAACAGGCTAGCCGGACCCATGTTTCCCAACTCCCGCACCGGCATCGGCACGATGTTGGCGTTCAGGCCGAGCGCGCGGACACCCATCTCGAGCATCTTCGCGTTGGGCTGGTGGGCAATGACGAGATCGATGTCCCCGATCGCCCAGCCGGCCTCCTCAAGGACCTTGCCGACCATCGCCGGCATCGCCCTGATCGCGACGCGGGCGAGCCGCTGACCGTCCATCTGGTAGTAGCCGACGTCGAGCGAGACGTGCGCGTCGTGCGGGGTGGCCCGCAGGATGGGCAGCCGCCCTAGTTTCCAGTGCTCCGCATGGGTTTCCCAGCGCAGGCCGCGCACTGTCCCGGCCGGTTCGTCCGCCTGCGCCCGTTCGAGGACGACGGCGCTCGCACCCGCCCCGAAGAGCCCGACCGTCGCCGCGTCCTTCGGGTCGACGTAGGACACGAAGTCGGCCGAGGTGGAGAGCACGACCCGCGCGCACCGGCCGGCCTGCAACATCAGGACGGCGTACTCCAGGCCGGCGATCGGCTCGGCACACACGCCGTCCAGTCCGAGCACGCGCACACGATCCAATCCAAGTCGGCCGGCGAGGAGCACGCCGCCCGGCGGCGTGAACGCCACATGCCCGGACTGGATGTGCAGCAGCATGGTCTCGTCGCCGAGGTCCGACATGGACAGCGACGCGTCGGCGCAGGCCCGCGTCACGGCGTCGACGGCGAGCCCGAGCACGTCCTCGCCGTCGCCGCACACCCGCCGGCACCGGATGCCCGTTCGATCCGTCAGCCAGGTCGGCGGGAGGCCAAGAGCGGAGGCCACGTCCGTGTTGCTGACCGTCTCGGAGCCGACGACATGGCCGACGCCACGCAGCCGAACGCGTGCTATCACGACACCCCTTCCGGCACGCCACGGCGGCGTCGCCGAACAGTCCGATGTGGTTGTCTGCGCCAGCTGACGCGGCAGCATCAGACTCGCAGCCCCGCGACGGCGCCGCCATCGTCCATCAGGGTGCCGGCGGGCCCGCCCGGTCCGCGTCGGCGCGCCGCAGCAGGCGCAGCAAGACGCCCTCCAGGACGCGCTCCGGCGCGTCGACCAGCGTCGGGGCGCGCCAGGCGACGATCCCGTCCGGCCGAACCAGCACGACGCCGGAGGCGGCGATCCCGAAGGCGTGCGGCCACCGTCCGTCCACATCGTCGAGTTCCGTGCCCAGCCCGAGGCGGTGGCAGGCCAAGGGCAGCCCGAGGCGCATGCCGACGCGCCGGCCGGCGTGGTGCCACTCGTCCCCCTCCGCGCCGCTCAGCAGCGCGAACGTGGACCGGCAGAGGTCCACTGTGGAGACGCGGACCCCGTCGCGGATCAGCCAGAGGTGCGGCAGCCGGACCCCTGGCCGGCCGGTCGCCCGTCGAGGGTCCTCCAGCGGCGTGGCCGCGTCGTCGCCGGCGGACTCGGCGAGCACGGCTGTCGACCGATAGCGATGGCCAAAGGTCAACGCCAGATCGTCCGCAAGCGGACTGCCGCCCGCACCTGAGCCCGCGCCCGAACCAGCATCTGAACCAGCATCTGAACCAGCGTCAGGGCCAGCCGCGAACCAGGAGCGCCAGCGGGCCACGGTCTCGTGCACGGTGAGCTCCGCAACCGGCCGCCGCTCGTCCTCGTAGGTGTCGAGCAGCCGATCGTCGGCCTGCCCGGACAGCACGAGGGCGAGCTTCCACGCCAGGTTGTGTCCGTCCTGGATGCCGGTGTTCGCGCCGTACGCGCCGGCGGGCGGCATGGAGTGCGCCGAGTCGCCGACGAGGAACACCGGACCGTGTCGATATCGGCGCGCGACGCCCGCTGTCAGCTCCCATGGCGACACCGTCTCGACCCGCACGGCCAGGCCGGGCTCGCCGACGGCGGCCCGCACCAGCTCCACGCACCGCTCCTCGGTGAAGTCGTCGACCCGTTCGCCGAGGTCAGGCCGATAACTGACGGTCAGCGAGGCCTCGTCGCCCGTGGTGATCCGCATGAACCCCGACACCTGGGTGTTGCGCACCATGCACAGCACGAGCCCGCGCCCCCGCCTGGCCGCGCCGAGGTCGGCGCGGAACCAGATGCTGACCCGGTGGTCGAGCACGCCGAGCCCGTTGAGGCCGATGCCGAGCTGCCCCCTGATCTCGGCCTTCGTCCCCTCGGCGACCACCAGGTACCGCGCGCGCACGGTGCGGCGAGCCCCGGTGTCTCGGTCCTCGAGGAGCGCGGTGACCCCGCCGGCATCGCGCTCCTCCAAGGACACCATCCTGGTGCCGAACCGGAGGTCGCCGCCGAGTCGTTCGGCGTGTGCGCGAAGCACCGGCTCCAACCTGTCCTGCCGGCAGACCGCCCAGGTCGCCGGGCTCACCTGCGCCAACACGCGTTGGTCGGTGTTGAACTCCGGTGGTTCCAGCCAGCCGATCTCCCTGCCGGCCAACGTCTCCACCCACAGCATCCCGGTCCGGTCCACGGGCCAGTCGTCCGCGAGCCGGATGTCCTGCTCGACGCCGGCCGCCCGGAACAACTCCATGGTTCTGGCGTTGTAGCCGGGCGTTCTGGCGTGGATCGCGGTGCCGACGTGCCGTTCCACCAGCAGCGCCGGCACGCGGTGCTGACCGAGGAACAGGGCGGTCGACAGTCCGGCGAGTCCACCGCCGACGATCAGGACGGATGTTGTTTCGTCATGCATCGAGTCTCCAGAGACCGCGCATCCGACGCTTTCCTGACACCAGAAACGAGCACTCGAAGTGTCGCGGCGGTCTCTTTCGTGCCGCTGACATCGGCCGGTGCCCCGCTTGCCGGACCGAGACGACCCCGTTAGGAAGGAGCCATGGGAAACCTGGACGCGGACACCAGCATCGAGCCGGTCGGCGATGACCGGTACCGGGCCACGCTGTCGCAGGACTGGGCGATGTGGGGCCCCAACGGCGGCTACCTGGCCGCCATCGCGCTGCGCGCGGCGGGAGCCGCCACGGCGCTGTCTCGACCGGCGACGCTGACGTGCGGGTTCATCGGCAGCGCCACGTTCGACCCGGTCGAGTTGCAGGTCGCGAGGCTGCGCGCCGGCCGGCGCGCCGAGCTGCTGCGGGTCGAGATGTTCCAGGGCGCCAAGCAGATCCTGTCGGCCAGCGTGTGGACGGTGGCTGACGGACTGCCTGGCCCGGATCGCCAGTGGAGCGACGCGCCCTCGGCTCCTCCGCCACTGGAACTGTCCACAATGGAGGACCTGGTCGTCGCGGCCGGTGGCACACCGCTCACGCTGTGGCGGAACTACGAGGTCCGGCCGATCGGCGAGGTCCGCATCGACCCGGACCGGCCGGCCGCCGAGCCGAAAGGCCAGGCGTGGCTGCGGTTCCGCGAGCAGGCCACCTTCCCCGGCGACCCGTGGCTGGACGCCGGGCGCTGCGCCGTCGCGGCCGACATCACCGGATTCCCCACTGTGGCACGGGGTTTCGCCGCGCGGGAACTCGCCTTCATCGCGCCGACCGTCGACCTGCACCTGACCTTCCACGGCGCCACGCCAGCCGGCGAGTGGCTGCTGGTCGAGAGCGAGGGGCTGGCGGCGGGCGGCGGGCTGGTCGGCGCGCGGGCCAGGATCTGGTCACCCGGCGTCGGGCTGGTGGCCAGCGGCGGCCAGCAGCTGCTGGTCACCGTGCCGAGATCGACGCAGACCGTGCCGCACAGCTCGGCCAGGCCGTAACAGTCGACCTACCCGCGACAACCTACCCGCGACAACCCGGCCGCGACGGCCCGACCGCGACAGACCAGCGCCTCGACAGCAGGGCGGCCCGCGACAGGACGTCGCGTCCCGCCTCTACGACGCTCCTGATCGGACGGTCCGGCAACCCGTTCGGGCGTAGCCGGGCACGCCGGGGACGGTCGATGCTGGGCGCGTGGATTCCCCAGCCGTGCACGCCGACGAGATCGGCGTCCAGGAAGCGATCACCGCGCTGCTGAGCCCGGCGGGCCGGGGCGATCCCTACCGCTACTACGCCGTGCTCCGCGAGCAGACCCCGGTGCTGCCGATCGGCAACTACGTGGTCCTCACCAGGCACGCGGACTGCGACCGGGTGCTCCGCGACCCGGGCTTCGCGGTCGAGCACGCCGGCTACCTCGACGCGAGCGTGCCGAACTGGCGCGAGCACTCCTCGCTGCGCGTGCTCCGCGAGTCGATGTTGTTCGCCGGGGCCCCCGACCACGAGCGCATGCGGCGGCTGGCCGGCACCGCGTTCAGCGCCCGCCGCGTGGCCGCCCTGCGCGATCCGGTACGCGAGCTGGTCGGCGCGGCCGTCGACCGGCTCGCCGAGTTGGGCGCGGACGGCGCGCCGGTGGACTTCGTCGCCGAGTTCGCCGTTCGGCTGCCGGTCGCGGTCAGCGGCGAGCTGCTCGGCATCCCGGCGGCCGACCGAGGCTGGCTTCGTGCGCAGGTCGCCGACCTGTCCGTCGCGCTGGAGACGATGCCCGACCAGGCGCAGCTCGGCGCCGCCGACGCGGCCGCCGACGCGTTGCGCGAGTACATGGCCGGGCAGGTGGCCGAGCGGCGCCGGTCGCCGCGCGAGGACCTGATCGGCGCGCTGGTGCAGGCCTCCCCGCACCTGCGGTTGGCCGCCCACGAGCTGACGGCGAACCTGGTGCTGCTGCTCGCGGCCGGCTTCGAGACCACGAGCCACCTGCTCGGCAACGGCCTCGCGCTGCTGCTGGACCGGCCCGCCGAGTCGGCGCGGCTGCGCACCAATCCGGAACTCGCGCCGAGCTACGTCGAGGAGATGCTGCGGTACGACCCTCCGGTGCACGTCACCTCGCGGTGGGCGGACCGCGACACCGAGATCGCCGGAGTCCCGGTGCCGCAGGGCAGGGAAGCGATCCTGGCGATCGGGTCGGCGTGCCGCGATCCCGCGCGGTTCGAGCGTCCGGACGAGTTCGTGCCGGAGCGGCCGGACAACCAGCCGCTGAGCTTCGGCGCTGGCCCGCACTTCTGCCTCGGCGCCGCACTGGCCAGGATGCAGGCGCAGCTGGCGTTTCCGTTGCTGCTGAACCGATTCCCCGGGCTCGCACTGTCGGGCCCGCCGACCAGGCGGGACCGGTTGACGCTGCACGGGTACGCCACCCTGCCGGTGATGATCGGCGACTAGCTCAGGCCGCGCCGCTGTCGTCGAGGTCCTGCAACTGCGCCCCGACGGTGGCGGCGCGAGGATGCCTGCGCTCGGTGAAGATCGCGAGCGCCCTGCGCCAGCAGTCGCGAGCCTCGGCGACCCGGCCGCAGCGCAGCAGGGCCTGGCCGAGGTTGTCCAGCGTCTCGCCCTCGCCCCACTGGTCCCCGACCGTGTGGCGGATGGCCAGCGCCTGCCGGTAGGTATCGATGGCCTCGCGGAAACGCCCCATGGCCCGGTGGATCTCGCCGATGACGTTCAGGCCGGCGGCCTCGCCGAGGCGGACGCCCGCCTCGCGCCACAGCCGGACCGCCGACCTGGCGTGGTCGAGGGCGTGGTCGAAGCGGCCGAGCAGCCGGGACAGCTCGGCCAGCAGGGTGAGGTCGGCCGCCTCGCCCCACCGGTCGTCGACCTCCCGCCGGATGGACAGCGCCTGCCGGCAGCACTCGACGGCCTCGTCGAACCTGCCGGCCCGGTGGTGGGCCTCGCCAAGGTTGTGCAGGTTCGCGCTCTCGCCCCGTCGGTCGCCGATATCGCGGGAGATCGTCCTGGCCCGCCGGCAGCAGTCGACGGACTCGTCGTACTCGTGCAGCTCGCGGAGCGCGCCGCCGAGGCCGTTGAGCATCCACGCTTCTGCGTACCGGTCGCCTAGTCCGCGCGCGACGGCGAGGCCCGTCTCGTGGGTGTCGCGCCAGTCCCGCACATGCCTGCGGAACAGGAAGAACCACCACAGCGACGCCGCCAGCCGCCACGCGATGGCGCCCTGCCCTACCTCGGCGGCGCAGCGGACCGCGGCGACCAGGTTGGCCCGCTCGGTCTCGCACCAGGCCAACGCCTGTTCGTGCCCGGCGAACTCCAGCGGCGGGAAGGTCGTCGCCGGCGGGGCCAGCTCGAAGATCCTTCGCTGGTGCGGATTGAGCACCCCGGTGGCGCGGTAGGCGGTCTGGAGGTACCAGTCGAGCAGCCGCCCGACCGCGGCGTCGTGTTCGACGCTCGCGTCGGCGGCGACGCGTTCGCGCGCGTAGTGCCGGAGCAGGTCGTGGAACCGGTAGCGGCCCGGCGTCGACACCTCGATCAGGTGCGCGACGGCCAGCCGTTCGAGGCCGCGCACCGCGTCCTGGTGGGACAGCTCGGCCATCGCGGCGACCACCGCCGAGCTGAAGTCGGGTCCCGGCAGGCCGCCGAGCAGACCGAACAGGCGCTGGCTTGCCGGGTCGAGCCTGGTGTAGGAGTGACCGAACGCCGAGCGGACGGCCAGCTCGGGGTCGCCGGGAAGTTCCAGCTGCCGCAACGGGTTTCCGTCGGCCAGCTCGGTGGCGGCGTCGGCCAGCAGCAGGCCGGGGCGGTCGGCGAGGTTCGCCGCGGCGATGCGCAGCGCCAGCGGGAGCCGCCCGCAGAGCCTGGTGACGGCCCGCGCCGCGTCGGGCTCGGCGGCCACCCGGTCCTCGCCGACCATGTTGGCGAGCAGGTCGACGGCCTCGCCGGAGGTGAGCGCGTCGAGCGAGAGCCGCCGCGCGTCGTGCATCGCCGACAGCCCGCGAAGGTCGTTGCGGCTGGTGGTCATGACGACGCAGGTCGGCGTGCCCGGCAGCAGCGGCCGCACCTGGCCGACGTCGGCGACGTTGTCCAGCAGCACCAGCATGTGCTTGCCGGCCAACAGGGACCGGTACAGCGCGGACTGCTCGTCGAGGTCGACGGGCACCTGGGTTGGCGGCACCCCGAGCGCGCGCAGGAACCTGGCCAGCGCCTCGGTCGGCGCCATCGGCGGGTCCGAGGCGTAGCCGTGGAAGTCGACGTAGAGCTGTCCGTCGGGGAACCGTTCGCGGATCTGGTGCGCCCAGTGCACGGCGAGCGCGGTCTTGCCGACCCCGGCGGTGCCGGCGATCACCGTGATCACCATCGTGTGCGGGGTCGGCTGGGTGAGCAGGGCGGCCAGCTCGGCTATCTCGGTCTCGCGGCCGACGAACGTGGCGACGTCGGCCGGCAGCTGCTGCGGCAGCCTCGGCGCCGCCCTCGGTTCGCCGCGCGCGATGACCGGGTCGTTGCTGAGGATCCGCTGGTGCAGCAGTTGGAGCTCGGGGCCCGGCTCGATGCCGAGTTCCTCGATCAGGACCGCGCGGATGTCCCGGAAGGTTTCGAGGGCCTCGGCCTGGCGGCCGGTCCGGTACAGGGCCAGCATCAGCAGGCCGCTCAGGCGTTCCCGCAGCGGGTTGGAGTTGACCAGGTTGCGCGCGTCGGGGATCAGGTCGGCCGCCTGGCCGAGGGCGAGGCGCGCCTCGATCCACCATTCGAGCGCGTCCAGGCGTTCGCCCTCGAGCACGGCGGCGAGTGCGGCGGCAAAAGGGCGCTGCACGGTGGCCAGCGCAGGCCCGCGCCAGACCGCGACGGCGGCCGCGAAGGCGTCGGCCGCCGTTTCGAAGCGCCCCTCGGTCGCGGCGGCGCGCCCGCGCTGCACGTGCCGGCGGAACACCTCGAGGTCGAGTTCGCCTGGATCGATCCTGAGCTGGTAGCCCGTCGCGTGGGTGACCACCCGAAGCCGCTGCTCGGGGTCGCCCTCGGTCAACAGCTTCCGCAGCCGCGACACGCTGACGTGCAGGGCGTTCAGCCCGGTGCCGGTCGGGTCCTCGCCCCACACGGCGTCCATCAGGCGGTCGATGGACACCATTCGGTTCGGCTCGCTGAGAAACGCGCCGAGCAGGGCCGTCATCTTGTCGCCACGAATCCGCAGCCGTCCCCCGGGGCCTTCGACCTCGACCGGACCCAGGATTCGGAACTCCACCGGACCTCCACGCAACGGTCTCGTCCATTGGGTGACGTTGCAGGCGAACTGGCGTGGATTGTCGCACGGAGTGGTCAGCGCGGTTGCCGATTCGGCGCGGTCCTGCCCCGGCGAACCGGCGGCCGAACGCGACGAGGGTGGCGATACCGGACGCCCCGCACGATGCCGAGTCACGATGCCGAGGCACGCCGCCTCGCCGGCCGTCGGGTCGCGGGTGGGCGGCTCAGTCGTGGTGGGCGGCTCAGATGATCCTGGCCAACCTGGGGTGCGGCGGGCGGTGGTAACCGGCCAGCCGGTCGGCCAGCTCGGTGGCCGGGCCCCGCAGGGTTCCCGGCGCCTGGTCGACGTGCTGGCCCGCCAGCACCATGGCGACGAAGCGGGCCACCGTCGACGGGGTCGGCAGCACGTCGCCCGTCAGCCGCGCGAGCACGACGGGCGCCTGCCCCGGCCTGGCGGGCTCGGTGGCCAGCACCCAGCCCGCGGTGTCGGTCCAGGCCAGCATGAGGTCGCGGTCGGGCAGGGCCGAACTCCGTGCGGTCAGGGCGATATAGGCGGTGGCCGTGTCCGCGATCTCCGAACCGATTCCGGCCGGGGACAGGCCGATCGCGCCGGCGACCGCCTCCACGTAACAGCTCAGTCCCGGCGCGGACAGACCATCGAACTCGTTGTTCCGCATCGACGTCATGGCCACCGTCACCATCCTCAGCGCACAGCGACTACCACGGGCGCGGCGATCGCGTCCCGACCCAGCTTGGTGATCACCTCGGCGGAGCCCTCGGCGGTCGACCGTTCTGTGGGGGTGGTCGGACGGTGCGGACCTGCGACCTCGCCGGAAACCGGTGCGGTCACGGTCAACGCGCCCAGGACTCACTGTGTCACACCGGCACCCCGGTGGGAACAGCGCGCGAGCGGCGGCCCCGGGTCCAGCAGGCCGGACCGTTCCGCGCGCCGCCGCCCGACGACCGCAGCCGCGGTGACCCAGTTCGTCGAGCGTCGCAACTACTCGGCCACGCCGGGCAAGGCCAGGATTTGCCAGGAATTGTCGGGAAAACGTCCTCACCCGATCGACAGGAACTGGCCTATCGTATTGGTGCCGCCCGCAGGGTCCGTTGGGCACGACGAGTTCCCCGGCAGGGCGCGTTCGCTTGGCACCCAGGCATTCCGTCGCGCAGACCCCGGACCCGGGCCACGCATCAGCAGCGTCCGAGCAGTCGCCAGGGAGCATGCCATGGCCGCCTCCGATCCCACCCCGTTCGCGCCCACTCCAGGACGGGTCGGCAGGTCCGATCCCGCCCGCGTCGAATCCGTCACCGCGGCCTTGCGCGCCAAGGACTATCGCAACGGCGGCGGCAGTTGCCACGACGACGCGCTCGCCGAACTCAACTCGGTCCGCCCGCTGTTGGCGGCGCGGGCGACGGATCCGGTCGCCCGCAGGCTCACGGTGGCGGTTGCGGACCTGCACGGCCTCGTCGGGTGGGCGTGTTTCGACATCGGCAGGGTCCGTCCCGCCATGGCGCACTTCCGCCAGGCGCTGCGGCTGGCTCGGGACGGCGGCGACGACGCCCTGCTGGCAGGCATCCACTACCGGATCGGGCGGGTGCGCCTGCACCACAACGCGCTTGCCGAGGCCCTCGCCCAGTTCCAGCGCGGCGATGAGGTCGCGAGGCGATCCGGCAGCGACCGGGCGGTCGCCATCATGTGCGCGAACCAGGCATGGGCCTACGCGAAGATGGGTCTCGCGGCGGACTCGACCGCGTCGCTCAGGCGCGCTGGCACCGCGTTCGACGCGGCGGAGGGGACCGAGCCGCCCCGCTGGGCCGCTTTCTTCGACGCGACCGACTTCTCCGCGATCACCGGCGTCATCCACACGGAGCTGGCCGCGCTGGTGGATGTCAGCCACACCCGGCTCGCGCTGCCGGCGTTGACGGCCGCGGTCGACGGCTTCGGCGACGCGATGGCCCGCAGCCGCGCGTTCTGCCTGATCTCCCTTGCGGTGAGCCACCTTCTCGACGGCGACGTCGACCAGGCGGTCGCGGTCGCCGGGCGGGTGTTGGGCGCCGCCCAGGGCCTATAGTCGATTCGGCTCAAGGACTGCCTGCGGCGGGAGGCGGACCGGCACCGGGGCGACGCAGGGGCTGGGGAGCTGTCGCGAGCCATCACCGAGTTCACCGCGATGCCGCAGGGATGTTCGTGGGGCGCCGCACAATTCGTCCCGCTCCCGGGGCTGCCGCTGTGCACTCCCTCGCCCTGCCGGAGCGCGTGGTGCGTGCAGCGATCCGGCACGGCGGCGTGACACGCCAAGCTCCACTGTGGACGGTCGTCGAGGCGGCTACCAGCCGGGATTGCGGGCCGGCCCTGGCGTGCCGATCAGGTCGTTGGCGCTGGTCTGGCCGGTGACGACCGCGTGCGCGACGTCGCCGAGCTTGCGGTGGTGGTCGCGCGCGTAGCCGCGCAGCACGGCGAAGGCACCGGCCTGATCGACGCCGAGGCGCTCGGCGACCAGGCACTTGGCCTGCTCGATGACCACCCGGCTGTGCAGCGCCCTCCGCAGCTGCTCGGCCACGATCTCGTGGTAGCGGATCGAACGCTGTTGGAGCAGGCCGATGGTGGCGACGTCGGCCAGGGCCTGACCGGTCCGCAGGGCGTCGGCGCTCAGCTCGCCCGCCCGGCTGCGGAACAGCTTGAGCGTGCCGATCACCTCGGTGCGCAGCCGCATCGGCAGCGCGTCGACGGCGGCGAACCCCGCCACCAGCGCCGCCGAGGCGAACCGCGGCCACGGCACACCAGCGCCGGCCAGGTCGGCGTTGCTGACCCTCGCGCCGGTCCTGAAGGCCTCGAGGCCGGGCCCCTCGTCGTACTGCGACTGGCACAGCTCGACGAGTCGCGCCTGTTCGTTGGAGGTGGCGATCAGCTGGAGCTCGGCGTGCTGGTCGGCCAGCAGCAACGCGGCCGCGTCCACGTCGAGCAGCTCGACGCACCTGTCGGCCAGCAGGTGCAGGAACTCGATCAGGTCGAAGTCATCGGTCAGTGTGTCCGCCAACTCGACAAACGTCGCCATCAGGCGTTCATCGTCCATCGCCGTCACCTCAGCCACCAGGGTAGGGCCGCGCCACCGAATTCGTGTCACCCCTCACGGCGCATCGTTGGTCGACCCGAACCGCAGTCTGCGGGCGACCACGTCCGCCGCCACCTCGTTCAGCGGCAGCCGATCGGCGAACGCCCGCGCGCGCAGGCGGGCGAACGCGTCCGAGATGCCGATGTCCAGCTGCGCGGAGACCATGCCGGTCGCCTGGTGCACCTGCGCGCTGCGCAGTGGCAGGCCGTCGTCCGCCGGATCGCCGCCTGCCAACGGTATGCCGGCCTGCTGGTCGAGCAACAGCGTCAGGGCGAACCCGGCGAACGCCAGCGCGTCCGCCAGCGTCGCCCCGTCCAGCTGACCGGCCTCGATCCGGTGCAGCGTGAGCGTGCCAAGCCGGATCGCCCCGACGCACAGCGGCAACGTGAACAGGGCGGCGGCGCCCGCCTCGACGGCCAGCGGCGCGAACAGCGGCCACCGGCGCTGGCTGTGCCGCGTGTCGAGGTCGGCGACGAGCACCGGGCCGCCGTCGTGCCGCGCGTCCACCCCTGGGCCCTCCCCCACCGTCACCTGAAGTTCGGCGAGGCGCGCGCCGAGCGGGTCGGTCGCGTGCCTGGTCTCCGACCGGCCGGGCGCGTTGTCCACCGTCACGACGGCCCCGGTCACCCCGAGGCGCGCGACGGTGGTCTCGCAGAGCACCTGGACCGACATCGGCCGCGCGCTCGCGACCGCCGCCTCGACGACCCACAGCCGGACCTGGGCGAGCCGGCTGGCGCGGCGACTGACCACGGCGACCGCCTAGCCTCTCCGACCGCGCAACGCGCGTCGCTCGTGTCCTGTGTGGACCGGTTCGGCCGCTCGGCCCGACGGCGTTGGCACGTCGAACCCGCCCGCAGTGCCTCATGGCCTGACCGGAGGGGAACTCTGCGCCGCCGAGGTCCGAAGCGGCGCCTGACACAGCACGGTCGATCCGTCCGCGTCGACGCGGGGTGATCCCGTGGTGCCGCCTCAGCCTAGCGCCTGTCCGGGCCGCCAGACCGATCCGCGCGGAACATCGCGGCGCACATCACCCTGACGGTACGGGCGAAGCCCGGCGGCCTCAGTCCCTGCGCAGCGCCATGGTGACGCCGACGATCGCCAGCACACCGCCGGCCACCAGTCCCACCACGACGAGGACCGAGCCAACGCCGCTGACGCCGGGCACCGCGACCACCTCGGTGTAGGAGCCGTGGTCGATCGTGCGCTCGGTGTCCTGGTGTGCGCGCAGGTAGTAGATCAGGAAGGCCACCAGGCCGACACCTCCCAGGGCGAGCGCCAGCCACAGTTGGCGCTGCCGGGTGGTGACGAGCGGCGGCGCCGGCCCGCAGTTGGCCATGATCGCCTCGGCGAGTTCGGTGTGCCGGTGGACCAGGCCGTGCACCCGCACCGCCCGGCGCCGGCCCCTGATCGCGACCGACGCGACGTACTGGGTGCCGAAGTACCTGGCGATCGGATTCGCCGCCTGCGCCTTCCTGACGCGAACATGGGCGACCGTTTCCCACGGAAATATCCTCGTCCGCCTGGAATTCGTGTGAGCGAAGCCGTGCTCGCGAAGTTCGAAATACTCGCCGGTGCCGCCGCGCCACGCCTTCCACCAGTTCACGGCGCCGATCACGAACGAGGACGCGGTCAGCGCGATCAACGCGCCGGAGAGCTGGCCCTGGTTGGGCTGGTAGGACGTCGGGTGCTCCGGCTCGGACAGCACGGCCATGGTCGCGATGCCGACGAACACGGCCAGCACCAGCCCGCCGACCGCGATCGTGCGGCGGCGTTCGTTGTCGACCGCGTGCGTGCTGACCACAGCGCCGAGGTCAGCCGACCCATCCGACGTGGGCTGATCGGTCATCCTTGAGTTCCCGTCCGATCCAGGTCGCGGATTTTCCTGGGATTGCGGGGTAACGCCGGGTGCCGTCTCGGCTGTTCCTGGTACAAGTTCGGCACGGGCGTGCTGACTGGCACCAACGGAGGCATCGTGACAATGGGGCAACCTGTCGTCGTGTTCGCCCTCGCCATCGCGGCGAGGATCGCATATCTGGTGGCCGCCTGGCGAACGGTCGCGGTCAGGGAACGGGCTCGCACCAAGGGATTGGCCGCCGTGCTGCGCGCGGCCCGGCCGGGGTCCGTGGTGGTCAGCCGGCACGCCGACGGCGAGACGCTGATCGTCCTCCCACAGGCGGCGACCACGGAGGTGTCGCGATGACGGCGGGCACGGTCGCCCCCGCGGGCTTCCGCGAGTTCTTCGAGTCCTCGTCGCCTGGAATGCTCGCCAGAGCGCTGGCCCTGACCGGCAACCGGCACGACGCGGAGGACGCGGTGCAGGAGGCGTACGCCGAGGCGCTGCGTCGATGGGACACGGTCGGCGGCTACGACGCGCCGGACGCCTGGGTCTACCTCGTCGTCCGCCAGCGGTGCTGGAAGGCGGCGCGGCGCTGGCGGCGGTCGAGCTCGTTGGACTCGCTGGAGTTGGCCGCCTGGCGGACGAACAGCAGCACCGAACGGGCCGCCGAGGCGCTGATCGCCCTCGGCGCCCTGGCCGCGCTGCGCGGCCGGCAGCGCATGGTGATGGGCCTGCATCTCCTGCACGGGATGACCTCGCGCGAGATCGCCGACGAGCTCGGCATGACGGACAACGCGGTGCGCCAGAGCCTGCTGAAGGCACGCGTCAGGCTCAGCAAGGAGTTGGCGGCGACGCGCCTCGGCCATCTATCCCCGACGGAGCGGGCCGTCGAGGAACGCTCGACCGCGCTCGACCGCGCGACGCGAACCATGCAATGGCTGGCCGACACGCTGCACGCGACCGAGGACTGGCTGCGCGCCGGGATCGAGGAGAACGACCGGGGCAGGCGGCGCGTCCTCGGGGAAATCCTCGCCAGGTGGTCGCGATGACGCTCACGCTCAGGGCGTTGCTGGCGGTCGCGCTGCTCGTCGGCGCCTACCTGCTCCTGGCGGTGCTCGTGCTCGTCGGCGTGGCGCTCGTCGCCGGTTCCGTCTGGGTCATCGCCAACGGCGGCTTCCAGATCAACATCCTGCTGCTGCTGGCGGGCGGCGGGCTCGTGCTGATCTCGCTCGTGCGCGCGGTGTTCAGCGTCAGCGGCGGCGACGACACCCCGCCGAACTCGGTGCCGGTCACCCGGGAGCGCGCGCCCGAACTGTGGGACCTGGTGCGGGAACTGGCCGCGCGGGTCGGCACCTCGGTGCCGGCCGAGCTGCGGCTGACCGACGAGGCCAACGCCGCCGTCAGCGAGACCGCCCCGCTGCTCGGCCTGCTGGCCGGCCGGCGCAGGATGTACGTCGGGGCGCCGCTGCTGGTCGGCCTGACCACCGACGAGCTGCGCACCGTGCTGTGTCACGAACTCGGCCACTACACGCACGGGCACACCAGGCTCGGCGCGATCACCTATCGCGGCTCCGTCGCGCTCGGCGCGGCACGACGGAGCATCGCGCGGACCGCGCTGGCCAACCCCGTCGCCAGGTTGTACGCGGGCGTGCCGTTGCGGCTGCTGTCCGGCTACGCGCGGTGCTACGACTGGATCTCCCTCGCGGTCCGCCGGCGGCAGGAGTACGACGCCGACGCCGTCGCCGCGCGGGTCACCGGCAGCCGGGTCACCGAGGACGCGCTGCGGTCCGCGCACTCACTCTCCCTTGCCTGGCAGGACTTCCGCGCCAGGTTCCTCGATCCGCTGAGCCGCGTCGGCCTGGTGCCGGACGACCCGTTCAGGGCCTTCCTGGCGATGATCGAGGACCCGGACTACCGCGAGCGCCTGACGGAGTTCCGCGAGCGGCCACCGACTCCGGTCCGGCAGGGTCCCAACCGCGACTCGCATCCGAGCCTCGAACAGCGGCTGGCCAGGCTCGACGCCGCGGCGGGCGGGCCGCCCGATCTCGCCGCCACCGGGGACGCCGCGCCCGCGCTGCGCCTGCTGCCGGATCCGGCCGAGCTGTTCGGGCGGGTGCGCGGCCGCGCGCGCCCGATGCCGTGGCGGGACTGGGCGGACGCCATCGCCGACCGGCACTGCGCCGAACAGCTCGAGCCGCTGCGGGCGGCGGTCCGCGCGGTGCGGGACGCCCGGTCGGGTCCGCAGGCGACGGGGTTCACCTTCGGCTCGGTCCTCGACCTGCTCGGCACGGACCGACGGACCGACCTGATGACCGCGCTCGCGAACGCCGTGCCCGCGCGACCGTCTCCGTCGTCGTCTCCGTCGTCGTCTCCGTCGTCGTCGGAGCAGGCGCGCGAACTGTTGCGCACGGCGGTGTTCCGCGCGGTCGGGCTCGCGTTGACGCGGGCGGGCGCGGCCAGGTGGACGGTGCCGTGGACCGGGACCAGCCGGCTGATCACCCCGGACGACGGCACCGCGCTTCGCGCGCTCGTCGACGCGACCGTGGCCGATCCGGCGCACAACCTCCCCCGGCTGCGCCGCCGCCTGTCGGCACTCGGCGTGCGCACGGGCGACTCGCTTGACCCGCCCGACGACGACGCGGCCGACGCGCCCGCTCTCCAGGACGACCTTGCCTCGGTCGACGAGCAACGCACCGGCCTCGCGCTGGTCTCCGGGCTGGTCGCGGTCGTCGTCCTCATCGCCCTGCTTGAGTCCCTCTCGAACCAGCACTCCCCCACCCCGGCGTACCACCCGCCGACGTACCAGCGACCGGCCTACCCTTCGGTGTTTCCCACGGGCCTGCCCGCCTATCCGATCCCGTCCGAACTCCTGCCGCATCTCCCCGTGTTTCCGAGCGTGCCGACCGGCATCCTGATCCCGGTGTACACCAGCACAGGGTGACCGCGCGCGGGCCGATGCTGGCTCAGTGGCAGGGAATTCCGACGCACCCGAAGGCGGTGCGGACCCTGGCGGTCAGCGCGTCCATGGCGCGGCGGCGGGCGCGGTAGGCGGCCACGGCGTCGGGCAGCGCCTGTCGGCGGAAGCGAAGCACGTGGCCGGGGGCGGCCTGGCCGAGCGCCGACTGGGCCACACGGGTGGCGACGGCGACCACGGGATACCCCGCCGTGACGGGTCGGCCGCGCAGCAGCACCAGCAGTTCCCGCGACGGGGTGACCTCGACCGCTCCGACCGGCACGCCACGGGACAGCAGCTCGCGGGTGTCGAGGCGGGTCGGGGCGGGGCCGCTCAGGCGCAGGCCGATGTGGTTGCTGGTTGGCGTGATCCGGTACGGCTCGGACAGCAGGGTGCGGTCCAGGTCGACGAAGTCCGCGCCGGCCGGGCCGTCGGTGACGTCGATGGTCCACGGGCTGCCGAAGCGGGGCGTCGGCGCGGCGAGGCGGAACACGGGATGGCGGAACACCGGGTGGTCCACGGGGACGTAGTCGGTGTCGACGGCCAGCTCGGCACCGGCCCTCAGCCAGGTGCCGACCTCCAGCAGCGAGTCCGGCGCGCAACTGCCAAGCACGAAGGGAACCTGGAACTCGCCATGCACCGCAACATAAGTCCGGAGTCCATTGTGGACGTTGTGCACGGCGACCCGCGCGCCGGCCGGCACGCAGACGGGCTCCCACATCCGGTGCGGACGACCGCCACAGGTCAGCGTCGCCGGCGCTCCGGTGACCGAGATCAGCGCGGCGCGGGTCGTGGTGAAGGCGAACGCCGACGCGGTGACCTCGATGAGCGGGCTGTTCTCCCGGTTGCCGACCAGGATGTTCGCCACGGCCGCCGAGAACTGGTCGGCCGCGCCGTTGGGGGGGATGCCGTCGCGGGAGTGGCCCTGGCGGCCCAGATCGGTCACGGCGACCATGCCGGCCTGGTGCACGGCCAGCACGTCAGCCATGGGACTCGAACCGGAAGACGTCGCCCGGCCGGTAGCCGAGGTCCAGCAGCCGCAACGGTGTCCGCCCGATCAGACGCCAGCCGCCGGGCGACCGCACCGGATAGATCACCGCCTGCCGCCCGGACACGGCGACCGAGCCGGCCGGGACGTGCGTGCGGGGCCGGGGACAACGGCTGATCGGGGCGGGAAAGCGGGAGCCGTCCATCATCGGCGCGCCGGCCGGAGCGCCGCGAAACCGCACCACCCACGGGGTTTCGGTGTGCAGGCGCACGACGTCCCGCTCGGTCAGGCCGAGCTGCGCCGCGACGTCTGGCAGATCGGGGCCGTGCTCGCCGCCGTAGACGACCGGGATCCGGTACGTCGTCGGCGTCGGGACCGCCGCCGTGCCCCTGGCGTCCCTGAGCGCGCCGGCCACCTCGTCATGGGTGGTGCGCGCGCAGTCGAACTCCACCAACAGGGCGTCGTAGGTGGCGACCACGTCGAGGACGCCGGGGATGCCGTCGGCCTCGACGGCGTCGGCGAGGCGGCGCACGGCCAGCCAGCGGTCCTCGACGCTGCCGCCAGACACTGTGGCCAGCAGCGCCGAATCGCCGTACGGCGCCACGGTCAGCGTCATGCCCGCGCGGCCAGGACCGAGGCGAGGGGCTCGATGGCGACTCCAGCGGAGCGCAGCGCAGCCCGGACGGTCCTGGCCAGGTCGACGGCCCCCGGGGTGTCGCCGTGCAGCAGCACGGTGTCCGGACGCAGCTCGACGACCCTGCCCGTGATCGCCTCGACCGTGCCGTCGGTGACCATCCGCACCACCCGCTCGGCCACCTGCCCGTGGTCGGTGAGCACGGCCCCCGGCGAGGAGCGGCGGACCAGCGTGCCGTCCTCCTGATAGGCGCGGTCGGCAAGGCCGAGCACCGCGACGGGCAGGCCCGCGGACCGCGCCGCCGCCGTCAGCGCGCCGTCCAACGCCACCACGGCGAGCGTCTGGTCGAAGTCCGTGACGGCCTCGACCACGGCCGCGGCCCAGTCCGGCCGCACCGCCGCGACGTTGCCCAGCTGTCCGTGCGGGGTGACGTGCCGCAGCCGCGTGCCGTGCGCCGTCGCGAACGCGCTGAGCGCGCCCAGTTGGTACAGCACGTCGGTGCGGACCTCGTGCGGGGTCAGCTCCATGGTGCGGCGGCCGAAGCCCACCCGGTCGGGCAGACCGGGATGGGCGCCGACGCCGACACCACGGCGGACGCACTCGGCGACCGTCGCGTGCATGATGCGAGGGTCGCCGGCGTGGAAGCCGCAGGCGATGTTTGCCGACGTCACGATCTCCAACAGGGCCGCGTCGTCGCCCATCCGATAGTCGCCGAACCCCTCACCGAGGTCGGCGGCCAGGTCGACCCTCATCGGGGGCTCGTGGCGGCGATGAGATCCCGGATCGCCTCGATTCCCCTGGCGACCCGCTCCGGTGACTCGGTGCCGACCGAGATGCGGATGTGCCGGTCGCAGGACTCCCCGTAGGCGATGCCGGCGACCACGCTGACCGAGCTCTCCCGCAACAGCCGCGTGGTGAACTCGCTGGAGTTCAGCGTGGACTCGCCGAGCGAGGCGAACAGGTAGAACGACGCCGAACCCGGCAGCGTCTCGATGCCGGCGTCGGCCAGCCACCCGGCGACCTCGTTGCGCAGCGCCACGACGCGGCGGATCTGCGGGCGGGTCACCTCAAGGATGTCGTCGAAGTGCTCGGCCAGATAACAGGACAGGATGGTCGGGGCGCAGGTCACCAGATGCTGGTTGATCTTGAGGACCTGGTCGATCAGGTCGCGGTGCGCGATCACGTAGCCGACCCGCCAGCCGGAGATGCCGTAGTTCTTGGACATCGAGTTGACCGTGACGGTGTGCCGCTTCTCCTGGTCGAACGACCCGCACGCGCGGAACGGCGGCCCCGTCGGCGGCACGAACTCGTTGTACGCCTCGTCCGCGATGACCAGCAGGCCGTACGTTTCCGCGAGTTCGTGCACGAACTCCAGTTCCTCGTCGGTGTACACGCGGCCGGACGGGTTGTTCGGGTTGTTGATCACGAGGGCGCGGGTCCGCGGGGTCACGTACCTGGCCAGGTCGAACACGCTGACGTCGTGCGGGACCAGCACCGGCTCACCGCGACAGAGCCGGACCTGTTCCGGGTAGCTCAGCCAGAACGGCTCCGCGATGATCACTTCGTCGCCGGGGTCGAGCACGGCAAGCAGCACCATGTAGATCGCGGCCTTCGAGCCCGCCGTCACCAGGATCTCCTGGTCGGGGTCGACCGGCACGGCGAACTCGTCCTGGTAGTACTTGGCCAGCCGCGCGCGCAGCTCGGCCAGCCCGCGCGAGTGCGAGTAGTGGTGCAGGCCGGTGCCGGTCAGGCTGCCGAAGTTCAGCTCGGGCAGGTCGAAGAACGCCTCGCCGAGCGACAGCGTGATGATGTCGTGCCCGGCCGCGCGCAACTCGTAGACGAGGTTGTTGTACTTGATGGACAACGCCTGTTCGACCTCGCCCATCAACGCGGAGGTTCGGATGGGCGACGGCGGGATGACAACCGGCGCGGATTCGACAGTGCTCATGGTTGCTCCCTCAGAGGACGCGAGTCTGACCGGAACCCCAGACGACGTTCTTCACCGTCGTCAACGCGGCCAGCCCCATCGGCCCGCGCACGTGCAGTTTCTGCGTGGACACACCGATCTCCACGCCGTAGCCGAACTCGCCGCCGTCGGAGTAGCGGGTCGAGGTGTTGACGAACACGCTGCCGGAGTCCACTTCCCTGGTGAACCTGCGCGCCGCGTCGATGTCCTTCGTGACGATCGCCTCCGCGTTGGCGGTGCCCCAGCGGCCGATGTGCGCGATGCCCTCGGCAAGGTCCGGCACGACGCGCACGGCCAACACCAGGTCCAGGTACTCGGTGCCCCAGTCCTGCTCGGTCGCCTGCGTCGCCTTGGGCCAGACCTCGCACACCACCGGGCAGCCGCGGATCTCGACACCGGCCGCGGCCAGCTCGTCGAGCACGCCCGGCAGCCAGTCGTGCGCCAGATCTTCGTGCACCAGCAGGGTTTCCATCGCGTTGCACACGCTCGGCCGGGAGGTCTTGGCGTTGATCGCGACTGCGGTCGCGATGTCCCGGTCGGCCGCGCCGTCGATGTAGACGTGGCAGTTGCCGGCGCCGTCGATGACGGTCGGCACGGTCGCGTTCTGCTCGACCGAGGCGATCAGCTCAGGGCCGCCGCGCGGCACGAGCAGGTCGATGTATCCCTTGGCGCGCATCAGTTCCAGCGCGGCGTCTCGGGACGGGTCGGTGATCAGTTGGACCGCGGCTGCCGGGATGTTGTCGTGTTGGGCGATCGCCGCGTCCAGGGCGGCCATGATCGCGGAGTTGCTGGCCATGGCCATGGACGAGCCGCGCAGGACGGCGCAGTTGCCCGTCTTCAGGCACAGCGCGGCGACTTCGGCGGTGACGTTGGGCCGCGCCTCGTAGATCACCGCGACCACGCCGAGGGGCTCGCGCACGCGCTCCACCAGCAGGCCGTTGGGCCTGGTCCAGCCCTCCACCACCTGGCCGACCGGGTCCGGCAGGTCGACGATGGTCCGAATGGCCTTGACCAGACCGGCCATTCGGCGATCGGTGAGCGTGAGCCGGTCCACGAGCGTGCTGGAGATGCCGGCCGCCCGCGCCGCGTCGACGTCGGCGGCGTTGGCCTCGATGATCGCCGCGCGGTGGTCCTCGATCGACGCCGCCGCGTCCAGCAGCAGCGCGTTCTTCTCCGCCGTGGTGAGGGTCTTGACCCCCGCCCAGGCCTCGGCCGCGCTCCGGCAGACTTCGGTCACCGACATGGCTGGTCCTCCACGATCCGTACGTAGTCGCCGCTGGCGACGATGGGGTCAGTTGGGTCGATGGCGGCCTGGACCGTGCCTCGGGCGACCGGCCGGCCGTCGGTGTCGCAGATGTCGGCGGTGTCGCCGGGCTCGACCGCGCCCAGCTCTGCCGCGATGTGCTGGCGCCGTAGGGTTTCGCCACGCTCGACGGCGGCGAGCCCATCGGGGGTGCACCGCAGCGAGCCTGCCGGCGGCGTGCGGAAGGCGCGCCACAGCGTGCCGATCGTCGGGGTCGCGCCGGTGACGGCCCTCGGCCGGAACACCGTGCCGATCGGGCGGTTCCGGTGCGCGGCAACCAGCACCTCGGGGTCGGTGGTGTCCGCGATGACCGTGCGCACGCCGCAGAAGGTCGCGATCCAGCAGGCGCCGAGCTTCATCCGCATGCCGCCGGTGCCGCCGTCGCCGACCGACCCGCCGGCGAGCTCCTCCAGCTCGGGGGTCAGCGCGGCGACGTCGCCGATGTGCCGCGCGTCCTCGGCCAGCAACGGGTTGCTGTCGTACAAACCGGGCACATTGGTCAACAACAGCAACAGATCGGCCTGGAGGAACCCGCCGAGCAGCGCGGCGAGCACGTCGTTGTTGCGCACGCCGAGCGCGTCGTTCTCGTTGACCACCGGGATCATGCCCAGCGCGAGCATGGTCGCCAGGGTGTCCCGCACGCCGCCGCTGCGGGCCGCGTCGACCAGGTCGAACGGGGTGAGCAGCAGCTGTCCGGTCTGTAGGCCCCGGTCGGCGAACGCGGCCTGGATCGCGGCGTAGAGCCTGGACTGGCCGAGCGCGGCGGCGACCTGCTGCCCGACCGGCCCCGCCGAGGCGAGGGCGGGGTGGCGGGTGCGGCCGATGGCGATCGCCCCCGAGGTCACCAGCACGGGCGACAACCCGGCGGCGACGCCCCGGTGCACGGTGTCGCAGAGCCGGTCGAGCTTGGCCTGGTCCAGCCGGCCCTCGGTGACCAACGAGGACGTGCCGATCTTGAGCACGACGCGGTCGCCGCGCGCGGTCGGGTCCTCCGCACGCGTCTCGACATTGGGTGAGGTGCCTGGCGATGTGTTGGTCAGCATGGCTTCTCGTGCTCCGCAAGGCTTCGTCGGGTCGGCAGGCAGATGCTCGCCGCCGCCGATGTACCGCCGATGTGCTCGCGATACGCCGCCGGTGTGAGCCTGCTCTGTTTACGGCGCAACGATGTTGGCGAGCTGTCACCAGGCGCTGGGCCACACAGGTGAAGGGTGAGTCCATTCGCCGTAGCAGGTCAGCGGTTTGTCATCCCCAAAGGGAACAGATAGTGAGCCTTTAGGGCAACGTCTCCCACGGAGATCATCCGTCCGGCCGCCGAAGAGCAAGGCTTGCGTTCCACCGCCGCTCAAGCGAGGACCCATGCCGACGAATCCAATGCATCGCTCTGGCCCCAACCGCTTCCGGATCCTTGGCACGCTGGAGTTCTTCGATGGTCAGCACTGGTCTGCCATCGGCGCGCCGAAGCAACGCGCGCTGCTCGCCGCGCTGTTGCTCAGCGCCAACCAGATGGTTCCCGCCGACCGGCTGGTCGCCGAGCTGTGGCCCAACGACGTACCGGACAGCGCCCACGGGCTGCTCGCTGGATACGTTTGGCGATTACGCCGCGCACTACGCAACGGGGACGTTCTGGTCACCCGCGCGCCGGGCTACCGGCTGAACCTCCCGCAGGGCGCGCTGGACGTGCACGAGTACGAACGGCTGGTCGCCGCGGGCCGGGCGAGCCTGGCCGCGCGCGATCCCGCCGCGGCGACCGCGTCGTTCACCGCTGCGCTCGCGCTGTGGCGCGGCGCCCCGCTCGCCGACGTCGCCCGCACCGACGTGGTGATGGCCGAGGCTGCACGGCTGGACGAGTCGCGGCTCGCGGTGCTGGAGGCCCGCATCGGCGCGGAGATCGAACTCGGTCGGCACGAACCGCTGCTGCCGGAACTGAAACTGATGGTCTCCCAGTACCCGCTGCGGGAACGGCTGCACGCCCACCTCATGCTCACGCTGTACCGATGCGGACAGCAGGCCGAGGCGCTCGGCGCCTACCACGATCTGCGCCGCCTGCTGATCAACGAACTCGGCATCGAACCGAGCAAGCCGCTTCGTGAGCTACAGCAACAGATCCTCCGCGAGGATCCGCAGCTGCTCGACGCGACATCAGGGCCGAGACCGGATGAAAGACCCAGAGTCGTCATCTCGCCTCGGCTGCTGCCGCCCGATCCCGACGCCGGTTTCGTCGTCGGCGGCGAGGCCGAGCTGTCCGCGACGGCGGCCCGACTCGTCGGCGGCGGGGTGTGCGCCGTGTACGGCGCCGCCGGCACCGGCAAGAGCACGCTCGCGCGGCGCGCGGCACACGCGGTCGCCGAACGGTTCCCGGACGGCTGGCTGTGGCTGGACCTGCGCGCGTCGACCACGCAACCGCTGTCCGCCCGCGAGGTGAGCGCCGAGGTGTTGCGCGCCTTCGGTGTCTCCGGTGACCGCGCCATGGTCACCGCGGGCGGCACGGTGCGCTGGCCGGACCTGACCTCCGGCCGACGGGCGCTCGCCGTGCTCGACGACGTGGCTGACACGGACCAGGTGCGTCCGCTGCTGTCCCCGCCGCCGGGCTGCGCGGTCCTGCTGACCGGGCGCGGCGCCATCGGCGCGCTCGGCTCGCACCGGCACGTGCGGCTCGGCCGGCTGTCCGCGGCCGGATCGGTGCTGCTGCTGCGGCGGCTGCTCGGCGACGAGCAGGTCGACCGGGATCCCGCCGCGACGAGCGCGGTGGCGCGGTTGTGCGAATATCTGCCGCTGGCCCTCCAGGTCGCCGCGACGCGGCTGGTCATGCGTCCGGAGTGGACGGTGACCGAGTTCGCGACACGGCTGGCCGACCCGCGCCGCAGGCTCGACCTGCTTGCCTCCGGTGAGCAGAGCGTGCGCGAGAGCCTGCTGGCCAGCGTCCGGCTGATCGAGCGGGACCACGACACCCAGGCGCGCGTCGCCGTGCACCTGCTCGGGGCGCTCGACCTGCCGGTGGTGGACGTGCACACGGTGGCCGCCCTGCTCGGTCTGTCCGAACACACCGCGCAGCCGATCGCCGAACGCCTTGTCGACGTCGGGCTGATCGAGACGATCAGCATCGACCGCTACCGGGTGCCCGATCTGGTGCGACTGTTCGCGCGGGAGCGGCACGACGCCGAGGTCGACGCGGCCGCGGCCGTGCGCAGGGTGATCGACCACCACGTGAACCTCGTGCACCGCCAGCTCGCCGAGCCCGTCGCCGCGAGTCTCGGCTGGTACCGGCAGGAGCTGGGGACGCTGCGCGCGCTGGTCGACCGCGACGACACCGACGTGTTGCACAAGGCCGTCGACCAGCTGCGCTGGACGCTGTCCGGCACCCGCGCGCGCGTCGCATAGGCGACACACAGCCGTCACATAGGCGACGCATAGACCTAGCCACAGCCGAACTGCATCGCCGAAACATCGGCGGTACATCGGCGATGGGGATTCTCCCGTGCAGAGCACACCACAACAACAGGCGGAGAGCCGGCGATGACCGCACAACTAGACCTGGACTCGACGATCGCCAAGTACGCGACGGTCTCCTTCGACGACAGCACTGAGCTGCTGGACGCCGGGCTGGAGTCGTTGTCGCTGCTGCGACTCGCGGTTGAGGTCGCCGCGGACGACGACGCGGAGATCGACGCGACCAGGCTGGTCGAGCTGCACACCATCGGTGAGCTGAAGACCTGGCTGAGCGAGCTGGCCACGGCGGAGGTCGCCCGATGACCGCCGAGCTCGTCGCGCCGCCGGAGACGCTGCCGATCACCGAGTCCCAGAAGGGACTGCTGGTGGTCGACAGCCTGGTGCCGACCAGGCAGATCTACAACCAGATCATGCAGTTCGACCTCGACCCGGCGCGCTGCGACGCACCGCTGGTCGACGTCGTCCGGCGCGCGCTGGCCGTCCTGGTGACCGTGCAGCCCGCGCTGCGCCAGGTGTTCGGCCGCAACCCCGACCTGCACGCCACGCTGCTGGCGCCGCCGGACGCGGACGACCTGCCGCTGGAGACGATCGCCGTCGCGCCGGGCGAGTACGCGGCCACGTTGGCCGAGGTGGGCCGCACCATCGGCCGCACGCCGTTCGACCTCGGCGTCGGGCCGGTCTACCGGTTCGCCTTCGTGCACGCCACCGACGGCAGCGCCGCGTCGATCCTGTTGTGCGCGCACCACACCGTCGGCGACGGCGTGTCGATGGCGCCGATCGTCCGCGACCTCGACCGGATGCTCACCGGCACCATGACCGAGGACGTCGAGACGCTGCGGATCGCGCGGGAAACTGCGTTCCGCAAGGAACTCGCCGCGCAGAACCGGGTCGCGTCCTCGGAGAAGACCGCCGAGAAGGCCGCCGCCTGGGCGGAGCGGCTGCGCGCGGTGCCACCGCTGGTGCTCTACCCGCGCCCGAATCGTCCTACCCAGACCGATTTCGCCGGCACCCGCATCTCCTGGACCACCGACGAGGCCGAGGCCGAGCGCATGCAGGCGACCTGCAAGCGGCTTGGTGTCAGCCCGTTCGTGCTGCTCGCCGGCGTGTACGGCGCGGTGGTCGCGCGGCACGGCGGGGTGTCCAGCGTGCTGGTCGGCAGCCCGTTCGCCGCGCGCCGCACGATCGGCGCGTTCGACCTGTGCGGGTTCTTCGTCAACACGCTGCCGGTCACCGTGGACGTGGACTGGACGCGCACGGTCGACGAACACCTGAGCGGGCCCGTCCGCGCCGAGATCGACTTCTGCCGGTCCGCCGTGGACGTCCCGTTCAACCGGCTCGTCGCGCAGGTGCAGCCGGACCGACCGCGCGACCGCAACCCGTTGTTCTCCTGCATGCTGGCCATGCAGGACACCTTCGACGCGAGCACCGCGACCGGACCGGTCATCGGCATCCGCGAACCGAGCAACGGCACCGCGAAGTTCGACCTCTGGATCGGCGCGACCCCGGTCAACGGGCGCTGGCAGCTCGACCTGGACTACGACCGCGCGCTGATCACGCCCGCGGTGGCCGACGGCATCCTCGACTCGATGCGGACCGCGCTGCGCCGGGCAATCACCGACGGCAGCCGCACGCTGGCCGAGTTGTTCGACGACGCCTCGACCACGCAGAGCCGGCGCACCGACGGTTACGCCGCCGACGTGCCGGCGCCGACGCTGAGCGAGTGGTTCGACGAGACCGCGCGCAGCACGCCGGACGCGATCGCGATCGAGGAGTCCGAGCGACGGCTGACCTTCGCCGAGCTGGCCGGCCGGGCCAACCGCGTCGCCGCAGGCCTCGCCGGGCACGGCGTCGGGCCGGGTGACGTGGTCGGGCTGCGGCTGGACGCGTTGGGGGACAACGCGGTGGCGATCCTGGCGACGCTGCGCCGCGGTGCCGCCTACCTGCCGCTCGATGCGAGCCTGCCGGCCGATCGGTTGGCCTACATGGTCAACCAGGCCGGCTGCCGGGTCATCATCGGCTCGGGGCTCGACGTCGACGGCGCCAGCACGGTGGCCATCGCCGCGCTGGAGTCCGACGAGGACGTCCCGTCCGCCGCCGACCGACGTTCCGGCGTGTACGTGATGTTCACGTCCGGCTCAACCGGCCGCCCCAAGGGCGTGCTGATGGGCCACCCGCCGCTGCTGAACCTCGCGGCCTGGTCGGCCTCCGCGCTCAACGTCAACGCGGACACCAGGTTCCTCCAGTACGCGCCGGCCGGGTTCGACGTGTCGTTCCAGGAGATCGTGCCGACGCTGCTGCTCGGCGGGACCGTGGTCGCCAGGGAACCCGCTGACCGGCGGGACTTCCCCGCCATGGTCCGGCGCGTCGCCGAGACCGCGGTCACGCACCTCTACCTCCCGGTGGCCGCGCTGCGCCCGTTCGTGCTGTGCGCGCAGGCCCAGCGGACCAGGCTGCCCGCGCTGCGCACGTTCTGCGTGTCCGGCGAGCAGTTGCTGGTGGACGACGAGATCCGCGCGTTCTTCGACGACCACCCGCACTGCGCCCTGGTCAACCACTACGGGCCGACCGAGACGCAGGCGGTCACTACGCAGCGGCTCGCGGCAGGCGATCCGCCGTGGGCCCGGCACGTGCCGATCGGGCTGCCGATGCCGAACGTGACCGCGTACGTGGTCGACGGCACCGGCCACCTCGCGCCGGCCGGCGTCGCCGGCGAGCTGTTCCTCGGCGGCTGCTCGCCAGCGCACGGCTACATCAACGACCCAGAACGCACCGCAGACCGGTTCGCGCCGGGGCGGTTCGAGCCGGACGGCATCCTGTACCGCACCGGCGACCAGGTCGTCAGGGACGAGCACGACACGCTGATCTTCCTCGGCCGCGGCGACACCCAGGTGAAGATCCGCGGCCACCGGGTCGAGCTTGGCGAGCTGGAGACCGTCGCCACCGAGGTCCCCGGGATTCGGCAGGCCGTCGCGGCCGTGCGCGGTGACGGCGCGGACCGGGAGTTGTTGCTGTTCCTGGTCTCCGAGGCCGGTGTCGACCACGACACCGTGCGGGAGCACCTCGGCGCGCGGCTGCCGGCGCACATGATGCCGGCGCTGGTCGTGGACATCGAGTCCGTGCCGACCTCGGGCACCGGCAAGACCAACCGGGCCGCGCTGGTGGAGCTCGCCTCGAAGGTGCGCGCCGAGGAGCCGGTCACGGTCGCCGAGTACGCCGACGACCTCGAGCGGGACCTCGCCGAGATCTGGGCTGGTGTGCTCACCGTGCCGACCGTCGAGCGGGACGTGCCCGTGCTCCAGTACGGCGCGCACTCACTGAACATCTTCACCGCGCTCGGCCTTGTCCAGCAACGGTTCGGGGTGGCGGTGTCGGTGGTCGACTTCTTCCGCGCGCCGACCATCGCCACCCTGGCCAACCTGGTCCGCGAGGGCCTCAAGTGACTGGGGTCGCGCTGCCCGGTCGGCTGGTCACGTTGGTGCGGCGGAAGGACCGTCCGGTCTGCGTGATGCTGCCTGGGGCGGGCGGTGGCCTCAATCCCTATCTGCGGCTGGCCTCCTACCTCGGCAGGCACTACAGCGTGTACGCCGTGCGGGCGGCCGGTCTGCTGCCCGACGAGGAGCCGGAGGACAGCGTCGCGGCGATGGCGGACTCCGCCGTCGCCGCGCTCGGCGGGCTCGTGCCGGACCTGGTGTTCGGCTGGTCGCTCGGCGGCACCATCGGCTGGGAGGTGTGCGTGCGGCTGGCCGACCGGGGCGTCCGGCCGGACCTGGTTATCGTCGACAGCTCGCCGTTGGCGCGACCGTCCACTGTGGAGGCCGACGAGCACATCAGGAAGGTGATCCTCGGCGGGCTCGGGCCGAGGGCGGACGAGCAGACCGTCGGCAGGGTCGACCGGACCTTCCGCGCCCAGGTCGCCGCGCTCGCCGACTACGCGGCCGTGCGCGAGTACGCGGGCAGAGTGCTGTTGCTGATGTGCCCGGACAACGACAACGACTTCGACGGCAGGGCCGAGTCGGTTCGGCGGTGGCGGGAGCTCGCGCCGGACCTGCGCGACGGGACGCTCGACGCGGACCACTTCGCGGTGTTCGAGCCGGAGCACCTCGACCAGCTGACCGACGAGATCGGCGGCTTCCTCGGCCACGACAGGGCGGAGGTCGCCACGTGACCGAGCCGCCGGAGTGCCCGGTCGGCCGAGGCGGCTCGACCCGGCCGGCAGGCCATCGTGGCAGGCGGGCAGTTCACCTGGTGACCTACGACAACCGGATGCGATCATGCTGAGTGCCCCTACCGAAACCTACGACCGGCTGTGGTCGCCGGTGCTGGAGACGCTGCGCGCCGACGCGCTGGACTGCGTGCAGGCCAACCTCGCCGCCGTCGCCGACCGCCACAACGGCTCCGGCGCGCATCTCGCGCTCGGCTCCGCGCTGCGGTTCGAGACCGAACCGGGCCAGGACGGGGCGCCGCAGGTCGCGTCGTCGGTGCCGTACCGCCTCGCCGCCGCGCACGACCTGCTCGGGCTCCGGGTGGCCAAGCGCTTCGACGACGTGGACGGCGCCGCGCTGCGCGAGCTGGTCGGCGAACACGGCCCCCTGTATGTGATCGCCGACGCGCACACCCTCGCGTGGACGCCGTACGCCGGCCAGCAGCACACCGAGCACACCTTCCTGCTGTCCGCCTCGGACACCGTCGTGGACGCCTACCACGACGAGACGCCGTGGGGGTCCTGCCGTCCCAGCGTGTGGCGCCTGTCCCCCACCGACTTCGACGCGATGGTGCCGTCGGCCACCGTGCTGCTGTTGGCGACCGAGCCGGTGACCGCGCGGCCCGGCGCGCTGGCCGACAACGCGCGGGCGCTCGCCGACGCCGTGCCGGACATCGACGCGTACCTGGCGGCCAACCGGGGCAGCGACCAGTTGGTGCTGGACGTCTGGCTGCTCGGCCGGTCCCGGCTGCTGCACGCCGCGTGGCTCGGCGGCAACGCCGAGGCCGACGCGCACGCCGGGGCGTGGCTGGCCCTGGCGTCGCAGACGTACGTGGCCTGGCGCAGGGCGAAGCGCACCGGCGCGCTGCCGGCGACCGTGCTGGACGAGCTGGCCAGGCTGCTGCACGAGGATGTGGCCATGGCCGGCAGGCTCGCCGCGGCGGAACCCGTCGCGGCGGCCGACGACGACCTCGTGCGGGCCACCGTGCTGGCGGCGATCGAGGACGTGCTGCGCCTGGACGAGTCGATCGTGCTCGCCGCGCGGACGCTGCGCGACCTGCCCAACTTCAACTCCTTCCGGCTGGTCGACATCATCGAGCGGGTCGAGAGCCAGCTGAACGTGGAGCTGGACGCGGACGACCTGACCCCGCAGGCGCTGCGCGACACCGACTCGCTGTGCGCCGCGTTCGCCAGGAGGTCCGCGTGACCGCGTGCGGCAGGGTGCGCGTCGCCGTGCGCCGTCGGTCCGCCTCGCGCGCCGACGCCCGCGCCGTGCTGCGCGACCTGCTCGCCGACGCGACCGAGGTGGCCGGCGACGCGGAGATCGCGACAAGGCCGAGCGGGCAACCACACCTGCCGGCGCACCCGGAGATCTCGGTGAGCCTGTCCGACGACGGCGACTGGCTGGCCGCCGCAGTCGGCGTCGGCGGACGCGTCGGCGTGGACGTGCAGCGGCCGGAACCCGTCACGGCGGGCCGATTGCGGCGCTGCGGATCGCCGACCGCGCGCGTCGCGCTCGCCGCGTTGCCCGACCCCGAACGCGAGCGCGAGTACAGCCGGATCTGGACCGTGCAGGAGGCCTGCGTCAAGGCGACCGGCACGGGTCTCGCCGGACGGCCGTGGACGATCCCGGTCGAGGTCGGCCAGCACGACGGCACCTGGCACTCCCTCTGTTGGCACAGCGTCCCCTTGCCCGATATCGCGGTGAGCGTCGCCCACGAACTTCGTTACCCGGAAAGGGAAGCACGATGACGAACCAGACCCTCTACCAGTGGTTCCTCGCCTCGGCGGACGCGCACCCCGACCACATGGCGCTCGAGGTCACCACGACCTCGCTGACCTACGCCGAGCTGCGCGCGACCGTGGAGCGGATGTCCGCGCTGATGCACGACACGCTCGGCGGGCCGCCGCGACGGGTCGGGCTGCTCACCTCGCGCAGCCTGGTCGGCTACGTCTCCTACCTTGCCGCGCAACGGCTCGGCGCCACCTGCGTGCCGCTGAACCCGGCCGCCGCGGCGTCGCGCAACCTGGCCATCACCGAGGACGCTGGCCTCGACCTGACCGTCGTCGACGACACCAGCGGCGACGGCGCGGCCGAGTACCGGGTGGCCACGGACGTGCCGATCCTGGACATGACCGGCGGCCGCCCGCGCGACCTGCTCGACGCGGACCGGTCCGCGACCATCCCGCCGGGAGTCGACCGCACGACGGACGACATCGCCTACATCATCTACACCAGCGGCACCACCGGGAAGCCCAAGGGCGTGCCAACCACGCACGCCAACGTCTCCGCGTTCCTGGACGACGTGATCCCCCGCTACTTCCTGACGCCCGGCTCGCGGGTCTCGCAGACCTTCGAGATGTCCTTCGACGGGTCGATCGTGGAGATCTTCGGCAGCTGGGGCTCCGGCGCGACCCTGTGCGTCGCGCAGCACACCGACGTGTTCACGCCGGTGAAGTTCGTCAATGCCAAGCGGTTGACGCACTGGATGTCCGTGCCGTCGCTGATCTCCTTCGCCAAGCGCCTGCGCGCGCTGGCTCCTGGCAGCATGCCGAACCTGCTCGGCGGGTTCTTCGGCGGCGAGGCGCTGACCATGGAGCACGTGCAGGCCTGGTCGAGTGCCGCGCCCAAGGCCCGCATCTTCAACTGCTACGGCCCAACCGAGACCACCGTGACGGTGACCGGCTACCAGGTGCCGCTGGCGCAGGACGAGTGGGTGGAGACCTCCAACCGGTCCATCCCGATCGGCGAGCTGTACCCGCACATGGAGTACGTACTGCTCGACAGCGACCTGCTGCCCGGCGAGGACGGCGAGCTGTGCATCCGTGGGCCGCAACGGTTCCCCGGCTACCTCGACCCGAGCGAGAACGCGAACCGCTTCGTGTCCTTCGACGGTCGGACCGCACAGATCTACGACAGCACCGAGCCGCTGACCGAGGACCACTGGTACCGCACCGGCGACCGAGTCCGCAGGGAGCGCGGCGAACTGGTGCACCTCGGCCGAATCGACGACCAGATCAAGATCCGGGGCAACCGGGTCGAGCTCGGCGAGATCGAGTCGGCGCTGCGCAAGCACCCGGACATCGCCGAGGTCGTGGTGATCACCGTGACCGCGCAGGACGGCGAGATGGACCTGCACGCGCTGTACACCGGCGGCGAGGTGTCCGACGCGGAGTTCGCCGGCCTGGTCGACCAGCTGCCCCAGTACATGCACCCGCGCGGATTCCACCACCGCCAGGAGATCCCGCTGACCACGGTCGGCAAGGTGGACCGCAAGCGACTGTCGGAGGAGTTCGGCAGGATCCCGACGGTGAGCGCCCGATGACGACCGTCGACGCTCGGGTCGACACCTTCACCGTGCCGGCCACCCCGATGCAGGAAGCCCTGTGGTGGGTGCACCAGCGGGCCAGGAACCAGTCGGTCTACAACCTCACGCTGCGGCTGGCCTGCGATCGCGCCCCGGACACCGACGCGCTCGCGGCGGCGTGGCAGACCGTGATCGACCGGCACGAGGCGATGCGCACCTCGGTCGTCCAGCAGGACGGCACGATCACGCTGGTCGTGCTGCCGAAGGTGACCGCGACCATGCAACGGGTCGAGGTGGACGATCCCGGCACGGCGCCGGTGGACACGCTGTTGCGGCTGCTGGCCGAGGAGATCCACGAGCAGACGATCGACCTGAGCCGGGCGCCCCTCGCCCGGCTGACCACGGTCCGAGTCGGCACCGAGCACGAACTCGTGCTGACCGTGCACCACGTCGTGCTGGACGGCTGGGCGCTCCAACTGCTCCTCACGGACCTTTCGACCGCCTACCAGGCGATCGTGCGCGGCGACCGGCCAGAGTTCGAGGCCGAGGCGGTGCCGTTCTCCGTCTACGCGCGGGAGTCCGTCGCCGCGAGGGACGCCGGCGAGTGGCAGCCGAGCCTGGACCACTGGCGGTCCACATTGGACGGCGCGGTGTCGACCACGGTGGCGGCCGACCACGACAGGTTCGCCGGCACCGGGGCCGCCGGTGTGACGCTGCGCTACGCGTTCAGCCGCGAGGCCAACGAGGGTGTCGCGGCGCTCGGCAAGGTCACGTTCGGCACGCCGTTCGCGGTCATGCTGGCCGCGATGCAGGTCGTGCTCGCGCGCGGCGGCGCAGGCGAGGAGGTGTCGGTCGGGGCCGTGATTGCCAACCGGATGACGCCACGGGACCAGGCGCTGGTCGGCTACACGGCCAACCTGTGCATCGCCAGGGCGACGATCGGCGACGAGGACACTCTCGCGGACGTCGTCGGCCGGTCGCGCGACGCGATGTGGACGATGTTGGCGCACCAGAACGTGCCGTACTCGGCGGTGTTCGGCTCGCTGACCGAGTCGACCCAGGCGATGCTGAACGACTACGCGCCGCTGCTGCTGAACTACCTCGGCCCGATCGGCATCGGGGCGATGCTTGGCGACATCACCCTGACGCAGCACCTCACCCCCAACCGGGCGGCCAGGTCGGACATCGCGATCGCGTTCTGGGAGATCGACGGCGGCGGGTATCTCGCGGAGATCGAGTACAACACCGGCCGCTACGAGAGGCAGACGGTGCAGCGGCTGCTGCACGACCTGGACTCGGTCCTCGCGGCCGACCCGCAGGCCACGGTGTCCGGCCTCGAGGTCAGGTCCCGCGCGGTCGCCGGCTTCGTCGACCACCGGCCGGCCGAGGCGCCCCCGGCCGCGCGCCTGCCCAATTCGCCGCTGTGGCAGCAGGTTGGCCACATCTGGCGGGAGGTGCTCGGCGACGACCCGCACGACCAGGACGAGGACTTCTTCGCTATGGGCGGCCGGTCGCTGAAGGTGTTGCAGCTGGCCGCGGCGATCGAGTCGGAGACCGGGCACTCGCTCGACCTGATCCGGTGGCTGGCCGAGCCGACCCCGCGTCGGCTGGTCGACCAGCTCACCGAGGACCGGCCGACCACGGTCAGCACGCTGGTCGTGCTGCGCGAGGGCGACGGGCCGCACCTGCACCTGGTGCACGGGGCCGGTGGCGCGGCGCACGACTACCGCGCCCTGCTGGTCGCGCTGCCCTCGGGCTGGCGGGTCACGCTGTCGCAGGAGCGCGAGCCCCTGCCCGGCGTGCCGGAGATGGCGGCCAGCTACCGCGCCGACCTCGACGCGGCCGGGCTGCGGCCGGATCTGTTGTGCGGCTGGTCGATGGGCGGCCAGATCTGCTTCGAGCTGGCCGCGGGCTACCCGGAGCCGCCGCGCCTCGCCGTGCTCGACGCGGCCCCGCCGGTCGGCTACGAGAACGACGCGGACCGCGAGGCGGAACGTCTCGACTCGTTCGTCGCGACGGTCTGCGGCTCGCTCGACGTCGACCTGGCCGGTTCGCTTCCGGTGACCAGCGGCGACAATCCCGAGCTGGCGATGCGGGCGCTGGCCGCCTGTCTCGGCGCCGCCGGGGAGACCGTGCCGGCCGCCACGCTGATCGAGCGCTGGGGCACCTACCGCAGGCACACCCTCGCGGTGTCCGCCTACGTGACCGACCGGGTGCTGGCGGCGCCCGTCCTGCTCGTCGGCGCGCAGCTGCTGGACGTGCAGCTCGACCAGTGGGCGCAGCGCTTCGCCACGCCACCGCACCGGATCCGGATCGACACGACCCACTACGGCCTGCTCGGGCCTGAGTTCGCCGACCAGCTCGCGGCCGAGATCCAGTCCCTCATGGAACGCTGACCCGCCACAACCGATGGGGGGCACCGCACACGCGGTGCCCCCCATCGGGCGTTCTGCTGGCTGTTCGGCGCGGCGCGCGTCAGGCGTCCTGGTGCGCGTCAGGCGTCCTGGCGGTCGTCCAGCTCGGCGGCCAGCCTGCGGCGGTCGACCTTGCCGCTCGCGTTGACCGGGAACGTGTCCACGTGATGCACGGAGCTCGGCACCATGTACGCGGGCAGCCTGCCGCCCACCACGGCGGTCAGCTCGTCCTCGGCCACGGCCTCGCCGGTGTACAGCGCGTGCAGCAGGAGCTCGCCGCCCTGTTCTGGCGCGGCCAGCACGACGACGTCCAGCACGGCCGGATGCGACCGCAGCGCCGACTCGATCTCGCCGAGCTCGATGCGGTAGCCGTGGACCTTGACCTGATCGTCCAACCGTCCTATGTGGACGATCTCGCCGTGCTCGATCCTGACCCGGTCGCCCGTGCGGTACCAGTCGGACGGGAGCACCGGGCCTTCGACCACGGTGAACCGCTCCTCGCCGCGCAGGAACCGGCCGCGGTCGTGCGCGGGATCGAGGTATCCGTCGAACCGCTGGGCGCCGCGCATGCACAGCTCTCCGTCGGTGCCGACCGTGCCGTCCTCGGTCACCAACACCGCGTCGAGCCGGTCGTAGGCCGGCCCGATCGGCAGGGTGCCGTTCGAGGTCTCCGGCCAGTCGGCGGGGTCGGCCGGCAGCCGATACGCCGTGCAGGTGACGGTCAGTTCGGTTGGGCCGTAACCGTTGTCCAGCACGCTGGCCGGCGCGGCGGCCGCCCAGGCGCGCGCCTGCGCCACCGTCAGCGTCTCGCCGGCGAAGACGCTCCAACGCAGCCCTGGCATGCTGCCGGGGCGCAGCCCGCGCAGCCGCCTGGCCAGCGAGATCACCGAGGGCACGGAGAACCAGTGCGTGATCCCCCTGCCGGCGACGAACCGCGCCGGGGTCAGCACCTCGGCCTGCTGCGGCACCACGAGCGTGGCGCCGGTGCTCCAGGCCGCGAACAGGTCGAACACGGACGGGTCGAAGGTCAGCTCGAAGACCTGCGACAGCCGGCAGCCCGGCCGCACCTCGTACCGCTCGACGCAGAACGCGAGGTAGCTCGTCACGTTGCTGTGCCGGATCGGCACGCCCTTCGGGGTGCCCGTGGATCCCGACGTGAACAGGACGTAGGCGACGTCCTCTGGCTTGCCGTCGTAGGCGGCCTCCCACGCGGCGGGCAACCCCTCGCGCCACGCGCCGTGCAGCGGCAGCGCGACGATGTCACCGCCGTCGAGGACCTCCTCCGCCTGCGCCGCACCGGACTCGTCGACCACCACGACGTCCACGCCCACCGCCGCGCACATCCCGCGATTGCGGCCGGCGGGGAAGGCCGGGTTGAGCGGCACGACGATCGCGCCGAGCCGCAGCGCGGCCAGGTATCCCGCGTAGGCCGCGAGGCTGCGGGTCGCGAGCAGGCCGACCGCGTGCGGGCGTCGTCCCGCGGTGTCCACGAGCGCCGCGGCGAGCCGGTCGACCAGCTCGACGAACTCGCGGTAGGTCGGGGCGTCCTCGCCGACCTCGATCGCCGTGGCGTCCGGGGACCGCCGCGCGGCCTCGCGGAACAGGCCGTACAACGTTGCGTGCTGATCGATCACTGCGTGCCGCTCCCTGTTCATGCCTTCTTGTCGGTCGCTTCGACCGCTTCGACTGTCTCGGCCTCGCCGGCGTCGTCGGGCACGGGCGCGTCGACCTCCGCGACGGCCTCCCGCGTGATCACTCGCAGGAACGGGTAGATCAGCGCGACGCAGATGACCGCGAAGAACCCGAACGCCACGCGGAAGCCCAGCCACTGCGCGAGCCCGCCAGCGACGGCGGCGGCCACCGGGGTCATGCCCCAGGAGACCAGCCTGCTCGCCGCGTTGAACCGGCCGAGCAACTCATTGGGCACCAACGACTGCGAGATCACCCTGGAGTTGACCGTCCACATCGTGCCGCCGATCCCCGCGAAGAACGCGGCGACCCCGACCAGCCAGGCGCTGGACGGCGTGGCGGGCAGCAGCGCGGGCACGCCGACCATCAGCACCGTGCAGATGATGTTGACGAACATCACCCACCGCCTGCCGAGCAGCCGGTTCATCGGCCCGACCAGCGAGGTGCCGACCACGCCGCCCGCGCCGAGGCTGGTCAGCAGGAAGCCGAACTGCTTCGAGGTCAGGTCCAGCGGGCCGCCGACGGCGTACGCGGGAATGATGGCGTACCAGGCGGCCCAGCAGCCGGACATGAACGTGATGAGCACGGCCATCGTGCGCAACAGCTTGTGTCGCAGCAGGAACTGGAGACCCTCGCGGATCTCGACGCGCGCCGGCCGCCGCTCCTTCGTCTTCTGCACGGTGAAGTTGCCGACCAGCATGGTCAGCAGCAGCGCGCCGATCAGGTAGACCGCCCCGGTGACCCCGAAGGCGATGGCGAAGCCCGCGGCGACCAGGAACCCGCCGATGGGCGCGCCGACGAAGCTGAAGCTGACGTACTCCGTTGCGGTCATCCGCGTGTTGAGCGACTGCCAGCGGCTCTTGGGCGCTACGGACGGGATGATCGACATCGCGGCCAGCTGCGCGACCACCTCGGCGACCCCGAGCACGAGCGCCACGGCGTAGATCAACGGCAGGGTGGTCGCGTTCAGGGCCACCGCGATCAGCATGACCACGATGGACGCCATCCGCGCGAACTCCGCGCCGACCATCAGGGAGCGCCGGTTCATCCGATCGACGAACACGCCGATGTGCAGCGCGGTGACCAACCACGGCAGCGTCAGCATGATCGCCACCGCGGCGATCAGCGCCGGCGAGCTGGTCAGCCGCGTGGCGAGCAGCGGAAGGGCCACCCGCATCACGGCGTCCGCGGTGTTCGTCGTGCCGGTGAAGGCGACCAACAGCCATTCGTTACGCCGGGCGGGCACCGGGTCCGGTGTCGACCCGACCCCCGATGTGGCCGAGACGGTCGAGGAATTCCCGGACACGACACCTCCGCGTGTTCGCCGGATCTGGCTGAGGCAGCCGCCGTCATCCTCGACACCGCGCGACCCGGATGTCAAGAACCGTTACGGGACAACAACATTCGATTCGCATCAGGAAGGCCGGCGTACATCCACAGTCCACCCAGCGGCGCGCTGAGCACCTGAAATCGCCGAAAGGGTAGCCATTGGTGTCCGAACGGGCAATCGCCGACCGACCATCACGCCGGACCGTTCCATCGCCATTCCATCCGGGCGGTCCGGACATGCGAAGACGCGCTGAGCAGCGGCGATGTGCGGCAAACGGGCTACTGACAACGACTTCTGGGTCCACATCGCTCGATCACGTACGGTCGGCGACGGGGGATCAACCGGCCTCGGATCGGCCGCCGAATCGCGCCCCCGTTTCGCAGTCTTGGAGGACCACGAGGCATGGGCACGTCAGCTTTGCAGTCCAGTGAATCCATCGCGGGCGCCGTCGCGGAGTTCGCCGACTCCGAGCCGTACCGCGCCAACCAGGGGCCGTTCGTGCGGGCGAACCCGTACCACCGCCCGCTGGACACGCAGCGGCTCGCGGCGATCGACTGGTCGAGGCGACTCACCGAAGACCAGTTCGTCTCCGACGACAGCCTGATGGCCAACCGGCTGCTGATGAACGTCTACGAGAGCGACGCGCTGTTCCTGCCGCGCGACGGCCTGCACGGCAAGGAGCGCGCCTTCGACGCCTTCTACAGCAGCAGGAACCGCCTGCTGGCCGACCAGGTGCGCACCACGGCCGAGGACTTCGCGCTCGGCTTCCTTGAGGACAGCGTCAAGGTCACCGGGTCGTGGGAGGCCGACGCGACGCTGGCGCACCTCGAGCGCACCATCGACGAGGCGGTGAACGCCGACCGGCCCGTGCTGCGGTCCGTCGAGACGGCTCCGGAGAACAAGCGGGCCGCCGAGATGCTCATCGCGCAGATGGCGCTGGACGGGCTGACCGAGGCCACCGCGATGTCGCAGAACCTCGGCGGCGCGTTCGGGCCGGAGCAGAGCGAGCTGTTCAAGATCTTCATCGACGAGTTCGGCTACGGCGTCTACGCGGCCAAGCACAGCACGCTGTTCACCGACCTGTGCGCCAGCACCGACATGTCCGCCGACGCGCACCACTACTGGTTCTTCTACCTGCCGACGTCCATCGCGGTGAACAACTACTTCTACACGGTGACGCACAACCGCACCGGGTTCTTCCGCTACATCGGCGCGATGGCCCTGCTGGAGGCCACCTTCGCGCCGTGGTTCGGGGCGCTCGGCAAGACGCTGCGCGCGGTGTACGGCGACAGCGTCGACCTCAAGTACTGCGACGAGCACGCGCACATCGACCAGCACCACGGCCGGATGGCCGTGCACGACCTGCTGATGCCGCTGGCCCGCAAGCACGGCCCGATGGCCGCGCGCGGCCTGATCCGGGGTGTCGAGGAGATCCGGCTGCTCGGCGCGCTGGCCGACGAGGACCTGATGGCGCAGCTCAAGTGGCGGCCCACCGCGGAGAAGTCCGACCTTTCCACCGTGGATACCAAGGACGTCGTCGACCTCACCGCCGCGACGCCCTTCGAGACCAGGGTGGCGGAGCGGGACTGCGCGGTGAACGTGCTCAGCGGCCGAGTGGACCTGCACTGGCGGGCGACCGGCGAGCCGCTGACGCTGACCGAGGGCGAGGCCGTCCGGGTGCCGGGCGGTCGGCTGTACGGGGTGCGGTCCGAGGTGGACACGACCATCGCCGTGAGCGACATCCGATGACGCGGATGCTGCGCGTCGAGCTGTCGTGGCCGGAGCAGAACACCGTGCACGTCGGCGACGACCTGTACTTCGTGCTGGCCCGCGAGGGCACCGTGCACCTGATCGCCAGCACCTGCGCGCACCGGGGCGGCCCGCTGCACCTCGGCGAGGTGCAGGAGGGCCGGCTGCGGTGTCCGTGGCACGGCAACAGCTTCAAGGTGGATCGCCTGTGCGTGCGCGGCGCCTCGGTCGTGCAGCGCGGTAGTCAGGTGATCGCCTACGTGCCCGCCAAGGAGTCCGCGCAGGACGAACCGGTTGTCGCACATGCCTTGGTCCTTGCTCGCTGAGTGAACTCGTTGAGTGAATGAGGTAGTCCGTGACAGTGCAGGAGTCAGTCGAGGCCGTGCCGCAACCGGGCGCGGGGGTCGACCTGTCCAACTCGGTCGAGGTCCTACAGGATCGCGGTCTGGTCGCCATGGCCCGCAACGACTACGCGGCGGCGGCGGATTGTTTCGCGCTCGCCGACCAGCTGGCCCCCGAGGACAACGACGCCCCGCGCCGGCTGCTCAACCGGGCGATCCGGCAGTTGGTGCCTCGGTGGCACTTCGCCATGCTCAACGACGAGGAGCGCAACCAGGCGTACGAGAAGGCCATCTCCGCCGCGGTCCGGCCGGGCGACATCGTGCTGGACATCGGCACCGGCACCGGCCTGCTCGCGCTGCTCGCCGCAAGGGCGGGCGCGGCGCAGGTGATCAGCTGCGAGGCCGAGCCGCTGATCGCGGGGGCCGCGCGGCAGATCATCGCGGCCAACGGGTACGAGGACCGCATCACCGTGGTCAACTGCCTGTCCACCGACCTGCGCGTCGGCGTCGACCTGCCGGCGCGGGCGGACGTGCTGGTGACCGAGATCTTCGACTGCGCGCTGCTCGGCGAGCACGCGCTGCCCTCGCTGGACCACGCGCGCGCGGAGTTGTTGACCGACAACGCGAGGATCCTGCCGGCCAAGGGCAGGCTGTGGGGTCAGCTGGTCGCGTCCGACCGGCTGCGCGGGCACAACCACGTGTCCACCGCGTGCGGGTTCGACGTGAGCACGTTCAACCAGTTCCGCTCGCTGGAGTACTTCGACGTCTACCTGGAGAACTACTCGCACACCCCGCTGAGCGAGCCGTTCCCCCTGCTGGATCTCGACTTCACCGCGCCGTGCCCGCCCGGCCGCGACGTGATCAAGGTGCTGCCGACCGCGCAGGGCCGCAGCCACGCCATCGCGATCTGGTTCGAGCTGGACCTCGGATCCGGCGTGACCCTGTCCAACGGGCCCGCCCACCACGACACCCACTGGCGGCAGGCCGTGCAGACCTTCGACGAACCGTTGGTCTGCGAGGTCGGCCAGCCCATCGCGCTGGAGGTTCGGCACGACCGCGAGCGGGTTCTCATCGTGCCGTGAGCGGGTCGACCACACCGCGCCTGATGGACAGCTGACGCAGCGCAGAGCCGCGGTCGGCGAGGATTCCCCTCGCCGACCGCGGCTCTCTGCTTTGTCACCGCGGGGTTGCCAGCCGGTTACGTCCGAGTTGTCGGGTGCGGACGTTGTTTCTGCGCGCCATCCCTTCCGTCGCAGGTCGGATCGGTTTACCGTCTCGCGGGAGCGCTCTCACGCCTGCTCACCCGTGGAATCCCTGCCCCGGAGGTGGCCACGTGAACCGCAGCCCCCACCATCCCGCCCATCGCCGGTCGCGCTGGCGCGCCGGCCTGGCCGCGCTCGCCGCGGCCGCGACCCTGCTCGCCGTCGGCGTCAACGCCTCGGCCGCGACCGACTACACCCAGACCGCCACGCAGCTGACCGCGACGCAGGCTCAGCTCTCCTTCACGCCAACGACTCCCGCGCGCTACGTCGACGTGCACTACCTCGTCAACGGCGCGGGCCAGCAGAACTTCCGGATGACTGACAACGCCGGGACCTGGCAGCAGACCGTTAGCTCGCTGACCAGTGGCACCGTGCTCGAGTACTGGTTCACCTACGAGAAGAACGGCCCGCAGTACGACACGCCGCACTTCACCTACACCCAGGGCGGCAACGGCGGCAGCGGCGGCGGGACCTGCCCGACCCAGTCCGACACGCCGGACCTCGGCCCGAACACGCGGGTCTTCGACCCCGGCATGTCCGCCGCGACGATCCAGGCGCAGCTCGACACGGACTTCGCCGCGCAGAAGGACACCCTCACCGCGCAGTTCGCCGAGCGCAGGGTGGCGCACCTGTTCAAGCCGGGCACCTACGCCGTGCACGACAACGTCGGCTTCTACACCTCGGTCGCGGGCCTCGGCCAGAACCCGGACGACGTGACCATCAACGGCGACGTGACGGTCGACGCGTTCAACGCATCCGACCAGGGTCAGGCGCTCCAGAACTTCTGGCGGTCCGCGGAGAACCTGGCCATCAACCCGAGCAGCGGGTCCGATCGCTGGGCTGTGGCGCAGGCCGCGCCGTTCCGGCGGATCGACGTGCACGGCGGCCTCCAGCTCTACCCGGCCAGCTACGGCTACGCCAGCGGCGGCTACGTCGCCGACACGAAGGTGGCCGGCCAGGCGTCCTCGATCTCGCAACAACAGTGGTACACCAGGGACAGCGCGCTGGGCAGCTGGTCGGGCGGCGTGTGGAACATGGTGTTCTCCGGCACCACCGGCGCCCCAGCAAACACCTTCCCCAGCCCGCCGGAGACCACGCTGGCCACCACCCCGGTCTCCCGCGACGTGCCGTACCTGTACGTCGACGGCGCCGGCAGGTACCGGGTGTTCGAGCCCTCCCTGCGCACCAACGCATCCGGGCCGAGCTGGGCGGCCGGCAGCACACCGGGCACCTCGCTGCCGATGAGCCAGTTCCGCGTCGTGAAGCCCGGCGACACCGCCGGCACGATCAACGCGGCGCTGTCCTCGGGCTGCAACCTGTTGTTCACTCCCGGCGTCTACCACCTCGACCAGACGCTGAACGTCACCAGGGCGAACACGGTCGTGCTCGGCATCGGTTACCCGACCCTGGTGCCGGACAACGGGATCAACGCGATGCAGGTCGCCGACGTCGACGGCGTCCGGCTCAAGGGCCTGCTGTTCGACGCGGGCACTACCAACTCGGCAGCGCTGCTGACGGTCGGCCCGGCCGGCTCGTCCGCGAGCCACGCAGCCAACCCGACAACGGTCCAGGACGTGTTCTTCCGCGTGGGCGGCGAGATCGCCGGCAGGGCGACCGCCAGCCTGGTGGTCAACAGCAACGACGCGATCATCGACCACACCTGGGCCTGGCGCGCCGACCACGGCAACGCGGGCACGGTCGGCTGGACCGTCAACACCGCGGACAACGGCCTGATCGTCAACGGCGACAACGTGGAGGCGACCGGCCTGTTCGTCGAGCACTACCAGAAGTACGAGGTCACCTGGAACGGCCAGCACGGCAGGACGATCTTCTTCCAGAACGAGATGCCCTACGACGTGCCGAACCAGGCCGCCTGGCAGAGCCCGACCGGCGTGAACGGGTACGCCGCGTACAAGGTCGGCGACAACGTCGGCACGCACGAGGCGTGGGGGCTCGGCAGCTACTGCTACTTCAACGTCAACAACTCCGTGACGAGCTACCACGCGTTCGAGGTGCCCAACCCGGCAGGCGTGCGGCTGCACGACCTGCTGACGGTCTCGCTGAACTACCAGGGCACCATCACTCACGTCGTCGACGACGCGGGTGCGACAACGCCGTCCGGGACCGTGCCGAGCAATCTGGTGAGCTTCCCGTAACCCGCGATCCCTGACCGGCAGTCCGGCGCGCGCGACCCCGTGGCCAGTGTTCCGGCGTCGCGCGTGCCGGCCTGCCCTACTTAATTCGAGCCTAAAAATTAGGTCTTGCCTAGGTGGTATAGACCATGGATACTCGCTTTGTTGCTAGGCGCAACAAACGAGAGGTGACACAATGATGTCGAACCGACTCGCCAGACGCGCACGGCTCGGCCTGGTCATGGCCGCCGCGCTCCTCCTCCCCATCGCTCTGGGCGCCGCAGTCGCCAGCCAAGCGGCAGCCGGCCAGGCGACGGCCGGTGTCACGCCGGCGGCGGCCTCCTTCACCGACGACTTCGACGGCCCGGCCGGCGCCGGGATCGACGGTTCGAAGTGGCACTTCGAGACCGGCGACAACGTCAACAACCACGAACGCGAGTGGTACACCTCCGGCACCAACAACGCCGCGCTGGACGGTCAGGGGCACCTGGTCATCACCGCGAAGCGGGAGAACCCGGGCAACTACAACTGCTGGTACGGCCGCTGCGAGTACACCTCGGCGCGGCTCGCCACGGCCGGCCAGTTCACCCAGGCCTACGGCCACTTCGAAACGCGCATGAAGCTGCCGCGCGGCCAGGGCATGTGGCCGGCGTTCTGGATGCTTGGCAACGACATCGGCAGCGTCGGCTGGCCCAACAGCGGCGAGATCGACATCATGGAGAACGTCGGTTTCGAGCCGAACACCGTGCACGGCACCATCCACGGCCCCGGCTACTCCGGCTCCGGCGGCATCGGCGCGCCCTACAGCGGCCCCAACTTCTCCGACGACTTCCACACCTACGCCGTGGACTGGGCGCCGAACCGGATCACCTGGCTCGTGGACGGAAACGCCTACCAGACCAGGACTCCCGCCGATCTCAACGGCAACCGCTGGGTTTTCGACCACCCGTTCTACCTCCTGCTCAACCTGGCCGTCGGCGGCTACTGGCCCGGCGACCCCGACGGCAGCACCCAGTTCCCGCAGCAGCTCGTCGTCGACTACGTGCACGTCACCACCGACAGCGGCGGCCCACCGCCCACCGGCGGCCAGATCACCGGGTACGGCGGCAAGTGCGTCGACGTCGCGGCGGCCAACACCGCCAACGGCACCGCGGTGCAGCTCTACGACTGCAACGGCACGAACGCCCAGCAGTGGAGCAGGCCGGGCGACGGGAGCATCCGCGCGCTCGGCAAGTGCCTCGACGTGACCAGCGCCGGCACCGCCGACGGCACGAAGGTCCAGCTGTGGGACTGCAACGGCACTGGCGCGCAACAGTGGGTCGTCACCTCGGCGAACGACATCGTCAACACCAACTCCGGCAAGTGCCTCGACGCCACCGGCGTCTCCTCGGCCAACGGCACCCGCCTCCAGATCTGGACCTGCACCGGCGGAGCCAACCAGAAGTGGACGGTGACATGAGGAGCCGGGCCCTGCCGAGCCTCGTCGCCGTCCTCGGCGCGACGCTGCTCGCCTCGGCCGGGGTGGCCGGCCCGGCGCGGGCCGCCGGTGAGACCGTCAACGTCTGGCTGACCACGACCGACGACAGCCGCGGTGTGCATGTGACGCAGGGGTTGGCGCAGCAGGCCCCGGTGGCCTTCGCGGCGGGCACCGGCACTGGTGACCAGACCATCACCGTCGACGAGAACACCAGCTACCAACAGTTCGAGGGCGGCGGCGCGTCGTTCACCGACACCGCGGCCTGGCTGCTGAACTCCAGCGGCGCGCTCAGCCAGGCCACCCGCGACGACACCATGCGCAGGCTGTTCGACCCGAACTCGGGCATCGGGCTGAGCTTCCTGCGCAACCCGATGGGCGCGTCGGACCTGGCGCGCTACAGCTACTCCTACGACGACCTGCCAGCCGGGCAGACCGACCCGGGCCTTGACCAGTTCTCCATCGCGCACGACCTCGCCGACGTCGTGCCGTTGACCAGGCAGGCCAAGCAGCTCAACCCGGCGATCAAGGTGATGGCCACGCCGTGGAGCGCGCCGCCGTGGATGAAGGACAACGGCGACTACCGGCTCGGCTGGCTGCGGTCGGAGTTCTACCCCGCCTACGCGCAGTACTTCGTGCGCTACGTCCAAGCCTATGCGGCGCAGGGCATCCCGGTGGACTACGTGTCCGCGCAGAACGAGCCGACCTGTTGCGGCGGCTACCCGTCGATGAACTGGAACGGCGCGGGGCTGGCCTACTTCACCAAGAACGACCTGCTGCCGGCCCTGCACGGCGCCGGGCTGTCCAGCAAGGTCCTCGCGCTGGACTGGAACTGGGACCAGTACGCCGCCTTCGCCGCCCCGACCGTGGACGACGCGGCCATCCGCACCGATCCGAACTTCGGCGGAATGGCCTGGCACGGCTACGGCGGGGACGTCGGCGAGCAGACCGCGGTGCACGACCAGTACCCGTCGATGAACGCCTACGGCACCGAGCACTCCGGCGGCACCTGGGTCAGCGACCAACAGGGCGAGGACATGGCCAACATCGTCGACTACACGCGGAACTGGAGCCGCAGCGTCGTCAAGTGGAGCCTCGCCGTCGACCAGAACCTTGGGCCGCACAACGGGGGCTGCGGCACCTGCACCGGATTCGTCACCGTGCACAACGGGGACGGCCGCACCGGGCAGGTCGACTACACCGTCGAGTACTACACCATGGGCCACCTCACCAAGTTCGTGCGGCCCGGCGCGTATCGGATCGCCTCCAACGACAGCTCGGCCGTGCGCAACGTCGCCTGGCGGAATCCGGACGGCTCCAAGGCGCTGATCGCGTACAACGCGAGCGGCGGCACCCAGTCCGTGCGGGTGAACTGGGGCGACCAATCCTTCAGCTACTCGCTGCCGGCGCGGACCTCGGCGACGTTCACCTGGAACGGCAACCAAGGCGGCGGTTCGAGGACCGGGCCCGTCACCGGCTTCGGCGGCAAGTGCGTCGACGTGGCCGGGGCCAACAGCGCCAACGGCACGGCCGTCCAGCTCTACGACTGCAACGGAACCGCGGCCCAGCAGTGGACGGTCGGCCAGGACGGCACGGTCCGCGCGCTCGGCAAGTGCCTCGACGTCACCAATCAGTCCACTTCGGACGGTGCGCCGGTTCAGCTGTGGGACTGCGCCGGCACGGCGAACCAGCGCTGGACCGCAACGGGATCGGGACAGCTCGTCGGGGTCGGCTCCGGCAAGTGTCTCGACGCAACCGGCAACAGTTCGGCCAACGGCACCCGCCTCCAGATCTGGACCTGCACCGCCGGAGCCAACCAACGGTGGACCCTCCCGGCCTGAGCACTCAGGAGACAGCCATGCGTGACACGACAGCCCCGATGTCCGGCACTCTCAGCGCGCTGGCACTCGTCGCGCAACAGGACTGGGACTTCACCCGCGTGCGCGCTCAGCACGCGGGCTGATCTCCCACCGGCTGCCGGGCACGGGGCGCCGCCGCAGTCCCCCGTGCCCGGCAGACGGATTCCGGCCGCAGTGGCCGGGTGGTGCGGTTGTCCCGGGACGCCAGCCGGGTCGTTCCGGCGACATCCCAGGACACCGCACCTGAAACCCTGCCGAGTGGCGGGTTTCAGCTGGTGGGCACGGTCCACTTGGCCGCGGCGCCGGAGCAGCTGCCCGCCGTCACGCTCGTGCCCGATGCCCGGAAGCACTTCTTGCCGGTCTGGATGTCGGAGATGGTCAGGTTCGGGTTGGCCGACCACTGCTGGGTCGGGCCGCCGGTGCAGGTCTTGAACATGATCGGGCCGCTCTTGGCATCCGCGCAGATGGCGCCGGACTGGTTGGCCGCCGAGTGGACGCTCAGGAAGGTGCCGTCGAAGGTGAACCGCTGTTCGGCCGATCCGTTGCAGGCAGCCATCTTCGCGGTCCAACCCGGGGTGGTCCGGTCGCCGGGATCGTCGAGGCACTGACCGGTGGCGTTGTTCTTGTACGGACCGACGGTGATGGTCGGCTTGGCGCCGCCGTAGCACGCGCCCGTCTTGGTGTTGTAGATCGGCTCGGTCGTGACGGGCTCGTTGGCGGGCGGGTTGACGACGACCGACTCCAGGATCGGCGTGGTGTCGGGGTTGTAGTGGGTCAGGGCGTTCTCGCACTCGATGGCGGTGATGGGGTTGCCGCCCTTGCCGCCCTCCCACAGGTCGAAGTGCCACAGGTTCGGGCCGCCGTTGGGGCCCTTGCCGTTCCAGTCGGCGTCGCACTCCTCGCAGCCGTCTTCCATGATGAAGTACTTGCCGACGCGGGGAACGTAGATCCGGCCGCCCGACTTGACCTCGGCGGTGGCCGTCGCGAACGTGATCGGGTCGGCGTAGGTGCCGGTGCCGCCCGCGGACTGGTGCAGGCCGGGGTAGGAGATGGCGCCGCCGGGCGGCGTGTTGTCCCACCAGCCGTAGAGGGTGATGAAGGCCTGCTGGGTCGAGGATTTCGGCGCCGCCGCCGACGCCGTGCCGATGCCGGTCAGCATGGCCATGACCGACAGCAGGGCGATGCACGCCGTTGCCATGTACTTGACGATCACACGTCTCATGTCGCCTCCGTCGCAGCTGTCCTTGGCAGCGGGTACGGGTCCAGCGTATGAAAAGATCACGAAATTTGTAAGGAAAATTTATTAACAAACGTTCGAGGCCGCGGCCCTACCCTCCGGACCCTCCCGAGGAGGCCGCCGACCAGGAGCTGCTCCGCGCCCGATTCCGGCCGGCTCCGGCCACGTCCACGCCGGCCGAACGGCTAGCCGTTCGGCCGCAGGTGCTTGGGCCCGTACTGCCACAACGGGGAGTCCGCCGGCAGGTTGGCCCACGTGTTGCCCTGCTGGGTCTTCGTCGGCGGCCCACCGATCGAGTTCGGGTTCCCGTCAGGGGCGTGATGCCACTGGACGTCCTGCCAGGACGGGTACTGGTTGGGCAGGCGGTTCGGCACCATCCCGCCCGCCAGCTCCAGCCGGATGGGCACCCCGGCCTGCATCGCGGCCACATATCTGTGGTGACCGTCGCCGAAGAGCGCGACCCGTCCCGGCGGCAGGTTGGGGTTCGGCGGCTGCACGTCCGGCGGACGGTGCACCGTGATCGTCACCGGATTCTGTTCGGTCGGCGGATTCGTCTTCCACTTGTCCAGGTACGACTGCACCGGGTGTGGGCTCACCGAGTTCTGGCCGGGACGGACATCGTGATAGCCCGACCCCGGCAGGCTCTGCGGCGGCGGGGTGAACGTGTGCGTCCCGATGATCTTGACAGTGCGCCCGTCCACGATCTTCGACATCGGCGGGTCGAGCGGGGTGAAGTGCTCGGCCCGCAGAGGTCCCTGCTGACCGGGCGGCTGGTGCGGGGGCGGCGACTGGGCGGGAGCCGGCGGGCGAGAGGCCGGTGACGACGGAGGCTGGACGGGCGGGCGTTGCGACGACGATCCGGCTTGTTGGGTGGACGACGACGTCACCGGCGGACGCGTCGACCCGCCTGCCCCGGTCAGGTGCGGCGGCTTGGGCCGGATCTCGGGCGGACCCACAGGGGCCGGCGCTGTCGGGGTCGGAGCCGACGGCCGCGAGCTGCTCGTGCTGCCGTGGTGCGGAAAGGACTGACCGAGCTGGTTGGTCGCGCTGGTGGCGGAGCTGGCGTGGGTGCCGAGCGTCTGGCTGCTCTGCTCGAACATCTTGGCGATGTCCGACACCCTCGACCTGCCCGGCGCGCCCGAACCGCCCGGCCCGACGCTTCCCTGCCCCGCACCAGGTCCGGCGCTCGGCTGCGGCCGCCCGCCCATCGGCGGCCGGTGCGACGGCGGCCCACCAAACGGATGCGGTTGCGGTGGGCCGCCGAACGGGCGCTGTTGTGGTGGCGCACCGAGCGGATGGTGCTGCGGTGGAGGTCCACCGGCCGGGTGCTGCTGCGGCGACGGGCCGTGGCCCGGCGGCGGTGGCGGCGGGCGACGCCCAGGCGGCGGCCGATGTCCGGATGGGTGCATCCTCGGCTCCAGCTCCTCGTGACGACATACCGCACACCGACAGTCGAGCCCTCGAACCTAAAGGATCATCCGCGCCATCGACATAGGGAAATCCCTCGTCTTGCGCGGCCGCGACCGGCCGGGATCGCCCCGGTGGGCGCGTCAGCGCCGGGTCCGCTCGATCAACCGCGCGAGCAACTCACTGCGCGGGATCAGCTGCGCGACGAGCACGTGCTCGGAGTCGGCGTGCGCACCGCTGCCGACTCCGCCGATGCCGTCCAGGGTCGGGCAGCCGACGCCCGCGGTGTAGTTGCCGTCGGACGCCCCGCCGACGGCCAGCCCGCGCAGCGGCTCCTGGCCGAGCTCCTCGGCGATCGCGGCGGCGAGGGCGAACAGCGCGGCGGAGGACGCCGGCTCCATGGGCGGCCTTCGCTTGCCGCCCAACACTTCCAGCCGCGCGCCGACCGTCCGCACCGGCAGTTCCCTGATGAGATCATCGATGCGGTCCTGGGTCTGTTTGGTCGGCACGCGCACGTCCACCGACACCGTTGCCCGCGCCGGCACGGTGTTGAGCGTGCTGCCGGCCGAGAGCAGGGTCGGCGTGACCGTCGGGGCGCCCAGTGCGGAGTCGACGCCGGCCATCGACGCCGCCAGGCCCGCGATGGCCAGGACCTGGTGCGCCGCCTCGACCGCCGCGTTGACGCCCTTCTCCGGTTCCAGGCCGGCGTGGGCGGCCTTGCCGTGCACCACCACCTCGTACCGAGAGGTGCCCTTGCGGGCGACCTTGAGCGCGCCGGACTCGTTCGCGGACGCCTCCAGCACGAAGGCGGCCGCGCAGCCGCGCGCGGACTCCTCGATCAACTCCCGCGAGGTCGGCGAGCCGACCTCCTCGTCCCCGTTGACCAGCACGCACACGCCGTCCCTTGACGGCAGCGACGCCAGCGCGTGGAACAGCTGCACCAGGCCGGACTTCATGTCCAGCACCCCAGGGCCCCTGGCGATCCCGTCGACCACCGACCACGGGTGGGTCCGCAGCGAGCCCATCGGCCACACCGTGTCGTGGTGTCCCATCAGCAGCACCCTCGGCGAGCCGAAGACCCAGCGCAGGTGGGGCACGCCGTCGACGACGATCATTTCCGGTGCGGTGCCGAGGATCCGCTCGCCCATGGCACCGACGACCTCGGCGCTGCGGGCCAGCGCCTCGTGGTCGGCCGAGAATGACTCGCAGCGCACCAGTTCTTCCAGATCGGCCAGCATCGCGGCCAAGGAGAATGAAGTCATGCGGCGACGCTAAGGGCGGCGCACGGCATGCCACCAGCGACTAGATTGCATGCGAGCCATGCTCCGGACTCATGGCAGGACGGAGGACCGTGTTCGAGGTCTACGCGCTGCGCCTGCTGGTGACCGTGGCCGACACCGGGTCGTTCACCAGGGCGGCCGCCCAGCTCAACTACACGCAGTCCGCGGTGTCGCGGCGGATCGCCTGGCTGGAGCAGCAGGCAGGCGGGCCGCTGTTCGAGCGGCTCCCCCGTGGCGTGCGGCTGAACCCCGCAGGGCACGCGCTGCACCGGCACGCGGTGGACGTCCTCGACCGGCTGGCCAGGGCGGAACAGGAGTTGGCCGCGATCAGGGCCGGACGCGGCGGGGTGCTGCGCGTCGGCGCGTTCTCCACCGCGAACGTGTCGTTGCTGCCAACGGCTTTGCGGGCGTTGAAGCTGGCGCGGCCGGACGTCGACATCGTCCCGATCGAGGGCAGGAGCGGCGCGCTGATGCGGCAACTCGCCGACGGGGCGCTCGACCTCGCCGTGGTCAGTGACTACCCGTCCGGCCTGCCGCCGGTCGACGGGGTCACGACGACGGTTCTGTTGCGGGACGAGCTGTTCGTCGTCCTCCGGCGCGACCATCCGCTGGCGGGCGCCGGCACGATCGACCTGCGCGGGCTGCGGGACGAGGCGTGGATCCAGGACTCGCCGGCCGGAGGTCCCACGATGCTCACGGACGCCTGCGCCAAGGCCGGCTTCGCGCCGAGAAAACTGATCCGAATCGCGGAGTGGACGGGCAAGTTCGGCTATGTGGCCGCGGGCCTCGGCGTCGCGCTGGTTCCCTCGCTGGCCGCCTCGGCGGTGCCGGCCGAGTTAGTGCTGTGCGGGCTCGGCGACCTCGCCCCGCGACGGACCGTCCATCTCGCGGTGCCCACTACCCCACTGCCCGCCGCGCTGGCGCTGGCGGACCTGCTGCGCGAGGCCTGATCCGGCGACCGGGACGGCCCCGGGACGACGTGTCGACGTCCCGGAACCGTCCCGCACAACACCTCAGGTCAGCGGTAGACGCGCGCCAGGGCCGGAGCGTTCGCCGCGAACCCGTTGGCGAAGTTCTGGTCCACCTGCGCGGCCTCGTTGGCGTCGGGCATCGCGTTCTTGCAGGACGGGCCAGGGCCGTGGCCGGACATGATCTCCGAACAGGGACCGCTGTAGTGATCGGGCAGCCCGAGGTTGTGACCCATCTCGTGGGCCAGGATCCGCGTGGGGTCGTTGCCCTCGGCGACCTGCTGCACGTCGATGTAGATGTCGCCGCTGCCGTGCCCGTCGGTCTGCGTGTACGAACCGCCGCCGGACGTCTCGTGGATCAGGATCGTTGCACCACCACAGGAATCCAGGTGCACGTTCTGCACCACGCTGTTCCAGTTGGCCGCGGCCTGGGTCGACTCGGCCTGGTAGTCGGGCGCGTCGCTCGCGTCGTAGCACAGGTTCACCGCGTTCGGCGCGGCCTGGGCGCTGGTCGCCAGCGCGACCTGGGCGCCGCCGAGCGGCAGCAGGACCGCGGCGAGACCGGCGACGAGCCGGCCAACGTGTCGTCGTGTCATTTTCGGTTGCCTCCCATGGGGCGAAACTCAGCAAGGTTGTCGTCTCGAACAGGGGAAGGGCGCACTACCTAGCTGCGGATCTGCTGGTTGATCCAGGTCAGGTACTGGGCGATGCCGGTGTAGAGGGTGCTCGTGGCGCACTCGCCACCGTTGTCGCCGGGGCCGTGCGTCTCGCCGACCAGCGTCCAGTTGCCTGGCGAGCCGACGATGGCGGGACCGCCGGAGTCGCCGTGGCAGGCGGAGTGCGCGTAGTCGCCGGAGACGCAGACGTCACCCGAGCCACCGCCACCAGCGGCGCAGTCGCTGCTGGGCAGGATCGTCAGGTCGATCTCCTGGAGCGTCGAGCTGGTCTGGCAGTCGGGCCAGCTCTGGCAGCCCCAGCCGATGAGGCGGACGCCGGAGCCCGCGGCGGGGTTGCTCTGCGCCATCGGGACGGGCGTGGACTGGGCGGGCTGGCTCAGGTGCATCAGCGTGAGGTCGGTGCCCGGCTTGGTGATGACCTGGTCGATCTGGCCGACCTCGCCGCCGAAGCTGTTGTCCGTCGACCCGATCCGGCCCGAGTAGGCGTCCCCGCAGTGGTGCGCCGTGACGATCCACTGCGCCGCGACCAGGCTGCCACCGCAGCCGTTGTCGAGCGACACCATGAACGAGTACGTCTCGGTCGCATCGCCGCCGCCGATGATGTGCGGTTGCGCGACGTTGGCCGAGGCCGGCATCGCGAGCGCCAGGACCGCGGCGCACGCGGCGAGCGCGGCCAGCAGAACTCTTCTCATGCGAACTCTCTCAATCGGCGGCCGAAGCCGCCAGTGCAGGGATAGGCAGGGATAGGCAGGGATAGGCAGGGATAGGCAGGGATAGGCAGGGATAGGCAGGGATAGGCAGGGATAGGCAGGGATAGGCAGGGATAGGCAGGGATAGGCAGGGATAGGCAGGGAATGCAAGATTCCCAGCGATCGCACGGTTTGACCACATACGAAGGGAGGGAGATTTTCACCGTTAAGAGTAAAGCGATACACCGTGCAACCCGATCCCCCGCGAGCACCGTCCTTACCCATTACCCCTGCTCACGCAGCCATATCCTGACGCACTGACCCATTCTTATGCCGAAGATCGCTCACCGGTCGAGCGCGAACCACTATCCACTCTTATCATGGCGAACACGGGCGGCACGGCGAGTGGTGTCGAACGGTTATTCGGCGTGCCTTCCGAAAGAAAAGACGAACCCACCGCGCTCGCCGGGCCTGTCCCGGCTGGCGCGGTGGGCAGTCACATCGACGGTGGCGGGACGGCGGTCAGCGCCCGGCGACGTCGCGCTTGTTCGGCACGAGTTCGTGCGGCTCGGTGTCCGGATCGCCGATGCCGAAGCTGATGATGCGGCTGGGCCGGATTCGGATGATGGCCCCGCCGACCCTCGACGCGGAATCGGTCGGTGCCTCGATCGCCTCGGCGGTGCCACGGATGTCCACGCACCGCACCCGCCACGGCTGCACCGAGGCGATGTCGTCGACCACGAAGGCGACCTGGCCGTTGTCGACCACGTTCCGGAACTTCCTACTGGCCGCCATGTTGTGGCCGCCGATGTCGATGGTTCCGGTGTCGCTGTTGTAGCTGAACCCGACCGGACTCACCTGGAGCGTCCCGTTCGGCTGGCGGGTCGCCAATCGACCGAGTCGCTGTGTCGCCAGGTAACCGAGTTCGGCATCCGTGAATGACATTGGCTGGTCCTTTCCTCGTCGGGACGGGCAGTCGCGGGTCAGATGACGAGCAGTGTCTTGCCGAGCGCCGCGCGGGCCTCGATCGCGGCGTGCGCCTCGGCGGCCCGGTCCAGCGGGAAGGTCTGGCCGATGGTCGGCCTGACGCGGCCCTGCGCCGCCTCGGTCAGCATGCGCTCGGCCCGCGACCGCGCGCCGACGCCGAACGTGAAGAGTTGCTCGATCCCGAGGACGGTGACCCCGCGCCGGTCCGCCTCGCCCGGGTCGATCACCGTGGCGGTCCCGCTGGCCGCGCCGTGCACGGAGAACCGGCCGCCGGGCGCGGTCACCCCGAACGCGTCCCGGCCGATCTGCCCGCCGACGCCGTCGAACACCACGTCGGCGCCGCGACCGCCGGTCGCCTCGCGCACCCGCTCCGGCCAACCCGGCACGGTGTAGTCGACGACCGCCTCGGCGCCCAACTCGGTGACCAGCGCCAACTTCCGCTCGCCGCCCGCCGCGCCGACCACCCGCGCGCCGGCCGCGCGGGCCAACTGCACCAGCAGACTGCCGACGCCGCCCGCCGCCGCCTCGACCAGCACCCAGTCGCCTGGCTGGATCTTTGCTCCCTCGACGAGACCGAGCGCGGTGCCGCCGTCGTCCAGCAGCGCCGCGGCCTCCGCCAGGCCAAGCCCCTCGGGCACGGGGATCACCGAGTCGACCGCGGCGACGGCCCGCTCGGCGTTTCCGCCGTAGCCGCTCGCCGTGTGGGCGACCACGCGTCGGCCGATCCAACCGGGATCCACCCCGGGCCCGACGGAACCCACCCGGCCGGCGACCGACGCGCCGGGCACGTACGGCGGCTCCGGCAGCGGCGGCCCCGGCGTGAACCCGCGCCGGAGCTGCGTCTGGACGAAGTCGATCGCCGCGACCGACACCTCGACGACGACCTCGCCGTGCCGCGCCACCGGATCTGGCGCCCGGCCGAGCACCAGCACCTCGGGATCCCCGAACCTTGTCGCCCGCACGACCTGCATGTCCCACCGCTTTCCGCGTTCGCCTGACTCGGCTTCCGCGTCCAGCGTGCAGTCTCCAGTTAACTTGAGGTCAAGCGACGCTCGGCAAACGACGACGCCACGCCAGGATCGTCCTGGCGTGGCGTCGTCGGTGCTGCGGTCGGTGCTACAGGTTGCCCCTGCGGTGCTGCTCCGCCTCGATGGCCTCGAACAGCGCCTTGAAGTTGCCCTTGCCGAAACCGAGCGAACCGTGCCGCTCGATCAGCTCGTAGAACACCGTCGGCCGGTCGCCGAGCGGCTTGAAGAAAATCTGGAGCAGGTAACCGTCCTCGTCCCGGTCGACCAGCACGTGCCGCTTCTGAAGCTCCTCGATCGGCACGCGGACGTCACCGATCCTGGCGCGCAGCTCGGCGTCCTCGTAGTAGGAGGCCGGGGCGTCGAGGAACTCGACACCGGCGGTGCGCAGCGCGTCGACCGTCGCCAGGATGTCGTTGGTGGCCAACGCGATGTGCTGCACACCGGGGCCGTCGTAGAACTCGAGGTACTCGTCGATCTGCGACTTCTTCTTCGCCAGCGCGGGCTCGTTCAGCGGGAACTTCACCCGGTGGTTGCCGTTGGCGACCACCTTGCTCATCAGCGCCGAGTAGTCGGTGGCGATGTCGTCGCCGACGAACTCCGCCATGTTGACGAAGCCCATCACGCGGTTGTACCAGCTGACCCAGTCGTCCATCTTGCCGAGCTCGACGTTGCTGACGACGTGGTCGACGGCCTGGAAGATGCGCTTCGGGGCGCCCTCGGGCTTGCGGTACGAGCCCTTCTGCGGGAGGTAGCCCGGCAGGTAGGGGCCCTCGTAGCGGGACCGGTCCACGAGGCTGTGGATCGTCTCGCCGTAGGCCGCGATGGCTGCGGTGCGGATCGTGCCGAAGTCGTCGGACACGTCGTGCGGCTCGACCAGGACGGTCGCGCCCTGGCTGCGGGCGTGCTCGACGCACTTGTCGACGTCGGTCACCTCGAGCGAGATGTCGACGACGCCGTCACCGTGCCTGCGGTGGTGGTCGAGCAGCGGGCTGTCCTTGGTGACGCCACCCTTGATGACGAAGCGCGCCGAACCGGACTTCAGCACGAAGGCCTTGTGGTCCCTGGTGCCGTTCTCCGGGCCGGAGTACGCGATGACCTCCATGCCGAACGCCACCTGGTAGTGCAGGGCGGTCTGCGTCGCGTTGCCCACGACGAACGTGAGCGCGTCCAACGACTTGACCGGGAACGGGTCCTTCGACTCGTCGTACTCGACCAGGCCGCAGAGCCTCTTCATCTGGTCGAAGCTCACGTCGTCGAGCTGAGCCTCGAGCGGCGTTTCCGTCGCTGTCATTTGCGTCCTCCTGGGCAAATCTGCACGTTATGACCTAGGTTCGAGGACATGGACTAGTCGCGCAACAGCTTCGTTTTTCACTGGTCAATCTGTACAGTCGAAGCGGCAACACAGGCTCAGTGTTGTACAACTTGCCCAGGAGAACCCATGTCCGGCGACGACACCCGCGAAACACTGGACGCCCTCGACGCCCGCCTGCTCCTGCTGCTGGTGGACGAGGACCGGATCAGCGTCCTGGAGTGCGCCCGCCGCCTCGGCGTGGCGAGGGGAACCATCCAGGCGCGCCTGGACAAGCTGTTCGCCAGAGGGGTGATCGCCGGCTTCCCGCCCGCCGTGCACCTGGCCGCGATCGGCTACGAGCTGACGGCCTTCGCGTGGGTGGAGATCAGCCAGGGCAACCGGGGGCCGGTGATCGAGGCCCTTGAGGCGATCAACGAGGTCTGCGAGGCGCACGCGACCACCGGCACCGCCGACCTGTTCATCCGCGTCGCGGCCCGGTCGCACACCGACCTCCAGCGCGTCATCGACGAGGTGGTCGCGGTCCCCGGCGTCGAGCGGGTGTCCTCCTCGATCGCTCTGTCCACCCCCATTCCGCCCCGGTTCCGGCCGCTGCTCGAACGCCTGCTCTGACCTGCGCTGACTTCCTCGGACGTTGGAGGTCCTCCCCCGGTGCCGTGCCCGAAATCGGGCACGAGATTTGTGCGCGGGGCCGCCGGTCAGCAGACTCGCCGAGGTGGGGGACGAGGTTCCGGACGAGCTGGTCGGGCACGTGGTCAGGACCAGCGGACTTCCGCCGGCCATCGCCCGTCGCGTCGTCTCCGACGTCATGGGTTACTTCGTCGAGACGGCCGAGGAGTACGTCCGTCGCCGACACGCCGAGCTGCGCGACCAGCAGGTGCCCAACGCGCGCATCTGGTCGCTGCTGCACGAGGAGCTGGCGATGCGGCCGGTCGTCGCTCCCCCGCTGTCCGAGCGCCAACTGCGGCGCATCGTCTACGGCTGAACACCAGGAGTAGTCAATGTGCGGAATCGTGGGTTACGTCGGCGCGCGGGACTCGGTGCCGCTGCTCGTCGAAGGCCTGCACCGGCTGGAATACCGCGGCTACGACTCGGCCGGCATCGCGGTCCTCGACGACGCGGGCCTCCAGGTGGTCAAGACCGCCGGTCGGGTCGCGGACCTCAGGCGAATCATGCCGGCCGGGCTCGCGGCCACGTCCGGCATCGCGCACACCCGCTGGGCGACGCACGGGGAACCGAGCGACCGCAACGCGCACCCGCACCTCGACGAGAAGCGGCGGATCGCCGTCGTGCACAACGGGGTGCTGGAGAACTTCGACCAGCTGCGCGCCCAGCTCACCGACGACGGCGTGCGGCTGTCCTCGGACACCGACAGCGAGGTGCTCGCCCACCTGATCGCCCGCGCCGAGGCCCCGACGCTGGAGGACGCGGTGCGCGCCGCCCTCCGGCAGGTCGAGGGCACCTACGGGATCATCGTGCTCGACGCGGACCGGCCAGGCGAACTCGTGGCGGCCCGGCGCGGCAGCCCGATCGTGCTCGGCGTCGGCGACCGGGAGATGCTGGTCGCCTCCGACATCGCCGCGCTGGTGCGGTTCACGCAGCAGGTGATCTACCTCGACGACGACGAGTTGGCGACCGTGACGGCCGATGGCTACCGGACCAGCACGCTGGACGCCCAGACCACGACCAAGTCTCCAACCGCAATCGACGTTCCCTCTGCCGAGTACGAGCTCGGCGAGCACCCCGACTTCATGTACAAGGAGATGCTGGACCAGCGCGACGCCGTCGACCGCTGCCTGCGCGGACGCCTCGACCGGAGGTTCATGTCGGCCAGGCTCGACGGCATCGGCCTTTCCCCGCGCGAGTACCAGCAGATCCGCAGGGTGAAACTGCTCGGCTGCGGGTCCGCCTACTACGCGGCGCAGGTCGGTGCCGGCATGATCGAGGAGCTGGCCAGGATCCCCGCCGACGCGGAGCCCGCGTCGGAGTTCCGTTACCGCAACCCGGTCGTCGACCCCGACACGCTGTACGTGGCGATCAGCCAGTCCGGCGAGACGCTGGACACGCTCGGCGCGGTGCACGAGCTCAAGCGCAAGGGCGGCCGCGTCATCGGCCTGGTCAACGTCGTGAGCAGCTCCATCGCGCGGGAGTGCGGCAGCGGCATCTTCCTGCACGCCGGCTCCGAGGTGTCGGTCGCGGCGACCAAGTCGTTCACGAACATGGGCGTCACGCTCGCGCTGTTGGCCCTGGAACTGGGCCGGGTTCGGGATCTCTCCATCACCCAGGGCCGCAGGCTCGTCGAGGGGCTCGACGCGTTGCCGGCGCTCGTCGGCGAGATTCTCGGTGCGGAGCAACGGATCGCGGCCGTCGCGGCCCGCTATGCCAACGTGGCGAACATGTTCTTCATCGGCAGGGTGCGCGGCTGGCCGGTGGCGCGCGAGGGGGCGCAGAAGCTCAAGGAGATCTCGTACGTGCACGCCGAGGCGTACCAGGCCTCGGAGCTCAAGCACGGGCCGCTCGCGCTGATCAACCCGCAGATGCCGACCGTCGCGATCGTGCCGGACGACGAGTTGCTGGCCAAGAACATCTCCACCATCGAGGAGATCAAGGCGAGGGGCGGCCCGGTGATCGCGGTGACCGACGCGGACCTCCCGGCCGGCCTGGCGACGGACGTGATCCAGGTGCCAAGGGCCCATCCCGACCTCGCGCCGATCACGCTGTCCCTGCCGCTCCAGCTGTTCGCCTACCACCTGGCCAAGTCGCTCGGCCGGGACATCGACCGACCGCGCAACCTCGCGAAGAGCGTCACGGTCGAATAGGTCGGATAGACGGGCCAATGGGTTGCCGCCGCTGGGAGTTACGATCACCGGGTGACCGGTGAACGCCTGGACGGCGGCAATCTCGGTGGGGCGGTCCGCGTCGGCGACACGGTCCGGCGAGCCACCGGCCCCTGGACACCCGCAGTGCACGCGCTGCTGGAACACCTGGCGGCCAAGGGATTCGCGGGCGCGCCCCGCGTGCGCGGCATCGACGACGAGGGCCGGGAGATACTGACCTATCTCGACGGAGACACCGTCGGCAGCCGCAAACCCTGGCCGGCCTGGGTGCACGCCGACGACTCGCTGGATCGCGTCGCCCACTGGCTGCGCGCCTATCACGAGGCCGTCGCGGACTTCGTGCCGCCGCCGGGCTCCGTGTGGCGCGGCGGCGCGGCGTGGTCGCCGGGCCTGATCGTCGGGCACAACGACGCCGCCCCCTACAACGCGGCCTGGCGCGACGGGCGCCTGGTCGGCTTCTTCGACTGGGACTTCGCCGGCCCGGTCACTCCGGAGTGGGACCTGGCGCACAGCGCGTTCAGCTGGGTGGGCCTGCACGCGCGCCATGTCGTGCTGGAGGAGGGTTTCACCGACTTCGCCGGCCGGCCCCGCCGCCTCCGCCGGTTCCTCGACGCCTACGGCTGGTCCGGCGACCTCGGCGAGTTCGTCGACGTCATCCGGGCCCGCGTCCGGGCGCACGCCGACGTCATCCGCGACATCGCCGCCACGGGCGACCCGTTGTTCGGGCGGCTCCTCGAGCGGGGTGCCGCCGACGACCTGGACCAGGCCATCGTCGGACTTGGCCGACTGGAGCTCTGACCGAGGACAACCGTTGCCGGGTCGGGAAAGCCCGTCGCCAACTCGTACCTGCTGCGCCGCCCTGCGGCCGCCTCAGACGAGGCCGTGTCGGTACGCGTAGGCGACGGCCTGGGCGCGGTCGCGGGCGTCGATCTTGGCGAGCAGGCGGTTGATGTGGCTCTTCACCGTGCCCTCGCTGATCACGAGCCGTTCGGCGATCTCGGCGTTGGACAGGCCGGTGGCGATGAGGGACAGCACCTCAGCCTCCCGTGGGGTGAGCCCGTCGGGCGACCGAGCCGGCTGACTCTGCGGCGCCTGCGCCGGCGTGGTGGCGATGGCGTCGATGAGGTGATGCTGCACGGCTGGGTCGATCACGGCGTGGTCGTCAAGGACCCGTTGCAGGGCCTGGCGAATCTCCGCCCCGCCGGCGTCCTTCGTCAGGTAGCCGCGCGCGCCGGCGCGGAGCGCGTCGAGCACCGACCGGTCGTCCGAGTAGGTGGTGAGGACGACGACCTTGACGCCGGGCTCGCGCTCGCGCAGCAGGCGGGTCGCCTCGACGCCGTCGCACCGGGGCATCCGCAGGTCCATCAGCACGATGTCGGGGCGCAGCTCCTCGGCGAGGGCGACGGCCTCGGCGCCGTCCGAGGCCGCGCCGACGACGTCGACGTCCGGCAGCAGCCCGAGCACCATCGTCAGGCCCTCCCGGACGACTCGTTGGTCGTCGGCGATCAGCACGCGGATCGGTCGGCTCATGTCGGCACATCCAATTCCACGCGGAACCCGCCGTCCGTCGGCCCGGCGACGAGCGTGCCGCCGAGCAGCTCCGCCCGCTCGCGCATGCCGGTGAGGCCGTATCCCCCGCTGTCGCCGGGGGCGGGCCGCCGGGCGCCGCGGTTGTTCGCGAAGTCCTCGACGGTGAGGCGGGTGCGCGTCGGCTCGTAGGCGAGGCACAGTTCGACCCTGGCCGGGTCGGCGTGCTTGGCGATGTTGGTCAGGGCCTCCTGGGCGACCCGGTACAGCGCGAGGCGAGCCTCGGAGTCGAGCTGGTGCGCCGCGCCGGAGATGGTGAGCCGGCAGGGCACGCCCCTGTCCTGCTGGAACTGCGCGGCCAACCCGGCGAGGCTCTCCGGCCCGGGGAGTTCGTCGTCGCGGAGCATGCCGATCGCCCTGCGAGCCTCCTCGAGACCGGACTTGCCGAGGTGGTGGGCGCGGTCGACGACCTCGGGAAGCCTTGGGTCGTCAGGATTCTCGGCCAGCAGCATCCTAGCGCCCTCGAGTTGCAGCATGAGCCCGGACAGCGAGTGCGCGAGCACGTCGTGCATCTCCCTGGCGAGGCGCTGACGCTCGGCGAGCCCCGCCGCCCGGGCCTCGGCCGCCCTGCTCTGTTCCAGTTCGCTCACCAGCCGCTGGGCCAGCCGGTTGGCGTCGCCGAGTCGCATGGAGAGGAAGAACATCCCGTAGTAGGCGCTGAGCATCACGGCGTTGAGCAGCGCGGTGGTGAACGAGCCGCCGAGGCTGGCCGCGACCATCACGCAGAGGAACACGAGGACGACGACGGTCACGTGCGTGGAGGGCCGCCCGCGCAGCAGCGGCGCGAGCAGGGACACGCCGACGAAGACTCCCGCGACGCCGACCCCGTCCGGTTGCAGCCACATCAGCGCGGCGGAGGCGAGGAGCAGGACGACGATGAGGGCGACGTGCACCATCCCGGGACGCCCGTACATGGCCAGCACGCCGCCGATCCCGCCGAGCACGAACGCGCCGAGCGCGACCGAGACGGCCAGTTCACGACCGCTGAGCCCGGGGCCGGGATGGGCGTGCCACGCGGCCCAGACCACCACGATCATGACGAGCGGCGCCAGCGGGCGCAGCCAGCGCACCGCGGGCTCCCGCCGCACGGGCGCGGCACCCAGGGTGGCGGTTGTCGAGGTCGTGCCGGGGTCGGTGCGCACCCGCCGAACACTACGGCGACCGCGCGCGAGCCGACACGGTCCCGGGGTTGATCCGCGATCTCCACCCTGGGGTGCAGAGCCCTCGACCCGTGGTTGTAGGCCTCGGCCGCCCCGAAATTCCACCCCGGCGGCGATGCCGCCAACCACCCCGCAACCGCATGCTTTTCGCCATGACAACCGAGAGCGTGAACCTCCCCAACAGCCAGTCCGCGTTGCGCACCGTGAAGCTGCTCGTCGGCAGCTACCTCGGCCTCAGCGCGCTCACCCTGGTGGCGATAGTCCTGCTACGCAACAACACCGAGGCGGTGAACACGGCCGTCTGGATCCGAGGCACCATCGTCGTCCTCAGCGCCGCGTTGATGACGACCTTCGTCGCGGGCACGGCGCGCGGCGCGCGGCGCGCGTTCCTCCGGTTACGGATCGTCTCGGCCGTCATGGTGGTGGCCATCGTCGCCATCATCTCGATCCCTGGCACCTTCCCGGTGTGGATGAAGATCGAGCAGGCCGTCTGCGGCCTGCTCCTGATCGGCGTCGTGCTGATCGTCAACGGCAGGCACCTGCGGTCACAGTTCGCGGCCAGGTAAGCCATCGCTCGTGGAACCCCGTCGACCCGAACGGGCCGCTGCGCCGCCCCTGCCAGCCGTGGCTTCTGGAACGGCCCCGGCACAGGGCGGCGCACGGCCCGTTCGCGACGAGGTGACGGGGCACGGCGGAGCGCCGGGTAACAGCGGCGGGTAACTCCGTGTCGTGGCGTGGCACCGGGACCTACAGTGGCCCGGTGTCAATCGACGTGATCGTGCTCAACGGCGCCTCCAGCTCGGGGAAGACCGGCATCGCCCGCTGCCTCCAGTCGGTGTTGCCCGGCCGGTGGCTGACGTTCGGGGTCGACACGCTGGTGCGGGCCATGCCCGTCGAGCCGCACGCGGCGGGCGAGGGCATCTCCATCGGCTCGGACGGTCGGGTCGCGGTCGGCGACGACTTCTACGAGGTGGAGGCCGCGTGGGGCGCCGGGCTCGCCGCGATGGTGCGCGCGGGCGCGAACCTGATCATCGACGAGGTGTTCCTCGGCGGCGCGCGGTCGCAGGCGCGGTGGCGGGCCGCGTTGGCCGGGCTCGACGTGCTGTGGGTCGGTGTCCACTGCGCTCAGGACGCGGCCGCCGGCCGAGAGATCGCGCGCGGCGACCGGGTGCCCGGCATGGCGGCCTCGCAGGCCTCGGTCGTGCACGTCGGCGTCGACTACGACCTGGAGATCGACACCACGAGAACCGAGTCGATCGACTGCGCGCGCCACATCGCCGACCACGTCCTGGCGGCTCTACGCCAGGACACGTCCAGCGCACCGACGACCTGAGGCCACCCTGCGTTTTTCCGCGTCCGCCCCGCGCCGTGGCCAGCACCGCCTGGTGGGAGTTCTACAGTGATCACATGACTGCGTTCACCGACGAGGAGGGCCGCACGCTGCGGACCGCCGTGTTCGGCGCGATGGTGCTGGTGTCGACCGCCGATCCCGGCGCCGTCGACGAGGAGAGTCGCGCCGGGATCCGGGCCATGACCGCCCTGTCCCCCGCGCTGCGTGCCGTGCTCGCCGCCGCGCACCCCGAACTGCCCGACGGCTCCGTCGCCGACGTCGAGGCCGGGGTGCTCGACGCGCTGCGCGAGTCCGTGGCGATCCTCGCCGCGAAGGCCCCAGCCGAGGCGTCCGCGTTCGCCGACGCCGTCGTCGCCGTGTGCCGGGAGGTCGCCGCGGCCGACGGGCAGGTCGCGGAGGCGGAACAGGCCATGGTCGCCAAGGTGGCGGACGCGCTGGCCGCCGCGCACTCCGCCAGCTGACCTGGGCCGTGTCCTGCGGATCTCTTTTCTGCTGCGCGGGGCCTAGCCGCCGCGCCGGGTGTCAGCGCGCGAGCTGATCCACGGCGAGGGAGAACAGCCACGGGGCGCCGGCCGCCAACGGCACGACCCGCCGCGCCAGCGCGGGGCGGCCGCGCGCCCACAGCAGGCCCGAGGTCAGCCAGCGCGAGCGCCGGGACACCCTGGACCACGCCCGGTCGTAGTCCTGCGGTCGGCCGCTCCGGACGCACCGGACCAGTTCGCTCGCCGCCGCCAGCGTCACCGCGAGCCCCTCGCCGGTCAGCGCGTCGACGTAGCCCGCGGCGTCCCCGACGAGCAGCACGCGGCCCGCGACGCGGCCGGAGGTCCGCTGCCGCAACGGCCCCGCGCCCCGGACGTCAGAGACCGGCCGCGCGTCGGCCAGCCGCGCGGCCAGCTCGGGGAACTCGGCGAGCTGGTCGGCGAAACCGCCTCGCGCGCTGGACAGGATGGCGACGCCGATGGTGTCCTCGGCGACCGGCGTCACGTACGCCTCGGACCGCGCGGTCCAGGTCACCTCGACCGAGTCGCTGAATGGCGGCACCGCGTAGTGCCGCCGCAGGCCCCACCGCGCCGCCGTCGCGCCCGCGGGCGCGGACAGCCCGGCCATCGCGCGGATCGAGGAGTGCAGGCCGTCGGCGGCGACGAGGTACCGCGCGCGCAACCCGCCGGCCAGCACGTGGTCGGCGTGCTGCCGAACCTCGGTGATCCGGTGCGGCAGCACCGGCACGCCGAGCCCGTCGGCGGCGGCGCGCAGCGCGTCGTGCAGCGCGGTGCGGCGCACGCCGCGCCCGGGACCGTCGCGGAAGGCGGCATGCGCGACGGACGCGCCCTGCCGGTAGGTGATGCCGTCGAGATCGTGTCCCGGCGGGTCGACGCCGAGGGCGAGCAGGGCCCGCAGGGCGCCGGGCATCAGCCCCTCGCCGCAGGCCTTGTCGACGACGCCGCTCCGCTGCTCGCAGACCACCACGTCCAACCCCGCTCGCGCGCAGCCGATCGCGACCGCCAGCCCGGCCGGCCCGCCGCCGGCGACCAGCACGTCACGCACCGGCGGACCGCAGCGCGTCGTTCTCGGCCCTGATTCGGACGGTCAGGAGTCCGGCGTTGACGACGGTGAACAGCACCGCGGTGAGCCAGGCGGTGTGCACCAACGGCAGCGCGAAACCCTCGACGACGACCGCGACGTAGTTCGGGTGCGCGAACCACCGGTAGGGGCCGCCGGTGACGCGCGGCAGGCCGGGCACGACCACGATGCGCGTGTTCCACCGGTGCCCCAGCGTGCGGATGCACCACCACCGCAGCGCCTGCGAGGCCACCACGAGCGCGAGCATCGGCCAGCCGAGCGCCGGCAGGAAGGGCCGGTCGCCGAGCCACACCTCCAGCAGGCAGCCGGCCAGCAGCCCGGTGTGCAGGACGACCATGAACGGGTAGTGGGAGAACCCGCTCTCGCGTCCGCCGCGCGCCAGGCTCCAGGCGAGATTTCGCTTGGCCACCACCAGTTCCGCCAGCCGCTCGACCGCGACGAGCCCGACCAGCACCGAATACCACAGCGCGCTCACCATCGCAGCAGCACCAGCTCGCAACAGAATCCCGGCCCCATCGCCAGCAACACTCCCCACTCTCCTTCGGCGGCCGGCCGCTCGGCGAGCGTGTCGGCGAACACGTGCAGCACCGACGCCGAGGACAGGTTGCCGATCCGGTTCAGCGAGCGCCACGTCATCGCCAGGTCGTCGTCGTCGAGACCGAGCACCGACTGGATGGCCTCGATGACCTTGGGGCCGCCGGGATGGGAGATCCACCGCGCGATGTCGCCGACGGCGAGCCCGTGCCGGGACAGCAGTTGCTTGACGTCGTCGGCCAGGTACGTCCGCACCAGATCGGGCACCTCGGCGCCGAGCACGATCTTCAGGCCGGTGTCGCCGACGTCCCAACCCATTGCGCGCTCGGAGTTCTCATACAGGTGGCTCAGCGTGTCCACCACCATGGGGCCGCCGCCGGCGCGCGGGTGCTGCGCGCCGACCGCGACCACGGCGGCCGCGCCGTCGCCGAAAAGCCCTGAGGCGACCATGTTGGCGACGCTGGGATCCCCGCGCTGCACGGTGAGCGAGCACAGCTCGACCGACACGAGCACCGCGACCGCATTCGGCCAGCCGCGCAGGAAGTCGTGCAGCCGGGCCACTCCCGCGACGCCGGCCAGGCAGCCAAGGCCCCACAGCGGCACCCGCTTGACGTCCGGCCGCATCCCGATCCTGGCCGCGATCCTGGCTTCGAGCGAGGGTGCGGCGACGCCGGTCACGGTCGTGGACATCACCAGGTCCACATCGGCCGCGTCGAGCCCGGCGTCGGCGAGCGCGCCGAGCACCGCCGCGCAGCCCAGCTCCACCCCGACCGACAGGAACGCGTCGTTGGCCTCGGTGAAGCCGTCGAGGTCGGCGTACCGCTCGATGGGCAGCGCCAGGTGCCTGGTGGCGACGCGGGCGCTGGTGTGCAGCCTCGCCAGGACCGCACGAGACCCGTTGGCCGGCAGGCACAACTCGGCGAACAGTTCGGTCAGTCGTTGTTGGGGGTAACGATGCGGCGGAAGCACGCCGCGCACCGCGGCCACGGTCGTCACCCTGTTCACGGTACGGCTTCGACCTACACTCGGCATATGACGGGATCATCGGCCGCGGCCGCGAGACGGCCGCGTCGGCTGGTCCTCGGCCTCGCCGGGGCCTGCCATCCGGCGCCCGCCCTCGTCGTGACCACGGTGTCGGTGCTGCTCGCCGCCGGTGTCGGGCTGAGCACGGGACGCGTCGCGCTGCTCGGCCTCGCCGTCCTGACCGGACAGCTGTCGATCGGCTGGTCCAACGACCGGATCGACGCCGCGCGCGACCGGGCCACCGGGCAGGCCGACAAGCCCGCCGCGACGGGCCGGGTGCCGGTCGAGGCGGTCGCCGCCGCGGCCGGGCTGGCCCTGGTCTCGACCGTCGTGCTCTCGCTGCTGCTCGGCCCGCTGGCCGGGGCGGTCGCGTTGGCAGGAGTGGCGATGGGCTGGGCCTACAACCTCGGGCTGAAGGCCACGGTCTGGTCGGGCGCGACCTACCTGCTCGCGTTCGCGACCGTGCCGACCGTGCCGTACCTGGCGCTGCCGGGGCATCCCTGGCCGCCGTGGTGGGCCCCGGTGGCCGGCGCGCTGCTCGGCTTCGGCGCGCACTTCGCCAACGTGCTGCCCGACCTGCGCGACGACGCGGCGACCGGGGTTCGGGGGCTGCCGCAGCGGCTCGGCCCTCGGGCGGGTGTGGTGGTCATGGCCTGCGCGCTGGCCGCGGCCTCGGTGGTGCTCGGTTTCGGGCCGGCGGCCGCGTCGCTGGCGTTCGCGTTGACCGCGTCGGCCGTGGGAATCGCGGGGGCCGCCGCGGCGACCGTTGCGGCCGTGGTGGCTCCGGAGAGCCCCGTGGCGTTCCGGATCACGATGGCGATGGCCGTCGTGGACGTCGGCATGCTGATCGCCGCCATCGCCTGACCGTCGCGCGATAGGCGTTTCCCGGTGCCGTCGCATTCGATTCGCCAATCGTTCTCATCGCACTTCCTATCGCGCCTGCACACGGCCTGATCTGCGCGTTCCCGAACGCGATTCGTCTCCGCTCGTTCATCCCCGATACACGACGGGATGTTCGTATCTGCCCGACACGACGAGTCGGCGGCAGGCGGGAGGCACTTGCGGTGAGCCGGATCCAGATCGAGTCCGCGAGCAAGCGGTTCGGCGAGGTGACCGCGGTCGACCGAATCTGCCTCGACATCGAGCACGGCGAGTTCCTCGTGCTGCTCGGCCCGAGCGGGTGCGGCAAGTCGACGCTGCTGCGCGCCATCGCCGGGCTGACGCCGTTGACCGAGGGCCGCATCAGGCTCGCCGACCGGGACATCACCAACATCCCGCCGCGCGACCGCGATCTCGCGATGGTGTTCCAGAGCTACGCGCTCTATCCGCACCTGTCCGTCGAACGCAACATCGGTTTCCCGCTGCGCGCCCGTCGGCGGTCCCGCGCCGAGATCCAGCAGCAGGTTCGGGACGTGGCCGAGATCCTCGACCTCACCGAGCTGCTCGCCAGGCGGCCGCGCGAGCTCTCCGGCGGTCAGCGCCAGCGGGTCGCGCTCGGCCGCGCGCTGGTCCGCGACCCCGGCGCGTTCCTGATGGACGAGCCACTGTCCAATCTGGACGCCAGGCTGCGCACCGCGACCCGCTCGGAACTCACCGAACTGCACCGCAGGCTGCGGTCGACCTTCGTGTACGTGACGCACGACCAGGTCGAGGCGATGACGATGGCCACCCGCATCGCGCTGCTCGACCACGGTCGACTGGAGCAGGTCGGCAGCCCGACGGAGGTGTACGACCAACCCGCCTCCACGTTCGTCGCGGGCTTCCTCGGCGCGCCGCCGATGAACCTCCTCGACGCGCAACTGGTCAGCAGGGCAGGCCGGCTGCACGCCGTCGCACCCGGCGTGGACATGCCGCTGGACATCGCCGCCGACCTGCCGACGCGCGAGGTCGTGCTCGGCGTCCGGCCGGAACACCTGAGCCTGACCGGCGCGAATCCCGTGCTGCACGGCGTGGTGCGGCTGGTGGAGAACCTCGGCAGCGAGGAGGTGGCCCACCTGGTCGTCGGGGATACGAGGGTGTGCCTGCGCGGCCAACGCCCGCTGTCCCTCGCCGTCGGCGACGCGGTCGGCCTGCACAGCGCGCCGCGCCACGCGCACCTGTTCGACCGCGCCAGCGGGCGGCGCCTGGTCTGGCGGGACGACCACGCACAAGTCCCAACCGCACCGGCCGAACTCGATCTGCCCGCCAGCTAGTTCCAGACACCGCACCACGCCACCGTTTCCACTAGGAGCACTCGCCATGACCAGACCACGCACGAGAGCGGGGATCGCGCTCGCGCTCGGCCTCGCGCTCGCCACCAGCGGCTGCGGCCTCGGCAGCACCGAGGCCAGGCAAACGCCTGCGGCGGCCCGGGTTCCGGAGTTGGGGCCGGACCAGAAGGTGTCGATCGTCTTCGAGAGCTACAACTTCGGCCAGGCCGGCGCCTGGACCGACACCTTCAACGAGCTGATCGGCAAGTTCCGCCAGGCGCACCCCAACATCACGGTGACCGCGCAGAAACCGCAGGGCAACAGCGCGAACCCCGCGACGGACACGATCCCGAGCGTGCAGAGCCAGCTGGCCGCCGGCAACCCGCCGGACGTCGCGCAGCTCGGCTTCAGCGACCTGGACTTCACCGTGCACCAGCTCGGCGCCAAGCCGCTGGACGATCTCGTCGGCCGGGACGCGGTGCAGGCGAACTTCGCCGGCGCGAAGCACCCCTACGCGGCGAGCGCCAGGACGCTCGGCGACTGGGACGGCAGGACGTACGGCGTGCCGTTCGTGTTCTCCACACCGGTGCTGTACTTCAACGCAAGCCTGTTCCAGCAGTCCGGCCTCGACCCGGCCAACCCGCCGAAGACCTGGGCTGAGGTCGGGGCCGCCGCCGCGAAGATCAAGGCGGCCACCGGCAAGGACGGCGCGTACCTTGACTGCCTCACCAAGGAGGCCAAGGACTGGTGCTTCCAGAGCCTGGTCCGCTCCAACGGGGGCAGGGTGCTGTCGGCCGACCGGAAGTCGCTGACGTTCGCCGATGAGCCGGCCGTCGAGGTGGTGCGGCTGGCGCAGGACCTGGTGAAGTCCGGTGTCAGCCCGAAGCTCGCGCAGAAGCAGGGCTACGAGGCGTTCGCCAGGGGCGACATCGGCATGATCCTGGAGACCAGCGCCGTCCAGGCGACCTTCGTCAAGGGCGCGCAGGGCAAGTGGGACCTCCGTTCGACGACGATGCCGAGCTTCGCGGGAAAGCCCGTGGTGCCGACCAACTCCGGCGCCTCGCTGTTCGTGTTCGCCGGCGACCCGGCCAAGCAGCGGGCCGCCTGGGAGCTGATCAGGTTCCTCACCAGCGAGACCGCCTACGTCACGATCTCCAGCAAGATCGGCTACCTGCCGCTGCGCACCGGCCTGGTCGACGACCCCGACGGGCTGAAGGAGTGGGCCGCGAAGAATCCTTTGGTGCGACCGAATCTCGACCAGCTCGCGCACATGGAACCGTGGGTCTCCTTTCCAGGAGCCAACTACCTACAGATCCGCGACGGCATGATGGACGCCGTCGAGAACGCCGTGTACCAGGGCGCCGACCCGCAGGCGACGCTCAGCGCCGCGCGGGACCGTGCCGCGTCGCTGGTTCCCGGCGGTGTCAGGTGACCGCGCCCGACCTGACCCTGATCCAGCTCAGCGACTCGCACATCGTCGGCGACGACACGCTGATGCACGGCGCCGTCGACACGCTGGCGAACCTGACCGCCGCGCTCGACGCCGTGCACGCCTCCGGCGTCGCCGTGCACGGTCTGCTGCTCAGCGGCGACCTCACCGACAACGGCTCGCCAGCGGCCTACCGCCGGCTTCGCGCGGTCGTCGAGCCCGCGGCGGCGCGGCTGCGCTGCCCGGCGATCTACGCGATGGGCAACCACGATGAGCGGTCCGCCTTCCGGGCCGCGCTGCTGCCCGACGACCCCGGCGACGGCCCCTGCGACACCGTGCACCGGATCGCGGGGCTGCGGATCATCGTGCTGGACACCACCGTGCCGGGGCGGCACGACGGCCACCTCGACGCCGAGCAGCTGGACTGGTTGCGCGCGCAGCTCGCACAGTCGGCGCCGCTGGGCACGGTGCTCGTGCTGCACCATCCGCCGCTGCCCTCCCCGGTGCCGACCGTGCACCTGTTGCGGCTCAAGGACGCCGACCGGCTCGCCGCCGTCGTCGCCGGCAGCGACGTGCGCCTGGTGCTGAGCGGACACGCGCACCACACCGGCTGCGGCACGCTCGCCGGGATCCCCGTCTGGGTGTCCCCCGCGCTGGCCTACCGGGTGGACACGTTGCCGCCACGGGAACGGCTGCGCGGCGTGGTCGGCAGCGGGCTGACCAGGATCGACCTGATCGACGGCGCGTTCGTGGCCACCGCGGTCGATCTCGTCGGCGCGCCACCGGTCTACGACCGGGACCGGGACGACCTGGTCCGCTACGTCAGCGACCGCACGCGAGAGCTCGGGTGAGCGACGATGTTCGTCGAGGTTGTCGCGCCCGCGCCGGGATCGCCGCCGCCGCGCGCGGCGCGGCCCCCGCTCGGCCGCCGCGTCGTCGCGGGCGCGCAGCCCTACCTGTATCTCGCGCCCGCCCTCGCCCTGCTCGGCGTCTGGACCTACCGCCCGCTCGCGCAGACCGTGCAGCTGTCGTTCTACTCGTGGAACCTGTTGCCCAGCACGCCGATGACGCCCGTCGGCCTGCGCAACTACCAGCGGCTGATCGACCTGCCGGACCTCGGCCAGGCCGCGGTGCGCACGGTCGTGGTGATCGTCGGGCTGCTGCCGTTCTCGGTCGTGATCCCCGTGCTGGTCGGGCTGGTCACACGGCAGGTGCGGGACCGGGCGCGGGTCGTCTACCAGGCCATGGTGTTCGCGCCGACGCTGGTCGCGCCGGTGGCCAGCGCGGCGGTGTGGCAGTGGCTGCTCGATCCCGGCGCCGGGGTGGTGAACAAGGTCCTCGGCACGCGGCTGAACTGGCTGCACGAGACGGGTTCCGCGCAGTTCGCGATCATCGTCATCACTGGCTGGAGCGTGCTGGGCTTCGCGACGCTGGTGGTCTCCGCGGGCCTGGCCGGCATCAACGGCGACTACGGCGAGGCCGCCCAGCTCGACGGGGCCTCGCGGGGGCAGATCACCCGGTGGATCACGCTGCCGCTGCTGTCCCCGACGCTGGTCTTCCTGGTGCTGATGACGGTGCTGCTGTCCGCGCAGTGGACGTTCCCGCTCATCGACACGCTGACCCAGGGCGGTCCGGCGCGCGCCACCACCAACGTCTACTACCTGTTGTGGGACTACAGCTTCCACAGCTACGACGCCGGCCTCGGCGCGGCGGCCGGGGTCCTGCTCTTCGCCGCCTTCGGGCTCGTCGCGGCGGGCCTGGTCCGGCTGTCCGAACGACTCAGCTTCCACGACGACTAGGGGTGCGCGGTGACCGATAGCTGGCAGGACCCGCGTTCCCGACGCTGGCGGGCCGTGCGCGGGCACGCCGTGCTCGCCGTCCTCGGGCTGCTGTGCGTCTTCCCGATCTACTGGCTGTACGCGACCTCGCTGCGGCGGCCGGGCGACGTCTACTCGCTGTCGCCGCTGCCGTGGCCGCTGTCCTGGCAGAGCTACGCGGACGCCGCGAGCAAGGTGGACGTGCTCGGCCTGCTGGGCAACACCACGCTGGTCGCCGCGCTGACCTCGGTCGGCCAGCTGCTCACCGGGCTGCTCGCCGCCTACGCGTTCGCGGCGTGGGAGTTCCGGCTCAAACGGGTGCTGTACCTGGCTTTCGTCGGCACCTGGCTGGTGCCGTTCCAGGTCACCATGCTGCCGAACTACGTGCTGCTGTTCCAGCTCGGGTTGCTCAACACCCTTGCCGGCGTGGTGATCCCGACGCTGTGCTCGGCGCTTGGCGTGCTCCTGCTGCGCCAACACCTGGCCGGTTTCCCCAAGGAACTGTTGGAGGCGGCCAGGATGGACGGCCGCTCGTCTTGGACGACGCTGTGGACGGTCGTGGTGCCCAACCTGCGGCCGGCGCTCGCCGCCCTGGCGATCCTGCTGTTCGTCAACGCGTGGAACGAGTACTTCTGGCCAGCCATGGTGTTGCGGCGCAGCAACGCGATGCTCCAGCTCGGCCTGCGCAGCTTCATGGGCACCGAGGGCGACGACTGGGGTCCGCTGATGGCGCTGGCCGGCCTGGCCTGCCTGCCGGTCTTCCTGCTCTACCTCGTGCTCCAGCGGCACATCGTCAACGCGTTCGTCCGTTCCGGTCTGCGGTAGCGGCCGGTTCTCCCTCGGGGTCGACGGCTTCGAGGCAGCTGAGGAAGGCGTCGCCGAGCGGGCTGGCACCGGAGCCGCGCCACACCGCGTACAGGTCGACGGTGGGCACCGGGTTGTGCAGCGGGACGGCGACGGGTCGCACGCCGCCGGCCGCCGAGCCGCCGAGCATGCCCCGCGACGCGGACGCGAAGCCGACCAGTGGCTGGATCGACACGAGGATCGACGTCGCGCCGGGGTCGTCGAGCGTGTGGGCCACGTCGAGCCGGATGCCGGTGCGCTCGGCGGAGGACAGGATCGCGTCGTACATCGCCGGGGACTGCGCGCGGTCGAACAGGATGCACGGCTGCCCGGCGAGCTCGGCGAACGGGACGCTCGCCCGGCCGGCCCACTCGTGATCCTGCCCGACGACGGCGACGATCGGCAGTCGCAGCAGGTGTCGGTGCCGGAAGTCGGCGGTCCTCGGACGACCGTAGACCAGCGCGATGTCCAGCGTGCCGTCGGCGAGGGCGGCGAGCTGCGGCCCGGTCCGCTTCTCCTCGAGGGCGACGGTCACGCCGGGGAACTCGGCGTGCATCCTGGTCAGCGTCGCCGGCAGGACATGTTGCCCCGCAGGGAAGTTGTAGCCGACGGCGAGCGTCCCGGTGCGGCCGGCCGCGACCTCCCGCGCCAGGCTGGCCGCCCGCTCCAGCCTGGTCACGATGGCGCGGGCCTCGACCTCGAAGGCCCGCCCTGCCGAGGTGAGGCGGACCTCGTGCGAGGTCCTGGCCACGAGGGTGACGCCGAGCGTTCGTTCCAGGCGCTGCAACTGTTGGCTGAGCGAGGGTTGGGTCAGGTGCAGGCGGGCCGCGGCGCGCCCGAAGTGCAGCTCGTCCGCGATCGCGAGGAACGACACTAGCTGCCGGAACTCCATCCCGACCTCCATTCCTCGACTTCGGCCAGCGTCGTGGCGGTGTCCCGGTGCAGGATGGCCCGCCAGCCGCGTTCCTGCGCGGCCGCGCAGTTCGCCGCGAGGTCGTCGATGAGCAGGCACCGCGCCGGTTTGACGCCGAAGGACCGCTCCGCGAGCCGGTAGATCTCCGGATCCGGTTTGCGCAGCCCGACCTCGTGGGACCTGATCACGAGGTCGAACTCGCCGTGGTCGGAGATCATCGCGCGGCGGTGCGGTTCCCACTCCAGCACGCTGTTGGTCAGCAGGCCGAGGCCGAAGCCGGCCCGCTTCGCCGCGAGCAGCCCGTCGAACAGTGCGGTGTTGAACGGGCGGTCGGCGTACCAGTGGTCGCCGAAGCGGCCGAGGTCGATCCTGGGCACCCAGTCGGGCGCCAGCTCGCGGGTCAGCTCGCGGCCCCAGGCGGCCTGGCTGACCTGCCCAAGCTCCAGCTGTTCCAGGACGTCGTGCCCCGGCGGCGCGATCCGCAGCATGGCGCCGTACAGCTCGGCGGCCGGAATCCCCGCCGCGTCCGCGACCCGGTCGAGCGCGTCGTCGATAGGCGGCGTGAGCACTCCGCCGAAATCGGTCCAGATCACCGTGTCGACCACGTGGCCCCCTGTGGCGTCCGAACGCCAACCGTTCGATGGGGTCACTATCCGGCAAGAAGGTGAACTCGGCGCCAATGCCGGTCGACGAGCCGGCCCCAGTGTCTAGTCCTGTGGCAGGCGCAGCCGCCATTCGATGGGCGTGACGCAGATGCGCCTGTCCTCGGAACCGTTCCACTCCACCGGCAGGCCCGCGGCGGTGAGCGCGGCGGCCACCTCCTGCCCGACGGCACGCGTGTCCAGCGGCGACCCCGGCAGCGACCCGTAGGCCAGGCGCAGGCCGTGACCCGCGACCGCGCTGGCGGTGTCCTGCTGGTGGAAGAACACGAAGCCGCGCGCCCCCTCGCCGGCCTCGTCGCCGATCTCGGCCATCCCGCAGGTGTTGCAGCAGGCGAAGTCCGCCCTCGGCACGATCCCGTTGGCGTCCAGCGCTTCGAACGCCTCGAACAGGCGGTCCGGCTCGGTGGTCGCCGGCCAGCCGGCCTGCTCGGCGAGCCGTTCCTGCCACAGCCGGTCCACCATCGCCGCCGCCTGCTCCGCCGACAGGGACAGCTCGTCGGGATCGCAGTGCTCGACCACGTCCTCCGCGATCTCCTCGCGGGTGCTGAAGCCGCCGTGCACGAGTTCCCGCGCGAACTGTTCGACTTCCAGCAGGGCTTCGTTCACCGGTTCCGCCATGCCGCCCATCCTGCCAGCCGGCACCGACAGTCCCCGGCGGATCGCGGCGCGTGACCGGTCACTGACGCGGCGCGCCGCCCCACGACTCCCGCAGCCGCTCGGCGAGCGTGAGAAAGACGAAGAAGTTCGGGATCTGCCGCACCATGGTGGTGGTCAGCCCGCGCCACTTCCCGGCGATCTTGATCGTGACGTACCCGTTGTGCACCTTGACCTCCTGGATCTCGGGCCAGCGGACGGACTTGACGCCCGAGCCGACCTCCTCCCGCGACATCCAGAGGTCGCCGAAGGTGACCCGCTGCCCCGCGTTGAGCGCGGCCAGCGCCGTCGGCAGCTGCGCCCGCGTGACGCTCTCCTGGATCGCCGGGCCCCATTCGGTCGGCCTGGCGTACCCCTCCCGCAGCACGGTCGACTCGCCGGTGGTGTCGGTGAGCGTGTACGCGTAGGTGGTGTGGGTGTGCACGCCGTTGCGGGTGTGCCGGACGATGTGTTGCAGGACCGTCGTGCTGTCGTAGCGGAAGGCCCGCAGCCGCCCCTGGAACGCCGAGGTGAGGCCGTGCTCGAACAGGTCGAGCCTGGCCCCCTCGTTCTTCGCCGACACGCTGCGGCCCTTGAGGAAGCCGAACAGGACGATCAGCAGCGGCACGACCGCGATCAACGACACAGCGGGATACCCGCCCGCGGCGAAGCCGACCATCGCGACGCCAAGGGCCACCATCACGGCCACCATGCAGCCCGGCTTGGCCTGGTTCGACGCCGCCGGGTAGGCCGCCCGGTGGGCGCCGAGGCCAGCCTGGTTCGCCGCCTGGGAGATCCTGGCGAGGAGTTGCGGGTCATCGTGGGCATGCTGGGCTTGCTCGGACAACGCTCATCCTCCGGACGGATCCACACCACCAGGCAGTTGTTCGCCAGGAATCCTAGGCGACTGCCGGGCCCCCTCCCTCAGCGCGAGCGGTGGTTGACAGGTTCCGGCCAACTTCGCTGTACGCCGTCATTCGAGGTGGTGGCCGACCAACGCGCCCGGCCGGACCCGGCGCCACGCGATCACGACGAACAGCACGAGCAGCGCCACCGGGATGACGGTGATCGACCAGCTCAGCGCCAGCGGCGGCCCCGGCTGCGGCAGCACCGCGACGGGCGCGGCGAGCGCGCCCTCGCCATGGCCGAGCGGTCCGTCGATGGCGAAGCCGAAGTTCCAGTCCCCCTGGATCGGCAGCGCCCGCACGTCCAGTCCCCAGACGTCCCGCTTGCGCGGATGCCGGGCCAGGGGCTGCGCCTTCTCGTGGGGAGGCATGTCGGGGCCCTCGAGGAACAGGCCGCCGGACTTGTCGGCGATGCCGCCGTCCGGGACGAACGTGAAGTCGAGCGACTGCATGGCGTGCAGCGGCCACACGCTGAATCCGATCGTGACGACGTACGGGCCCGCCGTGACCCGCTCGGTGTGCACGATATTGACCGGCGCGTACGCCGAGGCAGGTGCGGCACCCGCGACGGCGAACACGAGCGCGGCGGCCAGGGCCAGCGCGAGGCCGGGCAGGCGGGTGACGGCACGCATCCTCACGCCACCCCCGCCTCGGTCGCCTGCCGCGTCCCGGCGGCCGGCCTGCCGACGGCGCGCGTCATGATGCCGAACCGCCAGCCGAGGAAACCGGCCAGCGCGCCGAACGCGCCGCCGGCCACCGTCGTCGCGACGAACACACGTAGGGCGGTGCCGGAGAAACCGACCATCAGCTGCGCCTGCACCGGGGTCAGGCCCGCCAACAGAACCCCGGCCGCACCGCCGGCCACCGGCAGCACCCAGCGCGGCGACCACCCCCTCCGCCGCGCCAGCCACAGCACCAGTTCCACCGCGACCGCCCCGACCAACAGGAACAGCGGGATCCGCGAAGGGAACGCCGGCAGCGACCGCACGTTGTCCCGCAGCGGGAGCCCGACCGCGACCGCGTAGGCGCTCGCCGCCCACGGCGAGAACAGCCACAGTATCCCTTGCAGCGCACCGAGAACGGCACCGATGACCAGCGTGGCGCCCGGCCGGCGCAGGCAGCTCGCAGCCAGCACGAGCAGCAGCACCTCGAGGAAGGCGCTGCCGACGGTCATCGGGTTCACCCCGATGCTCGGTAGCGCGCTGAGCCCCTCGACGGTCACCGTGCTGAACGCCATCAGCACCGGCATGCTCAGCAGGAAACCGATCCGTCCCCACCGCAGGTCCCGTGCGGCGGCGAAGGTCAGCACCGGGCCGATCATGGTGATCGAGATGCTCAGGAACAGGGCGACGTGCGGCGGCGAGTCGAGCACGGCGTCGAACCCGTAGAGCGTGTGCCACCACTGGTCCCACAGCCCGACGAGCAGGAACATCGCCGCGCCGCAGCCGGACACCAGGTAGCCGAGCGGCGCCGCGAACACGCCGCCGAACACCCGGACGGCCTGACCGCCGACGCGGGGGTCCACCGCGCGGCCGGCCCGTTGGGCCGCCGTGGTGCGCAGCACGACCACGAGGCTCGCGACGCCGGCGATGGCGCTGCCCGAGTAGAGGGCCAGGTGCGAGAGCGTGAAGAAGGTGTCGGGGCCGACCTCGACGTGCCACTGCACGTCCCAGCTCAGGCCGAACAACGACAGCAGCGTGCCGAGCAGGACGATCGCGGCGGGCGGCCAGCCCCGCGCGCCCGTCCGCGTCCCTGGCGCGGCGAGGGCGGTTCTCCCCCGGAACCGCCTGTGCGACAGCGGAATGTCCACGGTCCCCTCCTGTTTCTCACTGTGTGCCAATTCGCACGGTGTGCCAACTCTCATTGGGTACCAATTCTCATTGGGTGCCAACGAGTTCCTGCGGTGTCAGCCGCGCACGGTGAGCGGCAGGACGACCTGTTGCCGGCCGGCGGGCCCGGCCACCGCCACGGTCAGCTCCCACTGGCCGGCCATCAGCAGCGACACGTCCGCGCGGTGCCGGCCGGGCTCGGCCGGGGTCAACGCGACCGGGGTGAAGGCGTGGCCCATGGCCGGCATGACGGGTGCGACGGTGACCGTGGCCGGCGCCGCAGGCCGCCCGGCCCGGTCGGTCACGGTGACCTCGACCCTGGTCGTGCCCACCCTCGGCACCGCGACCGACACCTCGACCCGGTAGTCCGCGCTGGCCGCGCTCAGCACCTCGGGGCCGGCAGGTCCCGACGGCCAGGCCAGCCAGGCGACCAGGGCCGCGACCGCGGCGGCGGCACAGGAGATCAGCGCAACGGCCCTGCGGCGGGTCGGCGCGGCAGGCGGGTCGAGGCCGGTCACGGCCGGCCTCCGTCGGCGGGCGGCACGTCCAGCACGACCGGCACGGTGAGCGTCGAGTAGTCCCGCTCCGCCTGGATCCACACGCGGTAGGTCCCGGCGACGGGAAAGGTGTAGGTGAACGGCACGTCGGGCCCGAACGCGGCGACCGTCTCGTCCGGCTGGCCGCCGGGGGTGGCGGCGGCGGCCATCGTGGTCGCGGTCATCGAGTGCACGTGCGCCCACACCTGCGCGGTCTGCGCCGCCGCGCCGACCGCCGGATCGCCGTCGAGCGGGCCGACCGCGATCAGGTGGCCGACCATGCCAAGCCACGGTTGCAGGGTCGCGGTGTCGCCGATTCTCGCGGTGATCGTGACGGGTCGACCGGCCGCCAGGGCGGTCGCGTCGACCGTGACGGGGACGCCGTCGACCCGCCGGGCGCCGAGGCCGCCGACCGGGTCGGCCTGGCCGGTGGAACCGTTGCCAGGCAGCACGGTCAGCCCGGTCGGCGAGCGAAGCAGCTGGTTGCCGCCGCCGCGCCTGCCCAGCTCGGCGGACACCGCGTAGTGGCCGGCCGCCGGCAGCGTCAGGCGCGCCTGGAACTCGCCGGGCGCGACCTGGACGGGATGTTCGTGCCACAGCCGACCGGACGGGCCGATCACGAGCAGGTGCAGCAGGGCGCTGTCGTGCACGAGCAGGTCGTCGACCGGCTGGCCGGTGGCGCCGTCGGTCAGCGACAGGGTCACGTCGCTGGGCTGCCCGGCGGTGAGCGGCGCCGTCGGCAGCGCCAGCACGACAGGGGCGCGGGAGTAGTCGGACACCAGAGGTTGGCTGAGCGCATAGGGATCGGCGACGTTGCGGGCCGTCGGGTCCAGCTGCGGGCCGGGTTGCGGGGGCAGCGGCAGGCTCGCCGAGAGCACCGCGCCGGTGACCGCGACGGCGAGCGCGGCCAGCACGCCGCCTGCCGGGACCAGCGTCAACCAGCCTCGCCTCGCCCGCACGGCGGCGACCAGCGCGAGGAACAGCAGCGCGCCCGCCGAGGCGAACCCGGCGTAGGTGGCCCGTTCGGCCGGCGACAGCGCCGTTCCCGGCACCAGGAACGAGATCAGCGCCACGCGCGTCCCGTCGTCCAGCGCGACCTGCCACGGCCCGACCCGGTCCACCCGCAGCGTCGCCGAGTACCCGCCGGGGGCCGCGCCCAGCCGCAGCTCGGCCTGCCGGTCGGTCGGCGCGCCGGCCGCGTCGGTCGGCGCGACCCGCAGCCGCAGGGTGCCCGGCGCGGCGCCGGCGTGGGTGACCACGTCGACCCGCAGCGGGCCGGGCACGCTGGTCACGCGCCGCAGCACCACGGTCAGCTCCCGGTCGCCCAGCGTCTGCGCGACGTGCAGGTCGCCGACGGTGGACGCGCTGTCCGCCGCCGCCTGGCCGCCGCCCACCACGCCGAACACCAGGGCGAGGCACGCTGCGAACGACACAACGCGGGCGGCACGCCTCCTGATCGTCACGGCGACGAGCCTAGGAACGCGGCGTGGTCACGTCGTCACAGCGACGAGGGACCACGGGTCCCCCGAGCGAGTGACTCTCCCCCTACGTCAACCCTGGCCGGTGATCCGGCGGATCGCCTCAAGGGGATACGGCGCCTGCCTGCTCTCCCGCTGGAACTCGCGGTAGAAGTCCGTCATCACCTCGGCGAGCGGCGCGTGGCGGGTGAGGATCGCCGCGACCTCCTGCGGTATTCCCGTGGGAAGTTCTCCTCTGGCGCACGCGCGCACGAACGCGGCGCGGTCGTCTCCCCGGTACCCGTACAGGGCGGTGACGAGCCAGATCACCAGGTGCGTGACGGTGTAGCAGCGGTCATAGGTCTGGTGCTCGGCGACGAAGTCGGCCTCGTCCTTCGACAGGTCGAACCTGGAGGAGATCGAGAGGCCGTAGTCCGCGAAGAACAGGCGCTCGCCGTCGGTCAGGATGTTCTGGAAGTGGCCGTCGAAATGCAGGAGCCCTCTGGCGTTCATGAACGAGGTCCCTGCCTCGAGTTCCCTCGCCACCATGGCACACGCCTGCTCGGCCGCCTCGTCGCCCGCCTTGATCTGAACGTCCAGCCAGTCGTGCAGGTTCTGCGGGATGTACTCCAGGAACAGCGCGATGCTCGCCGAGGAGTCCCGCACGGCCTCGATCCGGCGGCGCGCCTCCGGTCTGCCTTCCCAGTAGGCGACGACCCGCTCCACGTCGGCCAGCTCCTCGGGCAGCGGCTGCCCGGGATGCGGCAGCACCCGCCAGTGGTACATCAGGGGAAAGCCCTCGTACTCCTGCGCGAGCACCCAGTTCGTCGTCATGGTGTGCACGGCCAACTCCCGCCAGGCCCCGAAGCCCGCGCCCCCGATGAGCCCGACGCCGTAGTGGCAGAAGTCGGGTAGCCCGAAGAGGTTCGCCGTGGACCGGACGTTCTCCGGCTGCCGTTCCAGGTCGGTCAGCGGCACCCGCTTGACGAAGACCGGGGTCCCGCCGACCTCCAGCAACGCCGAGGTCCCGCCGATCCCGGACCCCATCGGCACGGCCGTGTCGACGAGGTCGCGCAGTTCGCGATCGCTGTACAGGGCCAGCGAGGTGGAGACGGCGCTGTGCGCGGCCAGACGCGCACCGCGCGACAGGTCAGGGCTCTCGACGACCGACTCCACCGGGGCATCCACCTCTCCGAAACACCTGGGTGCTCGAACACCCCGTTGATCGCACTATAGGTGAGGATCGACGACAAGCGCGGCGACCGCGACGCCCCGGCGAAGGCGTCGCCGCCCTACGGGCCGCAGCCGGACACCAGGCCGTTCACGTGGGCGTAGGCCACCACCTGGACCCGGTCGCGCAGGCCAAGTTTGGCCAACACCCGCGACACGTGCGTCTTCACGGTCTCCTCGCCGACCCGCAGCGCGGCCGCGATCTCGGCGTTGCTGCGGGCCTTCGCCAGCAGCAGCAACACCTCCCGCTCGCGGAAGGTCAGCCGGTCGAGCTCGGGCGGGCGCACCGACGGCGCGATGCTGTCGGCGAAGCGCTCGGCCAGCCGCCGCGTCACCGCGGGGTCGATGATCGTGTCCCCGCGCGCGGCCACCCTGATCGCACCGATCATCTCCTCCGGCGGCAGGCTCTTGAGCAGGAATCCGCTGGCGCCCAACTGAAGAGCGCGGTGCACGTACTCGTCGCTGTCGTAGGTGGTGAGCAGCAGCACCCTGGTCACGTTGCCCGGCGTCGCGAGGATCGCCTCGGTTGCGGCCAGCCCGTCCAGCCTCGGCATCCGCACGTCGAGCACGGCGACCTCCGGCCGGACCCGCGCCGCCTCGACGACCGCGGCCGCGCCGTCGGCGACCTCGGCGGCGCAGCACAGGTCGGCCTGGGTGTCCAGCACGGCACGCAGCCCGGACCGGAACATCGCGTGATCGTCGGCGAGCAACACCCGGATGGTCACGGCGTTCCCTCGGTTCCGGTCGGCCGATCGTCGTTGCCCGGCAACGGGAACGCGGCCTCGACCACCCAGCGCGACCCGTCGGGGTCCGGTCCGTAGCTCAGGTCGCCGCCGAACAGCCCGACCCGCTTGCGCATCCCGGCCATGCCCCGGCGCGGCCCGCGCTCGCGCGCCACGCCGCGCGGCGCCGGCGTCGGCAGCGTGTTCGCCACGGTCAGCCGCAGGCGGTCCGGTTGGTAGGTCAGCGACACCTCGGCCGCTCCCCCGCCGTGCCGCAGCGCGTTGGTCAACGCCTCCTGCACGATCCGGTACAGCGCCACGTCGAGCGACGGCGGCAGTTCGCGCCTCGGTCCGGCGATGCTCATGGTCACGGCGAGTCCCGCGGCTCGCACGCCGTCCAGCAGGTCGTCGACGTTGTCGAGGCCGGGCTGCCGCCGCACGCCCTCCTCCGCGTCGCCGTGCAGCACGCCGAGCAGCCGCCGCAGGTCGGTCATCGCCGACCGGCTGCTCGTCTCGACGGCGGTCAGCGAGGCGTGCGGCGGCCCCGCCGGGACGGTGGCCAGGCTGAGCCGAGCCGCGCCGGCGTGCACGCCGATCGCGCTGACGTGGTGGGAGATCACGTCGTGCAGGTCGCGGGCGATGGCGCCGCGCTCCTCCGCGACCGCGCGCCGCACGGCCGCCTGCTCGTCCCTGCGCTGCCGCTCGGCCCGCTGCTCCAGCTCCGCGATGTGCGCGCCCCTGGCCGTGGTGTGCCGGCCGACCAGCCACGGCAGCAACCCGTTGACCAGCCCCGAAATGGCCAGCAGCCGCCAGTCGGACTCCCTGCCCTTGTCGTCGAGGAGGTCGTTGCCGAGCACGCCGACGAGCAGCGCGACCAGGGCCACCACCGCGGGCGCGGTCCGCAGCCACGCGCCCGCCCGGTACGCGGAGATCAGCAGGCCGGCCATCCCGATCTCCCCGACCGTGCAGACCGACGCGAGCAGCAGCGGGCCGGCAACCCGCAGGACGGCGTGCGCGACCGCGACCACCCCGGACAGGCTGGTCCGCGCGGCGAGGCCGACGTCGGTCAGCGCGAGGGCGGCCGCCACGACCCAGGTCTGCCAGTGCCACATCGGCACCCGCAGGAACAGCATCCCCAGGTCGGCCACCAGGCAGACCGCGGCGACCAACAGCGCCTGGCGTGCCAACGAACCCGAAATGTCCAGCACAACCGCCAGGATGCCCGAAACCGCGCCGGAGGTGGTGCGGGTCCCCGATCTCCACAGCGGTCGTTCAGGTCGCGGCTCTGGTGCCGGTCGCCGAGATCTCGGCCGCGCTGGTCCACGGTCCCCGGCCGCCGGCCTCGCTCAGCGCCCGCAGCCGCAGGTAGCGGCCGGTGGCGGAGCCGAGGTACACCGACTTGCGGGCGGCGGTGTCGGCGAACGTGCCGGTGGCGACCTCGGTCCCCCAGTTCGTGGTCGAGTCGGACACGAACACCTCGTACGCGCCGATGCGGCCGTTGGCGTTGCCGTCCTGACGCGGCAGGTAGCCGACGCCGTCCAGGTTGTACCGCGCGCCGAGGTCGAGCTGGAGCTCGTGCGGCAGCGAGGCTCCGGTCGGGGACCACCTGGTGTGCCAGATCGTCGCAGGGTCGCCGTCGATCGCGTTCGCCGCCGCGCCGTGCTCCGCGACCAGTTCCTCGCTGTCCGCGCGCACCACCCGCCAGCCCGAGGTCGGGATCGCCGCGCTGGTGAGCATGGCGTGCAGGGTGATCGGCTGCGGGGTCACCTGGTGCAGGTCGAACACGAGGATCTGGTTGTCGCCCTCGACGAGCCAGGACGACGGGCAGTACAGCCGCTGCTGTGGGCCGATCTCCCAGTAGCGGCCGAGGTTGTGGCCGTTGACCCAGACGACGCCCTTGGTCCAGTTCGACAGGTCGAGGTAGGTGTCGCCGACGGTGCTCAGCGAAACGGTGGCGCGGAAGAAGATTCCCGGCCGGCGCGGGTCGGTCACCGTCGGCGCGAGCGAGGCGACGTAGGCGTCGTCCATCGGCAGCGAGTAGACCTGCCAGTTGGTCAGGGTGCCGGTGAGCGGGCCTGCGTCTTGCAGGGCCACCGACTCCAGGATGCCCTTCCTGTCGACCAGCGCGTGCCCGAAGTTGGTGCGGCCCATGCCCTCCACGAGCACGTCGAGGCGGGGATCGGTGCCGACGGCGCTCGACGGCGGGAGCGTGAGCGGCGCGTTGGCGGTGGCGATGTTGAGCGCGCTCGCGACCGGCTGCGGGAGGTTCTGCCGGTACAGGCCGCCCGCGTAGACCTGGTCGAGGCACACCGTGGCGTAGTCGTGCACCCACCTGATCTCCAGCTGCCCACCGGAGTAGCCGTGGAGTTGCCTGCGGTACAGGATGAATCCCGAGTTCTGGTTGTAGGTCTCCATCGGCCTCGGGTCGACGGTCTGGCTGGCCGGCAGCGGGGCCGGCAGGTTGTCCCAGACGGAGGCATACGGCGTCGGGGTGTACTGCGCGCCGCCGGAGGCGATGGTCGGGACGGGGGCCGGCACGGCGGGCAGCGGGGTGGGCAGGTAGCCGGCGATCAGGTTGCGGTACGCGGTGTACCTGGGGGTCGGCGCGCCCTGTTCGGTGATCGGGGCCGAGTAGTCGTAGCTGGTGATGTCGGGCTGGTAGTTGCCGGACAGGTCGTCCGCGTTGGCTCCCGCGGAGAAGCCGAAGTTGGTGCCGCCGTGGATCACGTAGATGTTGAACGACAGCCCGCGATCCATGCAGCCCCTGATCGTCGACGAGATGTCGTTGCCCTGTCCCTGGAAGGTGCTGTCGCCCCAGTGCGTCAGCCAGCCCGGGTACACCTCGCCGGCCATCGCGGGCACCGTGGGGAACGCCCGCCTCGCGGCGGCGATCGCCGAGGCGTCGCCGCCGCTGAGCGCGATCGCGCCGCCGCTGACCACGGTGTGGTTGCCGGTCACCTGGGACAGCCCGTCCTCGGTGTAGAACGGGCCCGTGACGCCGTTGTCCAGCCACAGCTGCCGGAGCTCCGCCAGGTAGCCCGCGTCGCTGCCGTAGCTGCCGTACTCGTTCTCCACCTGGATCATCAGGATGGGGCCGCCGTTGCCGATCATCAGCGGCCGCACGCGCGCGGCCAGCTCGGTGACGTACCTGGTGACGGCCGCCATATAGTGCGGGTCGGCCGCGGAGTTGACCCGCAGTGCGATGCCCCGGTTCGCCAGCAGGTAGGGCGGGATCCCGCCGAGGTCCCATTCGCCGCAGACGTACGGGCCGGGACGCAGCAGCACCCACATGCCCTCCTGTTGGCACAGCTGGATGAAGCTGACCACGTCGCGCCGGTCGGTGGTGAAGTCGAAGACGCCTGGCGACTCCTCGACGTGGTTCCACATCACGTAGAGCGCCACGGTGTTCATCCCCATGGCCTTGGCCAGCTGGATGCGGTGCCGCCAGTGCTGGACCGGGATGCGCGCCGGGTGCATCTCGCCGCTGCGGATCTGGAACGGCTTGCCGTCCAACAGGAACGCGCTGCCGTCGGCCGCGAACGCGAACCGCTGCGTCGCGGCCGTCGGGTCCGGCGAGGCCGGCGCGGCCGTCGAGGCGAAGGCGGGATCGGCGGTGACGGCCATCGCGCCGACCGCGCTGAGCAGGCTGAGCGACAGGAAGCCGCGCCGGTCCATGGTCGTCTCCTCGTGGCGGGACTGGGTGGGGGTCAGCTCCTGAGGAACCGCTCCGGTCAACTGGGGGTGTAGGTCCACGTCGCGGTGTCGGTGTACGTCGCGCCGCCGCGCGTGCCGGTCACGGTGATCGTGTTGGGCCCCTTGGCCAGCGTGACGTTCGCCCAGCGGTAGCGGTGGTCGGTGGAGGTCACGGCGCCGCCGACGGCCGCGCCGTTGACGGTGAGCCGCGCGCTGTCGACGGTGCCGTACACCTTCACGGTCGTGGTCGCGTCGGCGCGGTCGGTGAACCGGCGGCTGGTGAGGTAGACGAACGGGGTCGCGGTCCAGTTCGCCTTGTACCAGTAGAAGGCGTCCTTGCGGGTAGCCCGGTCGTAGGTGACGAGCCCTTTGTCGTTGCGGCCAGGGGTGTCGCCCTCGTTGCGGCCGTCCGAGGCGAAGTCGAACATGTTCCACACGAAGGTGCCCCACAGGTACTGCCTCGACTGGATCTGCGTCCAGTAGGACTCGTGGAACAGCGCCTGGTACTCCTCGGGGTGCCAGCCCGAGTTCCACACCGGCGTCGGCGGGTTGTCCTGGTGCTGGTAGATGCTCGCGCCCGCGCCGTACTCGCTGACGGCGATGGCGCGCGAGGGCTGGTTCGCGTGCAGCGTGTCCGCCCAGGAACCGAAGTCCGGCAGGGCGCCGCCGTACCAGCCGTAGTACTTGTTGAATCCGGCGGTCGCGGTGTGCGTGATGAGGTTGCTGCCGTCGCCGCCCGCGTGCGCGTAGGTCGAGATCCGGTCGGGGTCCTCGGCGGTGACGGTGTCGGCCAGGGTCTTCAGCAGCGCGTTCGTCGCCGCGTTGTCCTGGCCCTGCTCGTTTCCGATGCCCCAGAACGCCACCGACGGGTGGTTGTAGTCCTGCCGGATCAGCTCGCGCAGCTGCTGCACGGCGTTCGCGGTGAAGGCGGCCGAGTCCGTGACGGAGTTGATCACCGGGATCTCGCTCCACACCAGGTAGCCGCGCCGGTCGGCGAGGCCGTAGACCTGTTGGCTCTGTTGGTAGTGGGCGGTGCGGATCGCGTTGACGCCCATCTCGTCCATCAGGTCGAAGTCCTGGGTGTGCTCGGCGGCGCTGACCGCCCAGCCCTGGTCGAGCCGGTCCTGGTGCAGGTTGACGCCGTGCAGCGCGAGGTGCGAGCCGTTGAGCGCGAACCCGGAGTCCGGGGCGAGGCCGAACGACCGCAGCCCGAGCGGCTCGGTGACCTCGTCGGTGACGGCGCCGCTGTCGACGTCCCGGAGCTCCACGTTCGCCTGGTACAGATAGGGATCCGCGCGCCCGTTCCACCGGTGCGGGTTGGTCAGCGACACCGTCTGGGTCACCTGGTCGCCGGTGTGCGCGGCGACGGCGCGGGTCGCGGTGCTGGTGTCGGCGACGACGGCGCCGGTCGCGTCGGTGACGACCGTGCGGACCCGCGTGTGCCGGGTGGTGCCGCTGTTGTTCCACACCTTGGTCGTCACGTCCACGGTGGCGCTTGCCGAGGACACCGACCGCTGCCGCAGGTACACGCCGGGGCCCGCGTAGTCGAGCATCCGGATGGAGAGCGGGTCGGTGACCTCGAGGCTGACATCGCGGTAGAGGCCGCCGAACATGGTGAAGTCACCGGACAGCGGCGCGATGCCGGCGTCCCGCGCGTTGGACACCCGCACGGCGATCACGGCGTCCCCGCCCGGCACGAGCGCGTCCGTCGCGTCGAAGCGGAAGCGCGCGAAGCCGCCCTGGTGCTGGCCGAGGTGCGTGCCGTTGACCCACACGTCGGTGACGGTGTCGGCGCCGTCGAACTGGAGCCACAGCTTCTGGCCCGCCACGGTCGGCGGCGGCGTGTAGTGCCTGCGGTACCAGCCGATCCCCCGGTAGTAGTTGTTGCCGCCGTCCTCGCCGTCCTTGGCGTTCCAGGTGTGCGGGACGGTGACGGCGGCCCACGCCGAGTCGTCGAACGTTGGCGACTCCGCGCCAGCGGCGTCGGCGCGGACGAAGCGCCAGCCGCCGTCGAGGTCGACGTGCTGGCGCGGCGACGGCGCCGTGTAACCGGCCGAGCCCTCGGCCTGCGACGAGGCCGACGCGACGAGGCCGGCGAGGCCGACGGCGACCGAGGTCAGACAGGTGAGCAGCCTGCGCCCCACGGGACCTCCCGCTGAGTGTTCGCGTGACTCGTGCCGGGAGCCTAGCGCGCAGAACTGCACACAAGAGAAAGATTTCACTCATAAGTACGCACGGAAATTCATGCTTGTGAACAACGACTGTGCGGCGGCGGCCGTGTCAACACCGTTCACCGCAAGGATGTCGGCACGGCCGCCGTCCCGTCAGGACACCTTCGGCGTCGCACGCGCCCCGAGGTGCACGTACGGCTCCCCGGTCGGCAACGTGTAGAAGGTGACCGGCGTCCAGGTTCGGATTCCCGCCGCCAGGAACACGAACTGCGTGTCGGTGATCGGCACCAGGTCGTACTCCTGCGTCGGTTCCGGGAAGAGCGCGGCGAGCGGCCCGGTGACGGTCTGCCGAAGCCGCAGTCCGTCGTCGGTGGCGAGCACCTCGAGGCGCGCGCCGGCCCGTTCGTAGACACCGAGATGACGCCGCGCGTCGACGGTGGGCGGGACGGCGGCCGGCTCAAGCGGGCGCGGCATCCGCACGCCGGCCAGTTCGGCGAAGATCTCGCCGAACAGCTCGATGTACAGATCGCGGGCGTTGCCGCCGTTGGTGAGCAGCGTGACCGCGAGCCCCTGCTCCGGCAGCACGCGCAGGTACGCCGACTGGCCGATCGTGTTGCCGTCGTGGCCGATGAGCCGCCTGCCGTTCCAGTCGAAGCGGATCCAGCCAAGGCCCCAGGAGTCGCCGAGGACGTGCTTGTCCGGCAGGTCGGCCTGCTTGTGGGTCATCGCCGCCGAGGACTCCTCGCTGAGCACCCGCGCACCGTTCGCGGCGAGGCCACCGGCCAGGTGCATCCGCGCGAAGGCGAGCACGTCCCCGGTCGTCGAGGTGACTAGGCCCGCCGGGCCGGCCGAGCGGGGCAGGCCCCAGGTCGACACGGGCGCTGGCTCGTCGTCGCCCTTCGCCACGTGGCCGACCGCGGCGCGGAACAGCAGCGCCTCCTCGGGGAGCGTGACGGTGTGCGCCAGGCCGAGCGGAGTGAACAGCCGCTCCCGGAGGGCGGCGTCCCAGGTCAGGCCGGTCAGCTTCTCGATCACCCTGCCAAGCAGGTTGAATCCCGAGTTGCAGTAGGAAAAAGTCGCGCCGAGCGGATGGTTCTGGCCCGCCTGGTCGAGCAGGTCGACGTACCGTTCGAGGCAGTCGTCGCCTCGGCCGGTGTCGGTGAACACGTCGCCGTCGATGCCGCTGGTGTGGGTCAGCAGGTGCCGCAGGGTCACCTGCTTGGCCACGTCCGGATCGGCCAGCCGCAGCTCCGGCAGCACGTCGACGATCGGCGCGTCCAGGTCGATCAGGCCCTCGTCGGCCAGCTGCATCGCCACGGTCGCCGTCCACACCTTGGTGATGGAGCCGATCTGGAACAGCGAGTCGTCGGTGACCTCGACGCCGGTGGCCTTGTTCAGCACGCCGCAGCTGACCCGCGTCTCCTCGGCCGAGTCGACGCGCGCAATGCCAAGCGCCGCACCGGGAACGCGGTGCTTGCTGGCCAGCTCGGTGAGGCGTCGCCGCCAGTGCGCCGCCTCGATCGGCACCCGCGCCGCGCCGCCGGGCGCACCCGCGTGGCGCTCCACCCAGTCGACGACGCGCCGGTTGAGGTCCACTCGGTGCGACGGCGGCCCGTCGAGGATGAACAGGTGCGAACTGCCGGGATAGAGCACCATCCTGGTCGGCACGCCCCGCTCGCGCAGCGCGGTGAACCACTGCTCGGCCTGGCCGACCGGGCAACGCACGTCCTCCCCACCCTGCACGATCAGCGTCGGCGTGCGCACCTGCTCGACTCGGGCCAGCGGCGACAGCGTCGCGTAGTTCGCCTCGGCCGCCCACGGCGTGCCGCCCAACTCGCCGACGCCGAGGTAGTGCCCCGCGTCGGAGGTCCCGGCCATGCTGGTCAGGTCGCTGACCACGCCGCCGGCGACCGCCGCGGCGAACCGGTCATCGCGGCTGGTCAGGTAGCAGGTCATGAACCCGCCGTAGCTGTAGCCGGCCACGGCAAGCCGACGCGCGTCCGCGACGCCCTCGGCGACGAGCTGGTCGAGCGGTTCGAGGAAGTCGCGCGCGTCGGCCAGCCCCCAGGCGCCCAGCGCCGCGGTGAAGAACTCCGTGCCGTAGCCGTCGCTGCCGCGCGGATTGAGCAGCAGCACCGCCCATCCGCGCGCGGCCAGCACCTGGTGGTATGGGTGGATTCGGTCGGCCGAGCCGTTCCACGCGTTGTGCGGGCCGCCGTGGATGTCCAGCAGCAGCGGCAGGGCGCCGGTGCGGGCGGGGTCGCGCAACAGCCAGCCTTGCACGACCGTGCCGTCGGCGATGGTGAACTCGCGCTCCTCGTGCGCGAACAACTCGACGTCGCCGGTGGCCGCGCCGTGCTTGGTGCGCACGTGCGTCGTCCCGTCGGCCAGGTCGACGGTCGCGATCTCGCCGAACGAGGTCGCGGTGGCGAGGACGACCGCCGCCGCGTCGCCCGCGACGGTCAGCCCGGACACGACGTTTCCCGCGCCGCCGACGACGAGCCTCGGCACGCCGCCCGCGACGTCGACCGCGTAGAGGTGGGTGCATCCCCTGTCGCGCACGCAGAACAGCACGCCGAGGCCGCCCTCGGTGAGCTGCGGCAGCCCGCCGGGGTAGCCGGACCCGCCCGGCATCACGTTGCGGTCCAAGGACACCGCGAGGTCGACCGGGTCGCCGCCGGCCAGCGGTACCCGCAGCAGACCGACGTGCCCGACCGCGGTGTCGCGCCTGCCGACGACCAGCAGCGCCCTGCCGTCCTCGGTCCAGGCCACCGGGCCCGCCATGCCGTCGCCGGAGCCCACCAGCCTCGGCTCGGCGGCGCGCGCGGCCGGGTCGAGCACGTAGGCCCCTGAGCGGAACGTGAGGTCGCTGTCGGCGTCCCTGGCCGCCGAGAACGCCAGCAGGGCGCCGTCCGGCGACCAGGCGGGATCGCCCGCGTGCCAGTCGCCCGAGGTGACCTGCCGGACCTCGCCAGTGCCGACGTCGAGGACGTGCAGGTGCCTGCGCACGGTCCGCAGCAGCCCGGCGCCGTCCGCCTTGAAGTCCAGCCGGTCCGCCACGATCGGCGCGTTCGGCCCCGGCGCGTCGTCGCCCGCGGCGAGATCGACCGGTGCCGCGAAGGCGATGCTGCCGCCGTCCGGGCTCCACACCGGCGCGCCCGCGCCGAGCGGGAGCGTGCCGGCCTGCTCGGCCTCGCCGCCGGCCGAGGGCAGCAGCCACAGTTGCGGCGGGCCGTCCTTGGCGCGCAGGAACGCGATCCTGGTGCCGTCCGGAGACCAGGTCGGCGCCAGGTCGGTGGGGCCGTTGGTCAGCCTGCGGGCGTCCCCGCCCTCGGCGGGGACCTGCCAGAGAGCGCGGGTGTCCCGGTCCGCTTCCCGGTCGGTCGTGCGCAGCACGTACACGATCCGGCTGCCGTCCGGTGACAGCGACGGCTGCTCGGGGATGGCGAAGTCGTACAGGTCGTCGATGCCAAGGCGTCGGGTCATGACGCGCTGCCTCCTCGTGGGATTGCGGTCGGTGCGAGGTCGCTCGCGGTGAAGTGGCAGGCCGCCCGATGGCGTCGGCGCGCCGCGCCCTCGGCCGGGTCCTCGCTGACGCAGACGGTGCGGTCGACGTGCACGAGCGGGCCGATCGGGCAGCGGGGGTGGTAGCGGCAGCCGCTCGGCGGGTGGTGCGGGTCGGCGGGTTCGGTGTCGGCGAGGTCGCCGAGGTCGCCGTCGAACAGGGACGAGTGCGCGGATGGCGCCGCGGCGAGCAGCTCCCGGGTGTAGCGGTGCTGCGGGTCGGTGAGCACCTGCTCGGCCGGCCCGACCTCGACGATGCGCCCGAGGTACATCACCGCGATCTGGTCGCTGAGGTAGCGCACCACGGCGAGGTTGTGCGAGATGAACAGCATCGACAGGTTCAGCCGTCGTTGCAGGGAGCGGACCAGGTTGAGCACGGCGCCCTGCACCGACACGTCGAGCGCCGAGGTGATCTCGTCGGCGATCAGCACGTCCGGCCGGCCGGCCAGCGCGCGGGCCAGCGCCACGCGCTGCCGCTGCCCGCCGGACAGGTGCCCCGGCAGCGTCGCGGCGCGGTCCGGGTCGAGGTTGACCAGTTCGAGCAGCCGGGCCACCTCGGCGCGGCGGCCGGCCGAGCCCCGGTGCGCGCCCCTCGGCATCGCCTCGGTGATCGACTCGCCGATGCTCATCCTCGGGTCGAGCGAGGAGTACGGGTCCTGGAACACCAGCTGCAACGGCCGCCGCCGGGGCAGGCCGCGCACGTCCGCGCCGCCGAGCAGCACCCGTCCCGCGCTGACCGGGGCCAGCCCGACGGCGGCCCGCGCCAGCGTCGACTTGCCCGATCCCGACTCCCCGACCAGCCCGACCACCTGTCCGGCCGGGACGGTGAGGCTGACCTGGTCGACCGCGGTCAGGCCGCGCCTGCCGCCGTAGCGGACGCTCACCGCGTCGAACATGAGCTCGCTCATTCGGCACCTCCTGCGGTCACGGCTTCCCTGGCACGCTCCGGGGCGGCGTCCTCCTGCGGATGCCAGCAGGCGACGCGGTGCGCGGCTGTCACGGACTCCAGCACCGGATCCTCGACCAGGCACTGGTCGGTGGCGGCCGGGCACCTGGCGGCGAACGCGCAGCCTGCCGGCACCCGGTCCGGCTCCGGCGGCCGCCCCGGGATCACCGTCAGCGGTTCCGCGCGGTCGGTGTCCAGCTCCAGCGTCGCGGCCAGCAGCGCCCTGGTGTACGGGTGCCGGGGGCCGGCCGCCAGGTCGCCGGTCAGCAGGTCCTCCACGACGCGGCCCGCGTACATGACCAGCATCCGGTCGCAGGTCTGGGACACGACGGCGATGTCGTGGCTGATCAACAGAATCGCCGTGTCCCCTTCGGTCCGCGTCCGCGCCAGCAGGCGCAGCAGCTGCCGCTGCACGGTGACGTCCAGCGCGGTCGTCGGTTCGTCGGCGATGATCAGCCTCGGTTCGCCCATCAGGCCCATGCCGATCATCGCGCGTTGCCGCATGCCGCCGGAGAACTCGTGCGGATACTGCCGCGCGCGCCGCTCCGCCGCCGGTATCCGCACCGAGCGCAGCCGGCCGACGGCCCGCTCGAACGCCTTGCGCCTCGGCAGGCCCTGGTGCTGCTCGGACACCTCCGCGAGCTGCCGCCCGATCCGCCTCGTCGGGTTGAAGGAGGTCATCGGGTCCTGGAAGACCATCGCCAGCGACGTGCCGAGCAGCCCGCGCAGCTCCCGCTCCGGGGTGGTCAGCAGCGGCGTTCCCGCGAACTCCAGCCGGTCGGCGGTCACCACGCCTGGCGTCTCGACCAGCCGGGACACCGCGAGCCCGGTCAGGCTCTTCCCCGACCCGGACTCGCCGACCACGCCGACCGCCTCGCCCGCACGCACGGTGAAGCTGACGCCCCGCACCGGCACGGTCCAGCCGGACGGGCGCGGGAAGGCCACCTGGAGGTTCTCCACCACCAACAGGGCGTCGTCGCCGTGTTCCTCGGCGGCGGCGGTGCCGGCCGCCGGCACGGACCGGCGACCGATCCTGGCCGACCTGGTGCGCACACCGACCACCCCGGCGACGGCCTCGCCGACCAGGTTGAAGGCCAGGCCCGCGAGCACCACCGCCACGCCCGGCGCCAGCGCGGCCGCCGGGTTCAGGTAGATCCCGTCAAGGCCCTCGTTGAGCAGCCTGCCCCAGTCGAAGTCGGGCGCCTGCACGCCGATGCCGAGGAACGACAGGCCGGCGAACGCGAGCAGGGCGGCGCCCGCTCCGATGGTCGCGTTCACCACCAACGGCTCGCCGATGTTGGGCAGCACATGCCGGACCAGCAACCGGATCCGGCCGACGCCAGCGACCTTCGCGGCCGACACGAAGTCGCGGCCGACCACCGACGCGGCCAGCGTCTGGGCCAGCCTGGCGAAGCTGGGCGCCATGGCGAACGCGATCGCCAGCACCGCGCCGTGCGTGCCGACCCCGAAGATCACCGCGAAGAACAACGCCAGCAACAGCCCGGGAAACGCGACCGCGATGGTCACCACCGAGATCACCAGCCGACCAGCCGCGCGCGGCAGCACCGAGGGCAGGGCGCCGAGGACGAGGCCGACCGTCACCCCGATCACCGTGGCCAGCACCGCGAGAGTGACCGAGAGCCTGGTCGCCACCAGCACGCGGAACAGGATGTCGCGGCCGAGGGAGTCGGTGCCGAGCAGGTGCGTGCCGGACGGACCCTGGCCGATCGCGTCCGTGTCGACCGCGAAAGCCCTGTCCTGCCACAGGATCGGCGCCAGCACCGCGAGCGCGACCACCAGCGTCAACAGGACGATCGAGCACGCGCCGAGCGGCGTGCGCGCCGCGGCGAGCCACTTCGAGCCGCGCCGTCCCACTCCTGTCGCCATCTCAGCTCTCCCGGATCGTCGAACGCGGATCGAGCAGCGCCAGCAGCACGTCGATCACCAGGTTCACCAGCAGCACCCCGACGCCGTAGACGAGCACGATGCCCTGCACCAGCGGGTAGTCCTTCTGCAGGATCGACTGCACGATCGTCGAGCCGAGGCCGGGCCAGGCGAAGACGTTCTCCACCAGCACCGTGCCGGCGACCATGCCGGTCAGCATCAGCCCGCCGAGCGTGAGCGTCGCGGTCAGCGCGTTGGGCAGCGCGTGCCGCACGTACACCAGCCGCGCCGGCAACCGTTTCGCGCGCGCCGTGCGGATGAAGTCGTTGCCCAGCACGGACAGCATCTCCACCCGCACGACCCGCGACAGCACCGCGGCCGGGCCGATCGCCAGCGCGGCGACGGGCAGCACGAACGCGCTCGCGTCACCGCGCCCGGCCACCGGGAACCAGCCGAGCGCGACGGCGAACAGCGCGACCAACCCCACCGCCACCAGGAACTCCGGGACGGCGGCCAGCAACACCGTCGTCGAGGTGAACCCCAGCTCGACGCCGCGCCGCCGGCCTCCCCTGGTCAGCACCGCGAAGACGACACCAACTGGGACGGCGACCACGACGACCACCGCGAACGCCAGCACCGCCAGCTTCAGCGTGCCGGGCAGCCGGTCGCCGATCACCTGCGCCACCGGCAGACCGCTCGACATCGACGTGCCGAAGTCGCCGGTGAACAGGCCGCGGAGGTAGTGGCCGTACTGCACCCACAGCGGGTCGTCCAGCCCGAGCGCCTGCCGCCGGGCGTTCACCAGCTCGACGGGCGCGGTCATGCCGAGCGCCGCGCGGACCGGATCGCCGGGGACCAGCTGGATCATCAGGAACGCCGTGCTCGCCAGCACCCACAGGGAGACGACGAACCGGCCAAGGCGGCGTCCGGCGAAGGACAGCCAGGGGTTGTCCCGGATGCCGGCCGACGCGACCGCCGCGGTCATCAGCCGTACATCCGGATCGACGACGGGTCGACACTGCCCGCGTTGACCTCGAACTTGGTGCCGCTGCCGAAGTACGGGACGACCGAGTCGACGTAGGACACCGTGTCGACGCGCTTGACCAACGCCGCCTCGGCCGCGAGCCAGGTCGGGCAACTGGCGTCGCCCGCCATCATCGCGGCCTGCCGCACCTTGCCGTCGTACTCCGCGTTCTCGATGTGCGCGAAGTTCGTGCCGTTCGGCGGCTGCGCCCCGGAGAAGAACGGCACGGCCTGGCTCGGCAGCACCAGGCCGAGCGGCGCCATCGAGACCTCCCACTCGCCCGTGCCGAACAGCACCTGGCTGAGCCCGGGGCTGTCGACGCCCTTGAGCGTGACCTCGGCGCCGACGGCCTTCCAGGACTGCTGGACCAGTTCGGCGGTCGGCGCGACGGTCGGCCCGCTCTGGGTGCCGTAGATGACGGTGAGCGCGAGCCGCTTGCCGTCCTTGGCCCGCACGCCGTCGGGGCCGGGGGTCCAGCCGGCCGCGTCGAGCGTGGATTTGGCCGAGGCGAGGTCGTGGGCGGGCACGTTGCCGGTGATCGTGTCTCCGTCGCACGCCTTGGGTTCGGCGGTGACCAGCCCCTTGGCCGGCTCGCCGGTGCCGTTGGTGAGCACCTTGCCGACCTGCCCGAGATCCAGCGCCTGCACCAGGGCGCGGCGCACGGCCTCGTCCCGGCCGGGACGCCCGGCTCCCTGGTTGAAGAAGAACTCGCCGACCGGCGCGAGGAAGTCGGCGTGGAACAGCTTCTGCGCGGTCAGCCGTTGCCGGTCGGGGCCGATCACCGCGGCGGCGTTGAGCCCGCCCGACAGCAACAGGTTCGACACCGTCGTGGCGTTCGGGACCACCCGCAGGACCACCTTCTCCGGCAGGCCCGGCTGGTCGGACTTCCACTCCCCCGGCCCCCACGCGTAGTCCTTGCGCCGGGTGAGCGTGTAGTGGTCGTTCGGCACGGCTTCGGTCATGGTGAACATGCCGGTGCCGCCGGAACCCTTGGCCGGCAACGCCCTGTCCCGCAGGGCGTTGCCGCAGAGGATCGCCAGGCTGCCCGCGTTGCGGAGCAGGAACGCGTCCGGCTTCCCGCTGGTGAGGCTGACGGTGCGGGCCGCGTCGTCCGCGGTCGCCTTCGTGCCGGACGCGATCGCCAGGCCGCTGATCGGCGACTTGTTCGCCGGGTCGCCCACGAAGTTGATGTTCGCCGCGACGTCGCTCGCGGTCAGCGGCGAACCGTCCGAGCAGGTGATCCCCTTTCGCAGGGTGAAGGTCGCGGCCGTCGTGGTGGCGTCCCATTTCTCCGCGAGGCCCGCGATCGGCTTGCCGTCCTTGGCGAGGCCGATCATCGAGTCGTAGAGGAAGCGGCCGACCTGGCCGGCTACCGAGAGCACCGTCAGGTGCGGGTCGAGGGTCCCAGGGTCGGACCCGATCGCCATGGTGAACGTCGTGCCGTCCACCAGTTTCTGGTTCGCCGTCCGGTCGCCGGACTGTGCGACTCCCCCGCACGCGCTGACCGTCACGGCCAGCAGGCCGACGATCGCGACGGTGCTCCGAGCAGTTCTCATCGCTTCTCCCTAGGGGTTTCTGGCTTCGAGAGCCTGCGCACGCAGGTGGTCGACGGCGAGGCGGGCCGCCCTGCCGATGGCGGAGTCGATGGCGGGCTGCCGGTCCGCGAGGGAGTGGGCGCGGGTGAACACCGCGACGGCGTAGCGACGGCCGTCGGGATAGGTCACGACGCCCGCCTCGTTGCGGACGGCCGGGAGCGTGCCGGTCTTCGCCGCGATCCGCACACCCGGTTCGAAGCCGGAGGTGATGCGGTGCGGCCAGATCTGCTCGGCCATGATCGACCGCACCCGCTCGCACGCCGACGGGTCGCCCGCGCGATCGGTCCAGATCGCGTCGAGCAGCTCGGTGATCTCGCGCGGCGTCGACGCGGTGCTGCGGTCCGGGTCGAGCACCGTGAGCTTCCACAGCTGCTCCGGGGTGGCCGAGGCGAGCCCGGCCGCCAGGTCGCCGTCCGCGTCGAGGCCGAGGTCGGCGACGACGGAGGCGAACAGATCCTCGCAGCAGCCGACCAGCCGCGTCCTGGTCAGGCCGAGGTCGGTGAGCACCCGGTCGACGGCCGCCTGCCCGATCCGGTGGAACACGACGTCGGTGGCCGCGTTGTCGCTCATGGTCAGCATGAACCGCGCGAGGTCGCGCCAGCTCAGCTCGACGTCGTCGGCGCAGCCCGCCGTGCCGATCCCGCCGGTCCGGTACCGCGCGCCGACCCTGGTGCGTTCGGTCTCGTCCAACCGCCCTGCGGCGACCTCGCGGGCGTAGGCCACCGCGACCGGGATCTTGAACACCGACGCCAGCACCACCGGGTCGTCCGCGCCGACGGCCATCTCGGGTCCGCCCGCCACGCCGACCTCTCGGGCGTGCAGGAACCCCCGCGCCCCGGCGTCGGCGAAGACCGCCGCGATCTCCTCGGCGACGGCGCTCACCTGGTCACCCGCCGGTCGGCGCGGCCGGTGTGCAGGAACAGAGCCCGCCCGTGCCCGTCGTCGCCGACGAACGCGTGGTGCAGGTGCAGGCCCTGCACCGGTTTCGCGGCGATCAGCGTGTCGCCGTCCAGGGCGAGCAGCTCAGTCCGGTCCGCCGGCGCGCCGGCGGCGAGCAGGACGCCCTTCGGCGTGCGGTCCAGCCACAGCCTGCCGTCGTCGTCCTGGCTGACCACGATGTCCGCCACCGACGACGAGTACTCGCCGACGTAGCGCGGCGCGTCGGCCGGTCGCGCGTCGGGATCGATCACCGGTGTCGCGGGCATTTCGACCCCGGCCAGTTCGCGCAGCACGTGCGCGAAGATCGTCTGGTACACCCTGGCCGAGCTGCCGCCGTTGGTCAGCAGCGCCACCGCGACGTTCTGGCCCGGCACCACCCGCAGGAACGAGGACTGGCCGAACGTGCCGCCGTCGTGGCCGACCACCGGGCCGCCGGGCCAGTCGTAGATCGTCCAGCCGAGTCCCCAGGCGTTGCCCATGTAGCCGAGGTTGGGCAGCTCCACCTGCCGTTGCCGCATGGCCAGCGCGCTGTCCTCGCTGAGCACCCTGGTGCCGTCGGCGGCCAGCCCGTCCCGCAGGTGCATCCCGACGAAGGCCAGCAGGTCGCGCGGCCGCATGGCCAGCATCGCGCCGGCCGGGGCGTTCGACCGGGTCAGCGCCCAGATCGGCGCCGGTCGCGGCTCCTCGTCCGGCGAGGGCTGGAGGTGGCCGGTGGCGGCGCGGTACAGGATCGCCTCGTACGCGCTGGTCGCCGCGTGGGTCAGGCCGAGCGGCGTGAACAGGTGGTCGCGCAGGCACTCGTCGTAGGACTTGCCTCGCACCACCTCGACGAGGCGGCCGAGCAGGCAGTAGGCGGCGTTGCTGTAGGAGAACATCTCACCGGGCGCGAACAGCTGGGCTACCTCGCCGAAGGTGTCGACGACCTTCGCCACGCAGTCGTCGCCCCGGCCGGTGTCGGTGAAGATGTCGCCCTCGAACCCGGAGGTGTGGCACATCAGCTGCCGGACCGTGATCCGCCCGGCGGCCGCCTCGTCCGCGAGAGCGAACTCGGGCAGGTAGGTCCGGACCGGCGCGTCGAGGTCCAGCGCGCCCTCGTCGACGAGCTGCATGGCCAGCGTGGTCGTCCAGACCTTGGTGATGGAGCCGATCTGGAACAGTGAGTCCACTGTGGACTCGACGCCGGTGTCCTTGTTCAGCACGCCGGCCGAGAAGTCGATCACCTCGTCGTTCGCGAGGACGGCGACCGACGCGGCGGGCACCCGGTGTTCGGCCAGCAGGGCGGGCAGGTGCTGCTCGAACCATGCAGCGACCTCGGTCAGTTTCGACATGCGCACCTCGTGTCAGTGGAAGGTGTGGACCGGCGATTCCGGCATGCTATGACCCCGGTCACCCTCGGCGATTCGTGCGAGACGACGAGAGCGGCCGCAACATTCATCGCGGCGGACGAATCATTTCCGCGGCTGCGTGGTCTTCCGCAGCCAGCCGACCGCGCGGGCGGCGGCGAAGCCGATGAACGCGTCCCGCTCGGGAACCCGCGATCGCGAGTCGACCGCGCGCGTGAAGACGCCGACCGCGTACCGGCCGCCGTCCGGGTACTCGACGACGCCGACCTCGTTGCGCAGCAAGGGCAACGTGCCGGTCTTGCCGCTGACCCTGATCTCGTCGTCGGGGAAGCCGGACCGCAGACGGTGCGGCCAGACCTGGAGTTCCAGCCACCGTCGCACGTCGGCGCACGCCGCAGGAGGCGCGGCCTCGTCCCGCCAGATCAGGCCGAGCAGCCGGGTGATCTCCTCGGCGGTGGTGCGGCAGGTGTGTTCCGGATGCAGCGCGCGCAGCTCGCCGAGGCGGGCGGGCGACAGCCCCGCCAGCAGCCGCTCGTCGTCCTCGTAGCCGACGCCGAGGTCCTCCCCGATGGTGCGCAACAGCTCCCCGCAGTCCTGCGGCACCGCGGTGCCAGGGAGGCCCAGCCGCCGCAGCGACTCGGCGACCGCGTCCTTGCCCACCCTGGCGAGGATCAGGTCGGTGGCGACGTTGTCGCTGATGCCGATCATCAGGACGGCCAGGTCGTGCCAGGACATCGTGACGTCGTGCCGAAAAGTCGCCAACCCGTAGGGGCTCGCGGTGGGATGGCCCGGCGCCACGGTGACCCGCTCGGCGAGATCAAGCTCGCCGTCGGCCGCCTGCCTGGCCAGTTCCAGCGCGACGGGAACCTTGAACACCGACGCCGTGACGACCGGCTCCGTCGCGTCGATGCCCACCCGCCCAGGACCGTCCAGCTCGGTCGCGTGCAACCAGACCCGCACACCGACCTCGTCGGCGCGGCCGACGATCGTCTCGATCAGCTCGGACTCGGTTTCCATACCGATGTTCGCTCCTTGTCGTCTACTTCGGACCTGCCGGCGCGAAGGTGAACTCCGTGGCGTTCTGCGGAACCCAGAACGCGACCACGGCGGTGATCAGGGTGGTGACGATGAGGAAACCGAACGCCGCGGTGTAGGAGAAGCTGTCCGCCAGCCACCCCATCGCCAGCGGGGCGACCGCGCCGGCGATCTGGCCGCCGAAGTTCATGATTCCCGCGCCGAGCCCGATCACCGAGGGCGGCAGCACCCGCAGCGGGAGGCCGAACACGGACATCGTCGCCATGCTGAACAGCCCGACGGCCAGCGTCTCGTAGACGGTGAACTCCGTCGTGGTGCTGGCCGATACCATCAGGATCAGCAGGACCACGGTCAGCAGCGCGATGGAACCCAGGTACCAGCGGCCCTTGTCGTGGAAGTAGCGGTCGAACAGCCAGCCGCCGAGGATGGTCGTGCCGAGACTGACCAGCATCGGGATCGCGGCCAGCACGCCGGTCTGGCTCAACGTCAGGTGTCGCGCCTCGAGCAGGTAGCTTGGCACCCAGGTGACCAGGCCGTAGCTGAGCATGTTGGTCACGCAGAACAGCAGGGTGAACTTCCACACCAGCGGCGACCTCAGCACCTGCGCGCGGGAGACCTGCGGCGCGGCCGTCGCCGCGTCCGAGAGGCTGCTCAGCCTGGCCGGCAACGCCTTGGGCAGCATCGCCCACACCGCGATGCCGATGGCCGCGCCACAGCCCGCCATCCAGAAGAAGGTGTGCCGCCAGCCGATGGCCATCAGCAGCGGGCCGACGATCAGCGGCGCAAGGCCGGCGCCGATCCCGCTGGCGGACAGCATGACCCCGGTGGCCGTCGCCCGGTTGGCCGGCGTCGTCCGCTCCGCGACCGCCTTGAAGGACGCGGCGGGAAACAGTCCCTGGCAGACTCCGAACAGGCCGCGGACCACCAGCAGCGTCCCGAAGGTGCCGGCGATTCCGGTCATCGCGGTGAACACGGACCAGAGCACCAGCGTGCACAGCATCGGCTTGCGGGAGCCGTACCGGTCGGCCAGGAAGCCAGCCGGAATCTGGCAGGCCATGTACACCAACGCGAAAACCGTGACCAGCCAACCCTGGGAGGTCTTGCTGAGCCCGAACTCGTGCCCGATCGACGGCAGCGCCATGCTGATCGAGAACCGGTCGATGTAGTCGATCGACCACGCGAACAGCATGACCACCATGGTGATCAACGCCGTGCGGTTGACGAGCCGGGGCGTCCAGGTGTCCTCTGTGACCGCTGCCGTCATGGCGACCTCCGTGCTGAAACGGTGAGGCGAAAGGGATCGGCGCGCACACGGCGGTCGGACGGTCGCCGGTTCTCGTCGCGTTGACGACCAAGTCTGAACAACCGGCCGACAGGCGAGTTCGTGGAGTCACACGAACCTTCGCCCGTTTTTCAGGCCGTGGACACCAATCCGTCGCAGGTCAGCGGATCAGCGGGCGGCGCTTGCGCGCGCGGCGCGGCGGCGCGGCGGCGCGGCGGCGGTCAGCCGTCGGTCGCGGCCGTCGGTCCTGTTCCGCCGAGATCGGTGCGGGGCAGCAACCTGAGTTGCAGCATCGCCGCGAACCGCTCGCCGGGATCGTCCAGGTTGAGCTCGCCGACCTCGGCCACCCGCCGCAGCCGGTACCGGAACGTGTTCGGGTGGACGTAGGCCGCCGAGGACGCGGCGACCACGTCACCGAAGGCGTCCAGCCAGCACCGCAACGTGTGCACCAACTGGGCCTGGTGCTGCGAGTCGTAGTCGAGCAGGCGCGCGACGGGACCGACCGCGACGTCCCCGCGCGCCGCAGCGAGGTCGGCCAGCTCCAGCATGAGCGCGTCGACGTGCACATCCTCCACTGTGGCCACCCGCCTCGCCCCGCCGTTGGCGAGCAGCACCCGCAGCGTCCGGTCCGCGCCGTCGCGCGACCCTCGCAGGCCGGAGCCGTCGATGGCGAGCGGGCCGATGCCGATCGCCGCCGCCACCCGCCTGCCGGTGCGTTCGAGGAACGTCGACGCGACGCGGATCGACCGTTCCTGGCAGTCCGCCTGGCTTCCCGGCATCGGCACGATGCCGTACGCGACATCGCCGACGAGCGCGACCGCCGACCGCGGCTGGACCGCGCTCAGGTGCATGGCCAGCGCGTCCGCGATGCGCTGGCGGTCCGTGGCGAGGCGAAGGTCGTCCTCGGGCGCCGACGCCTGGCCGGGGTCGCCGAGCAACCCCATGGCGAGCACGATCGCCGGCTGGCCGAGCAGGCCGAGTCGCGCGATGGCCTCCGGCGCGCCCGCCCCGCCCTCCAGCGCGGTGCTGACGAGGTCGGCCCGCAGCCGACGCTCGACGTCGGCCCCGGCGCGCAACCGGAGCATGTGCAGCGCCACCAGCTTGGCCGCGTCGACCAGCGCCTGCGTCCGCTCCTCGCTCAGCTGTCCCGGCACGGCGGCCCAGATCGAGCCGAGCACCTCGTCGCCAGCGCGCACGGCGAGCGCCACGCGCGGCACGGTCATCGACGCGTCGTAGCGGCCCGGGTAGATGTACACCGGCCCGCTGTCCCGGTACAGGCGCTCGAACACGCCGTCGCGCTCCATGCTGCGGGTGAACCGTTCCGGCACCTGACGACCAAGGATGGTCTCGACGCGGGACTGGTCCGCCTCGTCCTGCCGCCCGGAGAACGCGAGGACCCGCGAGCTGCGGTCCTCGATGGTGACGGGCGCGTCCAGCAGCGCGGCCACGGCGTTGGCGAGCGCGAACAGGTCACCGGACGGCATGCCGCCGAGCGTCTGGGGCGACACGTCGCCAACGTCCTCCTCGGCCAGCAGGGTGCGCAGCAGCGCGGCGAGCTGGGCCCAGGACGCGCCCCTGGTGAGGCCGAGCAGGGCGACCCCGGACCGGTCCGCGGCGTGCCGGACCTCGGGGGTCGCGGCGACCGGCGAGCGGACGACGAGCGCCGCTGCGCCCTGCCGGCCGAGGTCGTGCAGGAGCCGGACGACCTCGTCCGGCTCCCGCACGCCAACCCCCAGCACCACAGCCTGTGCTGGGAACTCCGACTCGTCGAGTGGGTCGTGGATGACCACCCCGCCGAGGTGTCTCCGTGCGCTGCGCCCGCCCGCGATCGACTCGAGCAGCACGTCCCCGAGGTCCTCGAGCACGCGCGCCAGGCTGGTGTGTGGCTTGCTTGGCACCGGAGTCAGCACCACCCGACGTTAAGTTCGGCCGCGTCGAACCTGTTGGTTCGATCCGACCAAATCTAACGCCGAATTCGTCGTTTGCTACGAACTGAGCCACACTCGGGAGGTGGTGACCGCGTCCAGCAGGTCGGGAATCGGGGCCACGCCGAGCCCCGGCCCGGTCGGCACGGGCAGGTGGCCGGCCTCCAGGACGAACGGCTCGGTGATGTCCGTCCGGTAGAAGCGGTCGGACGCCGAGGTGTCGCCGGGGAGGGTGAACCCGGGCAGCGAGGCGAGGGCGACGTTGGCCGCGCGCCCGAGCCCGGTCTCGATCATGCCGCCGCACCACACCGGGATCCCGTGCGCCGCGCAGACGTCGTGCACCCTGCGCGCCTCCAGGTAGCCGCCGACCCTGCCCGGCTTGATGTTCACGATCTGGCACGCGCCGAGCGTGATCGCGTCGGCCGCCGAGCGGGCGGACACGATCGACTCGTCGAGACAGATCGGGGTGCGGATGCGCCTGGCCAGCTCGGCGTGGCCGAGCACGTCCTCCTCTTCGAGCGGTTGCTCGATGAGCAGCAGGCCGAACGGGTCGAGGCGGGCCAGCAGCGGCGCGTCGGACAGCGTGTACGCGGTGTTCGCGTCGACCTGGAGCAGCACGTCGTCGCCGAAGCGCTCGCGGACCGCGCGCACCGGCGCGACGTCCCAACCGGGTTCGATCTTCAGCTTGATGCGCACGTAGCCCGCGTCGAGGTAGCCGTCGACGGCGTCGAGGAGTTCTGGGATCGAGTCCATGATGCCGACCGACACCCCGCAGGGCACCGATGCGCGGGTGGAGCCAAGCTCGGCGGCGAAGGACCGGTCGTGCGCGCGGAGTTCGGCGTCGAGGACCGCCATCTCCAGCGCGCCCTTCGCCATCCGGTGCCCCTTGAACCTCGCCAGGCTCGGCGTGACCAGGTTCGCGGTGACCTCGCCGAGCTGAAACAGCGTCGGGACAAGGAAGTTCCGCAACACGTGCTCCGCGCCGTCGGTGTACTCCGAGGAGTAGACCGGGTCGGCCATCGTGACGCACTCGCCCCAGCCCTCCCCCGTCGGCGTCACGACGCGGACGAGCAGGACCTCCCGCTCCGCCTGCGTGCCGAACGACGTCCGGAACGGCGACACCAACGGCATCCGGACCCGACGGAGTTCCACGCCACTGAGTTTCACGACTGCTCCCTTGCGATCACATACCAACCGGCGCGGTCGAACCCGACGACCCTGGCGTCCTGCGCCATCAGGCCGCCGAGCGCCTCCCGCAGGGCGACGCGCCACGCGCCGCCCAGGGCGGAGTCGTTGCGGCGCAACGACTCGATGTCGGGCGGGACGGCGACGAGAACCGTCGGCGCGTCGGCCGACCCGGTCAGCGGCCCGCCGTCCGGCCCGACCGACAGGGCGATCGCCGCGCCCCCGTCCCGCAGTTCGGCCGCGTCGAGGCGGCCAGGCTCGCCGAGCGCGGCGGCGCGGACGACGGGGCTGGCCAGGTCCCAGCCGACCAGCAGCCGGTCCGTGTCGCCCGACCCGTTGATGTCGTCGACCATCGGCCCGTAGAAGTCGGGCAGGTACCGCAGCGGATGGGTGCCCAGCTTCGACAGGTTGAAATGGGCGTTGCGGCGCACGAGCGGGTCGAAGGTCCAGGTGATCAGCGAGACGTCCTGGAGCAGGGCCCAGCCGCGCTGGTGCAGCTTGAGCGCGTAGCCGATGCCCCGGCCGAGCCCCGGCGCGGCCACGCCGGCGATGTGGCTGTGCAGGCTCCCCTTCCTCGGATGCCCGAAGAAGCCGAAGCAGGCGCCCAGAAGCTCGCCGTGGTCGAACGCGCCCGCGACGTAGTTGCCGGCCGCGACCATCGCCCTGAGCAGTTCCGTCGGCACCGGCCGGGTGTCCGAACCCGGCCGCCAGATCGACCCGAACAGGCGGGAGACCGCGGTCAGCTGGGAAACCTCGGTGAGCAGCCGGACTTCCACACCCGAGGCCACCGCGGCGGCCTCCGCGGCGACGACCGCCTCGTCCCGCACTGCCTGGGAGACCAGGTCCGGCGCATTGGTCACAAGATTCGTCACGGCACGATCCTTTCCGGACTCACCCGACGTGTCACCGTTGCGTCGCACCAGAATCGCCCACGGTATTCGTCGGTCCGTACGGACCTCGCCGCGCCAACGCATGTGCCGCACCAGAATCGCCCACAGCATTCGTCGCACCGTGCGGACCCCGCCGCGCCAACACGTTCTCGACCAACGCGGCGAGCAGTGCCGCGCGCCGAGGCAGTTCCGCGACGACGACGTGCTCGTGGTCGGCGTGCGCGCCGCCGCCGACGGCGCCGAGCCCGTCGAGGGTGGGAATTCCCATGCCCGCGGTGAAGTTCCCGTCGGAAGCGCCGCCGACGGACGCGGCGGTGAGATCGCCGAGACCGAGTTCGGTAGCCAGCGTCCGCGCCAGGTCGAACAGCGCGGACGACGCGCCAGCCTCGAGCGGCGGACGGTTGACGCCGCCGGTGACCCGAACGGTCGCGTTCGCCAGCACCGGGCGGAGGTCCCGCATGGCCAGGTCGACCCGGCGTTGCTCGGCCTCGTCCCACGCCCGCACGTCGACCGCCACGGTGGCGGCGGCTGGCACGGTGTTGGCCGTCGTGCCGGCCGACACGACGGTCGGCACCACGCTCGTGCCCCGCTCCTGGTTCGCGAGCGCGGCGGCCGCGAGGAGCTGGTGCGCGATCTCCACCCCGGCGTTCACGCCCTTCTCCGGTTCGAGCCCCGCGTGCGCGGCCCGCCCCGTCACCTCGATCCGATAGCTCGACACGCCCTTGCGGCGGCACTTCAGCGCGCCGCCGTCCGCCGAGGCCTCCAGCACGAACACCGCGTCGCAGCCGCGCGCCTCCTCCTCGATCAGCCCGCGCGAGGACGGCGAGCCGATCTCCTCGTCCCCGGTGATCAGGATCGACAGGCCGGCCGGGTCGGCGAGGGCGGCCGCGGCGTGCAGCGCCAGCACGACGCCGGCCTTCATGTCGAAGCATCCCGGGCCGCGCAACACGCCGTCCCGCACGGAGAACGGGTGGGTCAGCAGCGATCCCGTCGGCCACACCGTGTCGTGGTGCCCGAGCAGCAGCACGCGCGGCGGCCCTTCGCCGAACCGCCAGCGCAGGTGCGTGCACCCGTCGGTGACGACGCGTTCGGGCTCCGCCCCGAGAAGTCCACGGCCCATGGCCGCCACCACCTCGGCGCTGCGGGCCACCGCGTCGTGGTCGGCGGACGGCGACTCGCACCGCACCAGGGTCTCGATGTCCGCGAGGATGGTCCGCACGGCGGGCTCCGGTCGTGTCGCGGTCATCGCGGCTCACCCCGCAGCGGCTTGCCGGGCAGCGCGTCCGCGCGGATGTCGCCAGCGCTGACCACGGGGACACCGCCGACGAACAGGTGCCGGACGCCGACCGATGGCCTGGTCGGCTCGAAGTAGGTCGCGGTGTCGGTGACCGCGTCGGGGTCGATGACGACGATGTCGGCGTCCGCGCCGACACCCAGATGTCCCTTCGCCCGGGCGCGCGGGGCCACCTCGTCGAGCACCCGCGCCGGCAGGTAGGAGCATCGCCGGAACGCCTCGGGCCAGGTCCAGGCCTCGGTCTCGCGCACCATGCGGCGCAGCGTCCTGCTGAACGTCCCCGCGGTGCGCGGATGCGTCATGCCGCCGGGCGGCAGCGGCCACTCCGTGCTGTCGTTGCTGCCGTCCGGCCAGAAGACCGGCATCGCGTCGCTGGCCACGATGGCGTCGGGGAACACGAGAGCCTGGTGCAGCATCGCGAGGTCGCACGGGTTCTCCTCGTCGAGGAACTCCAGGATGCAGGGCGCGCCGGGGTCGGCTGCCCGCAGGTACCGCAGGCGCGCCGCGTCGCCGACGCGCTCCCCCGTCTCGAGCATCACGACGCTGGACGGGGAGAGCCCCTTCATCCGCAGCCGGTCCGGGTCGAGGAAGGAGGCGCCGACCGCGGTGCTGCCGGCCCCGTAAGGGTAGGCCTCCACGGTCACCCGCGACCCCGACCTGCGCGCGCGGTCCAGCGCGCCGAGCACCCGGTCGACGTGGTGGCCCGAGGTGCTGTTGACGTGGCAGTGGTGCATCGCCGCGCCGGTCTCGGCCGCGGCGATCGCGATCTCCTCGGAGCCGTCGGCCGGGGTGGCCGGGTCAACCTCGACCAGCTCGCGGACGTGTGTGAAGGTGGGCACGCCCGCCTCGGCGGCGAGCCGAGCCACGGCGAGGAACTCGCCGGGGTCGGTGGCCGGCGCGTAGCCGAGCAGGACACCGATGCCGAGCGCGCCTCCGGCGAGTTCACCGTCCACAAGGGACAGCCAGTCGGCGAGTTCGCGGGCCGAGGACGATCGTTGCCAGGCGGGGTTTCCCAACACCGCTAGCCCGCTCGCGATGCTGGCGTCGGGCTCGATGCCGGCCAGCACCTGGGCGCGGGCGGCGGCCCACGAAGCGGAGAACCCGTAGTGCAGCGGGCGTCCGGCCGCGGCGGCGTCGGCGTAGGCCTGCGCGATCGGCATCAACCCGGCCTCCAGGTCGAGCGCGGTCGTCACGCCGTCCATCGCCTGAAGCCGCTGCCCCGCGATCGAGTGCACGTGGCTGTGCAGGTCGACGAACCCCGGTCCGACGACGAGGCCAGCGGCGTCGACCACGGTGCAGTCGGGCGGCGCGGCGAGCCCCGAGGCGACGGCGGTGACCACGCCGTCGGATACGAGCACGTCGGCAATGCCGTCGAACCCGGTGCCCGGGTCGATGACACGGCCGCCACGCAAGAGTGTCCGCATGCTTCGCCTCCTCCTGGAACGCGGCGGAGCGCGCTCGGCACTTCGCCGACCGGTCGCCGAGCCCCCGCTCAAGGCGACCCTAGGAGGTCGCGCCTGACCGCCGTTCGTGCCGGCCGACGAATCCGCGCCCCGGTGTCCATTCGACCGAACGAAACCGCCGGCCCCGGCCAGGTCGGGCGGCCGAACGGCGACGGCGCGCCACGACGGGCGCCGGCAACGCCCGCCTGTCCACCTTTCCGCTCGCCGGGCTCGACCCGGTGCCCCCGGGGCGCGCGTTGTCGCAGGTTCGTCACATTCCTCGCATCCCGCGCGCACACAGGATCGGCAGTGTCGAGGAGGTGATCCACCACCAGACCGCCAGCACCGTCGAGCACCGACCTGCGCCCACGGGACCGGTGGCGCGGCTGGCCGTGAGCGCGTCGCTGTGCGCGCTGCTGCTCGTCGCCACCTACCTGCTGTTCGTCGGCAACGACGCCGGTCAGCAGCTGGAGGACGCCGCCCTGACCGACGCGCAGCTGTCGCCCAGATCCGCGCTGCCCGCCGCGCTGAGCGGCCTCCGCGTCTTCAGTGGCTCGACCATGTTGCTGCTGGCGCTCGTGGTGGTGTTCACGATCGGCTGCGCGCGCCGGCGAGTCCGGCTCGGTCTGGTGGCCGCCGGTGTGATCGTGGCCTCGGTCGGCGGCGCCACAGTGCTCAAGAGCGCCGTGTTCGACCGTCCGCACCTGAACCCGGCGAGTGTCACCCTCGGCAACAGCTTCCCGAGCGGACACGTCGCGTTCGCGGTGTCGGCGGTGCTCGCGCTCATCCTGGTGTCGCCCTACCGCGTGCGGCCCTACCTGGTCGGGTTCGGCGGGGTGTGGGTGGGCGCGGTCGCCGCCACGACGGTCACCGTCGCGTGGCACCGGCTCAGCGACGTCATCGGCTCCGCCCTGCTCGCCCTGGGGATCTGCTGCGTCGCGGTCATGGCGCTCGCGTTCGGCCGGGACGTGTCCGTCCCGCCGAGGAGGCGCACCGCGCCAGCGACGTGCCTGCTGCCCGCCGCCCTGCCCGCCTCGTTCCTGCTCGTGAGCTGGTCGTTCACCGAGTCCACAATGGACAGTTCAGACTCGGCATACACCGCGCCGGTGGCGGCGACCCTCGCGGGCGCGGCCGCCGTCGCCGTCCTGTTCGCGGCGCTGCTGCTGCTCCGCTCGGTCGACCTCAGCCCAGCCGGGCGGCGCGACGAGTTTGCGGCCTGACGGCGGGACGGGCGAGGGCGGTCTCGATCAGGGTGTCGAGCAGCTGCCCGTAGCCGAGGCCCGCCGCCTGCCACATCCTCGGGTACTGGGAGGCGTCGGTGAATCCCGGGGCCGTGTTGACCTCGTTGACCACGGGCTCGTCCCCCGACCCGAGCAGAAAGTCGACCCGGAGCAGGCCGCGACAGTCCAGCACGCGGAAGGCGTGCGCGGCGAGCGCGCGCAGTCGGGCCTCCAGCCGCGGCGACAGCGCAGCGGGCACGGTGAACACGGTGCCGCGGTCATGGTACTTCGCGGTGAAGTCGAAGAAGCCGCGATCACCCTCGACGCTGATCTCCAGCGGTGGGCTCAGCCTGAGGCGGCCGTCCGGCAGTTCGAGGACCCCGACGTCGATCTCGCGGCCGGGCACCGCCCGCTCGACCAGCACCTTGGGGTCGGCGGCGTTCGCGGCCCGCACGGCATCGTCGAGCCGATCCCATGAGTCCACTTTGGACACGCCGATGCTCGAACCGGCGCGCGCCGGCTTGACGAACACCGGCAGCCCGAGGCCGTCCCGGTTCTCCTGGGACAGCGAGCGGTTTCCCCTGCGCAGCACGACCGAGTCCGCCACCCGGACGCCCTCCGCCGCCAACAGCTTCTTGGTGAACTCCTTGTCCATGCCGACGGCGCTGGCCAGCACGCCGTTGCCGACATAGGGAACGCCCGTGGACTGTAGGGCGGCCTGCACCGTCCCGTCCTCGCCGAACGGGCCGTGCAGCAGGGGGAACACCACGTCGACGGCGCGCAGCGTCGCCAGCGCCCGAAAGACGTCCAGCTCCGGGCCGCCATCCGTGCCGACCCGCCAGCGGCCCTCGCGGGTAATCCTGACGGGCACCACCTCGTAGCGCTCGCGGTCGAGCGCGGCCAACACGCTGTCCGCCGAGTGGCAGGAGACCTCGTGCTCGCTGCTGCGGCCGCCGAACAACACCGCGACCGTCGTCCTGCGCTCACCCACGGTCCCGGCCTCCCACGGTGGTCGCGGCCGTCCTGAGGTAGCTGCGCGGCACCCGGTCACCGATCCCGGTCAGGATCTCGTGCGGGATCGTGCCCGACCACCGGGCCCAGTCGAGCACGGTCGGCTCGCCGAGGTCCCCGGGGCCGAACACCACGACCTCGTCGCCGATCTCCACGTGCGCGTGCCCCGCGTCCACCACGAACTGGTCCATGGCGATCGACCCGGCGATCGGACGTCGCTCGCCGTTGAGCCACACCGCGCCGAGGGTGCTCGCCGACCTCGGCACGCCGTCGGCGTAACCGAGCGGCACCAACGCGAGCGTGGCCTGGTCGGTGGTGGTGTACCGATGGCCGTAGGAGACCCCGGTGTCGGCGGCCACCCGCTTCGCCAGGACCACCCTGGCGCGCAGCGTCATCGCCGGCCGCAGCCCGAACGTCCTGCCGAGCACCGGTTCCACGCCGTAGATCGCGATGCCGGCCCGAACCAGGCCGTAGTGGGTCTCGGGGTGGGCCAGCGCCGCGGCGGAGTTGGCCAAGTGCACCAGGTCCGGGTCAAGGCCGGCGGACCTGGCCTGGCCGACCAGGCGCTCGAACCGGCGGACCTGGTCGCCGACGCCGGGGTGCGCTGGCTGGTCCGCGTGCGCCAGGTGCGACCAGACTCCCCTGACCCGCAGCGTTCCCGCGCGTTCGCGGCGGCGCGCGGCGGCGACCAGTTCGGGCCAGTCCTCGGGTGTCGCGCCGTTGCGGGACAACCCGGTGTCCGCCTTGAGGTGCACCATGGCGCGGGTGCCCAGCCGGTCGGCCTCGGCGGCGACCGCGCGCAGGTGCGGGACCGAGGACACGGCGAGGTCCACGCCTGCGGCGATGACCTCGCCGAAGTCCTGACCTGGGGCGGTCAGCCAGCAGAGCACCGGCACGGTCAGGCCGGCCCGGCGCAGCGCCAACGCCTCGGCGCAGGACGTGACGCCGAGCCAGGTCGCGCCGTGGGCCACCGCGGCGCGGGCCGTCTGGACGCTGCCGTGTGCGAAGCCGTTCGCCTTGACCACGGCCATGATCTCGGCGTCCGTGTGCCGCGCGATCAGCTCGACGTTGCCGCCGATGGCGTCCAGCTCGACGCATGCCTCCGACATGGCAGCCATCCCCGGCAATGGGGCCTCCCTCGTGCGCGGGCGATCCGGTGATCACCGCACCCGAGACTGCCGGCCGAGTGTGCGCGGTTGCCGCGTGCCCGGTGACAGCGCTGCCACAGCACTGTGACGAAACCGCGACAGCTGCCTGGCAGGCGCTTACTCCGCGCGGATCGGCTCGCCGCGCGGCACGGTCAGGGTGAACACGGCCCCATCGGAGTTGGCGACCGACAGCCTGCCGCCGTGCAGCAGGGCGTTCTCGTGGGCGATGGCGAGGCCGAGGCCGCTGCCCTCCGTCTGGCCGCGGGCGCGGTCGCCCCGCACAAACCGGTCGAACACGACCGGCGCCAGGTCGGGCGCCAGGCCGGGGCCGGAGTCGGCGACCACGACGGCGACCTCGCCCGCCGCGCTGCCGTCGATCGTCACGGTGACCGGCGGGGCGCCGTGCCGGACGGCGTTGGTGACCAGGTTCCGCACGATCGTGTGCAGCCGCCGGGGATCCGCGAGCACGGTGCCGTCGCCGACGAGCCGGACCGCGATCCCCGTGTCCGGCGCGGCCAGCCGGACGGCGTCGTCGACAAGTGCCGCCAGGTCAACGGTTTCGAGCCGAAGCTCGGCCGCGCCCGCGTCGAACCGCGACATCTCCAGCAGGTCCTCGACCAGGGCGCTCAGCCGCCTCGCCTGACCGCCGACCAGCTCAGCCGAACGAGCCCGGACGGCGGTGTCGGGGCTGTGCAGTCCCTGCGTGGCGGCGATCATCGCGGCCAGCGGCGTGCGCAGGTCGTGCGCGACGTCCGCGACGAACCGCCGCTGCTGCTGGTCCTTGCGGCGCAACTGGTCGATCGACTCGCCGAGCCGCTGCGCCATCGCGTTGAACGAGCCGGCGAGGTCCGCGAGTTCGTCGCGGCCGCGCACCGGGAGCCGGGTATCCAGCGCGCCGCCGCCGAGCCGCCGAGCCGCCGTGGCCGCGAGGCGCACCCGGCGCTGGATGCGCCTGGCGGCGAGGATGCCGACCGCGGCGCCGAGCAGGGTCACCGCCGCGGCCGCCGCGGCGAGCCGGTTACGCAGGGCGGCCAGTTCGCCGTCGATGCGGGCCGTGCTGTAGAACTCCGCGAGCAGCACGTCCGGCTCGACCAGCCCGACGATCACCAGTTGCGCGCCGTCGTGGGTGTCCACGGTGTAGCTCACCGACCCCAACGGCACGCCGCGCCTGGCCACGTCCAGCTCGGCCACCGGGAGCTGACCGCGCTCCGCTCCGCCGGTGCCGGCGGCCGCCGTGTACATGCCGTCCACGACCGTGGCAGGCTTGTCCGACCACCCGGCGAAGTCGATGACGGCCCAGGTGAGGCCGAGCCTGCCGTGCATGTAGGAGGCCACGCCCTGCACCACCGACCCGCGCGAGCTCGACTGGACGAGGAACTGGTGTGCCTGCTGCTTGTCCGAGTCGAACGACGCCTGGGCGGAGGCGGTGAACCGGCTCCTGGCGGCGCCCGCCTGAAGGTTGTACGCGATGACCACCATCGCCGCGGTCGTCACGGTCGTGACGAGCACGATGGTCAGGACGATGCTGGCCCGGAGGCCGAGCTGGGGTCTCACGGTTTGACCAGGCGGTAGCCGAGTCCCCGAACGGTGCGCAACAGGGTGGGATTGGCCGGTTCCGGCTCGATCTTCGCGCGCAGCCTGGCCACCGCTGCGTCCACCAGCCTGGAGTCGCCCGCGTATCCGTAGTCCCACACCCGCTTGAGCAGGACCTGCCGGCTGAGCACCTGGCCGGCGTGCTCGGCGAACTCGACCAGCAGGCGCAGTTCCGTCGAGGTGAGGTTCAGCTCGTCCCCTGCCCTGGTCACCACCATCGCGTCCGCGTCGAGCTCAAGGTCGCCGATGGTGTGCACGCGCTGCCTCGGCGGCTGGGCCGGCACGGCCCTGCGCAGGATCGTCTTCACCCGCGCGTCCAGCACCCTTGGCTCGGCCGGTTTCACCACGTAGTCGTCCGCGCCGCACTCCAGGCCGACCACCACGTCCACCGCGTCGCCCCTGGCGGTCAGCAGGATCACCGGGACGGTGTCGCGCGCCCGGATGCGCCGACACACCTCGAACCCGTCGATGCCGGGCAGCATCACGTCCAGCAGCACCAGGTCGGTCGGGGTGCGCCGGTCGAACAGCGCCTCGAGGGCCTGCTCACCGGATCCGGCCACGTCGACCTCGTGACCGAGTCCGCGCAGCGCGAGCGACAGTGCCTCGGCCAGCGTCGAATCGTCCTCGACGAGTAGCAACCGCGGCACGGTGGGGCTCCTTGTCAACGTCACGGACAGTACGGCGAACGGTACACAGGTCACTAGGCCGAACGCCGTACCGACCCGAATCCCGGGTGCGGCAACCGCGCTGGCGCCAGGCCGCCCGCCTCCGGCAGGAACTCGAAGTGCCACCACTCGTTGTCGTAGACACGGTAGAGGTCGAAGCGGTTGCCATGCCGTTCGAGCCAGCGCGCGCCCTGGACCGGGCGGACGTCCATGGCCGTGCCCCGCACATGGCTGGACTCGTTCGGCGGCAACACCCTGCGCCGCGCCGCCTCCGGCGAGCCCGTCCTGCGGACCTCGACGGCGAACAGCTGGTGCTGCGTCGCCGCGTCGCGATGGCCCGAGGTCAGCCCGATCAGTTCGCCGTGCCGCCACAGCGCCTCCGTGCGCGCCGAGGTGAACGCGGCCCGCGTCGCCTCGGTGAGCCCGGCGAGGTTCTCGGCGGGGAACCGCACGGCCAGCGCCCACTGGCAGGCCGTGTGGCGGGCACGACCGGGGGCGCGCACGGCGGCCGCTGGCAGCAGGCACAGCGCCAGAAGTCGGGCGGCGATCCGCATGACGTGGTCGCGCAACCGGTCCGGAACGACGTCAGGTGAGGTCATGACCTCACGATCGGCGGCGACTGTGCCGCGGGGTCCGTGGGACGACGACAGCGCCGTGACCGAATGTCACAGTTGCGCACGGGCCCGGGCGCTCCCAACGCCGGCGGGACAACCCCAAGCTCCGCCTACCCGGTCACCACCTCGGCACCTGACCGGCGGCGGTCGCGTACGCCGGCAGCACCCCGTTGGGGCAGCACAGTTCCCCGGAGAACACCCGCACCGCCTCGCCGGCCAGCCACACGTCACGGTGGCCGTCCGTCGGGTCGCCGAGGTCGACCGACAGCGAGCCGGCCGACCGGTTGGACACCAGCACCCGCCGGCCGGCCAGCAGGCCAAGCCGGCTGGCGACCACGGCCGCGCTGACCGCGCCGCTGCCGCTGGACAGCGTCTCGCCCTCCACCCCGTGCTCGAACGTCCGCACCCGCAGCTCCGAGCCGCCCTGGGGCGTCACGAAGTTCACGTTCACGGGGAGGTGCGCCAGCGGCGCGTGGCGGCGCACGGCTGGACCGAGCACGGCGACGTCACAACTGTCCACATCGGACACCATCGCCACCGCGTCCTCGTTCGGCGTCGGCACGTAGTACACGGCGAGGCCGTCGACCTCGTAGGGGCCCTGCGGCCGGGGCACGGCGCCGACCCGCACGGACACCTCGTCGCCGGCGCACTCGGCCGCGTGCTCCCGCCCGTTCATCACCAGCGTCGCGGACCGTTGGCCGTAGCGGTGCCGGATCTCCCGCGCCGCGCACCGCAACGCGTTCACCGACATCTCGCTCGGCGTGCCGTCCGGGTTGAGGCTGTCGACCGCGAACCGCCCCTGCTGGTGATGGGTGAGCACGACCAGCCCGTCCGCGCCGACCCCCAAGTGCGGTTGGCACGCCCAGCGCGCCAACGCCGGCCAGTCGTGAAAACTCTGGTCCGCGGTGTTCACCACGATGTAGTCGTTGCCGGTGCCGTGCACCTTGCTGAACCGGATGTCCATCGGTCACCGACCAACGGGCGCGCCGGCCGGCGCCCATCGCTGGTCCCGCGCGGCATGGTGGTCCGCATAGCGCGACAGGGCGGCGTCGGCGCGGTCGAGCGGCGGCAGGCCGGCCCGCCGGGCGAGCGCGTCGGCGCGGTCGGTCTCGAACTGCGCCGCCGTGCCCTGGAACAGCTCGGCGACGCGCGCCGCGACATCGGGACCGTCGGCCGGCGGGATCACCGCGAGCGCGCTGCGCAGCGGGGCGTCGTCCGGCCGGTCGGCCGCGACGCCGCGCAGCACGTGCCAGAACTCGGTGTAGTCCAGCCGACGCAGGTCGAACCGCGTCGCGAAGGCCCCGAGGACGTCGTCGAGCGCGACCGGTCGCGGTGCCAGCACGTGGAAGTGGCCGGTCGCGGCCGAGGCGAGGCCAGCGACCACCAGCCTGCCGACCCGGTCCACCGGCGTGTAGTCGGTGACGCTGCCGCTGGAGAAGACCGCGCCGACGCTCAGGCACGCGTGCACCAGCAGCTCCACGAGGCTGCGCGGATTGGGCACGCCGGTCGCCGAGTGCGGCATGACCTCGCCGAGCCGGTACACGGCCACCGGGATGCCGCGCTCCGCCGCGGTCTGGAGCAGCCGCTCGGCCACCCATTTGGACTGGCTGTAGCCGTCCGCAGGCGCGGTGTCGGCCGGCACCGGGCCCTCGGGGAACCGGCCGGCGCGGCCGTCGGCGACGACGACACCGAGCGTCGACACGAAGTGCACCGGCTTGGTCCGCGCCTCGGCGGCCAGCCGCAGGACGTTCAGCGTGCCCGTGACGTTGGCCAAGCGGTGCGCGCCGTAGCCGAGCAGCAGGTTCACCAGCGCGCCGTTGTGCACGACCGCGCCGACCCGCTCGGTCAGCTCGCCGTAGGTGTCTCCGGACAGGCCGAGCCGGACGGCGCGCAGGTCGCCGGGCACCGCGACGATCCGGTCGGCCACGGCGTCGTCCCAGAGCCGGTAGGCCCGCAGGGTGGTGGCGAGCCGGCGTTCGGCCTCGGCCGCGTCTGCCGCCCGCACCACGCAGTGCACCGTCGCGTCGGTGCCGGCGAGCAGGTCGGACACCAGCTGCGCGCCGACGAACCCGGTCGCGCCGGTCAGCAGCACATCGTCCACTGTGGACGACGCGAGCGGCCGGTCTCCGGTGATGTCCTCCGGCAGCAGGACATCCGCCGAGGGCTCCTCCGGCGTGCGCGCGCGAACGGCGGCCACCGGCGCGCCGGCGACCAGCTGGGCCTGCTGCTCGATGGTCGGCACGGTCACCACGTCCCGCACGGTGATCCGCACGCCGAAGTGGTCGGACAGGGCCAGCGCCAGTCGTTGCGCGCTGAGCGAGTCGCCGCCGTGCTCGAAGAAGTCCGCCGAGGTGTGCGGGATCGGCTCGGCCAGCAGCCGCCGCCAGATCGTGTGGATCACCTGCCGTACGTCGCCGGACTGCTCGGTGTCCTCCGCTTCGGCCGAGCGGTCGGCCAGCTTGGCGAGCCGACGCCGGTCCGTCTTTCCCGTTGGGGTCAACGGCATCGCGTCGAGCAGCACGAACTGCTTGGGCACCAGGTAGGGCGGCAGCGCGTCGCGGGCGTGCCGCCGCAGCGCCGCGACGTCGGGATCGTCGCGGTGGGTCAGGAACGCCACCAGCCTTGCGGCGCCGTCCGTCCCGCTCAACACCACCTTCGCGTCGAGCACCTGCGGGTGCGACAGCAGCGCGGACTCGATCTCGGACAGCTCGACCCTGACCCCGCCGACCTTGACCTGGTTGTCCCGCCGCCCAACGAAGCCGAGCAGCCCGTCCGGCCGCACGTACCCGATGTCGCCGGTCCGATACAGCTGCGGCCCAGGAATCTCGTCGAACGGGTTGGGCACGAACGCGGCGGCCGTCTTGTCCGGGTCGTTCAGATAGCCGAGGCCGAGGCAGTCGCCGCCGATGTGGATCTCGCCGTGCACCCCTGGCGGCACGAGTTCGCGGTTCTCGTCCAGCACCACGGCGTAGGTGTTGTCGATGGGTCGGCCGATCGGGATCGACTCGGCGTCGGCGTCGGTCACCTCGTGGAAGACCGACCCGATGGACGCCTCGGTCGGCCCGTAGGTGTTGGTGATCCGCACCTGCGGCAGCAGCCGGCGAAACCGTTGCACGGCCCCGGTGTTGATCTCCTCGCCGCCGATCAGCAGGCGGCGCAGCGACCTCAGCTCGCCGGCCAGTTCCGGCGTCGCGTCCAGCATCTCCACCAGGGTGTTGAAGATCGACGGCACGAAGTCGGTCATGGTCACGCCGTGCCGCTTGATCAGGGCGGTGGTCGCGGCCAGGTCGAGGATGCCGGCGCGGTCCGGGATGACCACCTGGCTGCCGGTGGTCAGCGGCCACAGCAGCTGCCACAGCGAGGAGTCGAAGGCCGGCCTGCTGTTCTGGAGCACCACCTCGTCGGTCCGGTCGCTGAACGCGCGGGTCATGTAGCCGAACCGGTTGAGCAGGCCACGATGGATGTTCAGGGTGCACTTGGGCAGCCCGGTCGACCCCGAGGTGTAGAAGCCGTAGATGAGGTCGTCCATGCCTGCCGGCGACCCGTGGTCGTCGGAGTCGCGCTCGGCAAGGTCGTCGACGTCGACCGACAGCGTCGCGGGCCAACCGGGGCGCGGTTCGGTGGCCGGCGAGCACACCAACACCGTCGGTCGGAGGGTCTCGATCATCCGGTCCAGCCGGTCGCCCGGCCACAGGTCGTCGAACGGCACGAACGGCGCGGCGAGCTTCATCGCCGCCAGCATCGACAGCGGCAGCTCGAACCCGTTGCGCAGCAACAGCGGCACGAGGTCGCCCCGGCCGACACCCGCCTCGCGCAGCCGCCCGGCCAGCGTGTTGGCCAGCCGGTTCAGCCTGCCGTAGGTCAGGGTGCGGTCGCCGAAGGTCACCGCTGGGGCGTCCGGCTGCCGTCTCGCCCTGTCCTCGAAGAGTTGGAGAACCGTGCGATCCTGTGGGTAGAACACCCTTCTGCCGTTGAACTCTCCGAGCAAACGGCTGCGCAGCTCCGACGCGACCGGTGCCATCCCGCTCCCCCTTGTTCGACTCGCCATGACTGCCCGAAACTATTGGTGGCGACCGAAAACCCACCCCAAACCCTATCGGCGGCGGACATTTGCGGCGGGTAACGCTGGAGCTAATCGTGAGTAATCACCACACTTACCCGGCCGACGAAAAAGTAAGCAGAACTCGCAGTGACCTCGCGTTCGTTGACACCGCGAACGCGTTAGATATAGCGTCCAAAACACAGATTCGGCCAGAAATCAAGCCATACGTCCAAAAATCCTCGGAGTGCGAACTACTCCGATCGCGATGAAATGGGGGAAACGTGGAACTTGACGAACTTCGGGGCGAACACGTCGGCATGCTCGTGTCAGGCGGTTTATCGTGCGTCGCGGTGGCCGCCTGGCTGGCGGAGTGCGGCGTCGACGTCACCTGCTTCGTGGCTGATCTCGGCCAGTCCGCGCCGTTGCCGCCCGCGGAGCTCGTCACGCTGCTCGGCCGCCAGGGGCTCAAGGCCAAGCTGGTCGACCTGCGCAGGGAGATGGCCGAGCTGTACGTTGACGTGCTGCGCTACCAGGCAAGCTACGAGGGCGGCTACTGGAACACGACCGGCGCCTCGCGGGCCGTGCTGGTCGCGGGACTCGCGGACACGTTGCGCGCCAGCGGATGCACGGTGCTCGCGCACGCGTGCGTCGGCGGCGGCAACGACCAGGCCCGCTTCGCCCGCTACGGCGCGGCGATCGCGCCCGACCTGCGCGTGTTCACGCCGTGGACGTCCCGGTTCATGCTCGACCGGTTCCAGAACCGGGCCGACATGTCGCGCTACCTCACCGAGATCGGCTATCCGGCCGAGATCGCCGACTACGCCACCTACTCCATCGACGGCAACCTCGGCGGCTTCTCGCACGAGAGCGACGAGCTGGAGGGCCTCGGCACCTCGGCGCAGGCGGTCCGTCCGCTGATGACCGCGTGGCCGCAGCGGGCCCCGGACTTGGTGGAGGACTTCGAGGTCCGGTTCGAGCGCGGTCGGCCAGTCGCGGTGAACGGCAGGCCGGTGTCCGCGTTGGAGGCCGTGCTCGCGGCCAACGACGCGGGCGGACGCAACGGGCTGTCCATCCAGACCGTGGTGGAGAACCGGGTCAACGGCACCAAGTGCCGAGGCACCTACGAGGCGCCAGGGCTCGAACTGCTCGGCCGCTGCCTGACCGCGCTGTACCAGGTGAGCCTGGACAAGGCGGCCACCGAGCTGATGCGCACGCTGTCCGTCCGGCTCGGCCGCGCGGTGTACGAGGGCAGGCTGCGCGAGACCGACACGGTGGCCGCAGCCTCGGCGGCGGACACGCTCACCGCAACCGCGACCGGCACGGTGCAGGTCGGGCTGTACAAGGGAAACGTCATCTTCCAGGGGCTGACCGACCTGGTCGACACCCCCGGCACCGCCCGCCAGACCCGGTTCAGCAACGGCGGCCACGCCTGGCACGTGCTCCCGGTGTGACCGTCGGCGCCAGGAACTCCCGACACGATGGCCATTCGGCTCGCCATCGTGTCGGGAGTTCCTAGCCCGCCGCGACCATCACTGGGACCACTCGGTCGGTTCCCGGTCCCAGCGGTGTTCGCGCAGCCGCGCGAGGAGTTCCGGCGACAGCGGTGTGCCGTCACTGACACCGAGGTTCTGCCGCACCCGGTCGATGTGCCGCATGCCGGGGATGACCGTGCTCACGGCGGGGTGCTGGAGGATGAAGCGCAGCGCCAGCTCGGGCATGGTCATCCCCGGCGGCACGATCTCCTTCACCCGGTCGGCCCGTTCCACGGCGGGGATCAGGTTCTCCGGCACGAAGTACGAGTTGCGCCAGTCGCCCTCCGGCCAGGTCGAGTCCTTGGTCAGCGTGCCGGTCAGGGTGCCCTCGTCGAACGGGACCCGCGCGATGACCGCGATGTCCTTCTCCTGACAGATCGGCAGGAGATCGTCCTCCGGCGCTTGGTCGAACACGTTGTAGATCACCTGGACGGCGTCGATCAGCCCGGTCTCCAGCGTCTTGAGCACGTTGGTCGGCTCCCAGCGGTTGACGCTGATCCCGATGCCCTCGACCAGGCCCTGGTCCTTCAGCTCCGTGACCGCCCGCTGCCAGCTCTCGTCCTCGGCCCAGGCGTCCTCCCACACGTGGAACTGCAACAGGTCGATGCGCTCGACGCCGAGCCCGGCGAGGCTCTTGTGGGTGTACTCGACGATGTGGTCGGCGGGGAAGACATCGGCGAGCGCGGACTCCCTGGTGGACGGCCAGGTCCGGTCCTTCGGTGGGATCTTGGTCGCGGCCCACAGCCGGGTGCCGGCGTTGGCCCGCAGCAGCTCGCCGAGCATGCGCTCGCTGTGTCCCCTGCCGTAGATCCACGCCGTGTCGAAGAAGGTGCAGCCGAGGTCGACCGCGCCTTGCAGCGCGGAGTGACCGACAACGTCGTCAGCGCCCGTCCAACCGCCCTCGCCGCCGGCAACGCCCCACATTCCGTAACCGACCTCGCTGATTTCCCAGCCGAGTCGACCAAAACGACGGTACTGCATTCATCACCCCTGTTCACGGATGCTCGACGCGTCAACCATAGCGTTCGACAATTGCACTGGTAAGGCCCGAACCAGTCAGGTCACGCTGCGCTACGCTTGGCCTTCGGCACCGTCTTTGCACGGAAAGCGAAAGGGGCACCCGACGTGGCTGTCAATCCAGGGCTGTACGCGCTGTTCGTCACGGCGGCCCTGCTGATCTGCGTCACCCCCGGGCCGGACATGATCTACATCCTGACCCACGGCCTGAGCCAGGGCACCAGGGCCGCGCTGGTCGCCGCCGGCGGCATGGCCGCCGGCATGCTGTGCCACACAACGGCTGTGGTGTTCGGGGTGGCCACGCTGGTGCGGTCCAGCCCGCTGGCCTACGAGATCCTGCGCTACGCCGGCGCGGCCTACCTCGCCTACATGGGGGTGCGCACGCTGCTGTCGACGCTGCGATCGCACACCGAGGAGGAGCTGGTCACCGACGCGGCTGCCCTGCCGACGTGGCTGATCTTCCGCAGGGCCGCGCTGACGAACCTGCTCAACCCGAAGATCCTGTTGTTCTACCTGGCCTTCCTACCCCAGTTCGTGTCGTCGTCCGACGGGCCCGCCGGGGTGCAGCTGCTGGTGCTCGGCCTGACCTTCGTGGTGCTCGGCCTGGTGGTCGACGGCCTGATCGCGTTGCTCAGCGGCAAGATCGGCACGCTGCTGCACCGTCGTCCGCGCGCGAGCACCTGGCTCGACCGGTTCAGCGGAGTGGTGTTCCTCGGCCTGGCCGCCAGGGTCGCCATCGCCTGAGCGGGTCCCCTGCTTGATCAGACAGACAGCCGCCTGGTCAGGAGGTACTCGTAGAACGGCAGGTGGTACTCGTAGAACTCGGCCAGCCGGGGATGGTTGTCCACGGTGGCCTCGTAGGCGGTCTCGGTGCGCACGAACGCGCCGGTCTGTCCGGCGTCGAGGTGCCAGCGCTCGGTCTTGCGCCACTCCTCCGGCATCCTCGGCTGCCAGGAGAGCCGGTCCGCGTCGAACGGCAGGCCGACCCGCTCGCAGTAGGCCCGCACGACCGCTTCCGGTTGCGTCACAAGGTCGTCTGCGTCCACGACGACCGGCTCCGCGCCGGTCGCGTCCACCACCGCCAGGTAGAGCTCGTGCAGCCTGGCGAAGCCGACCTCGTCGCGGGTCAGCCCCGGGTGGAGCGCGAAGTGCGACGGGATCACCTCTCGCGGATGCCGGATGATGAACGTGTGCCTTGCGGCGCCGAGGAAGTCCCGGTCCGCGAGCAGCCCCGGATACGCGTAGTCCGTGGTGTCCTTGAAGAAGACCGTCGTGTGGCCGGCAAGATCTCGGATCGCGGCGATCAGCTCGGCCTCAGTGCCGGCGGTCGTGTCGGCCACGGCGCTCGTGCCGAAGTGGACCAGGCTGGAGAACGGCTCGTGCAGCGTCGTGACCTCCTCCCATTCCATGATCATGCGTAGGAAAGCCGTCGACCGGGAACGCGGGGCGCTCCACAGTGCGATCACCGGCAGCCCGTCGCGATCCCGTTCGTTCACGGTCCGTCCTCCCCGTAGCGATCATCGAACCGGATCCAACGGTAATGGCTCGGAAGGGCCCGGATCCAGCTACACAATGGGCGACCGTTCTGCGCCGAATGGCGGTAAGTTCCGTTCCTGTCGGCATCGCTCGTCCAGCGACACCGACGCCACACCCTCGGCGGGCACGCGAAAGCCGGAGCGGCGTCCGCACCGTGCGCAGGCGTAGACCGCGACGTCGACCGCCCGCTGGCCGGAGCAGTCGGCGACCCGCTCGACCGGCGTCTCGCGGTGCTCGCCGACCGTGCCGCACAGCGGGCAGGCGCGGGTCACCGCGCGCCTCCCGTCCGGTCCGCCTGCGGCAGCGCCGGGAGACCGACGCGCCTGCCGGACAGCAGCGCCGCGGCCACCAGGAACACCTCGGGGCGCAGCAGCGCGAAGCCGCCCGACCCGGCCGAGCCCGACAGCACAAGGACGAGCCCGATGCCGAGCACGGCGATGAACGCGATCGTCCTTGCCTGGACGGCGATCCTGAGGTCGAAGTACATGACGACACCTTTCCGATCTTCCTGGTGGCCCTCGGCCTGACCCGCCCACAGCGGAGCGGTGGCGGTAACACCAAGGATCCCGTTCGCTCACGGTCGGTGCGCGGTTTTCGACACCGGGCGACAAGCGCCATCAACCGTCCGGACATGCCGATCGGGTCGAATGCCGGCGACAGGCGCCGACAACGCGCGACAATCGTCGACAGGGCCATCACCGGGAGGGTTTGCCGTGCCAGCTCAGCAGTCGCCACCGCCGGAGCCGCAGGCGGCGTTCGCCGCCAAACTCCGCGACCTGCACGCGCGCTGCGGCAGTCCGACCCAGGTCACCCTCGGCGAGAAGATGAACGCCGTCCACTCGACGATCTCGGAGAAGCTGACCGGCCGCCGTTTCCCGACGTTGGAATGGGTCGAGCGGTTCGTCAGGGCGTGTGCGCCCGATGCCAACCTCGATCCCTGGCGAGCCGAGTGGTACGCGACCCGCAGAGCGCTGGACGCCATCCGGCACTAGCTGCCCGGCGCCGACCTCGCCGCGAAGCAGGAAGCCGAGTCGGACGGGGCCCGGTCCCTGTTCGCCCAGCCCGAGATCACCGCGACGAGCACCATCGGCGCCACCTGGTACACCAACCACATCGAGTTCTACGCGGCGTGCGCCGAGCAGGCCCGCCGCGCCACGACCGAGATTCGCGTGACCTACGTGCGGCGGTACCCACCGACCGACTTCACCACGCCGACCTCGGCCGAGTACTTCAAGGCGCTGCTCGACTGGGCCGACACGCGCGACGACAGCGAACGCAGCGTCCGCCGCATCATCGGCGTGCCGGAGAAGAACGGCGTGCCGGAGCCGGCCATGCTGGACTGGATCCGCGACCACCACGCCGCGACCAAGGACATCCGCAACTACGAGATCGCCGTGCTGCCCTGGCACACCACGGCGGACGGGCTGAACATGGCCCTGATGGACCAGCACACGGCGTTCGTGGCGTTCTCCGGCGGCAGCAGGCAGAAGCTCAACGGGTTCAGCGTGGCCGACCCGACGTTCACCGCGTACTTCATCCGGCACTTCGACCAGCTCTGGGCTCAGCTCGACCCCCTGGACGTCTTCCTCAGACAGCTGGGGTCCACCCAGTCCTGACCACCAGGAAGCCGGCCGGGCTTATCACGCGCCTTCCGCCAGGCCCGGCCGTAGCCGGGTGAAGAAGTCCAGCGTGGCGCGCGTCTTGGTCTGCTGGGCGCCGGCGAGGTCGATGCCGCGCGCACGCAGCAACGCCGCCGCCTGGCCGGCGACCCGCAGCGCCACGTCGGCCGCGCCGCGCGTGGACAGCTCGAGAAGCCGGGAACCGTCGGGATAACGCCACTGCTGGACGACCAGCACGCCGTCGACACCGGCCGGCGTCACCTTGCGCCTGCGCACCTCGACCGGCCCGAAGACGGTGAGCCCGTCGAGTCCGGCGTGCCGGGGCGCGTAGGCGGCGAGCAGGGCGAGCTGCGGTTTGGAGAACAGCGAGCGCAGCGGGTGCCCCAGCGTCACCACCCGCTCGACGTCGGCCACGCCGAGGCGCTTCTTCAGCGCGCCGGAACACACGTAGCCGCCGGGCATCCCGTCGACCTCGACGACGAACCCCCGCGCGCGGCGCAGCGCGGGCGGAAGGTCGGCCGGCACGACTGGCCGCAGCTTGATCACCGAGTCGTCCGGCTTGCGGTCGATGCTGCGCACCCTGGCGACCACGCCATGCCGGTGCAGCGCAAGGTCCTCGGTGTCGAGGAAGTACACCCGGCGGAGCCGGGCGCGGGCCAGGTCGACCCCGAGCGTCGCGCAGGCGGCCTCGTGCGCGGGCTCCGGGACGACGAGCTTCAGCTCGGTGCGGCCCGCCTCGCGGATCAGCGCGAGCAACTGGTCGAGCTCGTCGTCGGGCAGCTGCCAGAACTCCCGCGCGGCGCGCAACGTCACGGCGGCGTGCTGGTCCACCGCAGCACGGTCCGAACAACGCATCAGGTCCCCCTCGCCGCGCCGACCGTCCTTCGGGTGTCGCCGCTCCCCCACCGGTAACGATCCCAGATCGCCCCGGCATCGTCCGCCCCCGGGCTGCCGCTGGACCCGCCGATCGCCCGACTCGGCTGTGTCGTGGCACACGCGCTCTCGCCACGCCACCGTGCACGAGCTACCCCATGCCCCGCAGCCACTCGCGGGTTAGGGTGTTGCTCGGATGCGCCGGGAAGTCTGGTCGGCAATGGGACTCGACCCGGTGGAGGGCCGCAGCGATGCGCAGCGTGGAAACCGTTCTCTTCCTCGTCGTGGTGGCCACGCTCGTGGCCACGTCGGCGCGACGGTTGCGCGTGCCGGCCCCGTCGCTGTTGGTCGTGGCCGGTGTCGTGGTCGGCCTGCTGCCGGGTGTGCCGGAGATCCGCGTGACACCCGACGTGGTGAGCCTCGTGGTGCTGCCGCCGCTGCTGTACGCGGCCGGCGAGGAGATGTCCTGGCGGGACCTGCGGCGGGTGTGGCGGCCGGTCACCGTGCTCGCGGTCGGCCTCGTGCTGGCGTCCGCCGCCGCCGTCGGCGCGGTGGCCAGCCTGGTCGCCCCGCTGCCGACGAGCATGGCGTTCGTGTTGGGCACGGTGCTCGCCAGCACGGACCCGGTCGCGGTGTCCGCGCTGGGCCGCCGCCTGTCGCTGCCGCCGAAGGTGCAGGTGCTGGTGCAGGCGGAAAGCCTGTTCAACGACGCGACGAGCCTCGTGCTGTTCCGGGTGGCCGTCGCGGTCGCGGTGGCCGGCGGCGCCGTCTCCTGGGGGCACGCGGGCGGCCAGTTCCTCGTGCTCGCCGGCGGCGGCCTGGTGATCGGCGGACTGGTGGCCGGCGGGCTGCTGCTGATCCGCCGCCGCACCCAGGATCCCGTGCTGGAGACCGTCATCGCGCTGGTCACGCCCTACACCGCCTACGTGCTGGCGGAGGCCGTGCACACCTCGGGGGTGACGGCCGTGGTGGTGGCCAGCGTGCTGCTCGGCGCGCAGCACGCGCGGCTGACCACCGCGCACATCCGCCTCCAGGTCGGCGCGGTCTACCAGACGGTGATCTTCCTGTTGGAGAGCGTGGTGTTCGGCCTGATCGGCCTTCAGCTGCCGTGGCTGATCCGCACGTTGGAAGGCTCGGACCGGAACTGGCCGTGGCAGGCGCTGGCCGTCACCGGGACGCTCATCGCGGTCCGAGTGCTGTGGGTGTTCCCGCTGTCCGTGGTGGCGCAGCTGCGTCGCGGCGCGCGGCGACCGGCCTGGCAGGTGCCCGCGGTGGTGTCGTGGGCGGGCGCGCGGGGCGTCGTGCCGCTGGCCGCCGCGCTGTCCATTCCGCTGACCACCGACGGCGGAACCCCGCTGCCGCAACGCAATCTGGTGTTGGTGTTGGCCACGGCCGTGATCGTGACGACGCTGGTGGTGCAGGGTTTCACGCTCGCGCCGCTGGTGTGGCTGGCCGGGGTGGTGACCAAACCGGACGAGACGCGCAACGAGGAGACCTCGGCCCGGCTGCACCTGGCCAGGGCGAGCCTCGCCCACCTCGACCAGCTGTCGGATCTGGAGGCCGTGCCCGACGTGGTGGTGCAACGGTTGCGGCGCAACCTGACCGCCAGGGTGGATCGGACGCGGGCGCGGCTGAACGGCTCGCCGCCGACCGACTCCACGGCGTCGGCCTACCGCAGGCTGCGGCGCGACCTGATCGCGGTGGAGACCGCGGCGCTCAACCAGCTCTACGACGGCGGCGAGGTCAACGACGCCGTGCGGCGGCGCATCCAGCGCATGCTGGACCTGGAGGACGCCGGCCTCGGCGACGACGCGTGACCGATGTCGAATCTCGACACCGTCGGGAGACGCGCCGCGAGGTGAGCTCGGCGTTCGGGTTTCGTCAAGACGTGCCCCGACGGCGTCCCGGCGGGCTATCGTTACCGCCGGAGAGCCGGGAAGCCTGGTCGGCGCCGCTGTCACAGCGGCCAACCGATCCAGAGAGGCACCTCGATGATCTCCGTCGCCGCACGCCGCCGCATCTCGTGTCAGGTCCACTGTGGACACTTTCGGCACGCGCACTTCCCTCCGCGATGAGCATCGGCAGCCGTCGCCTCGCGGCGCGCATGGGCCTCAGCCCCGCACGCACACACCGCATCGCGGTGCAGCGCGACCTCGCCGTTCCCATGCATGACGGCGTTCCCCTGCTCGCGGACCGCTACTACCCGCGCGATCTGGACAGCGCGCCGGTGATCATCCTGACGAGCCCCGACGACCACCGCCGGGGGCACGGCCTGATGGCCAGGCTGATCGCCGAGCGCGACCATCAGGTGCTGGTGCGCAGCACGCGCAGGGTGGGCCGCGACGAGGACGGCAACCTGGTCGCCCCCGTGGGGGTCGACGACCACGAGGCCACCGTGGACTGGCTGCGCCAGCAGTCCTGGTGCAACGGAACGGTGTCGACCCTCAGTCCCGGCGTGCTCGGCCTCGGTTGAGGCTCTTAGCGCCGCGTGAGGACTTCGCTGGTCGGCGTCAAGGGTTCGTCAGCCCGTCGTGCGCATCGCCGCGCGGCGGGCGCATCCTGGCCTCCGGCACCGCGGTCGGGCGCGGCGGAGAAGGGACGAACACCGATGACTGACTTCGGCTACACGATGGTGCTCATCGGCGGGTTCGTCGTGGTGGCGCTGGTGTTGCGCGCGCTGGAACGCTCATCTCGGTGACCCGCGCGGACTGACCCCGCCGATCAGAACACGGCCGCCGGGTCGGCCGCGCTCCTGGCCAGGTTCGCGCGCGAGGCGCGTACGGTGGTCGGCGTGATCAAGGATCCCCGGCTGCGCTGCGGTGCTGGTCGAGGGGCCGCGTGCGGTGCGGTGGCCGCGGCGGCATCAGCGGAGTCGACGGGCGGATGGTGGAGCGTGACGGCGGGGAACCCACGGTTGACGGGCGGGGTCGGGGCGAGGCTACTGCTGGGGTCCGCGGCGGTCGTCCTGGCCGCCGTCGTGACCGGGTGTTCGCCGTCGCCCACCGGCCAGGGGGCCGCCCCGGCGAGCGGGTCCGCGTCGTCGGCGACCAGCCCGGCACCCGCGCCGAGTGCGAGCGCGCCGAGCCAGGGCTCGCCGGCACCGAGCGCGGACTACCGCCCGGAGCGCTTCGCCGACCAAGTCGCCACCCATGCGGCCAGCGCGGGAGTCGACCCGCAGCTGCTGATGGCGATCCTGTACAACGAGTCGTACAAGCCGCACGACCCGGCCTTCGAACGCGCGTGGCAGAAGTCGAAGCCGGACTCCGCGTTCGGCATCGCCAACATGCACAAGGCCGCCTTCGACGAGGCCAAACGGGGCCGCCCGTTCGCCGGCAGGGACTGGCAGGAGCTGCCCGACGACCCGAACCTGGCCGTCCAGGCCGCGGCCTGGCACCTGCACGACCTCGCTGCGCAACTGCCCGGCACGTGGCCGGCCAGCTACACCAAGGACGAGATGCTCGCCTTCGGCTACAACGCGGGCGCCGGCAACATGATCCTGTTCGCCCAGGGAACGAAGCCGGGCACGCAGGCCCAGTCCTATGTGGACACGCTCCGTTCCAACTGGGACAAGGCCGGACAGACCATGAAGCACTCCCGTTAGCCCGACCCGACGGCCGCGCCCCGGCCTACCCCAGCTTCTCGAGAATCCGGTGCATCCCGCTCTCCCAGTTGCCCTTCAGCGCGGCCACCGCACCGGCGGCGTCCCCGGCCGCCAGGCACTCGGCGATCTGCTCGTGTTCCTCGGCGGACCGTTCCAGCACCTGCTGGTCCCCAACCACCACGCGCTCATACCGGTGCATCGTCAGCTTCAGCGTCGTGATCAGGTCCATCAGCCGCTCGTTCTGGCACCCCGACAGCAGCATGTCGTGCCACGCGTCGTCGTAGCGTTCGATCACCTCGTACTCGGCCTTCGGCGCGGAGAACGCGTGCGCCTCCTCGAGGAGCCGGGGCGCGATGTCCTTGAGGTACTCCGGCGGCGACAGCTCCAGCGCGAGGGCTTCCAGCGTGGCCACGATCGTGGTCAAGTCGCGGAACTCCTGGGGGCTCATCGGCGCGAAGCGGAAGCCCTTGCCCCGCTCGCTGACGATGATGCCCTCGCGTTCGAGGCCGATCAGGGCCTCACGCAGCGGGGTGCGGCTGACGCCGAGCTCGGCGGCCAGGTGGACTTCGTTGATCGGTTGGTCGGGGTGGAACTCGCCGCGACCAAGGCGTTCCAGGAGAACGTCCTTGATCTGCTCGCGTAGTGGCCGACGCTCGATCGACATCGTTGCGGTCACCTCTTCCGGGGGAGATCGGCCTGGTCGACATTGTCCATATGGTTCGGCGACTCCGCCCGCTCAGGCGGTGCCGGCTCCGTCGACCGGGATGATGGCACCGCTGACGAACGCCGCCGCGTCGCTCGCGAGGAACGCGACCGTGTTGGCGATGTCGCGGGGCTGGCCGATCCGGCCGAGCGGTCGGTCGGCCGCGTCGGTGTAGAAGGACTCGACCGGCTGGCCGAGCTGGCGGGCCTCGTCGGCGAGCATCCCGGTGGCGGTGTCGCCGGGGCACAGGCAGTTCACGCGGATGTTCTGCGGGCCGTGGTCGATGGCCATCGCCCGGGTCATGTTGACGACCGCGCCCTTGGACGCGCAGTAGGACACCGCGCTCGCGCCACCTTTGATACCCCAACCGGAACCGGTGTTGATGATACTGCCGCCGCCCGCCGCAGCCATCAGCGGGACCGCGCGGCGGCTCAGCAACATGATCGACTTGATGTTGACGGCCATCACCAGGTCCCAGTCGTCCTCGGTGATCTCCAGGACGGTGGAACGGCGGATGATGCCGGCGTTGTTGAAGAGAATGTCGACGCCGCCGTAGGTCTCGGTGGCGGCGGAGACGACGGCGTCGCAGTCCGCTGCCCTGGACACGTCGCAGCGCACGAAGGTTCCGCCGATCTCCTCGGCCGCCTCGGCGCCGCGTTCGGCGTCCAGATCGGCGAGGACCACGCCTGCGCCGAGCTCCGCCAGCACGGCTGCGGTGGCGCGGCCGATGCCGGAGGCGGCGCCGGTGACGATGGCGGTCTTGCCCGTGAGGTCCATGAGACTGGCCATATCGAGGGTTCCGTGTTCCTTAGCTCGTGGGATAGAGAAGCGTACGGCGGCGGCCGGTGACCACCCGCAGGTAGCGCTGGAACTCCCGGTCAACCCCGTCGTCGCCGGTGTCGATGAGGAGCGGACGGCCGCGCAGCGCGGCCACCTTCGCCTCGGTGGCGACGACGAGGACGCGATCGGGGCCGACCGCGCGCAGGACGTCGGGAGAGAGTTGCTGGTTGCCTCGCCCGAGGAGGAAACCCTGACCGCCGATGGGAGTGACGGCGATCCGGGCTGGCGTGGCGGAGACGAGGGCGAGCAGGCGATCGGCGGAGACGTCGGACGCGACGAGGCCCGCGGTGCGGTTGTCGGTGAGGCGCAGCACGTTGACCCCCATGACCGGCACGTCGACGCCGAGGACGGCCGCGATGGACCGCATCGTGGTTCCCGGCCCGAGGACCAACAACTCGCCGGGAGCCAGCGAGTCGACGAGTTCGGCCGCGATGCCCGCGACCGCGTCCGGCGACACCGAGGAGCTGCCGGTCTTGCGCTGCTGGATCCGGACCGGGACGTCCGGCACGCGCAGGTGGCCGTAGAGGCGCGCGGACACCCTGCCCTCCCGGACCGCGTCCTCGTCGAGGTCCATCACCTCCGCGTCGCGGAGACCGGAGAACGACGCGGCGATCTCCCCGGCTGCCCTCGGGTTCACCGCGAACACGGCGGAGTGCATCTTGACGCCGGTCGGGATGCCGAGCACCGGGACGCCGGTCCCGACCGCGTCGAGGATGTCCCTCGCCGTGCCGTCGCCGCCGGCGAAGAGGATCAGGTCGACGGCGCCGGCCAGCGTCGCCGCCGCCGCGACCGTGTCGGCGGCCGAGGTCGGCGCCGACTCCGGCCGATAGACGACCTCCGGTTCCAGCCCGGCGGCCCGCGCCGCCTCCTCCCCCATCGGCCCCGCCGCGGTCAGGACCGTCGGAGGTCGTGTCCCGTGGATCTTTTCCGTCGCGAGCGGGGATCCAGGTGTCGTCTCGCAAGGCGCGCACGCGTCCCCATCCCGGTGTTGGATGGGGGCGTGGGCGCAACGCGGCGAGGCGGCAGCTGGGCCCCGCGCAGCAGGAAAGAGATCCACGGGACACGACCTAGAACCCAGCCGCGCGACCAGTTCCGTCAGGGCCACGCCCGCGCGCGCCGACGCCAGCGGGACGGCGCCAAGCTCAAGCGCCCGCCGCTGCACCTCGGCCCCGTCGCTGCCCTTCAGGCCGACCCGGCCGCCGATCCCGGCGACCGGGTTGACCACCAGTCCGAATCTCACGCGCCTGCGCCGAGCTTCCGCCGGTAGGCGCGCCACGTCACGGCCCACGTGTCCGGGTCGTCCAGCGATTCCTGCCTCAGCTGGTGGATCGTCGACCGGTGCGGAGCCGTCCGCACCACCTCGGGCTCCTCGTAGGCCTCCCGCGCGACCTCCGCCAGGATCGCCGCGTACTCGTCCAGATCGGCCTGCGAGTACGACTCGGTTGGCTCCAGCGTCATCGGCTCCGGCACCACATAGGGGTGGTGGCTGGTCCAGTAGTGCGTCCCGAAGTCCGCGGCGCGCACCCCGATCTGCTCGGAGTGGATCCCGGTGTCCGCGTTGAGCTGTTCCCAGCTGTAGCGCGCCTGCTCGACCCGCCGCCGCCCCTTCGCGTACGGCGCCGAGACGCCTCGGATCTCCAACACCTTGGCCATCAGGTAGTTGTTGTTCAGCACGGCGGTCTCCGCGACCTCGCGCAGCCCTTCTGCGCCCATCGACATGATCCACGCGTAGGCCCTGACCAGGTTCGGCACGACGCCGTAGAACGGCCGGATCTTGCCGACCGACTCCGGTCGGTCGTCCTCGAGGCGGTACCGGGAGCCGTCGAACTCGACCGTCGGCCGGGGCAGGAACGGGACGAGCGCCTCGGAGACCCCGCACGCGCCGGCCGCCGGGCCGCCGCAGGCGTGCGGCGTGGAGAACGTCTTGTGCAGGTTGAAGTGGCACAGGTCGAAGCCGGCGTCCCGCGCCCTGGTGATCCCCAGGATCCCGTTGGCGTTCGCCTGGTCGTAGCAGCACAGCCCGCCCGCCTCGTGCGCCAGCCGGACGAACTCCTCGATCCTCGGGTTGAAGATGCCGGTGTCCTCGGGGTTGGTGATGAGCAGCGCGGCGGTGCGCGGCCCGACCGCGGCCCTGAGCGCCTCGATGTCCGGGTAGCCGTCCTCGTCTGGCATCAGGGTGATCACCTTGTACCCGGCCACCTTGGCGCACGCGGCGTTCGACGGGTGGGAGAACATCGTGGTGATGACCTCGTCGCGCTGCTCGGCCTCACCGCGCGACGCATGGTAGGCCCGGATCATCGACACGTTCGCGTAGATGGCCGCCGATCCCGCACCGGGCTGGAGCGAGACCCGGTCCATGCCCGAGATCTCCTTCAGCAGGCCTTCCAGCCGGTAGATGATCTCCAGGACGCCCTGCACGGTGCTCTCGTCCTGCAACGGATGCAGCTCGCTGATCCGCTGGTCCACGACGAACGTGTCGTTCACCTTCGGGGAGTACTTCATCGTGCAGGTGCCCTGGCCGACGTCGATGTTCAGGTCGACGCCGAGATTCTCCTGTGACAGCCGCAGATAGTGCCGCAGCACGTGCAGCTGCGACAGCTCGGGAAGCTGCGGGGCGCTCTCGCGCGCGAGTCCGGCCGGCAGGGCCGGCACCGGCAGGTCGGTCGTCGGCACGCCGACGCCACGCTCGCCCGGGCTGGTCAGCTCGAAGAGCAGCGGCTCGTCCCAGCTGGCCTGGTGGAAGCGGCGCAGCCGTGGCTTGGCGCCGACGCGCGCCTCGGCTGGCGGCACGGAGGTTCGGGGCGAGTGCGCACTCATGCGGTGATCTCCTCCAGTGCCTGCGCGAGGCGGTCGATGTCCTCGCGGGTGTGGATCTCGGTGACGCAGTACAGAGCGTCGGTGGCGGACAGCACCTTGCCGCCGTGGATGCCAAGGGCCAGCAGCCTTGTGTTCACCTCCGCGGCGGTCAGCGAACCCGTGAACCGCACCAGGAAGTCGGCGAAGGACACCTGCCCCGCGGCCGCGCTCGGCGCCTCGACACCGGGGATCTCGGCCAGGCGCCGCTGCGCGTAGGCGGTGTTCGCGAGGATCGTCTCGCCGATCTCCCGCATCCCCTGCGGGCCCATCAGGGCGAGGTAGACGCCGGCCATGATGCCGTGCAGCGCTGCGGCGGTGCCGACCCACTCCTTGCCCTCCTCGCGCACCGCGAATGAGGTTCGCTCGTAGTCGACGTCGCCGAACCCGTACTCGCCTTCCACGGTCGTCGGGATGACGCCGAACAGCCGCGAGGGAAACTCGGAGACCAGCCGCGGGTCGTCGCGCGTGGCGATGAAGCCCGCGTTCCCGCCGCCGAAGCTCATCCGGATGCCGAGCGGCTGGATGTCGCCGCACACGATGTCCGCGCCGTAGGCCGACGGCGGGGCGACCACGCCGAGCGAGATCGGGTTGCACCCGGCGACGAGCAGCGCGCCCGCCGCGTGCGCCCGTGCCGCCAGGGCGGGCACCGAGGCGTCCAGGATCCCGTGGTAGTTCGGGGTCTCGCAGTAGACCGCCGCGACGTCCGCCGACAGGTCGAGGTCCGCGACGGCGGCCGCGTCGACCAGCACCACGTCGTGATCTGGTCGCACGTAGTCCGCGATCTTGGAGAGCTTGTCCGGGTCCACCGGCCCGACGATCAGCAGCGTGCGGCGCCCGGTGACCCGGCCGGCCATCCGCAGCGCCGTTCCGGTCGCCTGGAATCCGTCGTAGGTCGGCACGTTGACGACGTCGAGCTCCAGCAGCTCGCCCATCAGCGACTGGTACTCCCACAGCGCCTGGAACCGGCCGTGGTCCTCGTAGGGCTCGCCAGCGTAGGCGGTCAGGAACTCGCTTCGGGTGGCGACCTCGTCCACCACGGCGGGCACGTGGTGCTGGTAGCAGCCCGCGCCGAGGAAGCTCAGCGCCCCCGGGGTGTTCCTGGCCAGCAGGCCGTCCAGGTGCCGCACCAGCTCGGCCTCGGAGCGCAGCGGCGCCGGCAGGTCGAGGGGACGCCGCAGCCGGATCGACTCGGGGATGTCGGCGTAGAACTCCTCCACGCTCGCGGCGCCGACGGCCTTGAGCATGCGCTCCCGGACCGCCGGAACGCTGTTCGGGATGTAGGGGTGGGCCACGGACTCTCCGTTCTCCTGGCTCGAACCTCTTGACGACGGTCGTAATGCAGTGTGCTGTATACAGCATTCAGTATCACAGACCGAGGAGGCACGGTGTCAACAGGACGAACGCGGCGATCGGTGTTGCTCGCCGGGATCGTGGCCCTGACGACGGTCACGGCGCTGGCAGCCGGCGGCTGCGCGACCGGCGGGACGGCAGCCAAGCCCGCACCGGCCGTCAGCACGCAGGACCAGGTCGGTGGCACGGTCACCGTCTGGTCCTGGGACGTGGCGGCCAAGGCGCTCAAACGCCTGGCGCCCGAGTTCGAGAAGCAGCACCCCGGGGTCAAGATCGACGTCGTCGACATCGGCTACGACAACGCCTACGACAAGATCACCGTCGGGTTGAAGTCCGGCTCGGGGCTGCCGGACATCCTCCAGGTCGAGGGCCCGAAGATGCAGAGCTACCTCAGCAGCTTCCCCAACGGCTTCTACGACCTGACCGCGCTGGCCGGGAAGGACAAGGGCGACTTCAACGCCGCCGCGTGGCGCACCGGCACCGACGACAGCGGCAAGGTCTTCGCGCTGCCCTGGGACATCGGCCCCTGCGGCCTGTTCTACCGGACCGACGTCTTCAAGGACGCGGGCGTCGACCCGGCTTCCATCAAAACCTGGGACGACTACGTCGCGGCCGGCGAGCAGATCAAGGCAAAGACCGGCAAGAAGCTGCTGGTCATCGACCCGACCAAGGACAGCACCTTCCCGACGCTGCTCCAGCAGCAGGGCCAGCGGTTCTTCGTCGACGGCAAGGTCGCGGTGAACACCCCGCGAGCAGTCAAAGCGATGACCGTGTTGAAGACCCTCGCCGACAAGGGGCTGGTCGACTACGAGAAGGGCTGGGACGCCCTGGTCGCCGCCACCAAGGACGGCAAGGTCGCCACCACGCCGACCGCCGTGTGGTGGTCCGGCACGCTGTCCAGCGAGATGGCGGAACTCAAAGACAAGTTCGCGGTCGCGCCGCTGCCCGCCTTCGAACCCGGCGGGACGCAGACCTCGAACGACGGCGGCTCGTTGCTGAGCATCTCCGCGCAGACCAAGAACTCCGCGACCGCGGCGGCGTTCATGCGGTTCGTGCTCACCGACACCGGCAACCAGGTGTCGATGCTGAAGAACGAGGGCCTGTTCCCGGCGTACATGCCGGCACTGTCGGACTCCTACGTCACCGGGCCGCAGGACTACTACGGCGGCCAGACCGCCTTCAAGACGTTCGCCGACCTGGCTAAGAGCATCCCGCCGGTGGAGTACACCGGTGACAACTCCAAGGCCGCCGACATCATCGACCAGGCGACCGCCGGCGTGATGCAGGGCGGCAAGGATCCGAAGGCCGCCCTGGACTCCGCGGCCCAGCAGATCGCGTCCGCGACCGGCCGGCAGATCGTCCCTGGCTCCTAGGAATCCAGCCGATGTCAACGGATTCACTCACGTCGTCACCATCGGTGGCCGCGCCTGAGGCCGCGCTCCGGCGCGCGCGGCCCCGGGTCCGGATCACGCACTGGGCCTTCGCCGGCCCGGCCGCCGCGCTGTTCGTGTTCTTCTTCGCCTACCCGCTTGGCGCCAGCCTCTACCAGAGCTTCACCGCCGACCGGGCCGGCGTGCCGACCTGGGTCGGATTCGAGCAGTACCAACGGATGCTGCACGACCCGGTGTTCTGGAAGTCGCTCGGGAACACCGGGCTGCTGCTGGTGATCCAGGTCCCGCTGATGATCGTGCTGGCCCTGGTGCTGGCCGGCATCCTGAACCAGTCCTGGCTGCGGTTCCGCTCGTCCTGGCGCATCGCCTACTTCCTGCCGTCGGTGACGATGCTCGTGGCCTACGCCATGGTCTTCAAGGTGCTACTCAAGACGGATGGCGGCATGGTCAACCAGGTGCTCGGTTGGCTCGGCGCGCAACCGGTGGACTGGCTGAACAACCCGGTGTGGGCGCGGGTCTCGCTGATCGCCTCGATCACCTGGCGGTGGACCGGCTACAACGCGGTGATCCTGCTCGCCGGGCTCCAGGCCATTCCGAAGGAACAGTACGAGGCCGCGTCGATCGACGGGGCCGGGCCGATCCGGACCTTCGCCACGATCGTGGCGCCCCAACTGCGGCCGGTCATCCTGTTCTGCTCCGTCACGTCCACCATCGGCACGCTCCAGCTGTTCGACGAGAACCTCGTGCTGACCAGGGGCGGGCCGGACAACGCAACCATGACGCCGGTGCTCTACCTGTACAAGATCGGATTCGACCAGCTGGACTTCGGCTACGCCTCGGCGATCGCCTGGGCGGTGGTCCTGATCATCGGAGTGCTGTCGTTCCTACAGTTCCGGTTCTTCGGCAACGCTGAAAGGGAGAAGCGATGAACGCCGCCGCAAGCCCGCGCCGGCTCGGTCGTGCGCTCGTCGTGCTGGTGCTGGCGGCCGGCGCGGTGGTCAGCGTCGTGCCGTTCTACTGGATGATCGTCGCCGCAACGCACAGCAACTCCGAGCTGTTCCACTCGCCGCCGCCGTTCCTGCCAGGCGGGAACCTCCTGCGCAACCTCGTCGCGCTGGAGGACTCGATCGGCTTCAGCAGGGTGATGCTGAACAGCCTCGGGATCGCGGTGGTCTACACGCTCGGCAGCGGGCTGATCTCGGCGATGTGCGGCTACGGCCTGGCCAAGTACCGGTTCCGAGGTCGGGGGCTGCTGCTCGGTCTGGTGCTGGCGACCATGATGGTGCCGTTCCAGGTGCTGCTCGTCCCGCTGTTCCAGATGATGGCGAGCCTCGGCTGGGTGGACAGCTACCAGGCGGTGATCCTGCCGTTCCTGGCCAACTCCTTCGGCATCTTCCTGATGCGCCAGACGTTCCTGGCCTTCCCGAACGAGCTGATCGAGTCGGCGCGGATCGACGGGGCCGGCGACCTTCGGACCTTCTACCGGATCGTGCTGCCCTCGGTGCGACCGCAACTCGGCGCACTGGCGATCTTCACCTTCATGAGCCAGTGGAACGCCTTCCTGTGGCCGCTGCTGATGCTGAACTCCGAGGACAAGTACACCGCACCGGTCGCCCTCTACACGCTGGTCGGCGGGACGCACGTGGACTACGCCGGGCTGATCCTCGGCTCGTTCCTCGCGACGCTGCCGCTGATGGTCATCTTCTTCCTGTTCCAGAAGCAGTTCGTGTCGGGTCTGTTGGGAGGTGCGGTCAAGGGATGATCACGCGGGTCGAAGGGCTGCTGTACGGGGCCGACTACAACGCCGAGCAGTGGCCGGAATCGGTGTGGGAGCAGGACGCGAAGCTCATGCGGGAGGCCGGCGTCACCATGGTGACGCTCGGGGTATTCTCGTGGGCCAGGGTGCAGCCCTCGGAGGACGAGTGGGACTTCGGCTGGCTGGACCGGCTGCTGGATCTGTTCCACGCGAACGGGATCGCGGTCGACCTGGCCACCGCGTCGGCGTCGCCGCCTGCCTGGCTGGTGCGCAAGTACCCCGAGGTGCTGCCGGTGACCGCGGACGGCGTGCGGCTGGAGTTCGGCTCCCGGCAGCACTACTGCCCGTCATCGCCGATCTTCCGCGCCGCGGCGACGCGGCTGGCGCGGGCCCTCGCGCAGCGGTACGGCTCGCATCCGGCGTTGGCGTTGTGGCACATCCACAACGAGTACGGCGACCACGTGACCGAGTGCTTCTGCGCCGAGTCGGCCAGCGACTTCCGGCGTTGGCTGCTTAAGCGCTACGCGGACGACATCGAGCGGCTGAACTTCGCCTGGGGCACCGAGTTCTGGGCCCAGCGGTACTCCTCGTTCGACCAGGTCGAGCCGCCGCGCACCGCGCCGGGACCGGTCAACCCCGGCCAGGTGCTTGACTGGCGGCGGTTCTGCTCGGACGCGTTGCTCGCCTGCTTCCTCGACGAGCGGGAGGTGCTCAGGGAGCTCTCGCCGCAGATCCCGGTGACCACCAACTTCATGTCGATGTTCAAGGCCCTGGACTACTGGACGTGGGCCGCGCACGAGGACCTGGTGTCGGACGACGCCTACCCGGACCCCTCGGGCGCCTCGGACCACGTGCTGGCCGCGATGAACTACGACCTGATGCGGTCGCTCGGCGGCGGCCGCCCGTGGCTGCTGATGGAGCAGGCACCCTCTGCGGTGAGCTGGCGGACGGTGAACGTGCCCAAACCTCCTGGACTGCACCGGTTGTGGTCGTTGCAGACGGTCGCGCACGGGGCCGACGGCGTCATGTACTTCCAGTGGCGGGCGTCGCGGGCCGGCGCCGAGAAGTTCCACAGCGCCCTGCTTCCGCACGGCGGGACCGCCACCAGAGGGTGGCGGGAGACGGTCCGCTTCGGGGCCGAGCTGCGGCGGTTGGCCGAGGTCGCCGGGAGCCGGTCCTCGGCGTCGGTCGCCGTGGTCCTTGACTGGAACTCGTGGTGGGCGCTGGAGATGGCGGACCACCCGTCGGCGCGGGTGAAACTCAAGGAGCAGGTGCTCGGGTGGTACTCCGCGCTGCACGCGCGGAACGTGGCCGTCGACTTCGTGCCGCCGGGCGCGCCGCTCGAGGACTACCGGCTGGTGCTGTGCCCGAACCTGTACTCGGTGAGCGTGCCGACCGCCGAGTGGCTGACCTCCTATGTGGCCGGCGGCGGACGCCTGGTCTGCGGCTTCTTCAGCGGGATCGTCGACGAGCTCGACCACATCCATCAGAGCACGGACGGCAGCGGCGGCGGCTATCCCGGACCGCTGCGGGAGGTGCTCGGCGTCGTGGTGGACGAGTTCTGGCCGGTCGCCGACGGCGATGCGGTTCCGGTCCTGGTCGCGGACAACACGACCGCCGCGACGGTGTGGAGCGAGTGGCTGGACGCGACGACCGCGACGACGACCGGCTGGTACGCGGGCTCGGGTCCGCTCGCCGGACGTCCGGCGATCACCAGGAACGCGCACGGTTCCGGCGAGGCCTGGTACGTGAGCTGCCAGCTCGGCGCCGGCATCGACGTCGTCCTCGCGGAAGCACTTGGCGCGGCCGGGATCGAACCCGTGCTGGCGGTGCCGGCCGGCGTCGAGGTCACGCGGCGGACCGGCCCCGACGCCGCCTATCTCTTCCTGCTCAACCAAAACCACGACTCCGTCGACCTCGCCTCGCTGCCGCCCGGCGCGGTCGACCTGTTGTCCGACAACACAATCGACACGACACTCCGCCTCCCCGCCCTCGGTGCCGCCGTCCTCAGGATCCCTGCCTGACCCTCGTCCCCGCCCACCCCTTCGCCCCGCCCAGTCCCCCGTCCCGCTCCCTCTACCCCCGTTTCCCTCCCCTCCTCCCCCGGAGAGCTGATCATGCTTCGTTCCCTGCGAATCCTGGCCGTGGTGACTCTCGGCCTGGGTCTTGCGCTTCCGGCGGGGGCGGCCTCGGCCGCCGCTCCCCCGCACCCACTCACCTCGTTCGCCGACATACTCGACCTGCGGGGCACGCCGACGTCGGCGCAGCCCGCGGTGCAGGGCACGGACGTCAGCGACATCAACGTCTTCGCCGACCGAGGCGCGTGGCACGCCTACGCGCTGCCGAAGGCCGGCGACAGCTCCTCCTACGGCGCCTTCACCGGGCCTCTCTATGTCGCGCAGGAATATCCGTGGTGGCTGAGCAAGGGATTCAGCCGCCTGAACCTCAGCGAGGGCGGCCAGCCGCTCGACCTCGCCGCGGCGCGGAATCCGGTCCTCACCTCGCTGCCGGGCCTGCTGCGCCAGAGCTTCGACCTCAACGGCCTGCGGGTCACCATGGAGCTGCGCTACGCCAGCAACCGAACCGCGCTGGTCCAGTCCTCGGTGGAGAACACCGGGAACAGGCGTCGCTCGCTCGGTGTCGGCTGGAGCGGCGCGCTGCTGCGGCCCGACGCCGAGCCGATGCGGAGCGCGCCGTCGCTGTCGGCCACGCCGCAGGGTGTCGCGGTCGGCTTCGCCAAGGTCCGGGAGACGTGGAACTACCTCACCGATGGCACCGAACGTTTCCAGGTGACGCACGCCGAGCCGGTGACGACCACCGTCTCCGGCGACTCGTACGCGACGAGCCTGAACGCCCCGGTCGAGCTGAGCCCGCACGGCCGGCAAACCCTGACCTGGGCCGAGTCCTACACCTTCACCCCGGCCGAGGCCGCCACCGAGCAGCCGGTGGTGGCCCGGGCGCTGGCGCAGCCGTGGCTGACGGTCGCGGCCGACGAGGCGCGCTGGTTCGGGTACGTGGCCTCGGCGACGCGCGGCGTCCCGGTCTCCCGGCAGCGGCTCGCGGTGAAGTCGGTCGAAACCCTCGTCACCAACTGGCGCAGCGCGGCCGGGGCACTCAAGCACGACGGCATCACACCGTCGATCTCCAACAAGTGGTTCAACGGCCTGTGGGCCTGGGACACCTGGAAGCAGGCGGTCGGCACCGCGATCTTCGATCCGGCGCTGGCCGAGGCGCAGGTCCGGTCGATGTTCGACTACCAGGTGACGGCGGCGTCGGCGGACCGTCCGCAGGACGCCGGGATGATCCCGGACTGCGTCTTCTACAACGACGTGGCGCACGGTGGCGGGAACTGGAACGAGCGCAACTCCAAGCCGCCGCTGGCGGCGTGGGCGGTCTGGTCGATCTACCAGCGCAACGGCGACATCGGTTTCCTGCGCGAGCTGTACCCGAAGCTGGCCGCGTACAACGCGTGGTGGTACCGCAATCGGGACCACGACGGGAACGGCCTCGCCGAGTACGGCGCGACCGTCGACCCGAGCAACGTGACGGCCGAGGACAAGCGTCAGGCCGCGGCGTGGGAGAGCGGAATGGACAACGCGCCACGCTTCGATGCGACCCTCGGCGCGACGGTGGTCGACAACACCTCGGCGTCCGGGGCGGTGGTCGGCTACTCGCTGAACCAGGAGTCCGTCGACCTCAACTCCTACCTCGTGGCGGAGAAGCAAACGCTCGCGCTGATGGCCGACCGGCTCGGCGACCACTCGGCCGCGGCGACCTACCGCGCCTCGGCCGCGACCAGCACCGCGGCCATCCAGCAGACGATGTTCGACCCGGCCAGCGGCTGGTTCTACGACACCGCGCTGGGCACCGGCCAACCGCTGACGGCGCGCGGTAGGGGGATCGAGGGCGCGGTCCCCCTGTGGGCAGGCGTCGCGACCCCGCCCCAGGCGGCCGCGGTGCGCTCGAAGTCGGTGTCGGCAACCGAATTCGCCACACCGGTGCCGTTCCCGACGACCTCTGCCAGTTCGCCCTACTTCCAGCCGACCGGCTACTGGCGCGGCGCCGTCTGGATGGACCAGGCGTATTTCGCCCTGGAAGGCCTGAAGCGGTACGGGTTCGGCAACGACGCGACCGCACTCGCCACCCAGCTGCGCTCGACCGCGTCCGGAATGATGGGCAACGGCCCGCTGATGGAGAACTACAACCCCACCACCGGGGCCGCGCTGAACTCCCGAGGGTTCAGCTGGTCCGCAGCGATGCTGCTGGCCCTGGACCACTAGGCCAAGCCGAACCGACTGGCCCTTTCCCGACGCCGGGGAAGGGCCAGTCGCGTCCTATCCGGCCAGTCCGGCAGGAATGTTGCGAATACGGTCGCGGCAATCGGCACACGGCGAAATTCCCTTACCCGCGTGTACTGAACACCGGTAGCGACCGGTCGAGCCGCGCCTCGTTCATCGATTGTTCGCGCGTCACCAGTAGCCGGCCACGGTGTCGCGGCACAGGATGCGGAGGGTTTGCGAAGGCGTCGGGCAGACGGTTTCGCATCCTTTTCCTCCGACCGATCCAGTGTCGCATTGTGGAGGTCAGATGAAACGCGTCCTACGACACGCTGTCGCCGCTTTGTCCCTGGTGGCCGCTTCGGTTCTCGCGCTCCCCGGCGGCTCGGCGAGCGCGTCGACGTTCCCCGGGTACGACCACGTGTTCACGATCATGATGGAGAACCAGACGCTCAGCAGCATCATCGGCAACCCCGCCGCCCCGGAGCTCAACGCCCTCGCCAACGACTACGGGCTGGCCACCAACTACACCGGCGTCGGCGACCCGAGCGAGCCCAACTACGTTGGCATGCTCGGCGGCAGCACCTTCGGCCTCTCCGACGACAACCCGTACTTCTGGCCCGGCCACACGCAGAACGCCGCGAACCTGATGTCGCAGCTGGAGGCCGCCGGCAAGAGCTGGAAGGGCTATCTCGGCGGCCTGCCCTACGCGGGCTACAAGGGCTTCTGCTACCCGGAGAAGTGCATCGGCATCCCCGACAGCGACCCGCTGTACGCCTCCAAGCACAACGGCATCGTGAACTTCGCGAATCTCCAGACACCGGGCGAACTGGCGAAGATGACGCCGATCGCCCAGCTGTCCACCGACCTGGCCGCGGGCCGGTCGCCCAACCTCAGCTACATCGTGCCGGACATGTGTCACGACATGCACGGCGCTCCGCCGTACTGCGTGGACTCCGGGAACGGCAAGAGCATCGAGGACACCTGGTTGACCGCGACCGGCGACGCGTTCGTCGGCCAGACCGTCAACCAGATCACCGCCTCGTCGGTGTGGTCGACCGGCAACACCGCGATCGTGATCACCTTTGACGAAGGCAGTTCCGCGACCAGCAAGACCGCGAACATCGTGGTCGCCAACCACGGCCCCCGCGGCGTGAAGGACAACACCTCCTACAACCACTACAACCTGCTCGCCAGCCTGCAACAGACCTTCGGGCTCGGCTGCCTGCTCAACAGTTGCGGTGCGACACCGATGACACCGCTGTTCCAGATCACCGGCTCGACCACCACCCCAACCCTGCCGCCGCCCTACGTCACTCCGCCCAACGGCACCAACTCCGTCTCGCCCGCGAGCGTGATTGCCAGGGGCACCGCGGCGTCGCTGACCTGTGCCGGCGGCTGGAACCGGGTGCCAAGCCCCAGCGTCGGCAACCTGGACAACAACCTCGACGCCGTGTCGGCCGCGTCCGCAACCGACGCCTGGGCCGTCGGCAACTACTACGCCGCAACCAATCCGGCCGTGTTCGCGACCATGGCGCAACACTGGGACGGCACCAGGTGGACCGAGTACGCGCTCCCCGACGTCGGCGCCAACCAGAACACGCTGTACGGCGTCTCTGAGCTGCCGTCCGGGCACACCTGGGCGGTCGGCTACTACACCAACGCGAACTACGTCGACCAGACGTTGATCGAGCACTGGGACGGCAACGCCTGGTCGGTCGTGCCCAGCCCCAATCCCGGCGCGCAACGCAACCTCCTCTACGGCGTCGCCGCGATCTCCGACACCGACGTGTGGGCCGTCGGGCAGCAGACGGACTCCGCCGGCACCTGGCACACCCTCACCGAACACTGGGACGGCACCGTCTGGTCGGTCGTGCCCTCCGCCGACCCGGACGCGGGCGGGAACCTGTTGTTCGGCGTGAAAGCCGTGTCCGGCACCAGCGTGTACGCCGTCGGCGAGCGATCCGGGTCCGGATTCCCCGACAGGGCCCTGATCGAGCACTGGAACGGCTCGACGTGGTCGGTGCTCGCCTCGCCGGCGGACAGCTCCGAGAGCCTGATCGCCTACGGTGTCACCGGTTCGGACACCGCGCTGACCGTCGTCGGCAACCGGGCCAGCGGCACCGCGCCGTTCACCACGCTCGCGGCCGCCGGCGCGCCGAACGGCCTGGCATTGCAGAACACCCCGAACGCCACGGGTGAGAACAACCTGTACGCCACCACGACTGCGGCAGACGGATCCACCTACGCCGCAGGATGGTCGGTCGACCCGAACACCGGCGTGTACCTCAGCGAGGTCCTGCACGGCGTCAACGGGCAGTGGTCCATCGACACGACCCCCAACCCCGGCAACGGATCGAACGGTTTCGCCGGCGTGACCGCCGTGCCAGGCGACGGCGTCTGGGCGGTCGGCGTGACCAGCAACAAGGCCAACAACTCCACGTTCATCGCCTACCACTGCTGAGCCCACTCACTGCTGAGCCGACTCGCCGCTGAGCCGACGAACCACCCACCCGCTCGCGCGCGGCGAGCGGAGATGCGGCCGGCCGACCGGACCCGCCACACCCGGTCGGCCGACCCATCGATCCACCGGTTCGCGGTATTTCCTCCTCGATTGTTTCGAAACGGTTACCAGTCTCACCCGCGGCGCGACGCCACTTTTTACCTGAAGTCACGACAGATATTGCAGCCGCTTTCCCTCCGCCGAAGTCATGAGCCCGCATGCGCCGTCCCAGCAGCTAAGACACGACCATCGACGGTCACTGGCGCGTCAACTGGCAACGCCTTCGGAATCGAGAAACCTCCTTGCCCGACCCGAGTTCCATGATTAACGTTCGGGCTCGTTTTACCTCTCCCCTGCAAGGAGTGTGAAATGGACGGAAAGTACTGGAGCCGCATACTCGCCACCATGGGCGCGTTGACCGTATTGGCGGGAATGGGCGCCACGCAGACCGCGACCGCCGCGCAGCCAGAGACGGTCAGCCACGGGATGGCGATCCGCGACGGCCACGCCACGACCGCCGCCCCGACCCGTCGAACCACCAACCTGAGCTACCACGGCGGCCAGGTCTCGGTGGCCCCGAAGGTCTACATCGTCTACTGGGGCTCGCAGTGGGGCTCGGCAGGCGGCGGCGGGCTGCCCACGCAGGACCCCTCCGGCGTGGCATCCGTGCAGACGTCGTTCTTCCAGCACCTGTACGGCGCCGGGGACGCCTGGAGCAACTCGACCACGCAGTACTGCGAGGGCGTCGCCACGGGCACCACGCAGTGCGGCACCTCGGGCACGCACGTCGGCCACCCGTCCAGCTCGCCGCTTGCCGGTAGCTGGGTGGACAACACCGTGACCACTCCGGCCACGCCCTCCAGCGCCGACATCACCGCCGAGGCGCAGCGGGCCGCCGCGCACTTCGGCGACTATTCCAACGGTGTTCAGTACATTGTGGACTCACCGCACGGCGTGATCCCGCAGGGCTTCGCGGCTGGCGCGGGCGGAACCTACTGCGCGTGGCACGACTCCACGGTCGCCTCGGGCGGCACGATCGCCTACACGAACATGCCCTACATGCCCGACGCGGCCGCCAGCTGCGGCGCGGGCTTCGTGGCCACGGGCGGTTCCGGGGTCAACTCCGCCACCGAGGGCGTCACGATCGTGGGCGGCCACGAGTACGCCGAGACGGTCACCGACCAGTGGCCCAGCACCCAGCTGGCCTGGGTGGACAGCAGGGGCGCCGAGAACGGCGACAAGTGCGCGTGGATCTCCAGCGGCCAGGGCGCCTCGGCGATCGTGAACCTCAACGGCGCGTCCTTCGCCGTGCAGTCCCTGTGGAGCAACAACTTCAACAACGGCGCCGGCGGTTGCGTGGTCAGCTACACGTCCGCCACCAACCAACACTAGGAAGAATCCGCACCGGACAGGGTCGGGGTGGCGCGCGTGGCACGCCACCCCGACCGCCGGCCGAAACCCGGGCGCCGTCACCGGGTCAGCGAGGCGCGATGCCGACGACGAAGCCGTGCAGGAGCGCACCGGTCCTGTCGGGGGCCTCGAACATCGGTGTGTGGCCGACGCCGTCGAGGATCTCGATCCGGGCCGAGGGAACTCGGCGGTAGTCCTGGGCGGAGGCCGGCTGCCAACGCCGGTCCTGGGCGCCGAAGATCACCAGGGTCGGCAGGCCGAGGTCGGCGAGCCGGTCGGGCACGGGCCGCTCCCTCATGAACGCGTCGGAGGCCTGGTCGGTCTCGGTGAGGCTGCGGTAGGTCATGCCCCGGATGTCGGCGATGATCTGGTCGGGGACTCGCACTTCGCGGGTGAACGCGGTGTCCAGCGCGCCGCGGATCGTGGTGTCGCTGCGCAGTCGCCAGATCAGCTGCCCCACCACCGGCACGGTCACCAGGTGGCCGACGAAGCTGTCACCGACGAACGCGTCCACCCGGGGGCCGGTGTCGATGACCACGATGGCCGCCACCAGATCCCGCCGCTGCTCGGCCAGCGATGTGGCGACCGTGCCGCCGGTGGAGTGCCCGACGACAGTCGCGCGGCGCACCCCGAGCTGGTCGAGCACCGCCCCGACCCGGCGCGCCTGCTCCGCGATCCCGTAGCCACCAGCAGGTTTGGCCGATCCACCGTGCCCGAGCAGGTCCACCCGCACCACGTGCCGGTCCCGCAATGCCGGCAGCACCGGGTCCCACCATGCCGTCGAGCCGGCGAGGCCGTGCAGGAGTACCACCGTTGGCGCGTCGGGCGGGCCGTCCTGCACGACGTGGATGTCACCGCCGGGCAGGCGCACGATCTGCCCGCCGGAGGCCTCGGCCGTCTGCGCGAGCACGGACACCGTGTTCCCCGCGAGCAGGGCGGCCAGCACGCCGACGGTCACCACCGTGATCCGCCGCCGTCGGCCCCACGCCCGCCATCCCTTCGGGGCACCCGGCGCCGCGCCGCCGCGGCCTCGGATGTGGTGGCGTTGCGCGACAGTCGTCTCGTCCATGGCTCCTCCATCGGTCGGTCCGCGACGCCACCACCCTCCCTGCGGCCACCGCGACGCGTCTTGGAGAAATGTCGGAGCCCGCGTGGACTTGGCCCCGCCGCAGAGCCGCTCGTACAGTCACGGCGTGCGAGCAGTTCGCCGAACGGCAAACCCCACCGCAGCCTGGGAGATCGCGCGACCGTCGCGGACGGCCGCGCCGCGTGGCGTCGACATGGCGGGGTTCCGCATTCGCGGCGACAGCCCGATCGAGCTGCTGGCCATCCCCCACCCGGCCGTGACCATCGCCGTCGAGTTCGGCGACCGCTCGTTCGACGTGCACGGCGAGGCGGGCCGGATGCGGTCGGGAAGCCTGGCCGCCGGGCTCGCCTTCGGCGCGTTCCAGGTGCGCGCCGAGGCCGTCGAGTGCGTGCAGATCCGGCTGTCCCCGGTTGCCGCGCACGCCGTGCTCGGGGTCCCTTCGGTGGAGTTGGGCGGGAGCGTCGTCGCGCTCGACGACCTGTGGGGCCGCGATGTCGCGCGCCTGCGCGAGCGGCTGCACCACGCGCAAACCTGGCCGGAACGCTTCGCATTGGTCGACGCGGAGCTGTCCAGCCGACTCCTGGCGGGCCCGGCGGTCGACCCTGAGGTGGCTTTGGCCTGGCGGCAAATCGTGGCGAGCCGGGGCCAAATCCGCATCGGCGACCTCGCCGCCGGAGCGGGGTGGAGCCGCCAGCGCCTGTGGTCGCGCTTCGGCGCGCAGATCGGACTGACGCCCAAACGCGCCGCCATGCTGGTCCGCTTCGACCACGCCATCCATCGGCTGGCTGACGGACACGCCCCGGCACAGGTCGCCGCGGACGGCGGCTACGTCGACCAGTCCCACCTGCACCACGACGTCCGCGCGTTCACCGGGGCAACCCCCACCGCCTCAGCGAACGAGCCATGGCTGGCCGCCGACGACACGGCCTGGCCTGCGCACCTCAGTCCGTAGCCGGCCGACCGGCGAGCAAACCAGCTGACCTCGCCCCAAAAGCCTCCAGGGCGAGGTCAGGCTCAACCACGTCCGCTCGGAGCCTGCGGCGTCGACGCCTTCGCCGGGCTGGCGGGAGATGCGGCTTGCAGGACGGCGTCGGCGCGCTGGTCGATGAGGCCGGTGAGCAACTGCTGGGCGTAGCCGAAGATCACGGCATAGGTGAGGATCGCGGCCTGGCTCTGTAGCTGGCCGATGCTCGAGACGATGCCGGAACTCAGCAGCAGGACGCCGATCACGGCCGTCGTCGCGCCCGCGGTCGCCTTCAGCGTCGCCTGAGCCACCGCGAGCGAATACGAGGACTCGACCTTCCGGCTCGCCGAGATTGCCCGGACCCCGGCCAGCGCCGCCCCGACGAGCCCCATCAGCTCGACCAGAAACACGTCTCCTCCGCTGGGACCGTTGCCCAATCCGTAACGGACGTTGGTGGGGCAGATCAGTTGCGGCCCCGACCCCGACGCGGCACCCGCGTGCGGAACGCAGAGCGACACCGCCGCGGGCCAGCGCGAACCGACCAGACCCAGCCCGATCAGCAGCACGCCCATGGCGAGCGCGGCGCCGAGCAGAATGTTGCGGAAGCTCCGCACCCTGGCGTGTTCGGTGTCGCCGTACAGGTAGGCCGCGCGCAGGGTGGTGGCGATCAACTCGCGGTGCTCGTCCTCCACTCTCGCGGGCCGAGGACGCACCCTCAGCGACGACCACGGCACGCTGGTGGCGGCGGTGGTCCCGGCAGCCGATCCCCAGTCCTCCAGCGCCAACCGGCGGAGATCATCCGGCGGCAGGTAGGCCTGCACCGTGCTCCGCACCTCGGCCAGGTGTCCGGTCAGCTGATCCTCGGGCAACAACTCGATCAGCTGCACCTCGCCCTCGTGGATGTGCGCGAAGGCCGTCTCGACCGAGCTTCCCCGCAGCCAGCCCAGCAGCGACGGGGAGCGGTGCGTGACACATCGCTCGGCACTGTCGGCGTGGTGCACGACGTTGCGATAGCCGGCGACCCAGCGTCGCTGCCTGTCGGACGTCCCCGGCTCGACGTTTCCGTTGGCGCCGAAGGTCATCCCGCGCCCGAGAGCGGCCAGTTTCGCCGAGGCGCGCAGCGCGTCCGCACGCGCCACCACTCGCGAACACCACGGTGGCCGGTTCGTGGATCTGCTCATCGCACACCCCAACACCATCACCGAACATGGCGGGGCGAACCGCGACGTCGCGGCAGCGACACAGGGAAACGTGGCAGCGGTCGGCCTCCTGTGCACTGTTAATCGGACTTCCACGCCGGAGGGTTACCTTGTCCGTCAGGTCCACCATGGACGTGACCCCATCGAGACAACGACACCGGTCACGCTCCCCGGACCGACCGCGCCACGGGCCGTCGGGTCTGGGCAATCGGGCCCGCACCATGGCAGCCCGAAAGACTTCGCCCCAACGGTTCTTGGCCCGGTTCTCGACCGAACCGGGCCGAGATCCGTTGGGGCGCAATCCAGGCACTCAGCAGTCCTGCCACCACCAGGTCACGCCGTCGTACTCGTAACCGCCGCAGGGTTGCCCTCCGGAGTAGTCGCCGCCGTCGCCGAACCAGGGCACATAGGGCTCGCCGGGGCCCATCGGGTAGTGGCCCGTCGGCGGCACGGGATGACTGCCGCCGCCGGCGGGCTGGGAGCCGGCCGGAACGGGGATCAGCGCGTCGCCGTACTCATCGACCTTGGCGGTCGTCTTGGTGATGTATCCGGGCCTGATGCCCGGCTGGTTGGGCTGCATCGGCCGGGCGAAGGGCAGGTTGAAACCCGGGTAGCGCAGCGTCGGGAACTTCGCCTTCAACAGCTGGTAGATCACCGGCAGGTAGAGCCGGGCCATCGCTTCGGTGCCCTCGCGGTTGGGGTGCCCGGACTGCTGGACCATGTTGAACGTGCTCATCCTGGCGCCCAGATCGGACAGCGACACGACCAGCCCGTTGACGTAGTTGTCCAGCACGCCGAGCTCATGGCCGTCGAAGGCGCCGTACAGGTCCACGAGGCTGGCCGGCACCCCGTGGGCGACCAGCAACCGTTGGGCGCGCTTCATCGACTCGTCCAGGTTGCCGGCCAGCTTCCACAGCTCGTTGCTTTCCTCCTTGTCGATGTAGCCGTGGAACTGGATCGGGGTCAGGTCCTGGCGCAGGCCCTGCGGATAGGTCGCCATCAGGATCTTCGCGTTGGGCGCCCTGGTGTGCACGTCCAGGGCGATCTGGGTGAGCCGCCCGGTGATGGTCTGCGCCAGCCGGTAGACGTTGCCGACGATGTCGGGCTGTCCGTCGGCCCACTCCGTGGCGTCGGCGCGCGCGGCGAGCAACGGCGCGTACTGGGCCATCAGGTTCTTGAGGTCCTGCACGTTGTCCGACCGCAGCGCCTTCTCGATGAGCGGCCCGAACTTCGCGTCGTTGCCGCCGAAGCCCATGATCACCAGGTCGGCGTCCGCCGTGACGGCGTCGCGCTGCGCGGGGTTGTTGCGGCCGTTGTCGCTCTGCGGAATCCAGTAGTTGGTGGTCTCCGCGCCCGACGCGGCCACGAACTTCACCTCGATGACCACCTGCGGGTTGGCCGTGCGCAGCGCCTGGAGCGCGAGCAGAGCCGGGGCGTGCACGGAGCGGTGGCTGAAGTCGGGGATGTAGTCGTCCCAGCTCGCGCCCGCCGGCAGCACGTAGTTCCCGTTGATGTCGCGCGTGAGCGCCTTTGCCAGCACCCCCTTGAGGTTCAGGTAGTCGCCGGCGCCCTCGCCGGACATGTAGGAGTCGCCGATGATCACCACGCGGATGACCTGCTTGGTCGGCGGGTAGGGCTTGACGGGGTCCGGCGGGGTGAACGCCGGGTCCATCGGCCCGGACGGCGCCGGCTTCTCGGTGATGCCAAGGGTGTCCACGACCCCCTGCCAGCCGTCGACCGTCGGCTTGGGAGCCGGTGGGGCCGGCGGCGCGGGCGGCGCGGGGTCGTCCGGCTCGGTCGGTGGCTTCGGATTGCCCTGGCAGGTGCCCGGCGGACTGGGGCACTGGGTGGGCGGTGGCGTGGCAAATGCCGGCGCCGTCGGCCCGAACAGCGCGGCGGCGGCGAGCAGTGCCGCCGCCAGGCGAAATCTCTTCGTCACACGGTTCCCTCCTCGAGCGGCTTCTTCCTGACGAGGACCGCGAGTCTGATCGGGACGTGTTGGAAGGCTGTTGGAACGTGATTGGACAGCGCGAGCAACGGCGGCGAAGCGCGGCGCGGCTGGCGCCCGACGCGACGGAGTTACCGCAGTGAGTCGCCGCGCGGCCGATGCGCGGCCAGGAAGACCCGGACGGCCTGGTCGGCATACCGGTCGAGGTCCGCAGCGCCCAACCTGCTGTCCTCCCCGCAGAACATCATCTGGTTCACCGGCACCCAGAGGATCAGCCCGGCGAACTGGTGCGCGGCCAGCAATGGATCCGGGACCGTCAGGTGCCCGGCCCTGGCCAGTTCCGCCAAGCCGGCGCCGAGCGTGCGCAGGCCGCGTTCGAAGCCCTCGTCCCAGTAGCTGCGACCCATCTCGGGGAAGCGCTCGGCCTCGGCGATGAGCATCCGGCGGAACTGGATCACGTGGGGCTGGAGGATCGAGTCCGCGAGCTGACGGGCCAGCGCGCGCAGGTCGCGCTCGGGATCGTCGGTGCCGTGCAGCGCGCGGGTCGCGGCGACCAGCCGCTCGTCGACCATGCTGACCGTGTCCGCCACGATCGCGGCGAACAGGCTCTTCTTGTCGGAGAAGTGCTTGTACACGGTCTGCTTGGACACGGCGGCCCGCGTCGCGACCTCGTCCATCGAGGTGCCCGGGTAGCCGTTGCGCAGGAACGCCTCGGTGGCGGCGGCCATGATCACTGTGCGTTTCTGGGCCGAGCGGCCCTCCTCGACGGTCATGACCCCAGAGTACTGGACAGTCTAGTTCTTCGTGCAGTACTGTACCGTCCAGTTCCCAACCGAGGAGATCATCATGTTGAAGGCAGTCTCGAAGGACGGCACCACCCTCGCGTACGACCAGCTCGGCGACGGCCCGGCCGTGCTCATCGTCGGCGGAGCCTTCACCGACCGGCGCGCCACCCGCCCCCTCGCCGACCTGCTCGCCGCCGACTTCACCGTGCTCAACTACGACCGGCGCGGCCGAGGCGACAGCGGCGACACCGCGCCCTTCGCGGTCGAGCGCGAGATCGAGGACATCGCCGCCCTGATCGAGCAGGCCGGTGGAGCCGCGGCCGTGTTCGCGCACTCCTCGGGAGCCGCGCTCGCCATCGAGGCCGCCAGGGCACTGCCCGGCATCACCCAGCTCGCGCTGTACGAGCCGCCGTTCATCGTCGACGACAGCCGGCCGCCGCTGCCCGGCGACTACGTCGCGCACCTCCAGGAGCTCACCGCGGCGGGGAAGCGCGAGGAGATCGTCGAGTACTTCATGACGGTCGCAGTCGGGCTGCCCGCCGAGTTCCTCGCGCCGATGCGAGACGGCGAGATGTGGCCGCACATGATCGCGCTCGCCCCGACCGTCGCCTACGACGGGGCCGCCGTCGCGGCCAACATGATGGGCAGGCCGCTTCCCTCGGAGTGGTCGGGCGAGATCACCGTCCCGACCCTGGTGCTCGACGGCGAGAACAGCCCCGCCTGGCAACGGGATTCCGTGCAGGCGCTCGTCAACCTGCTGCCCGACGCCCAACGGCACAGCCTGCCTGGCGCGGACCATGGCGCCCCGCCGGAACAGCTCGCCCCCGTGCTGACCGCCTTCCTTCGCTGAGTCCCTTATGGACACTGCCCGCCGGGCACGTTCGTGGTCGGTCGGTTATCCGCGGACAGGGACATCGAGTTCGGCGAGCAGGCTGCGGACGCGGCGTTCGATCTCGTCGCGGACGGGCCGGACATCGGCCACGCTCTTGCCGGCCGGGTCGTCCAGGGTCCAGTCGAGGTAGCGTTTGCCGGGGAACACGGGGCAGGCGTCACCGCAGCCCATGGTGACGACCACGTCGGCGGCGCGGACGATCTCCTCGGTCCAGGGCTTGGGGAACTCGCGGGAGATGTCGATGCCGCGTTCGGCCATCGCGGCGACAGCCGAGGGGCTGACCTCGTCGGCGGGTTCGGAACCGCCGGACCGGGCGACCGCGCGGTCCTGGGCGAGGTGGTGGAAGAACCCGAGCGCCATCTGGCTGCGGCCGGCGTTGTGCACGCACAGGAACAACACCGTGGGCCTGCCGTCGCGGGCACGGCCTCCCACGGGAGAGTCCTTGCGGTGCTGCCCTTGGGCGTCAGTCATCGTCATCTCCAGGGTTGCGCCCGACGGGGGCCAGCCGGTCGACCCGGTCGGCGAGATCGCGGAACGCGTGGTCGAACGCGGCGGCGCTCCACCAGCTTCAGGTGGTGGGCCAGCAGATTGCTGGGCAACTCCAGTTCGCGTCCGATCTCGCCGGGCGAGGCGTCGCCCAGCAGCAGCTGGTCCACGATCGCCAGCCGGGCGGGCTCGCTCAGTGCCGCGCAGGCCCGCACGCGCCACCAACGAAGACGACCACTCAGCGTTCATTGACTCAATGATGGTTGACGCGGGCGTCTCCGTCGAGGCGTCCCCGTCAGGTGCTCGGCACCGGGACCGGCCTGGCCAGCACCTGGTCCAGGACCCCGGTGAGGAACCGCACCGGGTCCGGTGCCGGCGCCATGGCGCGCATCGCGACGATCCCGTCCGGACGGACGAGCAGGGCCCCATCGTCCGAGAGCCACGGGACCGCGACGCGGTGGGCGGGGAGCCCGACGTCCACCGCGGCGGTGAGCCAGCCTTCACCCTCGGCACCCACCAGCAGGGTCCACCGGGACGCCACCAGGTCAAGCGTCGAGACCCCGTCGATCCACGCGTGGGGCACCCGTGAACCCGGTGAGCCGTCCAGCGCCGCCGCCAGGTCCACTGTGGATGGGAGCTCCGGCCGAGGGTCGACGACGGCGGCCGAGTCGTACCGCTGGCCCAGGTGCACCACCGGTGCCGCCCACACCCCCGCCGCCACCCTGGCGGCGTCGGCCTCGGGTCCGCGTCCCCAGTGCAGTCCCGGGTCGGCGAGCCGGCGCATCGCCTGGTCCAGCGTCGCCGCGGCGACCGGTTCGCGTTCGTGCGCGTAGGTGTCGAGCAGGCTTGCGCCTGCCGCACCGTGGTGGACCGCGGCCAGTTTCCACGCCAGGTTGTGCGCGTCGGCGACGCCGGTGTTGAGGCCGAACGCGCCGATGGGTGACACGGTGTGCGCGGCGTCGCCGGCGAGGAACACGCGGCCGACCGCGAACCTCTGGGCCGCGGCGCTGCGGGGGCGCCAGGAGAGGACGCTGCGCACCTCGACGTCGAGGTCGGGATCGCCGACCGCCGTCCGGACGATCGCGGCGCAGCGCTCGGGCGTGAAGTCCTCGGGGCGTTCGCCGGCGTCGACGTCGCAGGCCACGTGGAAGACCCAGTTCGTCTCGCCGTCCACGGTGGCCAGCAGGCCGGGTGCCTGCGGCGTGGTGATGGTGCAGGTGGCGAAGGCCATGCCGCGCAGGTGGGGTCGGAGGTCGGCGCGGAACAGGATGTTGATCATCGACTTGCCGAGGTCGCCAGGGCCGGTGGTGCCCACGCCGAGGGCGGTCCGCACGGTGCTGTGCGTGCCGTCGGCGGCGACCACGTGCGCGCACCGCAGCGCGTAGCGGCCGTCGGGTCCGTCCAGTTCGACGTCGACCCCGTCGGCGTCCTGCGCGATGCCGACCAGGCGGGTCGACCAGCGCAGGTCCGCTCCTCGGCGCGACAGGTCGGCGGCCACGACGGCGTCGAGCCGGTCCTGCGCGCAGACGCCGCGCAGCCTGAACGGCGTCACGTCCGGTTCGTCGGCGGAGGGGGTCGGCATGGGCACGGTCACGACATCGCCCGCGCCCATGTCGACGACGGTCCGCGCCACCGCCTTGCCCACGCCGCCCCGGAGGTCGACCGCGGCGGCGTCCACGGCGGCGTCGAGCCCGAGTTCGCGCAGGATCTCGACGGTGCGCGCTCCGATGCCGGTGGCGCGCGGGTGGACCGAAGGACCGGACCGCCGTTCGACCAGCACCACAGGGACGCCATGGTGGGTGAGCAGCGCTGCGGCGAGCAGGCCGACGCTGCCGCCGCCCACCACAAGCACCGGCACTTCTGGATACAATGTTTCCGTCATGGATACACCGTAGCCAGAAGGTAGGATGGGGGTCAACGAGGAAAGGAATCGCCCCGATGACCGAACCCGCCCCCTCGTCGGTGTGGACACGGCCGCGCCCCGAACCGCGTCGACGCGCTCCCGGAGTGGACCAGTACGTGGCCGCCGCGCTGGCCGTCGCGGACGCGGAGGGACTGGCGGCGGTGTCGATGCGCAGGGTCGCGGGCGATCTCGGTTCCGGGACCGCCTCGCTCTACCGGTACATCACCAACCGCGACGAGCTGGTGGACCTGATGATCGACGCGGCGCAGGGCGAGGATCCGCTGCCCGAGTCCACCGAGGACTGGCGCGCCGGCCTGGGCGCGGTCGCGCACGCGCTGCGCGCGACGCTGCTGCGACACCCCTGGCTGGCGGGTGAGCTGACGGGAAGGCCCGCCCTCGGCCCCAACTCGTTGCGGCGGTCCGAGTCCGCGCTGCGGGCCGCCGTCGCGCTCACGCCCGACATCACCCTGGCCTCGCAGGCGCTCGGCGCCGTGCACGCGTACGTGCTGGGTTCGGTCGCCACCCAGCAGGCACTTCGACGCGCGGAGCAGCGCACCGGCCTGACCGAGGAGGAATGGCAGCGCAGCGTCGGTCCCTACATCAGCGAGGTCCTCGCGGCGGGTGAGCACCCGATGCTCGCCCGCCGCGTCCTCGAAGCCGAGGAGCTCGACCCCGACGTCGAGTTCGCGTTCGGCCTGGACTGCGTGCTCGACGGACTCGCCGCCCGACTTGGTCGCTGAGCGGACAGGCCGGGACCGCCGGTGGACGTGCTGGTCAGCGACCACCCGGCAGGCCGGCGTTGGGCGGCCACGCTGGGTCGTTCCTGGGCAGCAGTGCCGGCGACGGTCGCAGTAGATAGCGGGCGATGAGACAGTCGATCACGGCAATCGCGCACGCAGCGAACGGGAGCAGCAAGTAGACCGGGACCGGCAGGCCGCCGTGCACGTCTGGCCGGGCCGTTGATCCACCTGCGTGCGTCGGGGTCATGACCAGGACGAAGCAGGCCAGCGCTGCGGTGCCAACAGTGGCGATGCCCAGCACGAGCAGGACGCGCAGCGCGACCCGAGTTCCCGCGATGTCGAGGTACTCGCCGGTCGCGTAGCTCGTGGCCCACAGGAGGCTGAACGCGATCAGGAGCAAGAAGAACACCGAGCACAACTCGATCGCGATCATCATCCAGTTGAAGGGACTGCGGGCGTTGGGCAGCGCGCCGCCGCCCCACCACATGAGGACTCCCACCACCAGGCTCACGGCGGCCGAGACGGCTCCGGTCAGCATGCTGGTGGCGCGGATCTTCCGCACCACTGAGGACGACACCCAGAGGTACTGGGGCGTCGGTTCCTGGCCCTGGATGATGATCATGCGTTGATGTGCCAGTTCATTCCGTCGGGGTCGTTCACGCTGGCGTGCCCGAGCAGGTCGGCGTTGGTCCTCGCCCAGTCCCCGAGGTCGTCGTGGATCTTCTGCTTGATGTTGCCCTGCTCGATCGCGATGGTCTGGGTGAACGACTGCATCGCCACCACCGCGGCGATGATCAGGCCGATGGAGAGCCCAGCCGCCCCGGCCAAGGCCGCGACGGCCGCGGGAAGCCCCACGACCGTGCACGCGGCGACGATGGCACCGATCGCCCCGACAACGAATATGACCAGAGCGGCGATGATCGCGATCCAGAAGTTGTCGATCGCGTTGGCCAGATTGACCAGCGACGACTTCATCTGGTTGGCGAGGTCCTTGATGCTGTTGAGGCCCGACACCTGCGCGGGGACGATGGCCTTGTACGCCTCGGCGGCGCGTCCGTGCCACTCGACGGTGGTCTTGAGCTTGTCCAGCGAGAGGTTCCCGGCGATGTCGCCCGCCGGGTTGCCGATCTGGTTCACCCACTGGTCGCCGACGTTCTTCAGCCGGTCGGAGTCTCCGGCCTTGTCGAACAGCTGGTTCACCTTGCCCCAGAACTCATGCACCTTGTCCCGCAGCACGATCAGCCCGGCACGAATGGGATCGACAAGATCGGACAGGAAGTCGGGCACCCAGCTGAGGATGCGGTCGGCCTTGTCGAAGAACTCCCTGAGCTTGCGGTCGATGTCCCGCGTCTTCTGTCGAGCCTCGGCGATCAGAGTGTCGGCCATGGCGTTCTCCCCCCTAGTAGATTCCGTTGAGCCGGTGCAGGTTGGCATCCTCGTCGCGCTGGTAGACGTCGGCCGAGGCGCGCAGCGCGGTGCCGACCGCGTGCAGGTTGTCCGCGGCCTGCTTGATGATGTCCTCCAGCTTGGTGCGGGCGTCGTTGTAGGTCGCGTCGAGGCCATGGTCGGCGGCCCACTTCGACACGTCGTCCGGGGTGAGGTGCAGGCTTCCGATGGTGGTCCTGGGTCCACCGGTCAGGTCTGCGGCCGCGTTGTCCCACGTGGTGGCGTCGGACCGCAACGCGTCCAGGGCTACGGCGACCTGTTTGCCGTTCGGTGTCGGGCTCATCCTCTGCTCTTCCCATCCCTCATGCGACCGGTGGCGTGGGCATCAGCCCGAGCCTGCGGAGAAACGCGGTCGGATCGCTGACCAGCGCGGTGAGTTCGCTGATTGCCGGGCTGTGCGGCCCACTCGCGAGCTCGCCGGGCGAACTCCTGGTGTGCAGTTGCCGCAGCACGTTCAGCAGTTCGTACTCGATCTCGGAGTTGCGCGCGCCCGCCGCCCAATGCGCGTCGACCACCAACGACAGGATCCGGCCTTGTTTGGCCGTCCCGCTGGCGTGACGGCCGGGACTCTCCGCCGCGACCGTGCGGTCGACGATCGGGGACACTTGGTCGGAGAACCGCGCCAGGTCCGCCGACACGGCATCGACCAGTCTCATCACGTCCGCCCGGCTCAACGGCACCTCCTCGACCCGGCTCGATGGCGTCGGCCCTGTGTCCGGTGTGGACGATTGCTGTTCCACCTGCACGGCAAGGGCTTGCATGGTGGCGGCGTTGGTCGCGGCCAGCACGCAGGCGTGCAACCCGTGCGGATCCACCAGCGTCTTCCACTCGGCGGCGAGGTTCACCGACACCACGTCCGCCGTCGGAGTGACCGCGACCGTGATCACACCGTCAGGGTCCCGGCCCTCGATGCTGTCGGCGGCGGCCTCAGCCGACGGTGTGGCCGGTCGAGCGTTGTAGTCCTCGTCGTCGGCTTCCTCGAAGCCCCAACGGCGATCGTTCATGTCCCGCTCCTGCGGTTGGTGACGGCGGCCAGCATCTCGGCCAGTCGTTGGTTGATGCGATCCCCTGTGACACACAGCAGCGCTTCGACAGCACTGCGTAACCCCCGGCGAGATGGTGCCACAGCCCGCCGGCACGTCGCCACCACTTGAGCCAGCCGACGCATCTCCTTGCCGCGCACGGCTCCCGGCAATCCCCGCTGCTTTCATCCGGCGAGACACCGCCGACCGGCCCGGCCACTGGATCGTTTCACCACTATTGCCGCTTGCCAGTGAAAAGCGCGCGCCGATACAGTGCCTTTTTATTAGGAAACTTTCTTAACAGTTAGGTTCCAGGCCCCAGGTCCACGAACGACCCGAGTTCCCTGTCCGGCCCGAAGGAGCACGACGTGCGCCCACACCTCCTCCGCCGAACCCTGTCCGCGCTCGTGGCCGTCACCGCCACGGGCTTCCTGCTCTCCTCGGCCGTCTCCGTTCCCGCGTACGCGGCCGACATCCTGCTGTCCCAGGGAAAACCGGTGGCCACCTCCACCGTGGAGAAGCCTTCGCTCAGCGGTGACAAGGCCGTCGACGGCGACACCACGACGCGGTGGGCGAGCGCCGTGAGCGCCGATCCTCAGTGGCTGCGCGTCGACCTCGGCCAACCGTCCACAGTGCACAGAGTGCAACTGAACTGGGAGGCCGCCTACGCCAAGAAGTACCGGATCGAGATCTCCGACGACGGCGTGCACTTCAGCGTGGTCACCACCGTCGACAACGGCCGCGGCGGGACCGACACCCTCTCCGGCCTCAACGCGCACGGCCGGTACCTGCGGTTCGTCGGCACCACCCGCGCCACGAAGTACGGCTACTCCCTCTGGGAGATCCAGGCGTTCGGCACCGCCGACTCGACCGGCGACACCCAGCCCCCGACCAGGCCGACCGGGCTCACCACCGGCGCGGTCACCGCGAACAGCGTCGCGCTGTCCTGGTCGCCCTCGACCGACAACGTCGGTGTCGTCGGCTACGACGTGCTGCGCGCCGGTCAGGTGGTCGCGACCAGCGCGACCACCTCCTACAACGACACCGGTCTCGCCCCGGACACCAGCTACACCTACGCCGTCCGCGCCAGGGACGCCGCGGGGAACACCTCGGCGGCCAGCGACGCGGTCACCGCGCGGACGCAGTCCGGCGGCACCGGCTCGTTCGTGCTCGCGGCGGCCGGCGATATCGCGGAACGCTGCACCGCGAGCGACCCGAACTGCGTGCACCCGAAGACCGCGAAACTGGTCGAGGCGATGCGGCCAGCAGCCGTGATCACCATGGGCGACAACCAGTACGACGACGCCCACCTGTCGGACTTCCAGAAGTACTACGACACGACGTGGGGCAGATTCAAGAACATCACCCACCCGATCCCCGGCAACCACGAGTCCTACGACAGCCCGAAGTACCAGGGCTACCACGACTACTTCGGCCAGATCGCCACCCCGCAGGGCAACAACTACTACAGCTGGGACATGGGCAACTGGCACTTCGTCGCGCTGGACTCCAACGACTTCGTCACGCACGAACTCGCCGAGTCCCCGCAGCTCACCTGGCTGAAGCAGGACCTGGCCAAGAACACCAAGGGCTGTGTGGCCGCCTACTACCACCACCCCCGGTACAGCTCCGGTGACCACGGCGACAACCCGGACAGCATCGCGCTGTGGCAGCTCATGGTCGACAACAAGGTGGACCTGGTGCTCAACGGGCACGACCACGACTACGAGCGGTTCCTGCCGCAGAACACCGACGGCAGGGCGGACCCGAACGGCCCGGTCGAGATCGTCGGCGGCACCGGCGGCGCCGACCTCTACGACCTGCACGCGACCCACCCCACCACGGCGAAACTGCTGCGCACGTACGGCGTGCTGAAGCTGTCGATGACCGACACCACGTTCGCGACGCAACTCATCGGCGTCGACGGGGCGGTCCTGGACAGCAGCCCGACCTACACCTGCCACTAAGAGCTCCTATGTACATCGCCGCGAACCACGCCCCTGACCCGCCGACCGCCACCGACCGAGGCCCCGGGCTGAGCCGGGTGTCCGCCAACGTCGTGGCGCTCGGCATGGTCAGCCTGGTCACCGACGTCTCCTCGGAGATGGTGACCGCCGTGCTCCCGCTGTACCTGGTGCTCGGCCTCGGTCTGAACCCGTTGCAGTTCGGCCTGCTCGACGGGCTCTACGCCGGGGCGACCGCGATCCTCCGGATGCTCGGCGGGCACCTCGCCGACCGCTGGCGGCGGCTCAAGGCGGTCGCCGGTGTCGGCTACGGCCTGTCCGCCGTGTGCAAGCTCGGCCTACTGGCGGCCGGGTCCTCGGTCGCCGCGATCGGCGTCGTGCTCGCGGCCGACCGCACCGGCAAGGGCCTGCGCACCGGGCCGCGCGACGCGCTGATCTCGCTGAGCAGCGAGCCCGCGCTGCTCGGCAGGTCGTTCGGCGTGCACCGGACGCTGGACACCGTCGGCGCGTTCCTCGGTCCGCTGGCCGCGATGGCGGTGCTGGCGCTCAGCCTCGGCAGCTATCCGTCGGTGTTCTTCGCCAGCTTCTGCGTCGCCTCGGTCGCGGTGCTGCTGTTGGCGCTGTTCGTCCGCGACCGACGGGGAGCCGTCGAGCGCGCCGAGGTGTCCGTGCGGGCGGCCGTGAACCTGTTGCGGCACGGCGACTTCCGCAGAGTGGCCCTGTGGGCGGCGGTGCTTGGCCTGGCCACCGTCGGCGACTCGTTCGTCTACCTGGCGCTGCAACGGCGTTGGGACGTCGCGGCGACGTACTTCCCGCTGCTGCCGCTGGGCACCGCAGGCGTCTACCTGCCGCTGGCCGTCCCGGTCGGCCGACTCGCCGACCGGATCGGCCGGTGGCCGGTGTTCCTCGCCGGGCATGCGGCGCTCGGCGCGGCGCTGCTCCTGCTGTGCGGACCGGTGTCCTGGGCGGGTTTCGCCGTGCTGGCGCTCGGCCTGCACGGCGTGTTCTACGCGGCTACCGACGGGGTGCTGATGGCCGCGGCCGGACCACTGGTCCCTGCCGGGCTGCGGGCCACCGGGCTCGCGGTCGTGCAAACCGGGCAGGCGGTCGCCAGGATGCTCTCGTCTGTCCTGTTCGGACTGTCGTGGACTCTTCTTGGGCTGCGCCCCGCCATGCTCGTCGCGGCGGGCGCGCTCACCGTTGTCGTCCTCGTGGCGGCGTTCAGCAGACAGGTGCGGACATGAGGAAGATCGTTCTCGCGCTCGCCGGGTCGATCCTGCTGATCGGGGCGGCGGTGATCTTCACCGTGACCGCGCGCCAGGGCTCCTCCTCGGCGGAGCCCCCGGTCGAGCAGCTCACGCTCGCGCCCGGCCAACTGTTGTTCCGCAGCAACGACACCGGAAGGGTCACTGCGGTGCCGCTGGCCGACCCCGGCGGGGCTCGCCGATCCAGCGGCATGAAGTGCGACCGGTTCGCCGTCGCGCGGCAGACCGCGGTGTGCCTGGCAGCGCGGCCGGGCGTGCTCCCACCGGTCACCGATATCATGGTCCTCGACGCCAATCTCGCCGTCCGCCACCAGGAGGCCCTGCCGGGAACGCCGAGCCGCGCCAGAGTGTCCCCGGACGGGAAGCTCGTGCAGTGGACGCTGTTCGTCACCGGAGACTCCTACGCCGCAACGGGTTTCTCGACGAGGGCCGGGCTGTACGAGGTGGAGACCGAGCGACTGGTCAAGACGATCGAGGAACTTCCGGTGTTCCTCGACGGCAACCGGTACTTCGCATCGGACGTCAACTACTGGGGCATCACGTTCGCGCCGGACGGCAACCGTTTCTACGCCACCCTCGGCAGTAGGGGCAGGACGTACCTGGTCGAGGCGGACTACGCGCGCTACCAGGGCAAGGCGATCCGCGAGAACGTCGAGTGCCCGTCGCTGTCCCCGGACGGCACCAGGATCGCGTTCAAGAAGAAGGTCGGAGACGGAGTCTGGCGACTGTCGGTCCTCGACCTCGCGACGCAGCAGGAGACCGCACTCGCCGAGACCCTCAGCGTCGACGACCAGGCGCTCTGGCAGGACGACAGGACCGTCCTCTACCGGCTGGACAACGACATCTGGGCAGTCCAGGCCGACGGCACCAGCAGTCCCCGGCTGCTGGCCCGCGACGCCTCCTCGCCCGCGGTCACAAGCTGAGCAGGAAACGAGCACAGCTCCCGCAGAACGGTCCAGCGAGCCCGCTCGGCTCCGGCCAACTGGTTGACCGTGAGCCTCTCGTTGGCGGTGCCCGGATCCCGTGGACCACCCTCCTGGCCCATGACAGCGCCGTGTCAGGAGTGCTGTCACCGCGGTGGCCGTCCGGTGTCAGCGCGGCGGGCGATCGTTGCTTCCGTGATCAGCACGGGGTCCCCACCAACGGGGACGCCCGAACGAGTTCTCAGGAGCACACCATGCAGACCTTCGCCACCCCCTCCCCCGTCTCCGTCGTCCTGGACATCCCCGCCGGGCGCGTCCAGTTCATCGCCGCTGACCGGGCCGACACCACCATCGAGATCGCGCCGGTCGACGCCTCCAGGGGCCGCGACGTGAAGGCGGCCGAGCAGATCACGGTCGACCACGGCGACGGCGTGCTGCGGATCCAGGCCCCTGAGGCGCGCAACCAGTACTTCGGCCAGTCCGGATCCGTCGAGATCACGGTGTGGCTGCCCACAGGTTCCCGGGTCGAGGCGACGGCAGGGGCCGCCGAGCTGCGCACTGTGGGACGGCTCGGCGACCTCGCCTTCGAGGGCGCGCACGGCGTGGTCGAGCTTGACGAGGCCGACAGCGTCCGCCTCACCGTGCACGTCGCCGACGTCTCGGTCGGCCGCCTGGGCGGACCAGCGGAGATCAGCGTCGCCAAGGGCGACATCCGCATCGGCGACGCCGCGCGCGGCAAGGTCACGCTGAGCACTCAGGCCGGGTCGATCTCGGTCAGCGCCGCCCCCGGCGTCTCGGCCGCCCTCGACGCCAGCACCTCCTACGGCCGGATCAGCAACAGCCTCAGGAACGACGGCACCACCCAGCTCGACATCCACGCGACCACGTCCTACGGCGACATCTCCGCGCACAGCCGCTGAACAGCACCTCCAGGAAATCGCTGCGGCCCTGACCGCCCTGACCCGTGAACCCCGTGGCCGGTCAGCCCGCGCGGTAGCGCTGGTCCTGGTCCAGCGCCGGCGCCACCGAGGGCTGCCGCCCGGCCTCCTCGGGTGCCGGCTCCACCACCAGCCGGCTCGGCGTCTTCCTGCCGGACTCGACCTGGGTAGCCATCTCCTCAGCCAGCAGCTGTTCCCTGCGGCGCCTACGGATCCGGATCAACACCACCATCACACAGCCGTGCACCAGGGCGAGCAGCAACAGCGTGTAACCCAGCTTCGCAACGAGGTTCTGCGCCGGGCTGCCCACATCGATCCGGACGGTCGACATCAGGGCGAGCAGACCGAGCATCACCAGGTGAAACAGCCCCACGACGAGCTGGTTGGCCGACCGAGCCCCGGGCTCGTCGGCATGGAACTCCGTCAGATAGGCACGGCCGCTGCGCGCGAGCAACTGCCCGTCCGCCAGGACGAGCACAACGCCAATGACCAGGTAGACGACGTATTCCTGAGTGCCCATCACGCGTCCTTCCTCGTTGGCTCCCGACACCGCCCGGCCGGCGAGGTCGCTCACGAAGGGGAATACCCCGCGACGGCCGCCACCATGCGGCAGACGCGGTCACAGCCCTCTCGGGTATGCACAGCGGGTCCCGCAGTGGGGCCGCCGTCCGCCGCACCCAGGCTCGCTGCCGTGTCCGAGAGCTGACCGGCCAGACCGTCTGGCGTACCGTTTCGGCAGCGATCCATGTCGACGCTCGCTGACACGGGGAGGCTCGATGACCGACGCGCTGCGGTTGGGCAACTGGGAAGGCGAGTGGCCCGAGGTGAAGCTGCTCGACGAGCGGCTGTACGTCCAGCTCGCCCCGGAGAGCGACGACTTCCAGGCCACGCTGCTGGCCGAGTACGGCCGGCCTGGGCAGGTGGCCACCCGGCACGACTTCCGTTGGGGCACACTGACCGCGATCGCATTCCCGGCCGCGCCGGAGCGGCCGGAATGGATCACGCACCTGGTGTTCGGTGGCTGCACCGAGCCGCAGGCCCGCGAACACCTGGTGGCGATCGGCCTCGGCGGCGCGCCGATCACCACGGTGTACCCGCCGGGCGTGCCGATCGAGGGCGGATCGCCTTCGGACGATCCCGACGAACTGTGACTCCGTTGGCGCTCACCCCCTACCGGGCAGGAACTCCGGCGTTGCGGCGGTAGGGGGTGCCGGGGCTGGTCAGCCGCTGGCGTGGGCGGCGTTGTCGAGCCAGTGCTGGGCGAGGTCGGTGTCGCCGTCGACGCTGATGTTGGTGGTTTCGCGGTCGGTGAGAGGGAGTCGTCGGGTCAGGATCAGCAGCAGCGATCGCGCCGGGCCGGTCACCGTCACATCGGCCCGCTGGGTTCCGGGCTGCCACGTTGCCCCGTCCGGCCGCCGTTCGACGAACCACGCGCCCGCGCCGTCCGCGGTGTCGGTGGCCAGCCACTGGAGGGTCTGCCCCGTGCCCCGGAAGGCGTGAGCGGACTCGGGCCGCTGCATCTCCCAGGTGGGCGAGGTGAGCATCGCGAGGTGGTTGGTGATGAGCGCGGCCGCGATGTCGGCTTCGATGTCGGCCGGCCGGCCCGCCGCGTTGGCTGCGTCAAAGCCGTGGACGACCGCCTCGTTGAGCATGCTGGCCATCCAGAATCGCGTCCCGGACCGCTGGTCGCCCGCGGCGTTGAACACCGGCGCGTCAAGCGCGTCATCGGAGCAGGCGCTGGCGACCCGCTGCGCGGACTCCGACAGCCATGCCTGCCACTCGCGGGGGTCGGTGGGAGGCACCGCCATCTCCATGGGCAGCTGTGTGGGGTCGGTGATGCGCCGCTCGATGATCTCCGCGACCCAGTGCTGGGTCTGGCCCACGTGGTTGACCAGGTCAGTGACAGTCCACTTCGGGGCCGTCGGCACGGCGGCGTCAGGTCCGGCCGCGACAGCTGATTCCGCCAGGCGCCGGGTGTGTTCGACGATCGCGCGCCGGGCAGTTTCCGCGTTCAGTTCGGTCATGAGAGCTGAGCATGCCATCAGGGCGCTCTACTTTCGACTGTGGCGGCAGCACACCGAGCCCAACGACCCAGAGACCGGCTGGCCACTCAACGCAAGGAGCGGACTACCGGGCTCACGGCGACCAGGCAGGCGCACGCCAACACCGCGCCGCCGCAGACCAGAAACAGCGTCGTCGTGCCGTACGGGAGCAGGACGCCGGCGACCGTGTAGGAGAACGGCTCGAACGCCACCGTGGCCAGAACGACGAGGCTCATCACCCGGCCCAGCAGCTGCCTTGGCACTCGCTCCTGCAACGTGGCCACGACGACCACGCCGAGAAACGCGGACCCGAGGCCGACGAGTGTGACGACGGCCGTCGCGGCGACGACCTGGGTGACGGCTGCCAGTCCGGCCGTGCCCGCGCCGATCGCCGCGATCCCGCCGACCACGGTCCAGCCGCGCCGGGTGGGCGGACGCCACCCGGCCATCAGTGAGCCGGCCACCGAACCAGCGCCGAAACCGGAAAGCACGATGCCAAGGGACCCCGCGCCACCAAGGCGTTGGTCGGCGAGCACCGCGCCGCCCACGATCACGGGGCCAACGACCGCGATGTTGATCACGGCGATGGCCACCAGCATCCCCCGCACCAGCGGTTCGCGCCAGGCGTAGCTCAGTCCCGCGCCGAGGGCACGCGCACTGCTGAGCTGCCGCTCACCGTCGATGGCATCCGGATCGGCGTCGTCCCCGGCACCTCCACGACGTCGCACCACCCGGACGAGCGTGCTGAACGCGATGGCGGTCAACGCCGCCAACACAGCGATCCCACCCAGCGTCGCGTCAAAGCCGATCGCCGCGATGGCCCCGGCAGCCACCGCAGGACCGACCAGATCACCCCCCGACTCCGCACCCTGCACCAGCGCGTTGACCCTGGCGAGCCGCTCGGTCGGCACGACGGCCGGCAACAACGCCAGAGCCGCAGGGAAGTACGCCGCGTCGGCCGTACCGAGCAGCGCGGCGAGCAGCGCGACCATCGTCACCGACGGCGAGGTGAACGTGATCAGCGCGCCAAGGGCGAGCAGGACCGCGACCCGCAGCCAGGCGGCGGCGACCGCGACACGGGCCGGATCGAAGCGGTCGACCAGTACTCCGGCGGGCAGCAGGAGCACCGCTCGCGGCAGCGCCACCGCCACAAGCACAAACCCTGTGGCGATCCCGGGTTCCGACAGCCTGAGCACGAAAAGCGTGAGCCAGATGACGAACAGCGCATCGACCACGGCCGCCAGCCCCTGACCCACGACCAGGCGGCGCAACTGCGGATCGCCGAGCGGTTCGTGCGGAGGAGAGTGGGCGGTTGATCCCCTCGTCATCGCACGCTCCTCAGGCCACCGAGTGGATCGGCCCCGTCGGCGGCAGCCGCGGCGTCCACGCGGCCACTCCCGGCCATCCCGAGGCGGCCAGGTCCGCATCGCGCACCGATCAACAGCATGAACACCTCCGCTCGTAGATTCCGGTGGGACGTGCTGCTCGGCCAGAACCGTGTGACTAGCCGATGTGCGTGCCTCCGTCCACCGTCAGGGTGGCGCCGGTGATGTAGGACGCCGCGTCGGAGACAAGGAAGACCAGAGCCGCGGCGAGTTCGTCTGGCCGCCCGACGCGGCCCGCGAGCACTCGCGGCATCATCGCCTCGAGATAGCCCTCGGCGTAGCCGTCGGTCATCGCGGAGGTGAAGAACCCTGGCGCCAGGGCGTTGACGCGGATGCCCTTGCTGGAGGTCCACTGCTGGGCGAGATCGCGGGTCAGCCCGAGGATCCCGGCCTTCGACGCCGAGTAGGCCGCCTGCGGCAGGCCTCCCGTGACCATCGCGAGGATGCTGGAGACGTTGACGATGGCACTGCCCGGCAACATCACCGCGCCCGCGGCCTGCGCCATCCAGTAGGAGCCGTTGAGATTGATGTCGATGACCTCGCGGAACTGCTCCGGGGTTTCGTCCGTCGCGGGTTGCTCACTGCTGACCCCGGCGTTGTTGACGAGAATGTCCAGCCGCCCGAACTCGCGCACAGCCGCGTCGACCAACGCACGGCAGTCCTGCGGGTTGGCAACGTCGGTAGGCACGGCGACGGCCCGGCGACCACGCTTCTCGACGGCCGCGCGCGTGGCCTCCAGCCCCTCGATGCGCCGCGCCCCGAGCACGACGTCCGCGCCGGCCTCGGCGACCGCGGTGGCGAAGGCGACGCCCAGTCCGGAGGACGCGCCCGTGACCACGGCGACCCGACCGTCGAGCCGGAAGCGGTCAAGCACGCTCATGGCGCGCGCCCCTCACCGGTGGTTTCGGTGTTGTCCACCATGGGTTTCTCCTTCTCCGCTTGGCCGACCTGATGGCCTGCCGGTGGGTGTGGCGTGCCTCGGCGGAGGCGTCAGACCCCGAGGCGCCGTCGGTAGGTCAGGAGGGTGCGCAGGAAGCCGTCCATCTGTTCCTCGGTGTGGCCCGCGTGCGGGAACAGGCGCAGCAGCGCCTGGTTGCGTGCGACGGCCGGGTAGGAGAAGACGGGGACGAGGTAGCCGTCCTCGACGAACCACTCCCGCATCTGTAGGGCGGCGGCGTCGTTTCCGATCGGCACCGAGAGCATGTACGACTCGGTCGGCGTCGTCGGCGTGTTGATGTCGTGCATCTGCTGGCGAAGGCGGGCGGCATGCGCCAGGTAGTCGTCGACGATCTTCGGGTTGCCAGCAAGGACCTCGATGGTGCGCTCGGCGGCGTAGGCGGTGGGCGGTTGGATGGCGGCCGTGAACATCGAGGTGCCCGACAGCAGTTCGAAGGCGTCGATGGCCTCAGCCGGCCCGGCGATCGCGCCGCCCTCCAGGCCGATGGCCTTCGACAGCGACACCATCACGAAGTCGGCTCGCTCTCGGATCGCGGCCGCCTCCCGCGCGTACGGACGGTTCTCGGGCCCGTAGACCATGAAGCCGTTCGCGTCGTCGATCATGCTGATGGCGCCGTGCCGGTCGCACTCGTCGAGGATCTCCACGATCGGTCCCATGGTGCCGTCGGCCGAGTAGATGCTCTCGGCGATCACCACGGTCTTGCGGGTCCGGACCCGGCCGAGGATGCGGGCCAGGTCGACGACGTCGTTGTGTCGGAACGCGTGGACGTTGCGGCCGTAGCCAAGTCCTTCCAGGCCCTTCCAGATACTCCAGTGGACGTCGCGGTCGACGACGAAGACGGTGTCGCGATTGCGCACCTCGATCCCGACGTCGAAGTGCGCGGAACTGCTCATGGCGTTCACGAACCCGATGTTGGCCAGTAGCCCGGTGGCGAAGCTGATGGCCCGTTCCTTGCCGGTGTGGCGGGCGATCGTCTCCTCCAGCACCTGATGCGGGCGGCAGATCCCCTGGGTCATCCTGGATCCGCTGGTGCTCAGGCCGTGGGCGAGCGCACCCTCGGCGAAGTGTCGTCGGACCGGAACGTGGCGCTCCAGATCGAGAAAACTGATGCTGGCGAAGTTCACCAGTTCGCGGCCGTTACGGACGATGGTCGCACCGACCGGACCGTCCACCACCGGCGGGCGGTAGGCGGTCTCGTGGGTGTTCGCCTCGACGAAGGCGGCGAAAGCCCATGGGGCCAGGCGGTCCACGGACTGTGCGGAGGCGCGGGAGGCGGTCATGGCGAGGGTTCTCCTCCACAGTGGACACGGGATGATAGGGGCTTCAGGGCTGCGGCGAGGTGGCCGAGCGAGGTCGTCCCGGCCAGCTCGTCCGACGCGATCCCGGTGAGGCCGGACTTGTGCAGCAGCGCCAGCAGCCGAGGGATGGCGACCAGCGTGACGCCGTGGTCGGCGAGGCAGCGGTTCATGTCCACAGCGCCGGGGCCGTCGACGGAGTCGGCCGCTGGCTCGTCGGGTCGGACGGCGGCCACGGCGGCGGCCAGGGCGCGTTCGGCGACCGTCGCGGGCGGCCGCGACGGAATCCGCGGGGTGCCCGTGCCGCCGGTGGTGCGGGATCGGTCGGGGCGACGGCCGGACTCGGGGCAGGCCGGGGAAAGGACGTAGCGGCCCGGTGCCAGGAGGCCGGGCACCTCACCGAGCTGGTCGAGCAGGTGGCGGTGCAGATCGCCGGAGGTGACCTCGGGGGCGGTGCGGGCGTGCGCGACGAGGTGCGGCTCGTCGCCCTGCTCCTCTTCGGCGTCCCCACTGGGCGCCACCGTCACCTCGAGCACTCCAGGATGGCCGCGCAGCACGTCTTCGACCGTGGTCAGGCACACCCAGCCCTGCGGGGCGCGCCACCATCCGGAGCCGGCCGGTGTGCGCGAGCGCGCCGGGACCGGGCACTCGGCACCGTCGGCGAGCGCGCGCAGGAGACCACACAAGCGGATGGCCAACGCCACGGCCTGCCCGGCGTCGAGCAGGTGATCCCCAACGGTGACATCGATTGTGACGACCCCCGCGTCGCGGCTGACGTCAACATAGAGCGTGTCGCAGGGTTCGTCAGGCGCGCTGGTGATCCAGGTGGCGGACCCGTTCGGCGGGGTGTCCTGCACGGGGACCAGGTAGTCGCGTGGCCACGAGTAGCAGTTGTACTCGATGGTGGGCACGGTCAGGACACCACGACGGCGGTCCATGCTGGCCCAGGCGGCGACCAGTTCCGCTGGGCGGTACCGACCGTGCCGGTAGGCCGCGGCGCAGGCGGCGGCGACCGAGGCGACCACCTCGCCGAACACCGCGCCAGGCCGGAGATCGATCTGCACCGGAACCGTCAGCGCCTGGACGTCGACGCTGGTGCGCAGAACGGCCCTGGCCCGGTTGGAGACCACCACTGACGCGAGGAACCGGTGTTCACCGGTGCGGGTGGCGACGTCGTGGGCCAGCGCCGCCAGCACAACGACCTCCGGGCTGGCCCGATAACGCCGGGCGACGCGTTCGAGGTCGTCGTACGCGCCAACCGAGCGGTGCTGGAGGCGGTGACGCCCTGCGCCGTTGTCGGTCCCGCCGAACGGGGCCAGCACGCCGGTCGGGTTGCTCGCGAGCCGCCTGAGCCACTCCCGCTCCGCCGCGCGGGCGCGTGCCGGGTCCTGGGCGGCGACCGAGTCGAGCGGGTGCATGGCTGCTGCCTGTGCCGGTCCGTCGTCGCCGCGCAGTTGGTCGTGCAACTGGTTGATCAGGACCGCCAGTCCCCATCCGTCGATCATGACGTGGTGGGCGGCCACCAGGACCGCACGCGGTTCTCCCGCTTCCAGCAGCACCCTGGCGAACCAGGGCGGCTCCCGCTCGGGATCGATCGGGCGGGCCGCCAGCGCCGCCGTGGCGGCCTCCAGGGTGCCGGCATCGGCGGTGGGAACGTCGACGTAGTCGACCGGCGGCGGGGCCCAGTCCGCGCGGTGGACGTGTTGGATCGGGTGGAGCGGGTCGATGGTGCTGCGCAGCGCCTCGTGGCGGGCGGTGAGCGACGCGAGCGCCAGGTGCACGTCGGCGACGGTCGCCCGAGGCGGGATGCGGCAGTGGTCGGCGAGCGGTGTCGGGTTCACCCGCCGTGGTGCGGGAATGGTGCGTTCGTACCAGTGCCACTGCTGGATCCAGGTCAGCGGCCCGCTCCGGGTGACGGTGGCGGGACCCGGGGTCGCATCCGAAAGGTGGTCCACGGCCGGCCTCAGACTGCCCGGACGACGAGAGCGGCGTTGTGGCCGCCGAAACCGAACGAGTTGCTGAGCGCGATCCGCACACGCTCGTGGTGCTGCGTCCGGTGCGGCACGAAGTTGATGTCCGGGTCGATCGGCTCGTCGCAGTTGATCGTCGGCGGGACGTCGCCGGTGCGCAGGACCTGGATCGACGCCACGAGCTCGACCGCCCCTGCGGCGCCGATCATGTGCCCGGTCATCGACTTGGTGGAGCTCACCGGGATCTGGGTGACGCGATCGCCCAGCACCTTCCGCAGGACGGCGGTCTCGGTGGCGTCGTTGAGCACCGTTCCGGTGCCGTGCGCGTTGACGTAGTCCACGTCCGCCCCCGTGATCCCCGCGTCCCGCAGCGCCGCATCGACGGCAAGGCACGCGCCCCGGCCCTCCGGATGCGGGGCGGTCCAGTGATGGGCGTCGGAACTGGCTCCGTAACCGGCGAGTTCGGCCAGGGCCCTCGCCCCTCGCCGGTCGGCCACTTCGGCGGCCTCCAACACCACCACGGCGGCTCCCTCGCTCATCACGAACCCGTCGCGGCGCGCGTCGAAGGGCCGGCACGCCGCGGTCGGGTCGTCGTTGCGTTTGGACAGCGCGCGGGCGTTGCCGCTGCCCGCGAGGTCGACGGTCGTGACGCAGGCGTCGGCGCCGCCGGCCAGGACGATGTCGGCCTCTCCGCTGCTGATCATGCGCATCCCCGCGCCTATCGCGTCGGCGCCGCTGGCGCACGCCGTGCTCTGGGCCCGGCTGGGCCCCTGGGTGCCCAGCCGCATGCTGATCTCGCCGGCAGCGCTGTCCATGGCGGTCGTGACCTGGGTGAACGGGCCGATGGCCCGCGGGCCCTTGTCGCGCAGCCGGTTCGCGGCTCGGTAGATCGAACTCACCGGGCCGTAGCCGCTGCCGATGATCACGGCGATTCTCGGCGCCAGGCCGTCGTCGACGACGAGTCCGGCGTGCTCGCAGGCCTCCAGTGCCGCGGTGAGGGCGTACTGCGCGTACGGGTCGGCGCGACGGCTGACCGTCGGTGGCATGTAGCGGCCGGGCGTGAACCCACGGACCTGGCCGCCGATCCGGACCTCGAGATCAGTCACGTCGATCGCGTCAACGGTGTCGATGCCGCTGCGCCCGGCCAGCATCGCCGTCCAGGTCTCGTTGACGCTGTGGCCCAGCGGCGTCACCGCCCCGTACCCGGTGACCATCACCCGGCGGCTGGCGTCGCACCGGTCTCCTGCGTCTGTCACTGGGGAACCACCTCGGCGTCGCGGATGGGCGGGGCGATGTCGTCGGGGGCGACCTGTGCCATGAGCACGGCAGTGCCGCCCTGCGCGCAGAACCGCCGCGCGGCAAGGATGTCGTCGGTCAGCGTGGCCTTGTCGCGCAGCACTCGACAGTGGATGTCCGGCCCGTCCACCGCAGGCGGCGGCGTGCCGGGGCGAACGAAGGAATAGCGCGCGGCGTCGAGGCCGAGGCGGGCGCGTTGGGCGTCCAGCCAGCCGTAGCCGCCGTTGCACAGCACCACGTACAGAACGCCGCCGTGGGACGGGGCGGCTGCGGCGATGTCCGCGCGGGCCGCGAGGAACGCTCCGTCCCCGACGAACGCGGTGACCTCGTGGTCCGGGGCGGCCACCTTCACCCCGATGGCCGCCGACGCGCCGAAGCCAAGGGGCGTTTGCTCCGACGGCACGATGGACCCGCCGCCGGCGTGGAAGGGGAAACAGTAGGACCACATGTCCTGCAACCCGTTCTCCTGCACCAGCACGCGCGGCTCGCTGGCGGTTGTGTCGAGCGCGGCCAACAACTCGGCGACCCGAATCCCCGGCAGCGTCGCCGCGCGGGCCAGTTCCTCCTTCACCTCAAGCCACATCGCCTCGCGGGCGACGGCGATCTCGTTCGCCCACACCGTGATCGCGGCCGTGTGCTCGGCCCCTCGGTCCTCGTCCAGCGCCCACGACCAGCCGAGCACGGCATGCCGGGCGTCTCCGAGCACGCGCGGACCAGGGAACTCGGCGGACAACCCGGCCGGATCGAGGTTGACCTGCACCACGGTGACCGAGGGCCACGGCGTTCCGCCCTCGACGACGGTCTCCTCGAGTCGACCGGCGAGCGACACCACCAGGTCACAGGATGACCAGAGCGCACGCGCGGGGGCCGTAGCGTAGAGGCCTGCCACACCGCAGAACAGCGGGTGGCGCTCGTCGACGGCACCGCGGCCGGACGCGGTGGTGAACAGCGCCGCACCGAGGCGTTCGGCGAAGCGCTCGACCGCGCCGTCGTCGTTGCGGTGTCGCATTCCGCCGCCCACCAGCACCACCGGACGCCGGCCGGCGCGGATCGCCGCCAGTGCCGGCCCCGGCAGCACGGGAACGGACTCCGGGACCAGTGGCACCGGCAGCGTTGGCCGCGGTACGGGGACACGGATCTCCGCCGTGCGGACGTCGTCGGGCACTTCCAGGTACACGGGCCCGGACGGCGGCCCCACGGCCCGGGTCAGCGCCGTCACCGTCGCGGGGACGACCCGGTCGGGATGACCGACCCGGTGCGCCCACCGCACGAGGGGCGCGGTCACGGCGACCTGGTCGAGTTCCTGGAATCCGCCGCTGCCCCTGCGCCGTTCCGGCACGCCTGCGGCGAGCACGAGGACCGGCGCGCCGGACTCCCTCGCCTCCAGCAGCCCAGTGGCCGCATGCGTGACAGCCGGCCCCTTGCCCAGTGCGCACACGGCGATCCGGCCCGACTGAAGCGCGTAGCCGGTCGCCATGTACATCGCGTTGCGCTGGTCGCGGCAGGGCACGAGGTCCAGGCCTGCGGCGTCCAGGGCGCGCAGCAACTCCAGGTCGTCGCCGGGAAGCCCGAAGCAGGTGTGCACGTCGTTCGCCACCAGCACGTCGACGATGGCGGACCACGCGTCGGCGTACCGCTTGCCCACCGTGGTCACTGCCCACCCGCCGCGATAGGAGTGGCCGTCGGCAGGCTGCGCGCCGCGGCCTGCGACATGAGCAGTGGTTCGGCGTGCCGCTCACCGCCGTAGGAGCGGTAGTTCGCCATCATCCCGAACCCGCCGAAGGCGCGGTTGCCGTCCTCGGCGTCGAGCAGCGTGTGGTTGACACAGGTCTGGTGCTGCCTTGACAGGACCCGCACCGTCTCCGGGTCGTTTCCGTAGACCATCGCGCCCAGTGCGCGTTCGCTGAAGTACGGGCTCGACAACCGTTCGCGCAACCGCGTCGCGCTGGGATAGGCCACGACGTTGAACACCGGGGCGAACATCTCGTCAAGGGGGATCTTGTCGTCGAAGTCCCACAGCAGCATGGTCGGCTCGATCCGACGGGACCGCAGATCAATCCGCCCGCCGTGCCGGATGTGACTCGCATGACGCGCCAGGTAGTCCGAGCAGTGCACCAGCGCCGAGTCGTAGTAGATCGGACCGTAGTCGACGGCGGGGTCGCTGTTCTGACCGAAACGCAGCGACATCAGGTTCGCGGACAACAGGTCGACGAACTCCTCGGTGCGACCCCGTGGCGCGAACACCACGTCGGGACCGAAACAGTCCTGACCCGAGTTGTAGAGCCGGATTCTCGCGACGTCCCGCACGGCGCGCGTGAGGTCGGCGTCCGGTGCGATCACGAAGGGGTTGATGCCGCGACCGAAGAAGAGAAAGAGTTGGTCCTCCGCCAATCCCTCGCGGACGGTCTCGGCGTTGGCGTAGGCGCCGGTGAAGACGATGATGTCCGCCTCGCGTACCGGTCCCGTCACGAACTTGCGCTGGCTGAGGTCGAACAGCTCGATGGGTAGGCCGTGAACCGGCGCCAGCAGAGCGTGCAGGCGTCGCAGCTGGCCCTGGATCTGGGAGGACGGCCGAAAGGTGACTGTGTCGGCGTAGAGAGACGCCACGAGCAGGTAGAGCGCGTAGGAGTAGAGCGGGACGTTGGAGGGCATGAACACCGCGGCCCGAGGAACGCGGCCGGGCCGGACTCGGCGGATCTCCTCCTCCGCTCCGTCAAGGGTTGCGAGGAACGAACGGATCTCCGCGCTCGCGGTGTGGTGGGGCGAGATCTCGGTGAGAGTCCTCAGCACCGCCGCTTCGTTGTCGGCCACGTACCGGCGCACCGCGCGCAGCGCGTCGACACGGTGCTCGAAGGGGATGCGGTAGTCGGTCGCACTGACGGCCGCGTCGGACGCGGTTGCGTCGGCGGTCGTGTTGTGCGACGCGGGCAACGAGGTCATGGCGATCTTCTCCAGAACGGCCAGGTCGGGCTTTCCTGTGTTCGTCAGGGGAAACGCGGGAAGCACGACGATGTGGTCGGGCTGCTCATAGCGGGCGAGCACGGACCGCAACAGCTGTTTCCAGTGCGCGGACTCGTGGTCATCCGGGTCCACGATCACGAAAACCAACCGGCAGCCTCGACGTTCGTCGGGGACCGCGACCACCTCCGCCTGCACGCCGGCCGCCTCGGCCTGCCTGGCGAGGTGGTCGGGGTAGAGCGTGTGGCCGTCCCGGTGCACGGCGTGCCTGCGCCCGATCGGGAAGACGTGGCCGGCGTCGTCGAGCAGGCCGATGTCGCCGGTGCGGTGCACGGGACCCGACACCGGAACGATCTCGCCGTCGTCCCCCAGACAGCCGGTCATCAGGCCGTCACTGCGCACGACGAGCTCGCCGAGCCGACCGTTGGGAAGCGGGCGGCCGTGGTCGTCGTGGACCTCGACGACCACACCGGGCAGCGGTGTTCCGCACCCGACCGGATCGGTCAGGGGCGCCAGCGCGATGTTTCCCATCTCGGTCGCTCCGTAGCCGTCGAGCAGGTGTTGGCCCGTGCGGGCGTGGAACCGGGCTGCCAGGTTGCGCCCCAGCGGCGCGCCGCCAACGCACCAGGCTCGTACCGTCTTCAGCGTGGCCGCGAGGGCGGGACGACGGTCGAACAGGTTGAGGAGGCTGTAGTAGGTCGACGGAGTACCATCCACAATGGACAGACCGTGGTCGACGCCGACCGCCAGCACGCGATCCAGGCGCGAGGTCGGCCCGTAGACCACGAGTGTGCCGCCGCCCAGCCACCAGCAGAGCACCAGGGACAGGCCGTACTGGTGGGAGTACGGCAGGACGGGCAGGAACACGTCGTCAGGCCGGTAGCCCATTCGTTCGGCGCTGAGTGCGAGGTTGTCCAGAATCGAGCGACCGGAACGGACGATGCCCTTGGGGCTGCCCGTCGTGCCAGACGACCAGGAGATCGCGGCGTCCCTGCGCCGGGCCCAGGCCGCGACATCGGGCACGGCAGCGCTGGTCGATGCCGGCGGCGGCGCGGCGGTGTCGACCGCGCCGTCGCCGATCTCGAGCACCACGCGTGCCTTGGCACGGATCCGCGATCGCTGTGCCGGGGTGGCTCGATGATCGGCGAGGACCACCGAGGCGTCGAGATGGATCAGCGCGAGCAAATCAACGACCCATTCGGCGGAATTGGCGCCACTCAGCATCACCCGCGACCCGGGCCCAATGCCTCGGCGCGCGAGGAGTTCCGTGGCAGCGAACACGCGGGCCACGATTTCCTCGGTCTCCGAGATGTTCCCTTCGGTCGAGACCAAACGCTTGAAGACGGGCAACTCGTGCTCCTTGATGCCAGGGGTGTATTGAGCTTCCTGGACGTACTCGTTCGTAAACCCACAGATCTGCGATGACTTCACTAGCTCTCACCTGCACAAACAGTGCAGCTCTCAGCCAACCTCACACAATTCGATCCCGCAGTAACTAAATCCACAACTCCTGTGGCTGCCACAATGCCCGCAGTGGCGACGGCCCCAAATGTCGCCGTCCATCGCAGCATAATAGTGACGACACAGTCCTTTGCAGTCTCCAGGTAGATTCGTGAACAAGACATGCCCCTCTAGCCAGAATCAGTGACACGCGGCACGAGTTTGGGTAGAATCATCAACCATCTCAGTCAATTCCACCCGGATTCGCAAACAAAGCGCAGATCTATCCCGGTAGTCGTTGTCGTCGCCAAGTTCGATCGTCGCAGCGACGCGGCCGGTCGCCTCGCGCATCGGTTGGCGGTACTGCGCAGGGGCGAGGCCGACGAAGCGCCTGCGCGGGCCGACCACGGTGGTCCACAGGCTCAGCAGTTCGGGCGGGACGGCGCGGCGGTCCTGGTCGCTTGCGAGGGAAACCTTGCCGTAGAGCAGCCGCAGTCCGGCGTCGACGACCTGGGCCTGGGGCAGATACTGCCGGCGTACCACCGAGTTGACCCCGTCCGCGCCGATCAGCACGTCACCGGTGGCGCTGGTTTCGTCCGCGAAGTTTGCGGTCACGCCACCCGACGGGGCGGTCACGTAGCGGGTGAGCCGAGCGCCGTAGTGCACGGTCTCGTCCAGGTCCGACAGCAGGATCTGCCGCAGCGTCGCGCGGTTGACCGCCAGGTGTCCGCCCATTGCTGCTGCTTCTCAAGCTGACGGGCCCGAAGCGAGGTGACGCGTGCAGCATCTGAAGGATCCGTAGGAACTCATCCGACGACAGGGCGAGGGCCTGCATGAGCCTGTCAGTCCGGCGCGGAGCGCTTCCCACACCGTCTCGCCGGGTAGAAGGCTGGCTGGAAGAGCCGAGGAGCTCACGGCCAGCCATCGCGTGCGGTTGACAGTGCTGCCGCTGGACCTGGCTCAGCCGGGAGCCGGCCACCGCCTGCGAGGGGGTGGACAGTCGTGGACTGACCGTCACAAGCCTGGTCAACAACGCGGTCTTCGCCACCTTCGGCCCATTCCACACCGAGGATCCACGGCGACTCGAGCGGGAGATCATGGTCGATGTCGGCACTGTGGTCGACGTCAGCCGGGCGTTCGCGCTCGAGCGCCGCAACCCGCCGCCCAGCGTCATTTCAGGTCGGCTGAACCGGATCGCCGCCGTCGCGGGCCGACTTGCGTCCCGCCGCCGCAGCGTCCTGTTCATGCAGCGCCTCACCCGCGTCAACGCGACCTGACGGCGGTCACGCCAGGAGTACACCCGTGCTGTGGCCCTCCACGACGACATCCGTATCGCATCGGACGAGCGCGTCGAACGCGATCCGCACACGGTCACCTGCCGGGTCGACGCGGGTGACCTCCACCTCGGCGATCAGTGTCTCGTCGCGTCGCACCGGCCGCGCCACGCTCCACGTCATCCGGGTCGGCAGGCAGTTCAGCTCCGCACTGAGCCCCACGAGCGGGGCGATCACCATCAGGTAGGGCAGGAACTCCGGCAGCGGCCGGGCGGATCTGCCCACCAGCGCACAGAAACGCGTCACGTCGTCGTCGGTGTAAGTCCGGGAGCAGGTCGACACCAGCCCGACGGCGACCACCCCGTGCAGGCTCGTCACACGCGTCATGAGGCGGCAGTGTGCCCGCGTGGACCCGGTCCTGGTAGCTCCAGATGGAGACCCCTCAGCCCGGCACGCCCGCAGCCCTGGCGTCGCCGAGCGCGATCTCCAACTCCACCAACGACTGCTCCGCGCGCCGGCAGGCGACGTCCAGCGACACGGCGGCCCCCGGCCCGGCCAGCCTCCTGGTCGGTTCCCGAAATCTGGCCAGGGTTTCCGACCAGCGGGAGGTGCGCTCCACCATGTCCTCCAGAGCCGCCACCAGTTCGACGATCGTGGCGGGTGGGGCTGGTCCCGGCTCGCGCACGGCGTCTTCCCGATGCCGCATGGCACCCCCTTTGCTTGGCACAGAGTGTTCCGGTGCTGCTTCCGCTCTCCTCGGGCCAGCGTAGGCAGCGCTTCTCCCGCCCACCACGCGACCGCCGCGCCCCTCCACCAGCGGTAGCAACGACACGATCTGCGGGGCAGCGGCACGGCGAACGGGCCATTCCCCGCGACCAGTGGCCCGTCGGCGGTCGGCGGTCCGCCGAACCTGGTGCGCGCCGCGTCCGCCCGGGGGGACGAACGTGGTCGAGTTGCCGGGATCGAGGCGCGCTGTCGTGAGCACGCCGCACTCCGGCAGCGGGCTGAGCGCCTTCGGGTGTCCGTCCGGTGTTGAGCACGACCAGTCGACCGCTGGTCGCGGTCGGGCCGCCCGCTCGTCGGCGGCCCGTGGCCCGCGTACCTCGCGGAGTCCGCCGCTCGTCGCTCCGAGTCCTCCGATGTCTATCTGGACGCTGAACGGCTTCCTACGGTCATCCGTGTTCATACGTCGTCCGTGACACGCCGCCACGCCACCAACGGAGGTCCGCATGTCGACGCGCCGCCTTCTCACCGCCCTCCCCCAGCCCGCGAACCCCGCTCCCCGCATGGACAACCGGGTGCTCGCCGACCTGGCCCGCCAGCACGCCCCCGTGCTGCTGCGCTACGTCACGAGACTGACCTTCAACGACCCCCACCTTGCCGAGGACATCGTGCAGGAGACCCTGTTCCGGGCCTGGCAACACCCACAGACGCTCACGACCCAACACGCGTCCATCCGGCCGTGGCTGTTCACCGTGGCCCGAAACCTCGTCCACGACCACCGGCGGAGCCGGCACGCCCGCCAGGTCGACTACTACGGAACCGAGTGCGACCTCCCGCGCCGAGCGGCCGTCGCCGCCAATCCCGCCGAGAGCGTCGTCGAGCACCAGGCCATGCTGGTCGCCCTCGGCCGGCTCAGCGCGCAGCACCGCGAGGTCGTCGTTCAGCTGTACTACCTCGATCGCTCGCTGGCCGACGCCGCCCGTGTCCTCGGCGTGCCGGTTGGCACGGTGAAGTCTCGCGCCTACTACGCCCTGCGCGCCCTGCGCCTGGCGCTCGACGAACCCGAGACCCGTTCCTCCCACGCTGAGCCCCTTCGCCAGGTCTGCTGACCGCGTCGCGCTGCCCGTCCGGGACCTGATTCCCCGTCACCAAGCCGAAAGTGAGCCGCAGATGTCTACCACCGCCCACACCTCCGACCTCTCCCGCCGATGCCGCTCGCTGCGCACCGACCGGCTGCTCGCTCCCCTGGCGGGCTGCACCCGGCGCGCTGCCATCCTCGACGGTCTCGTCTCGCCCGGCGTCGCCGTCGAGACCCCCGAACACCTCGATGTCGCCTGGCACGGTGACCGGCTCGTCGTGGAGCTCGACGAGTCCACTGTGGACTCTCAGGCGGTGCGCTGGACCCGGCTTCCCCACGAGCTGCCCGACGACGGCGCGTTCGTGCACCTGGGCACCGCGCCGCAGGGCTGTCTGTTCGTCGACTTCGCCCGTGCGCCTGGCCCGATCTCGCTGTGCGGGGACGCCCCGACGGCGCGTCAGCTTGCCGAGTGGGTCGTCCTCCAGTTGGCGACCGTGTTTCCCGCGCACCGCCCGCACCTGACCATCGTCGGCCCGCTGGCCGAGGCCGTGCGGCCCTCCGACCACGTCGACCGGGTGCCAACCCTGGAGCAACTGCTCGACGACCGGCCGCCGGCCGAGGGTCACGCCCTGCGGGCGGTGGTGTTCGCCCAGCACACCACCGTCAGCGCGCAGGCCCTGCGGGCGCTCGCGGCCGCCGGAGACGCGCCGGTCCTGCCGATCGTGCTTGGCGACGTGCCCGACGCCGCGTGGCGACTGACCGTGCGCGACCACGAGCGGTCGGCCGGCTCTGCTGTCTAAGGACTCATCCCGCGTGCACACCAGGTGGCGCACTCGTATTCGTTGCCAGGGACGCCCGCTGTCTAAGGGCTCATCCCGCGTGCACTCCCGCTCGGTACTTGGGCACCCGCACGTGGATCTTGGCCCCGGCGCCCGGGGCTGTCTCCACCACCAGTCCGTACTCGTCGCCGTACACCTGCCGCAACCGCTCGTCGACGTTGCCAAGCCCGATCCCAGCGGACTCCTCCGTGTCGCCGCCGAGGATGCGACGCAGCTTCTCCGGATCCATCCCCACGCCGTCGTCCTCGATGGTGATGTGCGCCTCCAGGCCGCTGTCGGCGGCGGTGATAGTAATGTGCCCGGCTCCCGGCCGCCCCTCCAGCCCGTGCCGCACCGCGTTCTCCACCAACGGTTGCAGGCACAGGAACGGCACGGCCACCGGCAGCACCTCGGGGGCGACTTCCAGGGTGACCGTCAGCCGCTCCCCGAAGCGCGCCCGCTGTAGCGTCAGGTACTGGTCGATCGAGCGCAGCTCGTCGGCCAGCGTGGTGAAGTCGCCGTGCCTGCGGAACGAGTAGCGGGTGAAGTCGGCGAAGTCCAGCAGCAGGCGCCTTGCCCGCTCCTGGTCGGTCCGCACGAACGACGCGATGACGGTCAGCGAGTTGAAGATGAAGTGCGGCGAGATCTGCGCGCGCAGCGCTCGTACCTCGGCCTCGATCAGCCGCCGCTTCGACCGGTCGAACTCGGCCAACTCCAGTTGGCCGGACACGAAACGCGCCAACTCGTTGGTGGCACGGGCCAGGCTGGCCGACGAGTGGCCCCCGTAGGCGATCAGCGCGCCGAGCACGCTGCCGTCCACCACCAGCGGCGCGATCACCGCGCTGCGCACCTGGCAGTCCGGCTCGGCGCAGGTGACGCGGCCGTCCCGCAGCACCTGGGTGCGGCCGGTGTCCATCGCCAGCTTCGCGTGGTCGAGCACGTGGTCGGCGTGGTGATCGCCGCCTGCCCCGTCCCACGCCAGCATCCGGGTGTCGTCGGTCAGCGCCAACGCCGGGATGTCGAGCAGTTCCCGCAGGGACTTCGCCGCCCTGCGCGCCGTGTCGGGCACCAGGCCGGCGCGCAGCGGAGGCGCGGCCGACCACACGGTGTGCAGGGTCTCGTAGGTCGCCCGTTCCGCGCGGGTGCCGAAGTCCCTGCTGGTTCCGACGATCCGCAGGATGACGAGCGCGAGCAGGGTGGCCAGTGCCAGCACCACCGCCAGCCACATCAGCGTGTTCACCGCCATGCCCCGGTCCTTCCTCGTGTCTGGCACGGATCGGCGGCCGGGGTGACCCGGCCGGACACCGCGCCGTTCGTCGTGCCGGTGAACCGTTTGTCCTCCCGGACCGTGTCCACTACTTGTAGTCCGGTACCGCGCGTCGCGGTCTCCACGCCACTGGTCGACCGGAGCGCCGCCGGCACTGTCGAGGCGGAAACGGGACTATCTAAGGTGATTTCCATCATCCATCCGGCGCGAACGCAAGCCGTCGGCGTCGCGACCCCCAGCGCGAAGGAGCGAGTCTGCCATGACATCGCAGCAAGCCTCGGCCTCTCCCGAAAGCCTCGAGGACTGGACCTTCCGACTGCGGCCCCGCGACCCCCACCCGTCGGAGCTGCCCGAGTCCACCTGCCACCGCTGCGTCGGTTCCGACGACGTGGACCGGCGCAACGCCCAGCGCAGAGGCGAGACCTCGATGCAGCGCCTCGACCGGGTGTACGCGGAGATCCTCCAGGAGGTCCGGGTCGCCCAGACCGGGGTCCAGATCCTGTTGGCGTTCCTGCTGACGCTGGCGTTCACCCCCCGGTTCACCGAGCTGACTGCCTTGCAGCACAACACCTACGTGGCCACGCTGGTCACCAGTTCCGCCGCGGTGGCGCTGCTCATCGCGCCGGGGCCGTTCCACCGACTGGTGTACCGGCGCGGCCTCAAGCGGCAGGTCGTCACGGCCGCCAATCGGTTCGCGCTCGGCGGGTTCGCGCTGCTGCTGCTGGCGATGGGCTCGGCCATCTTCCTGATCCTGGACATCGCGACCAACGACCAGACCGCCTCCCTTGGCGCGGTCGGCATGCTGATCATGTTCGCTTCCTTTTGGTACGTGTGTCCACTGTGGATTCGTTCGCGTCACCGCCATCAGGACTCCCTGTCCGAGGCCGCCGTCGACCTCAGTCCTCGTCCCGAGTCCTCGGATGCTGCTCCGTCGAGGCCAGTCCGAGTCCCTCGGGCACGTGCAGCCGAGTCATCGTCGAGGTGACGTTGTGAGCGACTCGACCAGGGGTGGCAAGCGATCCCGCGATCATGGCCGCGAAGCCAAGCGGCACAGTCCATGCCGCCGGGCGGACCATGAGATCGCGCAGCCACCCCTCGCCGAGGTGCACCACCAGCGTGCACAGTCCGGCGCCAAGGGCCAGCCCGCCGCCGACCAGCATGCCGGCCGCGGCCCCCACCGAGGTGAGTCGCCGCCACCAGATCCCCAGCACCAGCAACGGGCAGAACGAGGACGCGGCCACCGCGAACGCGAGCCCAACGACATCGGCCACGGGCAGCCCGGTGACGAACAGCGCCGCGGCGCAGGGCACCGCCGCCGCCAGCACGGTCGCCAGCCGGAAGCTGCGGATGCCGCCGCGCAGCCGCAGCACGTCCTGCGACAGCACGCCCGCGACAGTCACAGTCAGGCCAGAGGACGTGGACAGGAACGCGGCGAACGCGCCGCCCGCGACCAGCGCGCCAAGGATCTGGCCGCCCACCCCGCCGATCAGCCGCGACGGCAGCAACAGCACCACGGCGTCAGTCTGGCCGGTCAGCAGCAGTTCGGGTGCGTAGAGCCGGCCAAGCGCCGCGTACACGGTCGGGATGAGGTAGAAGATCCCCAGCAGCCCCAGCACGACCAGCGTGGTGCGGCGCGCGGCGCGGCCGTTGGGGTTGGTGTAGAAGCGGACCACGACGTGCGGCAGGCCCATCGTGCCAAGGAACGTCGCGATGATCAGCGAGTAGGTGAGGTAGAGCGAGCGCGGCGTGCCACCGCCGTCCAGCGGCAGCGCCCAGCGGTCGTTGCTGACCGCGTCGATGCTCGACACCTGCGGCACCGCGGCTCCGGCCGGGAACACGAGCTGCGTCTGGCCGCCGACGTCGTGGTCGCCGACCTCCAACGGCGTGTCCTGGTGGTCGTAGCGGCGTCCGTCGACCACGCCGGTCGCCTGCACCAGCACCGGCTCCGGCGCGTGCACCCGGACGGCCTGTTGGAGGGTGACGGTGGTCTGGTTCTGGAACGCCGGCGGGTGCGGCCCGCCGATGCTTGGCGCGCCACCCGCGCGCCACGCCAACACGATGAACACCACGGGGATCGCGATCGCGGCGAACTTGAACCAGTACTGGAACGCCTGCACGAAGGTGATGCTGCGCATGCCGCCTGCGGCGACGTTGGCGCACACGATCACCGCGACCAGCACCGGCCCCAGCCACGGCGGCGCGCCCGTCACGGTGCGCAGCGTCAGGCCGGCGCCCTGCAACTGCGGCAACAGGTACAGCCAGCCGACGCCGACCGTCAGCACGCTGGCGACGCGCCGCACCGGCAGCGACTCCAGCCGGCTCTCGGCGAAGTCGGGCAGCGTGTACGCGCCGGAGCGACGCAGCGGCGCGGCCACGAACACCAGCAGCACCAGGTATCCCACCGTGTAGCCGACCGGGAACCACAGCATGTCCGGGCCGAAGGCGAAGATCAGCCCGGCGACGCCGAGAAAGGACGCGGCCGACAGGTACTCGCCACCGATCGCCGAGGCGTTCAAGAACGGCGGGATCGACCGCGACGCCACGTAGAAGTCCGACGTGGTGCGGGAGATCCGGAATCCATAGGTGCCAATAGCGACGGTGGCGACGAGCACCAGTGCCACGACGACGACGCTGTAGCCGTTGACCATGCGGCGAACTCGCCTCCCGAGGATTCAGGACTGCTCGACCAGTTCGACGAACTCGCGCTCACCGCGCTCGGTCCGCCACACGTACATCCACCCGGCCAGCAACACCACGGGGTAGACGGCGACTCCCAGCACGACCCACACCAGCCCGACCCCGAAGACCGTGACCGTCCACAACGCCGGCGCGAACGCGAACAGCAGCGGAACCACCGCGAGACCGCCGGCCACGACCGCGCTCACGATCAGGCCGCGCCGAAGCTGGCCGCGTATCAGCGAGCGCACGTAGACCTCGCGCAGTTCGCTGGTGCGGTCGTCTGGCCGGCTCACTGGCGCGGGACGCGTCCTGCGCGACGCCCTCGTCCTTGGGCTCATCACGACGACGCGCTCGGGGACGGGTTTGCGGTTCACTGGGCTCCGTCCCGGGGAAGGCCGATCTTGGCCTGGCGGATCAGCAGGTCTCGCAACTGTCTGGCGTGCCTGCGGCTCACCGCGAGGTTCTCGCCGTCGACGCGCACGGTCAACTGGCCGCCGTGCATGTGCAGCTGCTCCACGTGGTGCAGCGCGACGAGGTGGCTGCGGTGGATGCGCACGAACCCGGCCTGCCGCCAGCGTTCCTCCAGGCTGGTCAGCGGCGAGCGCACCAGGAAGCTGCCCTTGGCGGTGTGCAGCCGCGCGTAGTCGCCCTCGGCGATCACGAAGCGCACCTCGGACAGCCGTAGAAAGCGGGTCACCCCGGCAAGTTCGACGGGGATCGTCTCGTCGTCGGCCGGCACCACCGGCGAGGGCGGGCTGGGCGCCTCGACGGGCGGCGGCTCGGGAACCAGGGCGCTCTCGCCGGAGGCGTGCGCCACCCGATGCACGGCCTCGGTCAGCCGTTCCGGGCGCACCGGCTTGAGCAGGTAGTCCACGACCTTGAGCTCGAAGGCCTCCACGGCGGAGTCGTTGTAGGCCGTGACGAACACGATCGCCGGCGGCCTGGCGAACTGGGCCAACAGCCGCGCCATGTCCATGCCGTTGAGGCCCGGCATCCTCAGGTCGAGGAACACCGCGTCGATCGGTCGGCCGCTGTCCAGCGCGCGGTGCAGGTGCCGCAGGGCGGCGGTGGCGTCGGTGACGCCCTCGGCGGCGGCGACCCTGGGGTCGGCGCGCAGCAGGTACACCAGTTCCTCGAGCACGGGCACCTCGTCGTCCACGGCCAGGATGCGCAGCGCGTGGTCGAACGCCGACCGGCGGCCCTGCCGCTCGCAGATCGGACAGTGCGCGGCGTGCGTCACCGGCCCACCTCGATCCGGCGGACACCCGATCCCTGTGTGATCCAAAGCACACGCCTACGGTGGACCGCGCAAGTTGCGCGCGAAAGCGCCATTCGAGGTGAACTCCTGCCGGCCTACCCGGCCGATCGGCGTAAGAACTCCCTTCGCGAGCAGGTGGCGCGAATCTGGGCGGCGGCCAGCTTCGCGCCCCGTTGCCCGATCGCTGAGGAATCCGCTCAGTCGACGACCACGGGAAGGCTGGCCATGCCCCGCACCAACTGGCTTTCCAGCCAGGTCGGTTCGAACCCGTCGGCCAGCCGGTAGTCCGGCATGATCCGCAGCACCTCCTCGGCGACCAACCGCATCTCCAGCAGCGCGAGCGGCTCGCCGACGCACCGGTGCACGCCGTACCCGAACGCCACGTGCGGATTGCGGTCCCTGGGGCACACGAACTCGTCGGGACGCTCGAACACCTCGCCGTCGCGGTTGGCCGAGCCCAACACCATCAACACCCGCTCGCCGGCCGACAGCCGGTGCCCGGCCAGTTCGGTGTCCCTGCTGGCCGTCCTGGCGATGCTGACCGCGGGCGACTCCAGGCGCAGCACCTCCTGGATCATCGGGCCGATCAGGTCCGGCTGGGCGATCAGCCGCTCCCGCAGACCCTCCACGGTCGCCATCAGGTGAAGCATGCTGCTGATCCCGTGCACGGTGGTCTCGTGGCCGCCCAGCATGAGCAGGATCAGCATGGAGATCCGCTCGTCTGCGGTCAGCGCCCTGCCGTCCACCTCGCCGCGCACGATCGAGGTGAGCACGGTGTCGGTGCCGGCAACGAGCTGCCGGTCGATCTCGACGGAGAGCTGCGCGGAGAACGCGTCGACCACCCGCCGCCGGCCGGCCTCGTCGCCGGCGGCCATGGTCAGGAAGATGTCGTTGGTCCAGCGGATGTACTTCGGGCCGTCCTCGTGCGGCAGTCCCAGGATCTCGGCGAGGGCGACGGGCGGAAGGTACTGGCCGATGGCGGGCACCAGGTCGCCGCCGCCCTCGGCGGCCAGTGCGGTCAGCCGTTTGGCGGTCAGCTCGCGCAGCACTGGCTCGTACCGGGCGATCGCGGGTCGGGTGAAGTGCCGTTGCAGGATCCTGCGGTACCCGGCCTGGTGCGGCGGGTCCAGCTCGATGGGGATCAGCACCAGATCCCGGCCGGGGGTGGGAATCACGTCGCCGTCGACTGAGGTGAAGACGCCGGTGTCGAAGGCGACCTCCTGCACCGTCGCGTGGTCGAGGACGGCCCAGTAGCCGCCGTGACGGTCGGTGTGCGTCACCGGGCACGCCGTCCGCGTCCTGGAGAGGGTCTCGTGGAAGACGGGCGCGAGTGTGGGGTCGAGGTGGTCGAACTGCCACGCGGGATCCGCTGCTGGCACGGTCATGCTGGATTCCTCCCGGATGAGCGGGCGCTTTCCCGGAACCACGCCAGTCACCGTGCCTGAGGTTCACTCCCCCGCCGCCACCGACCCCGCCTACCCCTTGGCAGCACGGTCACGACGGCCATCAGGGCTGGAACACCATCTCCGGGAACCGCGGCGACGGGCCGTCGAGCAGCTGCTCGTCGCGGTGCCGCAGGTGCAGGTTGAAGAACGCGTCCACGTAGGTCGACTCGACCGTGATCGCCCGCGCCGGGTCGATGGTGCCGATGATGGCGGCGAGTTGCGCCGGCGTCAGACCCATCACTCCTGCGGTCTGCGGGAAGATGACCTCGGCGTCGGTATACGAGAGGTGCTGCGAACCCTGGAGCTGGAAGTCGCGTTTCCAGCCGGCCGAGGCGTTCCAGAACGGACCCCAACTCGGATCGGTGTCGCGGGTCTTGCCCTGATGGGCCAACAGCATGACCGGGCGATCCAGCCCCGCGGTGACGACCGGCCCGAACAGGGTGCCGTCCAGGTCGATGCCGGCCTTGATCCGCGGATCGTCGAGCATGGTCGCAGCCGCGGTCGCCCCGCCAAGAGAGTGGCCGAACATGGCCACCTGGTTCAGGTTCAACGCGCCGCACAGGCCGTGGGGCAGCGCGTGATGTTCGGCGTCGGGGTTCTGGCCGTGCTCGATCGCGGTCAGCTCGTCCAGCACGAACCGGGTGTCCTTGTCCCGCTCCACGACCTCGTCGGCGAGCTGTTGGTCGGTCTGGCGGGCTGGCAGGACCCGGTGTGCCACTGTGCCGTCGGGAAACTCGACCTCGTCGTCGCTGTAGGTGTGGTCGATGGTCGCCACGAGGTAGCCGTGGCTGGCCAGTTCCTGCACGAGCGTCGTATTCACGGCGCGGTCGCCGCCCGAGGGCGGCGAGTACAGGATCACCGGCAGGCCACCAGAATGGCGGTCCACGGGAGCACCGTCGTGGCCGGAGGTCTGCGGAACCACCACGGAACCCGCCGGAATTCCCCGATTGTGCTCGAAGGACGCCCACGCCTCCGCCTCCATGTAGGGCGCGGTCGGATGGCGATCGGCATGGTGGGCCGGGTACCACAGACTGACCATCAACTCCCGAGTGCGGCCGGACACCCACGGATCCAGCCGACCGGCCTGCACCAGGTGCAGCGACACCGTGCCGATCCGATCGGGGCCGGTCGGCGCCGGCAGCGTGAGTTGCAGCGGTGTGGTGGCCACGGCCGTGGAACCGGCCGTCACCAACGCGGCAGCCAGGCCGGCCGCGAGCACGAACGACAAGAGCGGACGCACTGCCATAAGGAATCCTTTCGAGGAGGCAACATCATGGGATTGCACAGTGAATTTCCTGTGTGTATTCACACTGAAGTCAGGTACCGGAGAAGGTCCAGTATCAGCACGTGCTGTTCGTCACCGTCAACCCGTCGATGTCGTTGCGGTGAACTGCAATTTTGCAATGCGCTGCCGTGTCAACGAGTGTCCGATTGCACGCCGTTTACTCCACTTCGCGTCGAATATTCACCCTCCGTAGCTTTTGACGCGCAGGGCGGAGCAAATCACCGAGGAGCTTCGAGAAGAACTCACCCACGTGTTACATCGGATTGAATCGGTTTCACGCCTCAGTGGATCGATGGATATAATCCAAACTGGGATTCTAGAGGTACTGGGGGCGTTGTATGCCGGGCGACCGGACATAGCCATCTACCGATGGGGTCGCCTGCGAGTTACACAGCGAAGTTTACGAGGCCACATCAGATATCCAGAAATTGATGAGCTGGTGGCTCAACTACAGCCAGAGCTTGGCGCATCCAAATCCTCAGACGAGGCCTCCCAAGGCGATCCTATATTCATTCGCGGCGACAATACCGTCAGCCGCTTCCGTAGCTCGTTCACTCCCAAGGCCGCCGACGGCTGCTCGATTCGGTCACTATCTACACTTCCGGTGACGACGGCGAATCGGTGCGCACTGCCCTGGCTGAACTACTCCAGGTCTGCGGCTTTGAGTCGATCACCTACGGCACGTCCGAGAAGGGTTCCTGGTTCGGGAAGCTGTTCACGCGTGCCCCCGACGGCAAAGCGGTACAGAAGCTTGGCCATCTGGCCCGCAAGGTCGAGCGCGCGGCCGAGCTCAAGTACATCGGTGGGCAGCGTTCAGAGAACGACGAGCGGGAAGCGAACGCAATAGCCAAGCTGGCTCAGGCCATGGAGAGCCAAACCGAAGTGGTTATCCGCACCAGCTCGGTGCTGTTCCTCAAGGTGGATGGCCGAGTGCTGGCATGGGTACTCAGCGAAGCAGAGATCGACGGCCGTGCGCCCGCAGCCGCTCAGAACTGCCACACCAACCTCGGACTACTTCTCCGCCTCCTTCGCGGCGAGGTAGAGATGTTCCACCGATACGAACCCGGGCTGGCCCGCCACGTCCGGGATGATCCGACCGGGAACCTCGCCGCGCACCAGGCGGTGAGGAACGCGACAGCACCGCCGTCGAACCGCTGCCACCTGCCGAGGACCGAGTCGCACAGCACCACCGGCCACGCGTCGGGGTCGCCCTCGTCGGCGAGCCAGAACAGGTACCCGGCCGAGCGGTTGTAGCAGGTAGCCCAGGGCAGCAGGCCCGGCAGGTCGGGAAAGACCCCGTAGGGCCTGCGGCGCGCGCGACGCAGGTCGTCGACGATCTCCCGGAAGAAGTACAGCAGGTCGCCCTCATGTCCGGTGGAGGTGGGCGGGGAGACCATCGCGGTCCCCGCGAACTTGCCCATCGGGAAGACCGCCAGCAGGCGCTTGAAGTCGCTGGGCAGCGGACGGCCGAGCAGGTCCTCGGTGACCCGCCAGTCCAGCGAGGCGGCCGGTCGACCCGATCACCCCGTCAGCGCCGCCAGCCCGTCAACATCCGTTGAACTGGACATTTCCGTTGTCTCTCTGTTGTCGCGTGACGTTGGGGATGAGCACCGCGCAGGACCACCCGTTGTTGCCCACCGCCACCACGGAGATCCCGCTTGGCACGGGATTCTGGCCCGAATAGAACGGCGTGACGTCCATGAACACCGGGTTGCCGCCGTCGACCTGCGCGGCGATCCTGCTCTCCACCTGGTGGTACATCCACGAGTTGTTGGTGACGTCCTGGTAGCAGGGCACGAAGTTGGCCCGGTCCGTGTTGGACCCGTGCAGCATGTGCGCGATGAGGTGGCAGCGCGCCATGCCTTGGTACTTCTCGTAGCCGAAGGGCCTTGGCGGAGTGGGCCGGGGCGCTCCCCGGTTGGTGGTGACGGCGCACGCCTGGGCGTCCGTCGCGCGGTCGCCGGGCCTGCCCTGCCAGATCACGGTCTCCATGGGGTCGTAGGTCCGCCAGTTGGTAGTGCAGTTGCGGGGAGCGCCTCTCGGCCGCGTCTTGCCGCCGGGGTCGTCGTCGGGCAGCGGCAGCGGTCTGGGAATCCGGCCAGGGTCAATCTCTGGTTTGTCCGTGGTCCTGTCGACGTTGCGCACGATGGGTTTGGCCAGATCGACCAGAGTGTCCCGGAAAGCGGTCCAGATGGCAGCCCCATCGGTGACGACCGTGGCCAGCGCCCCCACTGCCGACGCGGCGACTGAGGCTGCCGAGGAGATCAGCGTCCCGGCTCCGGCGAAGGCCGGCATCCACAGATCGGGCCACGGGTCGAACGGGTGCTTGCGGGCGTAGTCCTCGTTGTCCTTGCGAGCCTTGATGGCCGGGTCCGGCGGCGGCTCGACGGGCTTCGGCTTGCCGGGAGGCAGCGGTTTTCCTGGCGGCTGGCCGCTACAGTCGCGTGCGCCCAGCACCACAGCGCCACACTGGGCGGGCGGCGGAGACGTGATCGGCCACTGGTTGCGCTTCCGTCGCCGTTCGGCGTCCAACTCATCCTCGGCGAGGATCTGGCGCTGCCATTCCCATGCGATGGGTCCGCACGGAGTGCCGTCGGGGAGGTAGAGAACGTCGTCGCACCCGCTGGCCGTCGACGGGGCGTTGCACACCATGTCCACGGGGATGCCGATGAACGACAGCGCCCCGTCCCAGAACGAGCTGGGGACCCGCACGCCGTGGAGACTGCCCAGTTGGCACGCGGTGTCGATCGAGTCGTGTCCGGTCGGGTCGACGTGGCTCAGCGGTGCACCGAGCGCATAGGTGTAGCGGTTCGCGCGACCGGACGGGCTGGCCGGCAGGGCGATGCCGTCGCGCGAGTCGAACCCGCCCGTGGCGGGGTTGTACCACCGCGCGGCCATCGTGACCTGGCTAGTGTCTGGGTCGGTCCACGCGCCCTGGAACCCCTACCCCGGTTCCGTCGGCCGGGTTGAGCCCGCCGACGACGTCGCCGTGCCGGTCCGACAGCGTCAGCCGCTTGTCGGTGCCCTGCTGGAGCACCACTAGGTCGCCCGCCGGCCCTCGGGCGAACTGCGTGCCGCCGTCAGAGGCGAGCGTGTTTCCCATCCCGGAGTAGGCGAACCGCTTGGCGTTGCTGGCCGCCGAGGTCGGCATCCGCATCACGCAGGGCAGCGCCCTGAGCAACCTCGGCGTCGTGCACCAGCTTCGCGGCGACCACGAGCGGGCCGAGGAGTGCCACCGGCGGGCGCTGGAGGTGGCGCGGGAGATCGCCAACCGGCTCAGTGAGGGCGGCGCGCTCACCGGGCTCGGCCGGGCGCATCTGTCGGCGGGTCGCTGCGAGGAAGCGGTGTCGCGCTTCGGGCAGGTGCTGGCGCTGGCGCTGGCCACGACGATCGGCGATCTCAACATGGAGACCGAGGCACTGCTGGGGTTCGGCGACGCCGCGTGGGCGGCGGGCGACCCTGCAGGCGCGCTGGAGCACCACGGGCGCGCGCTGGCCCTGGCCGACCGAACCGGCGACCTGCACTGCCAGGCCCAAGCCCACGACGGCCTCGGCCAGGCGCACCACCGTCGAGGCACGGCTGGTCCCGCCGCCCGACACTGGCAGCGGGCGCTGGCGCTGTACTCCGGTCTCGGCGCGCCGCAGGCAAAGCGGGTCGACGGCCACCTGTCGGCCCTGGACGGCGGCCACCCGGCAGCAGGCTGACGAGCGGCCCGACTTCCGGCGGCTCCGGGCAGTGCCATCCGACGACTCCTCGGTATCCACAACGACAGTGAGGCAGCACCGGGCAGCGTCTGGCCCGGTCACCAGGTCGAGCGGTGCGCCCAGCGGGATTCGGCGTCGGTCAACGCGTCTCGAATTCGTTGCTGCTCACCGCTTCCCGTTGTCGGCAGACGCAACAGCGGCATGTCATGCACAGCCAGGATCTCGTTCTTGATCGCGTCCCGCCTCAGCTGGATCGGGTTGTTCTCGTGGAAGGCGAAACCGTCGACCTCGATGGCCAGCAGTGGCCGGTTGGTCACCCGGTTGTACACGACGAAGTCAATGGACGCTCGCCTTCTCACGTAGGCGGCCTGGTCCGGGGTAAGCCGGTCGAAGTTGGGCAGTAGGTTCTTCAGGAGCACCTGCGGAACGGCCTTCATGTGCGCATAGCGCGGCTCGGCGAAGACGTCGTTCAGCACGGTCCAGGCGATGTCCTCGGACGGGTACCTGAGTTCCCTCCTGAGCCGTGCGGCGAGTGGTCGCAGGCGCTGCGAGTACGCGGTGTAGAGCAGGTCGAACACGGAGACCACCGAACTGTCGACGATCTCCTCGTCCGGAATGTGATAGCGGATGTAGCCGATCAGGTCCTGGATGTGCCGGCTGGTGGGCAGCAGGTCGTGGTTGGTCACCAGGATGAAGCGCTGAATCGCCCGCGACACCGCGACATTGATCATCTGCGGATCGTCCACGAAGGACAGCCCGGTACGTCCGCGCCAGGTCTCGTCCAGCACGGTGGTCATGATGACCACCTGTTTCTGCCGACCCTGGAACCGGTGCACGGTGTCGGCCTCGATCTGGTCGAGCTCGTCGCTGACCTTGCCGGCCTGCAGGCGATACGGAGTGGTGACGCCGATGTCGGCGTCGACGAAGCCCTGACAGTGTCCCGAAATCACCTCGTCAGCGATGACGTCCACCTCGCGCTGGTTCGAACGACCTCCTCCTCGGTGTTGCCGCATGTGATTGCCCTCGACGGTGCGTACCACGACCATCGGCCGCTCAGCGGTGCTGGCGGTGTACGGGATCAGCTCGCCCCCATAGAACTTCTTGTTGCAGAATCCGATGATGACCGGGTCACACCGATAGTGCTCTCGCAGCAGCGAGCTCGGGAGGTTGGCACCGTGCAACTCCGACAACGAGGACAGGAGATTGTGCCGTTGACAGTCGTAGGCCGGCATCGGCGGCGCGAGGTCGGCCGCAGCATCGATGGGTATGGGCGGGAGCTGCTTCTGATCACCAACCACCACAACGTTGCGGGCGCACGACATCGCCAGCCCGGCCAGCAGCAGGTTGACCTGTGATGCCTCGTCGATGATGAGGTAGTCGAGCAGGTGTCCGTCAGAGATACTGGCCTGGAGCGAATGGCAGGTGCTCAACAACGCCGGGTAGTCCTCGATGAACCTCGGGAACACGCGGCTGCCTCGGTAAGTGTCCGCGTCGTACACAGTGGATCCCAGTCTGCGGTACCGATCAGCGAGTTCAGCGTGCAGGAGCTGAGTGGACAACTGTTGGTGATCCCGGGAGATCCGGTCGAAGTCGGCGCGCCGCAATCGATCCTCGACCAGCTGGATCTCCCGTTCCAGCTCGGCGATCCGTTTGGTGTAGTACGCCAGTTGCAGTCGGAGCACGACGTCGGTGTCCGATGGGTCGAGCGCGCGCAGCGAACCGTACCTGAAGTAGTTCCCGATTCGCCGTAGTAGTCCGGGACGCCTGCCCGCCAGTTCCACCTGGCTCTCGGCGAGGTAGTCCATGACGCGGTCGGCCGACTTCCTCAGCAGGGGAAGCTTGTCCAGGTCGGGTAGCTGGTCCTGCTGGAGGTGCGCCTCGAAGTGCCGCAGTTCCAGGCGGTGGCCTTCGAGTGACTGACGTCGATCGGCGCGGACGCGCTCGTCTTCTTGGAGCCCACGCAGGCGCCGGTCCAGATCGGCCAGCCGCCTTGGGTCCGGCGGTTGCGGGGCACTGGCCACGAACTGAGCCACTGCTGCGTTGCGCACCGCTTGCCTCGCAAAGAACTCCGCCCGTCGCTGCTTGCGGCCGAGACCGCCGAGCACGTGTTCGAACCCGAGCTCGTCGAGCTTGTCGCGGACGTTGTCGACGGCCGCGTTGCCGAACGAGACGATGCCGACGGTCTTGTGCTGCAAGCCGACGATGTTGGCGATCAGGTTGAGGATCGTCTCGGTCTTCCCGGTGCCCGGTGGTCCCTCGATGACCGAGACCGAGCGGGTAAGGGCGTTCTCGACGGCCGTACGCTGGCTGAGGTTGCAACGGAACGGAAAGATCGGGGCCATGTCCAGCTGGCGCGACTCGATTGGCGCTCCGGCCAGGTACGAACTGAGCGCGCTGTCCGGGTGGACGAAGGTGAGCCGGTCGAACGCTGGTCGCATGGGATCGTCGGAGTCGAGGCGGGAGACGATCGTGCGCCAGTAGCGCAACACGTCGTTGACGAGCGGTATGGCGGTCCCCGATGTGACGACGCGAACCTGCGCGGCGGGGCGGGTCCGGTACATCTCGCCCGCGCGGGTTCGATAGAAGACCCGGGACCATGCGCCATGGGCACCCGTGAAGGTGACGACCTCGGTTGCGGTGTCCCAGATGCCGCCGTCGACTTCGACCCTGTCGTCGCCCGTCACGACGCGTCGCGCGGAACTCCGCAGGATCTGCACGCGGTCTGGCCCGTAGGGGAAGACCTTGTTTCGGCCGGCGAAGACGATTCCGATTCGATGGCTCGCGGGCTGGAACTCGTATCGCGCTATGTTTCGGGTCTGATCCTCGAAGGCGCCGGTCTCGCGATTGCGGATCAGCACTGCCTCACTGCGCGGGTCGATCATATGCCCCCCAATGATCCCGCACTCGGCCGAGGCGGTGCGCTCAGCGTTGACGAACTACCAACGTTTGCGGGATGGACGGGAAGGCACAGGTCGTGTCCGGCCATACAGCCAACAGGGTGTCGAGGATGCCGACTATCTGCCACTCGCTCTCGTGATGGTCTCTGGTCCAGGTCACGCCGAGTGATTCGACGAGGTTGTGTCGCAGTGCGGCCAGGTACAGCGACGACGCGGCAGCGAGCGCTTGGTCCAGTGTGCCCCAGTCCACCGGGTACGTGCGCCCGTCCATCCCGGTGACGCTGGGTTCGACCAGAACGTGGGCGTGGATGTGCGGCTGCTGGCTGACGCTGGCGAAATGCAGGACAACCGTCGTGTTCAGTCCTCGGCAGTCAAGAAAGGCCGGCCCACTGCGGGCGAATGCCGCTTCTTTGTCGAGCCATGAGAGGGTGTCGGCGAGTGCCGCCTCGTGGCCAGTGAACACTGCGCCGGGCCCATAGTCTTCAGGTGATAGGAGCGCCATCAGCACGGATACCGACTTCGGCGCCGCAAACGTGATATCGCGGATGCCCGATGGAACCGTCAGGGCGTCCTGGACCGTCGGTGTGACGGAGCCGGGCAAGGCGTTGTGTGCGACTCGTTTGAGCTTGCGGCGCAAGAAGGGCACGATCAATCACGGTACACGCTGTGGCCGCATGTCGGTACGGCACCCACACGATTACGCCTCACGCCTACATCATGGCAGTGAGATAGACCTGGATCGTATACTGTTTGAAGGTTGCCCTACAATCGCCCACGATCTTGATTGTCCCGCCCCGGGTTTGATGGGGGACTTGAACCCCCACCGGTTGCATGCCCGCGCATTGCGGGCGTCCATGCGCAGAACGTTAGCTTCAGCGAGTCGAGCCTGTCAAACGTTCCGCAGAAGCGGCGAGCCCCAACGATGAACCTCAGCGGACATGGCCAGCGGGTGCTGCTCTCCGGTCAGGACCGAGAGAGCAAGAGCAACTTCTTGTAGGTCCGCACGAATGTAGGTGGACGTCGAACCCGCATCGCTCTTCCCATTGTGACCGGCGAAGGCGCGCGCGACGGCGTAGCCGAAACTCCGTTCGACCCATGTGAGCGTGGTGTGCCGCAGCCAGTGAGTGCTGATCTGCTGTGTGGCGACCCACGGAAGATGCTTCCCCAACCGCGCCCACAGGTGGTCGTAACGACGAGCGGTAATCGGACGGCCATTGCGGTAGCGGAGAAGTTGTTCGCCGGGACGGCTTCCACGCTCCTCGGCATGGATCACAAGGTGTTTCATCAGCGTGCCGGACACAGGTTGCCAACGCACCGTCTCCCCCTTCTCCCGAAGGCGAACGAGACACTGCTCGCTGTCGAGGTCGCACGGCCGGAGCGCCAAGGCGCCGCCCCTGCGGCAGGCCGTCTCGGTGTGGAGCCGCAGTAGCAGCGAGTCCAGCTCAGGATCGTTCCCGGTACTCCCCGCCACCTCGTTGAGCTCGACAAGGCGCGCATCTGGCAGAGCACGTCGGGTGCTGGCCAGTCGTCTCGGCTTCGCAACGCGCGCCGCGGGGTTGTCGGCTTCCGAGATCAGCTCGTCCGCGACCGCATGTCGGTAGAGGCAACGGAGTGCGGCGATCAGATGCTCAGCAGCAGAACGGCCACCTCGCGAGTTCTTCCGCACCACCACATGAAGCTTCACCTGCTCGGCCAGCTGCTCGACTTCCAGCGGCGTCGGTTCGTCGATACCTCGTTCGCCCCACACTTCCTCGACTCGCCGCCAGTATGGCTCGTAGGCGTGACGCGATCCGGAGGGCACTGCATCAGACACGCTGCTGATGTATTGGCTGAAGGTCGGCATAGGACGGTTGCGCACGGGCTCGTCGAGCAGTTGCTCCGGACTGATTCCCAGACGAGCGAGCAGGAAGCGAGCCGCCTCGATCTCAGCATCCTTCATCGCCCGGCCTCCTTGCTGAGAGATGCGTGGTATTCCAGCAGCATCATGTCCAACGCATCTGTCGTGTAAGCGGCAAGCAGGTTGTGGTCGGGACAGACCGCCACGAGCAGTTGCTGGCCTGGCTCGATACGGCACCGATGTCGCACTGGCGCCGGTAGTCGGAGATGCCCTTGTCGCGTGATGGAGTCCGGCCCATCGGGTCGAGCCACCACAACCACTACGCCCTGCATCACCGAAAGGAGAACCGAGCACCCGGCGCCCCAGCCAAGAATACGCATGGCTGACCGATCTGCGAGCCGTCCTCGACTATCGACTGGTGTCACGGCGTAGTGCACCGAACTGACGCGCATTGGCGTGAGAAGCTGCGCAAGGGGAAGGCCGCGGTTAGCCACGTGCGCTACGGGACGGTTCGGGTTCAGCGAAGAGGCGATTCGATCGCCGAGGGAACCCGGTTCGCCCGTCGAGTCACCTCCGGCGGACTCAGTCCCGCGTCGAACGCGGTCGACCCACTCCAGGGACGAACTCGCCATCGCATCATCCATGCTCGCTGTCATCCCTGCACCCTCCGTCTCCGCGATTGCGGAATCCGAGGGGTCGCGCCGGAGATGTGCCCATTGGTCGTGCCGGTGAGCCGCCGTGCATGGTGATCAACCGCGTCGTAAATCTGACCGGTGGTATGGAGTAGGTCCGGAACTCCAACCGCAGCGTTGGTGGCAGTTTGAGCAACAGACGTGTTCGCCCGTCCGACCAGACGCACGATGGCGGATTGCACCACGGTGCATAGCGCCTGCTGCGTACCTCCGACCGGCGCGTCGATCATGACCGCGAGTTGTTCTGCGGAGAGACCTGGGCCGCATGTCGGTTCACCGCGCTGCTGCTCCCACATCACGGTGACATAGTCCACCGGGCTGAACCGTTCACAGTGGACCTTCATGACCACACGCCACGCATTGGTGGTCTGTGTCGTCGGGAAATCCTCGGGGCAAAGGCGTTCGACGAGTTCTTTCCGCAGGTTCGGGAAGACGATGGCTGCGTGGATCACGCGACGAGCAGCACGCTCCACCGTCTCAGACGAAGGCAACGCCGCTGGGTTCGGCAACCGGGCCGAAGCGCGCAGCGCCGGCGATGGCTGCTCGACGGGCCTGGCGAGCCCGTGCACGTGCCCGTGCGCGACTTCGACGCGGGTGTTGAGCTCGGCCAGCCAGTCTGCGAGGGCCTCGGCGGCCTCAGTGATCGCTTCCGGGCTGCCTTCCGCCGTGGGCACCGAGATCGCGGCCTGATCCATCCGCACGCCCCACGCCAGAACCTGCCGCCGGATCGACGCCTCCTGCACCATCTGTCCGTAGCGGACGTGCTGGCTTGCCCCCGCCGGGACCGCTGCCATCAACGTGTGCAGGTGCACTGCGTGCAGGAGGTTGTGTCGCACGTCGGTGTACGTACCCGCTTGCAACAGGTCGGGCAGCGCCAGGACCAGTTCGGGCAGCGTGGCGTTCGGGCTGATGACGTGTTCGCTCGTCCGAGCTGCTGCTGCGCCCGGATCTTGGCGGAGCGCCCCGACCAGGGTGCCGTAGACGCCCCGATGCGTACCGAAGGCAAAGTCGTCGGCGTCCAACCAGCCCCACACGTCCATTACCCGCCGCGGATCCCACAGCAGGCATCCGAGCAGCGCGCGTTCGGCGAGGACGTGCGGGGCGAGACTCACGGTTCGGCGTCCTGGTCCGGAGACGGCACGGCACTTTGCGCAGCAGCTACTCGCTGCGCAAGCACGTCGAGCGCCGCAGCCACCTGAAGGCCGGCGGGCTGATAGTCCGAACCGTCGGTCGGCACGACCCACCACTGACCTGCATGGTGAACAGGCGCCGGGTCGTAACCGACCAGCAGCGGCTGAGCAGCGCCGGCGTTGCGGTGGATGTTCATCTGCTCGATGCTCAAGTTCATCGGGACAACCTTTCGGGAAGTCGGAGCCGTCAACGAATGCGCGGCTGGCGGCGTGGCGACGCCGATCTGGCAGTCCGCGCGGTGGTGACCGCCGCGGTGGCGATGGCTTGCTCGCGAACGCCGTCTGCGAGTTCGCGAGCGCCGTCGGCCTGTCCGGCGGGGTCTTCGCGCGGCAGGGTTTGCGGTTCGTCGCGAGCGGCAAGGTCGTGCTCGGCATGCCGTAGTTCGCGATCGGCACGGCCAAGCCACACCGACGCCTCACCTTGCGCCATCGCGGCGAGGACCTCGTCGATCACGCCAGGGAACTTCTCGGCAAGGATCGCGTTGACGTCATCACCGTAGCGACCGACGGCACCCGCGATGACGCGGCGCGCGAAGGGCATTGGCGTGTCGGGATCCAGAGATCGTGCCCATCGCAGAACCTGTTCGTGGTCGCGAACCTCTCCGGTGTTCCGGGGAAGGCCGTCATCAAGGTCCTGTTCAGCTCCGGGTCGACCGTCTTTCTGCCGGCGCAGGATCGCCGGGTCCTTGAGCAGCGCGGAGGCAACGGCTGCGGGCTTGCGGGCGCGGACGTAGCTGGTTTCGGCCAGCAGGTCGAGCATGACCGGCAATGCGTGTTCGGGGTCTTCCGCCTGACGAAGCTGCCTGTTGACCGTGGCGACCAGCGCCGGCCAAGCCGAACAATCGGTGAGCTTGCTGCTGGCCGCGCCCATCCTGGTGTACAGGAGGTCGGCGAGCTCCCGCCGCGACAGCTGCAGAGCCGGGGCCGCCGTCGACGACGACGACGACCATGGACGCTCGGCGGAGTCAGTCTGGGCAGGGGCTTCGGCGGCTGGCACCTCTGCACCTTCGAGAACGCGGCGCCGATTCGCGACGACGTAGTCGAAGAACCGCAGGTGCTCGGGCTGCGTACTTCGCCGGAGGAACTCGGCAACTGCATTCGCCTCCTCGGCCGTATCAACGACCCAGTACCCACTGGCCGTGCGCTCGTTGTCCATCCAGGCGTGAGCCTCCACGCACCAGGCGGTACCGACGGGGGCGGTCCATACGGTGACGGGCTCGTTTCCGCGCTGTTGGGCGCTCAGCAGCGAGGGCGACAGCTGACGCCACCGCTGGTGCTGCTTGTCGGTCATCGGCCGGGCGGTCGGCGCAATCCGCGCGTACACCGAGCCCTGACCCCATATCGGGATGTCCGGGTCGAGCTCGTCCGGAGTCCGCCAGGGCACCACACCCGCCAAGTCCACAAGGGACTTTCGGGTCGGTTTGCTGCGGAGGTAGCTCAGCACCTGGTCGAGTTCGGGCTTCGAGCCCAGCAACCAGTAGCCATCGGCGGTACGTTCCCCGCCTTCCCACGTGTGCGCCTCCAGACCCCAGGAGCCGCTGAGCCTCCAGCTCCAGGTGGTCAACGGCTCATCGCCCGATTGTTGATCGGCGAGACCGGCTGGAGCGACCTGGCGCCATTGCCGACGTTCCTCGGCGTTCATCACCCGGACCGGGGGCGGGATGCTGCCGATGTCGTCTATGAGGGCGGTGTGCTCGGCGTCCGACCAGGCGAGCCTCCCCTGCTTCGCGCGGCGGTGTGCCAGCGTTTGCGTGAGCACGTTCGTTGCTTGCGCCAAGGCGTAGAGCTTCTCGACCGGAAACCACAGCCGTGGAGTGTCGCCGACCGTCGCGGACGTCATCGTTGCCAGCCGTGTGTTCGACGGGGTGACAGCGCCTTGGCCAGCATCTGCCGCCGCGACAGCGGCCGCTCCCCCGCCAACGCTGTGGTTGCGCGCGCCGCCGGAGGCGGAGCCGGCGCAAAGAGCGCCTGCCCCTGCGGACCAAACAGCGACACCCGCGCGGTCTGCGGGGCCGGCGTCCGAACTGGCGGCGCCAAAGTCGGTTGCTGCTGTAGGCGGGTCACCGCGCTCGCGAGCTCTGCGGACGCCGCGTCGAACGTCGTGGAATGCACGGTGACCGACCCATCCGTCGAGTTGATTGTCGGCCCGGCCGGCCGAGGCATCCCCGGACCGTGAACCGTGTACCCGAGCAGCTCGGCCTGCGCCACCAGCTGTGCCCAGTCGCGCGGGACGGTCCGAGCGTGCAGCTCGGCAACTACGGCAGCCAGTGCTTCGCGACCAGCTCGTGCCGTCGGAGCTGCCGGCAGCGTTACGAGGCGAGCCGCGTCATCAACGGTGGGGACGACCCGCACTGCATAGCCGAGCGCCACGGCGTGTTCCATCAACAGCGTGCTCGCACGATCGGCGACGTCCGGATTCGGCTCGGGGCCGGCGACCGTGACGGGAGGTGCCTGCCTCTGCGATTCCGGCGCGGCAGTGGCTCGTGCCGGGCCCTCGCCGACGCTGGTGGTGTCCGCCCCCGGGGACGCTGGAGCCACAGTGCCGGCGACCCGAGTCTGGCCGTCTGTGAGTGCGGTCTGAAGCTGGACAACCTCAACCCGCATGGCTGCCAGCTCCTGCTCGACCTCCTCAAATCGGCGGCCCAGTGCGACGTATCGCTCTTCGAGGTCAGCCCCTTTGGCCTCAGCGGCTCGCCGTGCCGTCAGGTGGTCGCCCGCCCGAGCGGTCGCTGCGGTCGCGGCAGCGCGGGCCTCGGTGATCTGCTCGTCAGCGACATCTGCCTTGCCGCGCGCGTCGTCGCGTTCGCGCTCGGCGACTTCTGCACGCTTGACCGCCGCGTTCGCCTGCTCGCGCGCGTGCTCCAGTTCGCGTAGAGCTTCGACCAACTTCTGCTCGACGGTGGGTTCCTTGGCCTTCGCAGTTGCCAGCACGCGGTCGTCGGTCCGGCTGGAATCGGGTGTGGACATTGTGGGCACCTCCAGAATGGTGAGGTCATCAGCCGAGTGATCGCCGGTCGTGGTGGCCGATGCCTTGTGGGCACGGCCAGCCACTTGACGTTGAGGTTGTTGTGGCCCTCCGGGCTGCCGGAGGTCGGCGCCGGCCCGGTTCGAGTCCGCCTCGTCAAGCGTGGGCGGGCTCTCGCCGACGGGTGCCAGCGTCTCCGCCTTCGCCGCCGCTACTTTCTGACCGCGTCGATCTCTTGCGTCTTGGGCGCCGTCGAGCTCTGGGGCCTTCGCCGCACCGACCTCGTGGAGAGCCCCTACCGGGTTCCAGAGGTCGAGTTGCTCACCGCGTTCCTGAGGTTGATGCGGCGTGATTGGGCGTGCATGGTCGAGCCTCCGCGAGGAAGGGCGTTGGACCGCCGCGACGGTCTCGACTTGTTCTGCGATGTTGTCTTCCCCCGCCGGACCAGCATTCGGCCGAGAAGGCGTAGCAGCTGTCTGCTCGTCCTCGGCGTCGTCGTTGACTTCGATCGCGTCACCGTTCAACTGCGGCGGCAGGGCGGGTTCGCGACCTCGTCCGAGTTCGGTCCCTGCAGCCTGCTCCCGAAGTGGCCGATCGGGGATCTCGGAGTCCACGACGCCAAGGGGCGGCTCCGATCGGTCCGTGTCGCCCTCGATCACGACGCTGACTGCGCGGTCGTGGGCACGCAGCAGACGGGCCGTCCGCTCGATCCGTTGCCGAGTAGCTCCGCTGAGCACTTTGTTGCGGGTCGACCGCAGGTACCAAGCACCAAACTCGCCTGCGGCAGTCTCGATCCGACCGCTCCACAACCACTTGAGCGTGAAGTCGCGATTGAGCTTGGACCAACCGTCGTGTTTCTCCGTGCCCAGAAGCAGCACACCTTGCGTCCGCGTATAGGTGATCATCAGTGGAGTTAGACGATCGGACATCGTCGGCGGAGTCGTCTCCTCGTCCGAGTTCCTGTCGGCAGCATCGTCGTTCTGCGTCAGGTCGGAGTCCCCTTGTGAGACGGGCAAGACCGCTGCGGCGGCAGGTGTGGTGTGCGGCCCTCCCTGCGGGAGCTCAACGGCGGCAGCCTCGCCGTCGACGGGCGCGGTCTTCCCCGCAGGATCTTGTGGGCTGACTCGCGGCAGAGTGAGTGGCGCGACCGCGTGGTCGTCGAGATCGACAGTAGTTGCGCGAGGTCTGTCGGCGGGCACCTCCAGAGCCGCTGAAGGTTCGCGCTCGCCAGCCGTCACCTTGGCGGGGCGCTGCTCCTGGTGCAGTTCGCCACTCATCGTCGAATCGGCGGCGTCGGCCGCAGTCGGCGGCTCAGTGCGATCCGGTTGGTCGTTTTCCAGTGCGTCCGCGTTGAGCTCGGCATCGAGTGCATCGCGGCGAGCCTGCGCGGTGGCCAGATCCGCAGCGTGCGGGAACGGGGTGCCGAGCTGACGTTCTGCGTCAGCGATGTGTTGGCGGCTCGACGAGATCAGGTCCTTGAAGTGGGCGGCGTCGCTGGCAGCATCGGTGACTCTGTTCACGATCTCGTCGCGGATTCGGTACTGCTGTCCCTTCCTTGTCCAGAGAAGCTCAAGCTGGACGGCGTATTCCCTGTTCCACGCCAGCCTGATCACCGCGTCGAGGGCCGTCCCCGACGAGAGACGGGTCGCGCGGAATCCGATCTCCAGGTCGCGCCAGGTCAAACCTGTCGCCGTCCGGCTGTCCACGACAGCAGCAGTGGCCAGCGTCCCCAACGTGCGAGGCAGGTCATCAGGATCCACAGCATGGTCGCGCAATCGCCACACGTCGTCGCCGCTGCTCGCGATACGTTCGGACATCTCGTTCAGCAGTCCGACGAGGTGCTCACGTTCTCGGATCAGCTCGTGACTGTTGCCGATCTCCTCAGTCAGGCGCCGTTGAGTGCGCGAATGAGCACTGGCTAGCTGACGTAGCCGCCGGATGTCGTGATCGAGCTCGGTCAGCTCGGTGAAGCGCGGATCACCCGTGGAGGCGGCCTTCATCTCGGCGCAGTCCATGGTGTCATCGCCAAGTTCTTCGATCTCCCGCGCCGTGACACGGCCGGACAGCAGTTGGTCGATGAACGCAGCCTTGCGTTCCAAGGTCTGGAGCCGGTAGGCATCGAACGACCGACGCAGGATGTAGCGGTACTCGAACACCTCGTCGTTGCGATTGCCGGGGCGGTGTCCTCGCCCGCGCCGCTGCTTGATGTCGGCGGGCCGCCACGGGAAGTCGAGCTGATGCCAGGCCACGCAGCGGTCCTGGACGTTCGTGCCGACCCCCAAACCGTTGGTGGAACCGAGCAGGACGGCAACCTCCCCGGCGCGGCAAGCAGCGAACAACGCCTTCTTCTGGTCGTTCTTCTTGGCATCCTGAACGAAGCGGATTCCGGTCGCTGGTACACCCGACTCGATCAAACCGGTGCGGATCTTGCCGTAGACCTGGGTTCCTTTGTCCTTGTTCGGCGTGCCCAGGTCGCAGAAGATGATCTGCAAGCGTCCGCGAACACCCGTGTCGACATCGCCGGGGAGTTCCAAGTCCTTGTTCTGGTGATAGATCTCGGCGGTCTTGGCGACGACAGCGTCGATCTTGGGCTGGCCGAGCTCGGGCTTGCCCACCATGGCAGGGTCGAGCGCGAGCTTGGTTCCGTCCGAGCAGATCCAGAGCAGGTTGTCTTCGTAAGGCTCGACCATCTTGCTTCGCACCAGCTCGGCGCGGCCGATGATCCAGTCGAAGGCCGCGGCCATGTCGTCACTGGGTTCGAGCACGATGTTAGCTGTCACCAAGCGGGGACGTTCGACGTCCAGATCGGCCTCGGTACGAACGTCCGCGATCTCGGCGAACATCGAGATGAGCTCTGGGAAGTTACCGAACTTGGTGGGACGGGTCTTGAGGCCGGGTGTGCCTTCCGGTCCGATCTCGACTCGGGTCTCGAAGACGACGAAGTTGCGTACCCAGGCGTCGGCACGGGCCACGCCGGCCGATGCCAGCCGTTGCGGGTTGAGGTAGTGCAGCATGATGAAGAGCTCAAGGAGGCTGTTCGCCACCGGCGTTCCGGTGTAGAAGGTCGCGACTCGATCGGAGCGACGCGCCAGCCACCGCATCTTGAGCTCCAGGTCGGTGGCCTGTTTGGACGGCGCGATGGAGAAGCCGTCGCTGGCACACTCCACGTTCAGGTTCTTGAAGTAGTGGGCCTCGTCGACGAACAGGTAGTCACAGCCCAACTGCTCGAACCGGACTCCGTCCTGGCGGGCTGCCCGCCGAAGTTCCCGGGTCTTTGTCCTCGTCCTCTCGATCCGCTTGGAGATCTGCTTGAGAGTCTTGTCGCTTGCTCCGGAAGCACGGGCGGACAGCTGTGCCTGGCGTTGGTCTTCGGAGCGCCGTTCCAGGAAGTCGGCCTCGACGTCGGCACCGACGGGCAGACTGGTGAAGGTGGAGTGAGCCATCACGACCGCATCCCAGGTGCCGGTGGCGCATCTGGCAGCGAAGAGCTTCTTGCCGCCTGGCTTGGCGAGGTCTTCCTGACTGGCTACGAGGATGCGCGCGAGCGGGAACAGTCGCTTACCCTCGGCAGCGGTCTGGTCCAGCAGGTGGTTTGGAACCACGATGAGCGGCTTGGTCACCAGTCCCAACTCGCGCAGCTTCGCGGCGGTCAGAAACATCGTGGCTGTCTTGCCCGCACCGACAGCGTGCCCGCAGAGCGTTGCTGGGTTGGAGATTGACCGGTAGACCATGTCGAGCTGGTGCGGACGAGGATGGAAGTCCGAACTCAAGCCAGGGAACGTCAGGTGGTTGCCGTCGTACTTACGAACGACGACAGAGTTGAAGGTCCGGTTGTAGAAGCTTGAGAGCCGGTCAGCCCGCTTGGGCTCTTCCCAGATCCACTCGGCGAACCGGGCCTGCAGAGCCATCTGCTTGTCGATCGCGGCCAGCGTCTCAGTAGCGTTCCTGACGTCGACGATCCGACCGTCCGGCAGCTCCGTGGGATCCTTGACCACAGGGACTCTGCCATTGAGCGCCAGCTCGATCAGGCGATAGGCGTGCCGCCGATCGGTACCCCACTCCGCTGTCGCCGCGACGCCGGTGGGGTCGCCGGCGCGCACCTGGATCTCCCACGACTCGTTAGTCCGGTCATGGACGATCCTGACACGTCCACCAAGCAGTTCCCCGACAAACTGCTCTACGTCATGGGCGGGAATCCACGAGGTGCCCAGCTTCACCTGGATCTCCTCGGGCCTGAGGTCTGCCGGTTGCACCGCCTCCAGCGCGGCGACGTTGCGCGACCACTTGTCTTCGCCCTCACTCTCCGCAGCAGCGCGTGCGTGGCCAAGCTTGGTGCGCACGTCACCACACAGGTAGTCCTCGGCGGTCTGCCATTCACGCGTCTGCGGATCACGGTAGGCCAGGTCGCCCAGCGCGTCGGCTACCGCCTTGGCCTCGATGCCGAGAAGAGCCGCGATCGTGTCGAAGTCCAGGCTGTTGTGCCGATCCAGGCACAGGAGAACCGCTTCGCGTGGAGAGTCCGCGTGTTCCTTGAGGTCACGAGGACAGTTGACCCGCTGGGTGAAAATGGCCGCCTTGGTTCCGGTAAGGGCAGTGTCGTTCCACTCCTCCAGGGCCAGCACCGTGGCGAAATCGGGATCGATGCGGAAGCCGCCCATGCGCGGCCGCTCCTGACGGACCTCGGGTTCGCCCGTGAGTTCGTTGATCTTCTCGGCGTAGCTGCGGGTGACCTTGTCCAGCACCTTGACAGGCATCTCGGTGTAGCGATGCAGGTACCCGTGTGCAGCCACGTAGGACTCGTAGGTCAGGTTGAGGTCACGCCGGAGCGGATCGAGGTCCTCCTCACTGGCGTCGAGGTCGGTCTCGGCATCGAGCACCGCCAGGACGGCATCACGCAGACGGATGAGGTCGCGCAGCTCCTTGCCGGCTCGATCGACAGGAGTGAGCTTGCCTTCGAGAACCTGCTGCACGAGTCCATCAACGACGTAGAAGCCGCATTCTTTGCAGCCGTCCGGAGGCGCCGGTACCCAAGCTGGCATGCCGCCTGCCGAGGAGACGGCGGCGTCCCAGGTGAGTCCTGCTGGCGTAGCCCGTTGGACGAGCTCGTCGACTGCACGGGCCAGGTCGTGCTCCATTGATCGAAGCTCGGCATCTCGATCGACCCTCAGTACCCGTCCAAACTGCGCGGCGCGATCTCGGTTGAGCCGGCCAAGAACAAATCCCGGATGTTCCTGAAACCAGAGGTTGACCGGTTCGCCGCCGAGTTCTGGAACCTGCTGGGAAACCAACCATTGCTGGTCTCGCGCGTCCTCGTCGGCATGACGCCGGCGCAGCAGCAGGATGTCCGCCACCGGTTCGACCCCGCTCGCCGTCCACGCCTGGTTCGGGAGCCGGATCGCGCCGATCAGGTCCGCGTCGGCTGCGAAGGCGCGTCTGGCGGCATCGCTCCGGGAATCCATGGTGTACCTGGAGGTGATCAGGATGGCGATTCCGCCTGGTCGCAGAGTCTGAATACTGCGCCAGATGCAGTAGTTGTGCAGGTTGACCGTGACCGCTCGCGGCGCCGCCGGGTCGAACACCGAGGTATCGGCAAAGGGCACATTGCCCAGCGCAGCGTCGACTGAAGCGCCGGGGATCGCGGCATCCTCCAAGGCCGAGGCGACGACCTGCGCATGAGGGTGCAGAAGCGCCGCGATCCGCGCAGTGGATGGGTCGCGCTCCACGCCAATCCAGTCGACGCTGCCGGCAAGATCCGGTGGCGTGTACGCCATGAAGACCCCGGAGCCGCAGCCAGGCTCCAGGACGTGGCCGCCGGCGAAACCGAGATCACTCAGCGCTCGCCAACACTGAGCAGCAACCTCAGCCGGCGTGTAGAAGGCCGTGGTGATCGCCGCGAGACCCTCGTTGTAGTCCCCGTCGCACAGCAGTAGGCGCAGCTCGTCGCCGATTTCTTGCCAGGACCCGCTTCGTGCAGGATCGAATGCCTTGTCCAACGGTCCCCAACCAGACCAACCATCAAGCAATGCCCTGTCCTGCTCGGTGGCTGGCTGCCGAGCCGCAGCCAACCTCGTCGCGGTCTCCAACGCCGCCAGGCTGGCGCGAGCGCGGCTGACCGGCCCGGTCACGACGATCGGCTCGGCGGCGAGTCCAGTGACGGGAACGCTCATCGCTGCTCCGCAGCGGCATCGCCGGCCTGCTCGTCGCCAAGCTGAGGCTCAGGCTGGTCGTAGGCGGCCTGCCCGAGCGGCGGCTGCGGGTCGTGTTGGTAGGTCGTGCACGCGAAGAACGGGCCCGCCGGGTCAGTGACCACTGCCAGGTGCGGGTCCAGGTGGTCGCGCAGCCACACCGAGAGCCAGGTCGGCGACTTCGGTGCGGCGGTGACCGCTTCCGTCCACGCCAGGTAGATCGCCCAGAACCTCTCGACAGCGTCTGGATGGTCGAACCAACGGGAGCACCACCGGATACCGCCACCTTCCCCGGTTGTCGACACCTTCCGGACCCGCGAGGCGATCATGGCTTCTACCCACGGAACAAGCACGTCCCAAGCGGGATCGATGCCGGGGACGAGATCGTCAGCGCTGGTGGCGAGTGTCGGAAGCTGGGATTCCTGATCATCTTCGGTGTCGGACGCCGATTGAAGGAGCTCGCGAACGGCGACATCGAGTTGTCCAAGCGCACCTTCGAGATCGTCGAGCCCCTCCGCAACGCGCTCGGCGCGGTTACTCGCCTGCGTGATTCGGACCCCGAGGCCGGTGATCTGCACTTCCAGCCGGCGGATCCGGGCCAGCATCTCAGCCGGCTCGGTGTCCCGAACCTGGCCGCTCATGGTTGCCCACTCCCATGCTGCTGAAGGAGAGCGCGGGCAACTGGGTTGTCGGCGCCGAGGTACGCGACAGCGGCCTGTTGGATCTCGCTGGTGGCCTGTTGGTAGCGAGCGGTGATGTCGGCGGCATCGCGTTCGCTGTACCACGGCGCCAGCCGCAGCATGCCCGGCCGGCGGCCGCTGGTCAGCAGAAGCGCATGGGTCTTGGGCAACGCGGCGATGTCTGCGGCCTCCATGATTCGTTCACGATGCAGCGAAGCTGAGGTCGACCGTCCGCCCGCGCCGGTCGACGTCGACAGTTTGGTGACTTCGTGCTCGCCGACCAATCTGGACAGGTCCTCGGCGAGGTCTGCGTCGCTGACTCCAGCCCCTACCAACTTGATCGTGGCTGCCGACCACAGGGCGTCGAAGCCGTCGCGGCCCCACACTTCCCGCCCCTGGTTGCGGGACTGCACGATCGTGGTCAGCATGATCCCCATCGACCCGCAGAAGCTGTACAGCGACGGCAGCGAATCCAACTTGCAGATGTTCGCGGCCTCGTCCAGAACGACCGTGGCTGGCGGGTCGAGCCGACCTCCGCGAGCGCGAGCGGCCTCCGTCATCAACGTCAGCAGCTCCTTCACGAAGGCGGTGATGATCGGCCGAGCGGTGCCCTCGCCTTCGCGCGAGAGCAGATATAGCGTCGCCGGGCGACTGTGGCCGCTGGCGATCAGTTCCCACATGTCCAGTTCGACGACCTGCCCGGACCGTGGCGGTAGCTGCCAGGTGTTTGGCGGCGTGACCCAGCGGAGGTTCGATTCCGAGCGCAGCGAGCCGAGGGCGGCAAGGACGTTGGCGAACACTCCACCTCGGGTCTCTGGAGGGAGGTCCAATGTGCCGCGTAGCATCGCGCCAAGAGCAGGAAAGCCCTGCTGGTCAAGGATTCCCGCCGGCGCGTGCGACCGGTTGGCGACCCAGATGAGCACGTCGCGTAGGTTCTTCAGTCCAACTCCGGCAGCGAGGAGTAGCAGCGTCAAAGTGTCCTCGGCCGCTGTGGTGAAGAAGGGGTCTGAACGCAGCGTTGCCTGGCCGCTTCCACCCCCGACCTCCTGCATGAACGGCTTCGCCAGGCGCGCCGCGGAGTCGACGTCGCGCACGTAGCGCAGGAGATTCACCCAGAAAGTCTGCTCCGCGTGGACGACGCGTTGCGGGTCGAAGGTGAAGGTCTCTCCGACCTCTTCGCGCAGCGACCTGGTCAACTGCCAGACGTCTGGCTTGTTGCTGGTTGCGACCACCACGCCGCAAGCGGACAGGACTTCCGGCACCACGCAAGCGGAAGTCTTGTTGCTGCGAGGCCCCATGACCACCAATTCAGCATCCTCAAAGGACTTTCGAACTTCTCTACCGCCGATTGTGCCGAGCTTCACACCGAGGTCGTCACCACCGAGTTGTCGACGGCTCCGAAGACCCAGCGAGGGACGAAGCTCCTTGGTGCGTGTGGCCAACGGACTCCCCCGCATGTCGCTCCAGGAAGCCGCTTTGCTCATGGCTGCTCGACCGTCGGGAGTGCTCACATGTCGTCGAATGAAGACCACAACGCTCGTCGCGATGCCGACGAGGACCGTCAACTCGACGGTCGTCGCGACCGCGAACCATGTCGTCGATCCGTGCGGGCCGATCAGTCCAGCGACACCGTTACGGAAGAGCGCTCTTGGCACTGCACTGAACCGTGGCACCACCCAGTCAGAGGGGGCAACCAGATGGGCCACGGTCCAGGGCACCGCGATGCCGACGTACACCGCGGCAACCAGGCCCGCCACGACCAAAGGTGCGATCGGCGTGAGCGTTGCACTCCGTGCGTTCATGCTGACCACCTCGATGTGGTGGGCCGGTTCCGCTTCGGCGACGAGGGGGTAGTCGACACCGAGCGGAGCAGAGAGTTCGGTTCGCGAATGGTCACGGTGACACCGTCTTCACGAAGGCGGTGTCGGTGTTGTAGAGCTCGCGTTCGACCTCGGTAAGCTCCATCCGCACCGGCAACCCGAGTCGTTCCCCTGCCTTAAGTAGGTACAAGCCGCGGCCGGGGTGTCGGTAGCCGCGAACCCATGTGCCCGCCGACTGCCAGGATGCGAGCATCTCGGCCTCCCGATCCGCTACCGGCAGCGACGCGAGCTCTCGGGTTGGCAGTCCGCCGTAAACGTGTATCGCGCACCGGGCGGCGATACCGCGAGCCTTGGCTCGATCCTGTTCGGACGGCAGCGCTTCCAGATCGTCTCTGGAGTGCGTCAGGTACGCCGACGCCACACCCTTGTGGCGGTTGAACCTCGTCATCCGATCGGACAGTTCCACAAGCCGAGGGCCGGCACGCAATGCCCGCCACATTTCGTCCTGAACCCAGAAGATGTTCTTGCGCGCGGCGCCCAACTGACGTGCCTCGACCAGCGCCGAGCCCCACGCCCACGAGCAAAGCATTGCCGCAGCGACGGTCTCGTCGGTCTCCTCGTCCAGCGCGCTGATGTCCAAGGAGATCGCCGGCGCGTCCGCAGTTGGGCGAGCAGTGGAACGACGGTCGAACAGACCGCGCAACGGTCCGTCGCACAACAGGTCCAGCGCCGACAACATGGGCCGCACCAGGTCCAGATAGCGAGTCAGGTCATCGTCGGTCCGAGCCATCTGCAACAACTGGTCCGGTGCTTCATCCAGGCACTCGCGAACCTCGGGGATCGTCGGTTCGGTGGACCTCGCAGCGTCGGTGGCCAGGTCGAGCGCACGGCTGAGGATCGCACGTTCAGTGGTGTTGGGTGGCCGGCCGATCTCCAGCAGGAGTAGCCCTTCGAGCAGCGCTGCCTGCCGAGCACGAATGATCTCCCGCACAGCGTCGCGTTCCCGGCCGGCAGGCGTCACAGCGAGGAGTGCGGCGAGCGGTCCCGGATCCAGCGGATTGACGGCCTCGGCTCCCCTACCCACGACGATGACGGTGCCGCCCAGCCGGCGGACCAACTGCGTGTACTCACCCTTGATGTCCGCTGGAATGAAGAAGATCCAGCCGAAGGCGCACAGCCCCACGCCCAACCGCTTCGCGAAGCTGCTCTTACCCACGCCCGGTTGGGCTTGAATCCACAGACCGGTGTTGGTCACCAACCCGTCGGCGAGCCAGGCTCCGGGATCGAGGCCGATCGGCTCGTGCGTTGTCAGGTCGCGACCGATCGGAATGCCACGGACTTGGGCGCCGGATCCGCTCAAGAATGGGTACAGGCCGGCAAGTTGTGTGCTCGTGCCCTGCCAAACACTGGATTGACCGACATGGTGGTCACGACCGCCGCCCCGCACTGCCCATCCGCGGGCAGGCGACACGGGCATGGCGCGAAGAGCTGCCAGGGGATCGGCGGCCGGGGTCAGTTGGTCGAGGTTGTCCAGGTCGTCGACGGCGATCGCCATCGGCAGCCGTGAACCGGGCACGGAGGCAGTAGACTTGTTGCACCGCAGCAGTTTCACCGTGACCACCGCCCGCGCTTGACGAGCTCGGGCGGGTACACGCCGGTACCCAGCGAGGCGGCGAAGCCGACGTGTTGCCAACCCCAGCAGCGACGAAGCCGCAACTTCGAGCCCCGAGCGCGAGACTCGACGTCTGCGATCGCGCTCTTCAGTTCGCGCGGGTCAGTGACCGTGGTCGTGATGTAGAGACCCCACAAGCCGACACCAGCACCGTGGGCCTCCTCCTCGGCCGCTTGCCGGGCACGCGCTTCGTCCGCGCGATCCCGAGCGGTCTCATCGATCCCTCGCCGCCGGCGCAGCGCCGAGCGGAACTGGCTGCCAGAAGCCTCCTTGGCGACGACCTCCGCAGCCTGGTCGGCAACGTAGGGCTGGTAGGTGATCGTCAGCCGGCGGTGGTAGCGGCCCGGGGTGACCAACGGCGCAAGAATGGTTGAGCCCACCAGTTGCTCAGGCAGCCCGGCCAAAGCCCACGACACCGACCAGCCGCCGTCGTGGGCGTAGTGATCGTCAGCGGCATAGTGAGTGACCGGGCCGGCGTCCGCCCACGCCAGTAGGTGATCCTCTGCGGACAGCCGGTCGAGTTCGGCCCTGGCGGAGGGCTCGTAGGACGCGCGGATCCAATGCGTCCACGTCGCGGCGGTGGCGCGCCCGAGCACCGCGACCCCGCACAGTCCGAGGTCGCCTTCGATTCCGGACAACGCGCGGGAGACCTCGGCGACGCGTTCGGCGTCGTCGGCCGGTACCGGGACGGCCTTCTGGGGTTGGAAGGTAATGGAGACGCGGGTGGTGATATCGGCCGTCGAACCTCGGTGGGCAAGAGCAACATCGCGCATGACCTGTTGCGCCAACGGAGGCGAGGTGGTGTCGATGTTGCGTTCGACGTACTCGGCGAGCTGCGTTCCGGTGCCCGGCGCGGACTCGACGGTGATCGCAATCCACTGCACAGTGGGCTGGTGCCCCAGGCCGGCGAGCCAGCCGGCGAAGGATCCGATCCACAGGTCCGTGGTGTCCTGCCCAGCCAGCACCGTGCCCACAGAGGCGAGCCGCAACGCGGTCGTCAGCCGTCCGGTACGTCGGTCCCACAGCAGTCCATACGGCCGGCCGAGCCCGTCATGAGCGCTCAACGGCATGGTCGGCGCCAACACGCCGGGAAGTTCGTAACGTCGCGGATGTGCCGTGAGGACACCCGACTCCCAACTGGTCCATCCCTTCCGGCGGGCCGTCGCGGTGCGCAGGCTCGCGATCACCGCGCCGCCCAGGGAGATCCCCAGCTTGCGATGCGGAATGAGCGCCAACGGCAACGTGATCGCCACCGCGCCGGTCGGCACGAGCATGAGGACCAGCGGCAGGACGAATGTCGTCACCGCCAACCACCATGCCAGCGGTACGAACACGCAGCCGGCAATGACGATGGTTTGGCTCTCTGACAGGTTGCCGACGCCGAAGCCTCGACGCGCGCGCCAACCGCCGTAGGTACGCGGCTCAACCATGATCCGCTCCGTCCGTCATGTTCCGGCCAAGCTGTTGGCCGGCCTGCTGAGCGACCTGCGCGGCGACGACCGCTGCGCCCACTGCCGCGCCACCGGCTCCTGCTGCGGCCGAACCGCCTCCTGCGGAGCCGCTGGCAGACGAGGCGGGTGCGCCGGTGCCGACTTGAGTCGCAGCAGTCGTTCCCGTGCTCGTTGCGGTGGTGGCAGAGGAGCCGCTCGGCGCGGTGCCGCTACCCGTGGACGAGCTGCCGGGACGCGCTGCGTTGACGCCTTCTCCCTCGTTGCCTGCATTCCCGCCGCTGGCCGATGCGGGCGTGGGCTGGCCACCGCAGGGGCCCGTGCCGGTATTGGCTGCCGCGAGCGTGGTCTGGGCACCGGACGGCCGAGAACCACCGACGCCTCCGCCGGATGGTCCGGTGGCGTCCATGTACTGGGCCATACCACCGCCACCGCCGCCCTGGCTGCGCCCGGCGAAGGTCATGCTCGCGCCAGTGGCGGCCATGGCCGCGCCGCTGCCGCCACCCCCGTGATGGCCGGTAGTGAGCTGCTGACCGCCCCAGTCGAAGAAGCGCAGCATGACGGGCATGGCCAACACGGCCAGCACCAGCACCGCCAACCCGGTCATCAGCTGACTCAGGCTCGCGCCGTTGCCCACCAGGACGAACCCGATGCTGAAGATGATCGCGGCGAGCGGTTGGTACAGGTCGAGCGCCAGCGTCCAGGACAACACCTTCTTCAGCCACGGCTTCGTGGCCTCGTTGAGGCTGCCGGCGGCCGCAGTGGGCATCAGCGCGAGCAGGATGACCAAGGCACCGATGCGCAGGAATCCAATAATCCAATGGATTCCCGAGACGATCATCAGGATCAGCGCCAGCAGTAGGATCAACGCGACGGCGGCGACGTCGCTGGTAATGGCCGCGCCCATGGCTTCGGCGAAGTGTTTGATGGAGTCACCCAAAACCTGGGAGGCAAGGGCGATGCCCGCCTCGTAAGTCATGATGGTGACCGTCGCGCCCAGGGTGGACCAGGCAACGAACTGCAGCAGTCCGGTCGCGGTGTTGACGAGCGGATCTGGCTTGCGCTTGATGACCAGGACGGTCGCCTGCCAGATAATCGAGCACGTCAGCATCGCCAGGCCGACGTAGCTCAGCAGGCTGTGCACGATGCCGACTGCCGAGCTGTGCAGGATCGAGGACTGGTCGGCTTTCGTCCACCAGGACGCCGCCTCGCCGAGGAAGTCGGCGGAGGCTCTCGCGAAGTCCTTGACCAGGTTGTGGAACCAGTCGTTGACTTCGCAGCTGATGTCGACCATGCCGCACATCAGCGCTGCCCGCCCAACTCGGTAGCGCCGTCAAGGTCCCCGGTCAGTCGAGGACGAGGCCGCGGAAGTTGCAGCCTCCAGTCACCGTCCAGCCAGCGCAGGGTCAACTCGAGTCGTGCGTACTGATCGCCGCGAGCGCGGGACTGTGGCGTGGAGGCGATCAGGACGACGCCGACGAGTTCGCCGTGCGGGTCGCCGGCCGAGAGCCGGTACCACCATCGGCTCGGTCTCGTTTCCTCTGCCGTGGCAGAGGACTCCTCGCGGGAGATGTCCGCGATCGCCGACGTGACGTCGCCCAGGGTCTGTGTGTTGGCCGTACCCTCGTAGACCCACTTGCCGCAGTTGCTCGACAGCCGGCTGGCGATATTGATGCCCGCGATCACCGCGCCGAGCTCGTCGTGGGAGAACCCCGAGGCGAGTTCGAGTTCGGTTCGGGTGGTGGGGCCGTAACAGTCGCTGACCGGCAGCGACGTCGCATCCGGACCCGGGTACCACTGGATGCCGCAAACCAGTTGCGGCGCAGTGACTTCATCGGTCGGCACGAGGTCGCTGCCTGGCGACGAGGACAGCACGGACGGCTTCGAGGACACGAGGGTCTGTTGCCGAGTCGATGGCTGGTCCTGCGCCACCAGACCAAGCCCGGTGCCGACTACCGCAGCCACCGCGACAGATCCTGCAACGATCCAGCGGGGCTTCATCACGAACTCCCCGACACGAAGAGCACGATGGACACGGCGCCCAGGCCCATGCCGATCCCACCGACGACCCAGGGCAGAGACATCGCGCCTTCCACCGCCATCTGATTACGGTTGCGGCGACCCGTGATCATCATGATTCCACCGACCACGAGCGCGACCACGGCCGTGATCAACAGGCCCCACTTCAGCCAGCCGACGAACGTCGTGGCGACCTCAGCGAGTTTGCCGGGCGGCGCGGCGGGCGGTGGATCATTGATCTGGGTCAACCACCAGAGGTGAAGCAAGCTGAGCTGTCGCATGAGGAGTCTCCTCGGTGACGTCACGCCAGCCAGTCACCTGTGCAGGCGACCACGGCGGCAGTGGATGAGATTCGAACTGCGCGGGCTGTGCGGCGGCCGGAGGCCACATGCGGTGCAGGGCCTCCACAAGGGCGCGCGGGATCTTCCGCGCGCCCTTGGGCAGCTCGATGCCATCGCCGAGTGGGTCGTCGCGACCCACCCAGTCCGGGATGTAGGGGATGGTCACGAGATCGGCCAGGTAGGGGGTGGCAGCGCGCAACCGGGCCCGCGTTGCCGAAGGTGTGACTGGCGCGATCCCGACCACGACCACCACGGGCTGCGGCGCCTGCGGGTGTCGACGGATCTCGTCGAGCACCGTCAGCAACGCCCTCGTGGCGCGTGCGTGGGTCGAGGTGACCACCACGTCGACCGGTCCGCCGAGGTAGCGACCCAGGTCGTGCACCTCAATCCGGGTCAAAGCCAGCAGCCGGGCGGCGGTGGAGGTTCCCACGCCGCCGGCCACTCCGGCGATGAGGATCGGCCGAGTCTGCGGCGGGGTGGGGATCGTCCACAGGCCACCGCGCGACTCGCTTCTGCGTGTGTTGTTCACGAACAGCACAGTAGGCCGATTCGACACACATACGTCTGATTCGGCCGCGTGTCGCTGCAAAAGTTCTACCCGGCCGTATGGTGCGGAGATGTCGAACTCCGTACAGTGGACACGCGAATGTCACCCTGATCCGGCCGAAGGAGGCTCCGGTGGAGCAGGCAGCCGCTCCCACGCAGTGGCTCCAGTCCGTACGAGCCCTGCCCGAGGTGCTGACGGTGGCCGAACTCTCCCCCGTCGCCGGCTTCGCCAGCCAGGAACACGCTCTGCGGCTGGCCGCCCGCAAGGGGCAGATCCCCGGCGCGTTCCAGGTCGGCACCGAGTGGCGGTTCGTCCGCGACCTCGTACTGGCCGACCTGACCGGCACCCAGGCACACCCCAACGACCTCCCCTGGGCAGGACTGCCGGCGATCCTGGTCGAGGACGAGGTCATGACCCTGCTGCGCATCGATTCAACCCGCACGCTGCGAGCACTGCTGCGCCGCGGAGCCATTCCCGGGGCGATCCAGCTCGGTCAGCTCATCAGGGTGGTGCGCGACGTTGCTGTCGCCGGCCTGACCGGCATCCCGATCGCCTCGCCCGAGCTGCCCTGGGACGGCGTCGGCGAGATCCTCGGTTCCGAGCAGCTGCGCGACATGCTGCGCGTAGCCGAACGCACCTGGCGCCGGCAGATCGCCGAGGGCAGGGTGCCCGGCATGTTCCAGATCGGCTCACAGGTGCGGTTCTGGCGCGAAGTGGTCGCAGCCGAACTCCTACCTACCGCCGGAACGCCAACCAGCGCACCGGCCTCGGCCATCGCCTCGGCCGCGGTACTGACGCAGCAGCCGCCTACGAGGTAGCCAGCCTCCAACGACGGCCTGCGGGACTTTCCAGGAGGTCGTCGTGACGACCTCACCTCACGCTGCTGGCAAGCTCATTGGCCTGGGCGCGTTAGCGCTGATCGGCATCGTCCTTGGCCTGTGCATCCTTGGCGGCGGCAGCCACGTCGCTGGCGACGAAGCGCAGAAGGCGTGCGGCAGGCCCGGAAGCCAGCCTGAACAGGTGGGCGACCACGACTGGAGCGCCGAGCAACTCGGCAACGCCCGCACCATCACCCAGGTCACCGCCGACCGGCTGCTACTACCCAAGAAGGCGGCGGTCATCGCGATCGCGACCGCGATCGTCGAGTCCACGCTGCGCAACCTCGACTACGGGGACCGTGACTCGCTGGGCCTGTTCCAGCAACGCCCCTCACAGGGATGGGGCACTCGCGAACAGATCCTCGATCCGGTGTACGCCACCAACAAGTTCCTCGACGTCCTGGTCCACGTTCCCGACTGGTACTACCGCCCGCTGGGCGAGGACGCCCAGGCGGTGCAGCGCTCCGCGTTCCCCGAGCGCTACGCACCCTGGGAGCACAACGCGCAGTTGCTGGCCGACATGTACTGGACCGGCGAGGACGACATCGGGCACATGCCGGCTGTCCCACCGGGGAGCCTCGGTGCTCCAGTGGCGTGCAACCCCACCCTCGCGACGAAAGGGAGGTTCGTCAGGCCCGCCGAGGGCATCGTCACCTCAGGCTTCGGTCCGCGCGACGGCGGGATGCATTGAGGTGATCTCACCAGGATTC